>JAPPHT010000070.1:70483-191057 GCA_028874795.1 Chloroflexota bacterium
CGGGCTCATAACCCGAAGGTCCCAGGTTCGAGTCCTGGCCCCGCTACCAACCTTCTCCAGCGCGCAAAGGCATCACCGCCGCTGGCCTCTCTTCCAGAGAGAGCCGCGTCAGGGATCGGTGCGGGGTGGAGCAGCGGCTAGCTCGTCGGGCTCATAACCCGAAGGTCCCAGGTTCGAGTCCTGGCCCCGCTACCAACCTTCCTCTTCCAGCGCCCCGCAACAGGGCGTTTCCTGCTTGAATCGCGCACATGTCAAGGGTGACATGTCCGTTCAGCCCTGTGCTACGCTCACGCTGGCCTGTTCGGTCAGGAGGAGCCGGACGATGGAGTACGCTGGCCCCCTGCAACGCCTCGCGGCGTTCATCGTGGATGCCGTCGTTATCTCGGTGGTCATCGGCGTCCTGGATGCAGTCGGCCTCATCGACCTTGGCGATCCCACCACCACGGACCAAGCCCTGGAAGCCGTCATCAGCTTCGGCTACTTCATCCTGCTTACTGCCGCATTCGGCGCCACGCTGGGCAAGATGGCGCTCGGAATGAGGGTGGTCGAAGAGGGCGGCCAGAAGGCGGGGTTCTTCAGGGTGCTCATCAGGGAGACCATCGGGAAGATCGTCTCAGCCATTGTCTTTCTGCTGGGCTTCATCTGGATCCTGTTCGACGGTAAGCGGCAAGGCTGGCACGACAAGATAGGAGGAACATTCGTGGTGAAGGCGCGATAGGCGCCATCACCACGCGTTCTGGAACCAACGCGATCCGCTACGGAAGAGAGAAGGAGCCGCCATGGAGTACGCAAGCCGCCTGCAACGTTTCATCGCATTCGTGATCGACTTCATCATCCTGGCCGTTATCCTCGGGATCCTGACTGCGATCGGGATCATCGAATTCGCTCTCACTGAGGAGGGTGAATTCTCCAGGATCGACAACCTCATCCAGGCACTCATCGTGGTGGCCTATTTCGTCATCCTCACCGTCGCCTTCGGCGCTACGCTGGGCAAGATGGCGCTCGGCATGCGCGTAGTGGACGGGAACGGCAACAAGGCCGGAGCCGGCCCCGTTCTCATCAGAGAGGTCATCGCGCGAGCGGTGGGCGCCCTCCTCACCGTTGTGGTAGGCGCAAGCATCGGCCAACTCGTGGGGATTGCCGTCGTCGTCATCATCGTCATCATGATCCTGTTCGACGAGAAGCGACAGGGCCTGCACGACAAGATTGGCGGCACGTTCGTGGTGAAGGCGAAGTAGCGTCGAAGACGGGCGTCGCCGGCACACCCGCGCTGGCATCGGCACGAGAATGCGTACGCAGGACGGCAGCACGCCTGAGGTGTGCTGCCGTCCTGCGTCATGTCGTTCGGGCCTCTTGCGTGCCCCTGCTACAGGGTAGAATCCGGACAACCGCAACTCTCAGGGGAGGCGCAACATGCCTGACTTCTTCGACGTCGTCCGCAGCCAGCGAGGCACCGCCTACTACAAGCCCGACCCGGTACCGGACGGCGTCCTGCACCAGATACTGCAGGCGGCGACGCGTGCGCCCAGCGGCAGCAACCGCCAGCCGTGGCGGTTCATCGTGGTCCGCGACCGCGAGGTCAAGCGCCGGCTCGGCGAGCTGTACCGGGAGGGCCAGCACCGCGCGTCGGGCGGAGCCCCTGGCAGGGACGCCGGAGAGGTGCCTGTCCACTTCAGCGTCGGCATGGAGGACGTGCCGGTCCTCGTGATGGTGTGCGTGGAGCTGTGGGAGATGCGCGGGGCCGAATGGTACCGCGGGGCATCCATCTACCCGGCGGTCCAGAACCTCATGCTGGCAGCGGCGGCGCACGGCATCGGCACGCGCCTCACGACGATCTGGCAGCACTGCTACGAGGACGTGGCTGAACTGCTCGGCGTGCCGGACGACTGGGGAGCGATGGCGCTGGTCCCGATCGGCTACCCGCAGCCGCCCGACCACCTGGGAGGCAGCCGGCGCAAGCCGGTTTCCGAGGTGACGTTCTACGACAGGTGGGGCAACACGGGGGCGTAGCGGAGGGACCTACTCCCCTACGGCAGCGGCAACAGTCTCGACCTCTTCGAGCAGCGCGTCGAGCATGTCCGCTTCCTCGACGATGCGCGCCTTCTGCCCCTTGCGGAAGATGATGGCGCGCCCGTTACCCGCCGCGATGCCGACGTCCGCGTCCTTCGCCTCACCGGGGCCGTTCACCTCGCAACCCATCACCGCGACCTTCACCGAGGTGTCCATGCCCTTGAGCATCTGGTCCACGGTGTTGGCGAGCTTGCGGATGTCCACGTCGGCGCGCCCGCAGGAAGGACAGGCAACCATCTGGACGCCCTTCTTGCGGAGGTCCAGGGCCTTGAGTATCTCGTAGCCGACCTCCACCTCCTCGCGGGAGTCGTCGCTCAGCGAAACGCGGATCGTGTCGCCGATCCCGTCGTAGAGCAGCGTGCCGAGGCCGATGGCGCTGCGTATGGAGCCGGAGCGAGCGGTGCCGGCCTCGGTGATCCCGAGGTGGAAGGGGTACGGCACCATCTTCGCGAGCTTGCGGTACGCCTCGACGGTGGTGTCGATGTCGTAAGCCTTGAGCGAGATCTTGATGAGATCGAAGTCGAGGTCCTCGAGGAGCTGGATCTCCCAGAGCCCGGTCGCGACCATGTGGTCGACGACGGAGGCTTCCTCTCCGTCACCCGACGCCGACGAGCCCTTGACGAGACGGTTGACGCCGTCGACGTGGCGGTGCTGGCCGCGCGTCACGCCGATTGCGCCGACCGGGGGCAGGCTGCCGAAATTGACGCCGATGCGGATGGGTATCTGCCGGGCTTTCGCCTCGCGCACGACCGTGCGCACCTTCTCCGCATCGCGGATATTGCCGGGGTTGAGCCGCAGGCAGTCCACGCCCTGGTTGAGGGCTTCCAGCGCGAGCTGGTAGTGGAAGTGGATGTCCGCGACGATGGGGATGGACACCTGGCGCTTGATGGCGCCCAGGGCCTGCGCGGCCTCCATGTCCGGAACGGCGCAGCGGATAATCTCGCAGCCGACCTCCTCGAGGCCGTGTATCTGTGCGACTGTGGCCTCGACGTCACGGGTGTCGGTCTTGGTCATGGACTGAACGCTGACGGGAGCGTCCCCGCCGACCTTCACGTCTCCCACCCACACAGGCTTGGTTACGCGGCGTGCCATTTCCGGCCCCCCTTGGGTTGCTGCCAACCATGATACACCCGGCCGAAGATGTGACACCCGCCACTTACTCGAACGCCTGCCCGTACGCTACGCTGGTGCTTGGCGGGGTCTGGGCCGCGAAGTCCTTCCGCCCGAAAGCGACACAATTCGACACCTTTGCGGAGAACGATCGGCATCTCACTCCTGGCAGCCTTCAGTTCAGGAGTGAAGGGCCTGTCGGAAACTGTCGGATAACTGTCGGAATTATGTCGGACTGCGTCGGATGCCTGTTGAGTTGCTGTCGCCTCATGTCGGGCGCGTTGCAGGCAGCCTTACTCCCTCTCCTGAAGAGAAGGAGTGCGGGCGCTCACGCGAACAGGCGCTGGATGTCGTTCACGGAGATCATGACGATCGCGGCGATGAGCATCACGAACCCCGCGGCATGGACGAAGCGCTCCTTCTCCGGGGCAAGGCGCCGTCCCCCGCGAGCGATCTCCACCAGCACGAACGCGATGCGCCCCCCGTCCAGCGCGGGGAAGGGGATGAGATTGATGATGGCGAGGTTGATGGAGAGCAGCGCCGTCCACAGGACCAGCGGGCTGATGCCGGCCTCGGCCACGTCGCCGGTTATCTGCGCGATGCCGATGGGTCCGGCGACCTGAACCGACGATGCGCCCGCTATCCACCGCGAGATCTCGTTGCGGAAGAGCAGGAGGACCTCGCCGATCTGGACGAAACTCGCGCGGAACGCGGTCAGCGGCCCCATGGAGCGCGTCTCTTCCGGATAGACGTTGACGGCCAGTCCGTCGAGTGCATCCTCGTCCGGGGGCAACTCCAACGTCACTATGCGGCCCTGCCGCAGCACCTCCACCTGCAACGGCTCTCCGGGTGAAGCTTCCAGGGCAGCGGTAAGGGCGGTCTGCGGGCTGTCTTCGTTCAGCACACGCCTGCCTCCGACCGACAGGAGCAGGTCGCCGGGAAACAGGCCGCTCCGCGCAGCCGTCGAACCGGAAGCCACGGACGCTACGGCGAGCCGGGCGTCGGTGAGCAGGATGCCGACCGCGCCCTGCCCTTCAGGCGGGTCGACTCGCGCCTCCGGTATGCGCAGCCCGACGAGCCGTCCGCGCCGCTCGACCGTCCATGCGGTGTCGGCGCCCAGTCTGCGGTTGATGGCGATGAACAGGTCCGACGAGTTGTCGATGCTCCTGCCGTCCGCCTCCCGGACGAGATCGCCGGGCATGACTCCCGCCTGCTCCGCGGGCGACCCGGGCGCGACGCTCAGCACGGCCACGTCGGTCACGGGCACGGGCTGTGGGGTCATGAAGACGACCGTGAGCAGGATTACGGGAAGCACGGCGTTCATCGCTGAGCCTGCGCCGAGGATGACCAGCCGTTGCCACGCACTCTTGCCGGCGAAACTCGCTGGCGCTGTGGGGTCCTCCTCGCCGAGCATCCGCACGAAGCCTCCGATCGGCAGCAGGTTGAGCGAGTAGGTGGTCCCGCCGCGCGTGAAACCGAATACGCGGGGGGGCATCCCGATACCGAACTCCAGGACGTGCACCCTGGCCAGCTTCGCAGCGGCGAAGTGCCCCAGCTCGTGCACGATGACGAGCAGACCGAGAACGGCGAGGAAGAGGAGGATGGTCATGCCGCGGGCTCAGTTGCGCTAGCCGAAGCCAGCGGTAGCCGCAGCCTCTCGGCGCGCCCATCGGTCGGCCTCGAGCACCGCCTCGGGCGTCGAGGCGTCGAACGGCTCGTGCCGGTCAAGCACGCTCTCCACGACGCGGTGTATGTCGCCGAAGCCGATGCGTCCGTCCAGGAAGTAGTGGACGGCTTCCTCGTCGGCGGCGCTGAGCACGGCCGGGTAGGTCTGTTCCCGGCGTCCCGCTTGCACCGCGGTCGCGAAGCAGGGATAGCGCGCGGGGTCCAGCGGCTCGAAAGTGAGCGACGGCCACGCGAGCGGGTCGTAGCGCGGGAGTTTGCCGTTGTCGAGACGCGCAGGCCAGGCGAGAGCCGCCTGGATGGGCAGCCGCATGTCCGGCGGCCCCATCTGCGCCTTCACCGAACCGTCGGCGCATTCGATCATCGAGTGGATGACGCTCTGGGGGTGTACGACGACCTCTATGCGGTCGAACGGGATGTCGAAGAGCCAGCGGCTCTCGATGACCTCGAAGCCCTTGTTCATCAGCGTGGAGGAGTCGATGGTGATCTTGCGCCCCATGACCCAGGTGGGATGCACGAGCGCCTCGGCAGGGGTGACGCCGGCTATCTCCTCCAGCCGGCGCGTCCGGAAAGGGCCGCCGGACGCGGTGATGATGAGCCTGCGCACCGGCTCGTCCTCGCCGCGCATGCACTGCCAGATGGCGGAGGGCTCGCTGTCGACGGGCAGCAGCGGCGCGCCATGCTCGGCGGCAACACGCGTCACCAGCTCCCCGGCCATGACGACGACCTCTTTGTTGGAGAGCGCAACCGCCTTGCCCGCCCGGAGCGCGTTCAGCGTCGGCACGAGTCCCGCGCGACCCGTCGTCGCGACCATCACGAGGTCGACGTCCGGTTCCGTGACCATCTCCTCCGGCGGGACGAGCGCAGCGCCGTCGACGCTGTCGCGCCCTTCCTCAGACCAGACCATGCGTGGCTGGAACTCGGCGACCTGTTCGGCGAGCAGGTCGAGGTTGCGCCCCGCCGACAGCCCCGCGACGCGGAAGTCATCCGGCAGCGCGCGCACCACGTCCAGCGTCTGTGTGCCGATGGAGCCGGTTGAGCCGAGTACGACGATGTTCTTCATGACGTGGCTGTCATTCGCCTTCAGTAGATGCCGCCTTCACGCTGTCGTTCGCGTACGTAGGCGATGACCTGCTCCAACTCCTCGTCGGAGACCCCCACTATAGGCGGCATGTCCCCGAAGAACCAGTGATGAGAGGGAACTCCATCGCGCACCGCGCGGCGGATCGAGTCGTCGTTGTGGTGTCCCGGCACGTAGAGCCCGTGGACAAGCGGAGGGCCGGTCCCAGTGCCCAGCGCGCCAGCGCCGTGGCAGGTCGCGCAGTTGGCGTCGAACACCTGCTTGCCCTTCTCGATGTCACTGCTTCCCCCACATGAGAGCGTTCCTGCCAGGAAGAGGAGTGCCAGTACGCCCAGGGCCGCACGTCGTCCGTTCATATGCTTCTCACCATGCCCTCGATGCATAGTAGGCGAGCGGAAACACCGGGAGAAGGCTGTCCAAACGGTCGAGCAGGCCCCCGTGGCCGGGGATGAGACGCCCGGAGTCTTTCGCGTCCGCCATGCGCTTGATCTTCGATTCCAGGAGGTCGCCTGCCTGCGCCACGATGCCGATGCCCACCCCTAGCGCAGCCGCGAGCGCGAGATGGCTTTCGATGCCGTCCAGGAGCACCACGAGCGCGGCGGACGCCGCAGCCGCGCCGGCCAGCCCGCCGATCGCGCCCTCCCATGTCTTGCCCGGTGAAACGGACGGGGCAAGCCTTCGCCGGCCCACCGCCCTGCCGACAGCGTAGGCGCTCGTGTCGGTCGCGAACGTCACGAGGAAGGCCAGCACCGTCCACTGCAGACCGGCTTCGTCCAGCCGCATGAGCACCAGCGCCGCGAACGGGATGACGACGTAGGCGACGCCGGCCAGAGCGCGAGCGCCGTCCAGCAGCACGGGACCTCCTCCGCGCATGGAACGGGCGCGGCGCAGCAGGTCCAGCAGTTCCCGGAGTGCGATGAGCGCCGCGACGACAGCAACGGCTGCGAAGGTGGGTCCTCCGGCCCAGAGGACAAGGAAGAGGAGCGGAAGGCCGACCGCCGCGCTTACGACGCGGAGGAACAGCTCGCTCCGCGGGAGGACGCTCATCACTCCTCGGGGAGAGCGCCGAACCGCCGGCGGCGGCGCTTGAACTCGTTGAGCGCGCGCTCAACCTCCACGTCGTCGAAGTCGGGCCAATAGGCGGGCGTCTGGTAGTACTCGCTGTAGGCCGCCTGCCAGATGAGGAAGTTGCTGAGGCGCTGCTCTCCGGCGGTTCGGATGATGAGGTCGGGGTCAGGCACGTCCGGGAGATAGAGGTTGTCGCGGATGAGCTGTTCCGTGACCTCGTCCTCGGAGACGCCCGAGGCAACGATGCGGCGGACCGCGCGGACCACCTCCGAGCGGCCGCCATAGTCGAAGGCCACGCAGAGATTGAGGCCGGTGTTGCGGGCGGTCCGCTCCACCGCTTCGCGGGTGGCATCGGCGAGGCTCGCCGGGATGTTGTCGAGCTCTCCCAGATGGCGGATCCGCACCTTGCGCTGGTGCAACTCTTCCACACAGTCGCCGATGACGGACCGCATCAGTTCGAGGAGGCCATTGACCTCCGCGGTTGGCCTGTTCCAGTTCTCGGTGGAGAAAGCGTACAGGGTCACGAAGCCGACGCCTGAAGAGTCGAGCGTCCGGAGGACCCTCTGGAGGTTGTCAGCGCCCGCCCGATGACCGGCGAGTCGTGGCAACCCGCGTTCACTCGCCCACCGGCCATTGCCGTCCATGATGATGGCGACGTGCCTGGGGGCGCCGGGGTCTGCGTGAAGCGATGCGCTCCTCTCGGGTGCGGCGCGCGCCATGAGCGGCCTAGACCTCCATCAACTCGGCTTCTTTCTTGTCATTCACCTGGTCCGCCCTGACGATGTGCTCGTCCGTGATCTTCTGGAGCTGGTCCTGCTCGCGGCGGAGTTCGTCCTGGGAGATCTCCTTGTTCTTCTCCAGGCCGCGCAGATGGTCGAGCGCGTCACGGCGGACGTTCCGGATGGCGACGTGGGCGTCCTCGCGGAGCCGGTGCAGGCGCCTCACCATCTCCTGCCGTCGCTCCTGGGTCATCATGGGGATGGGCAGGCGTATCACGGTGCCGTCGTTGCTGGGCGTCAGGCCCAGGTCAGCGCGCATCAGCTCTTTCTCGATGGTACCCAGCGTCGACCTGTCGAACGGCTGCACGACGAGGAGGCGCGCGTCCGGCGCGTTGACGGTGGCAACCTGGTTGAGCGGCATGGCTGTTCCGTAGAGTTCCACCCGGACGGAGTCCAGCATCGCGACGTTGGCGCGTCCCGTGCGGATGGTGTCGGCCTCATGGCGGAGCACTTCAACGGACTTGTCCATCCGCTCCGCCGCGTCCATCAGGATGAGTTCAACCTCTTCGTTCGTGTCTGCCATGGTAGGAGCCTCTTCCGCTTGCCCTGCCGGGATCAGACGGTCACTGCGTGAGCGCTCACCAGCGTGCCCACGTGCTCACCGGCAAGGATGCGCTGAATGGAGCCCTGATTGAACACGTCGAACACGCGTATAGGCAAGTTGTTCTCCATGCAGAGTGAGAGCGCCGTGTAGTCCATCACTTCCAACTGGCGATTGAGCAGGTCCATGTAGCCCACGTGCTCGAACTTCCGGGCATTCGGTTCGACACTGGGGTCAGCATCGTAGACGCCGTCCACGTTGTTCTTCGCCATCAGCAGCATGTCCGCGTTCATCTCTACGGCGCGCAGTGCGGCCGTGGTGTCGGTGGTCATATACGGGCTGCCGGTCCCTGCGGCGAAGATGACCACCCGCCCCTTCTCCAGGTGGCGGAGCGCACGGCGGTAGATATAGGGCTCCGCGACGGCGCGTATCTCCAGCGCGGACTGCGTTCGCGTGATGACGCCCGCGCGCTCCAGAGCGTCCTGCATGGCAAGCGCGTTTATGAGCGTCGCCAGCATCCCTGCATAGTCGGCGGTGGCCCTGTCCATGCCGTGCCGCTCTGCCGATACGCCGCGCCAGATGTTCCCGCCACCGATGACGAGCGAGAGTTCCACTCCCAGTTCGATCGCCTGCTTCACTTCCCCGGCAAGGTATCCCAGGACGGACCAGTCGATGCCGTCGGACGACCGTCCGCGCAGCGACTCGCCGCTCAGCTTGAGCACCACCCTGCGGTATGCGGCGTTTGCAGGCACAGGCAGGGCTCCGCGCTACTGCCCCAGGCCGAAACGGGCGAAACGCCCGACCCGGATGTTCTCGCCCACCTTGGCCCGCACGTCCATGATCAGGTCCCCGATGGTCTTGCCCGGGTCCTTGATGAAGGACTGCCTCAGCAGGCAGACCTCCTCGGGTTTGCCCTCCTCGTCCTCGGGCAGGTCGGCCTCGTCCAGATACAGCGGGGCCATGGCGGCGACCTGCATCGCGATGTTGTGGGCGAGGTCGCGGAACTCCGGCGTCCTGCCCACAAAGTCAGTCTCGCAGTTGAGTTCTACCATCGCGCCGATGCGGCTGCCTGCGTGGATGTAGGCGTCTATCACCCCCTCCGCAGTCGCCCGGTCGGACTTGGAAGCCGCCCTGGCGATGCCCTTTTCGCGCAGGGCCTGCTCAGCCTGGTCGATGTCGCCGTCAGCCGCTTCGAGCGCGCGCTTGGAGTCCATGATGCCAGCCCCGGTGCGCTCGCGGAGCTCGCGGATCATCTCAGTGGAAACCTGCACTGTTACCTCGCTTCTGGATGGAGTGCTTACTCTTGTTCTTCGTCCTGCGCGACGTCTGCGGGTGGGATGTCTGCGTCTTCGAGAGTCATGGCGTCCGGATCTGCGCCGTCCTCCGCGGGTACCGTCTCCGCATCGTCCTCTATGACGGGTTCCGGCTCCACCGGTTCGTCCACGACCTGACTGTAGCCGCCGCGGGACCCGAGCCACTCGTTATGGCCCGCCTGTGCGGAGCGGGCGATGTGGCCGGAGATGAGCCGGATGGAACGTATCGCGTCGTCGTTGCCGGGGATCGGCCAGTCGATCTGCGTCGGATCGCAGTCTGTATCGACGAGGGCAATGATGGGGATACCTGCGCGTCGGGCCTCGGCAACGGCGATGTTCTCGCGGCCAACGTCCACTATGAAGAGCGCGCCGGGGAGGGAGGTCATGTCCTTGATGCCGCCGAGGTAGCGGTTGAGCTTCTCGATCCTCGCGTCCAGTTTCAGTGCTTCCTTCTTCAGGAGGCGGTTGAACTCGCCGCGGGCCTTGCGCTCCTCCAGGTTCACCAGGTGGTCTATACGCGTCTGGATGGTGGCGAAGTTGGTGATGGTGCCTCCGAGCCAGCGCTGGTTTATGTAGTACTGCCCCGCGCGGATGGCTTCTTCCTTGACGGACTCCTGTGCCTGCTTCTTGGTCCCCACCATGAGGATGCGCTTGCCGGCGGCGGCAACCTCCGTGGCAAACGCGCACGCCTGTTCCAGCAGTTCCATCGTTTGCTGGAGGTCCACGATGTGGATCCCGTTGCGCTGGGCAAAAATGAAGCGCCGCATCCGGGGATTCCACCTGTGCGTCTGATGACCAAAGTGGACTCCTGCCTCCAGCAGCGCTCGCATGCTGAGCGACTCGTCCCCCTGAGGCGCAACCTCCCGGGGCGCGTCGGACTGTATCTGTACCATGAGACCTGCCTTTCTGTCGGTCTGAGAGATGTCCACGAGGTTCGACCTTCCTCGTGGCTACGCCGGAGCGCTGAGAGATTGTAGCACAGCGCCCGGCGCGGGCGCTCCCGCGAGCGAGCGCGCTCCGGCCGCCGCCCCGCTCCCAGGCACAAGGTGGGGCACACCTGCGCGGATGCTATATTGATTGCCCTTGCCCTTGGCCTATCCCTGGACAGGAGAGAGGGATGACAACGCACTACGCAGGTCTCATCCGGGCCATACCGGACTTCCCGCAGCCCGGCATCCTCTTCCGGGACATCACGCCGCTGCTGGGCGACGGGAAGGCGTTGCAGGCGGTGGTGCACGACCTCGCCGCGCCGTTCCGGCAGCAGCGCATCGACCGCGTCGCGGCGATAGAGGCGCGGGGGTTCGTCATCGGCGCGCCCCTGGCGGTGGAACTGGGTGCGGGGTTCGTTCCCATGCGGAAGGCGGGCAAGCTGCCCCACGAGACGTTCTCCGCCCAATACGAGTTGGAGTATGGCGACGCGGCCATAGAGCTCCACCAGGACGGCCTGCAGCCCAACGACAACGTGCTGCTGGTCGACGACGTGCTGGCTACGGGCGGCACGATGGCAGCCGCGGTAGAGCTCGTGCGGCAGGCGGGAGCAAACGTGGCCGGGATCGTCACGCTCATCGAACTCACCGCGCTGAACGGACGGGCCCGTTTGCCCGGCCACGATGTGGTCGCGCTGGTCCGGTACTAGCGCAGCGCGGTTTGACACATCGCGAACCACGCACGGACAATCCGCGCAGCACCAGCTGGAGAGTGGATCTCATGCAGGACGTGGTCATCGTAGGCGGCGCGCGGACGCCGGTAGGGCGGTTCGGAGGCGCTTTCAAGGACATCCTGGCATCGGACTTGGGGGCTGTCGCGATCAGGGCCGCCGTCGAACGCGCGGGCATACGCCCGGAGGACGTCGACGAGGTGATCATGGGCAACGTCCTGCAGGCAGACGAGACCGGCTACACCGCCCGGCGCGCCATGCTGAAGGCCGGGCTGCCTGAGCACATCCCGGCCATGACCGTGAACCGTGCGTGCTCGTCCGGGCTCGAGGCCATCAACCTGGCGGTGCAGGCCATCGCCACCGGCGAGTCAGAGGTAGTCGTGGCAGGAGGCGCCGACAGCATGAGCCGCGTGCCCTATCTCATGCGGGGCGTCCGGTTCGAGGGACCGCGCATGGGCGACTACAGCGTGACGGATGGCCTCACGTTGGGCCTGAGTTGCCCCATCTACGACTACCACATGGGCGTCACGGCGGAGAACGTGGCAGAGCGCTTCGAGGTGAGCCGGGAAGCGCAGGACGAGTTGGCCGTGAGCAGCCACCAGCGCGCCGTCAACGCACAGACGGAAGGCTACTTCGACGCCCAGATCGCCCCGGTGAGCGTCCCGCAACGGCGCGGGGACCCCGTGACGGTCACGCAGGACGAGCACCCGCGCGCGGACACGACGCTGGAAGGACTGGCCAAGCTGCGTCCCGTGTTCAAGGAGGGCGGCACGGTCACGGCTGGCAACTCCGCCGGCATCAACGATGGCGCCGCCGCAGTCGTCGTTATGTCACGGGAGCGCGCCGAGGCGGAAGGATTGACGCCGCGCCTGCGCTGGGTAGGGCGGGGCGTCTCCGGCGTCGACCCTTCGGTGATGGGGGTCGGGCCGGTGCCGTCCACCCGCAAGGTGCTCGAAAAGACAGGGATGGCGATAACCGACCTCGACGTCGTCGAGCTGAACGAGGCGTTCGCCGCGCAGGCGCTCTACGTGATGCGCGAGTTGGACATGGACTTCGAGCGGACGAACGTGAACGGAAGCGGGATATCGCTCGGTCACCCGGTCGGGGCGACCGGCGCGATCATGACGGTCAAGCTGATGGAGGAGTTGACGCGCACGGACGGGCATTTCGGCCTCGTGACCATGTGCGTCGGCGGGGGACAGGGTGTCTCGACCATATTCGAGCGGCTCAACTGACGAGTACGGCGAAGGTCGCTCCGGACCGGCGCCGGCGCGCCCCTGAGGGCCGGGCTTGACATGCCCCAACAAGTCTGCTAGTGTTAGTCGGACGTATCAGATGCTGTTTTTCGCGCCTGAGCATCAGAAGCCCCGAAACCCCTAAAGCCTTATCGCAGAGGTCTGGCGTTGCATATCCGCCGGGCCTCTTTCCGTGTCTCTTGAGCATCCGCAGGTCGTGCGCTGCGAGGAGGTTCTAGCCAGCAATGACGTCGCTCATGCCCCGTGTCAACCGCGCCCCCATGCATCCCGTCAAGTCGTACGCACGTACGCATCAGGTATTGGAGCCGTCCAACCTCGTCAACATCCAACTCGAATCGTTCGAGGCTCTCAAGACGACCGGCATCCGCGAAGTGCTGGACGAGATCAACCCCGTGCAGGACGTCACCGGCAACCGCTTCGAACTGCGCTTCGGAACGCACCTGTTCCGCGAGCCCCGCTACTCCGAGGAAGAGTGCCGCGCTCGCGAGGTCACCTACGAAGCGCCGCTCTACGTCACGGTCGAGCTGGAGGTGAAGGAGACCGGCGAGGTCAAGGAGCAGACGCTCTTCTTCGGCGACATCCCGATGATGACCTCCACCGGCACCTTCGTCATCAACGGCGCCGAGCGCGTCGTGGTAAGCCAGCTCGTGCGGTCGCCCGGCGCATACTTCACCCGCGTCCAGGACCCCAGCACGGGGCGCAACGTCTCCTTCTCGAAACTCATCCCGTACCGCGGCGCGTGGCTGGAGTTCGAAACAAGCCCCCGGGACGTCATCTCGGTGAAGATAGACCGCAAGCGCAAGCTGCCCGTCACCACCTTCCTCCGCGCCATCGGCTTCGCGGAAGACCAGGAGCTCCTGGAACTCTTCGACGACGTCGACGACGACCCGGAGCACCCCTACATCCGTACCACGTTGGAACGCGACACGGGGGTGCAGAACGAGGCCCAGGCCTTGATGGAGGTCTACCGCCGGCTCCGCCCGGGTGAGCCTCCCAGCGCCGAGAGCGCCCGCACACTCCTGGACAACCTCTTCTTCAACCCTCGCCGGTACGATCTTGGCCGCGTCGGCCGCTACAAGATGAACCGGCGCACGGGCAAAGACGTACCCCAGGAGAGCCGCACGCTCACCAAGGACGACATCATCGAGATGATCCGGATGATGATCCGCATCAACAACGGGGCGGCTAACCCGGACGACATCGACCACCTGGGCAACCGGCGTGTTCGCGCGGTCGGCGAACTCATCATGAACCAGTTGCGCGTCGGCCTGCTCCGCATGGAGCGCGTCGTCAAGGAGCGCATGACGATCCTCGACCAGGGCGAGGCGACGCCCAGCGCACTGATCAACATACGCCCCGTGGTCGCCGCGGTACGCGAGTTCTTCGGCGGCTCCCAGCTCTCCCAGTTCATGGACCAGACGAACCCTCTGGCCGAACTCACGCACAAGCGCCGCCTCTCCGCGCTGGGCCCAGGGGGACTCTCCCGCGAGCGGGCGGGGTTCGACGTCCGGGACGTGCACTACTCGCACTACGGCCGTATCTGCCCCATCGAAACGCCCGAAGGCCCGAACATCGGCCTTCTCGGTTCCCTGGCCACCTACGCGCGCCTCAACGACTACGGCTTCATCGAGACACCCTACCGGAAGGTGCTCAAAGGCATCTCCAGCAAGGACCCGGACATCCAGGGGCGCACCGTCACCGAAACAGTTACCGGCGACGACGGCAAGGCCATCGTCCGCGCGAACCACGTCGTCTCCGCGAACGCCGCGAAGAAGATCGCCGGGCTCAGCGACCGCATGATCGCTGTTCAGCCCTTCGTCTCCGCGGACCCGGACGAAGTGGTCTACCTTCCCGCGGATGAGGAGGACAAGTTTGTCGTCGCGCAGGCCAACTCCCCCATGGACGACAAGTTCCAATTGCTGGGAGAGCGCGTCGAATGCCGTGTATCCGAGAACTACCTGATGGAGCCGCCCGAGCGGGTGGACTACATGGATGTCGCGCCGATCCAGATCGTCAGCGTCTCCACCGCGCTCATCCCGTTCCTTGAGCACGACGACGCCAACCGGGCGTTGATGGGCTCCAACATGCAGCGGCAGGCCGTGCCACTCATCAAGCCGGATGCTCCGCTGGTGTGCACGGGAATGGAGCAGCGCATCGCGCGCGACTCCGGGCAGATGGTGCTCGCCAGGGCCTCCGGCGTGGTCACGTCCGTGACGGGTGACGTCGTCGTGATAAAGGGCGATAACGGCACGGAGTACACACACGTGCTGCGGAAGTTCATCCGCTCCAACCAGGGCACCTGTCTCACGCAACGGGCGATCGTCTCCGTCGGCGACGCTGTGGCGGCAGGCGACCCGCTCGCCGACAGCTCCTCGACGCAGGAGGGCGACCTCGCACTCGGCCAGAACGTGCTCTGCGCGTTCATGGCCATGGAGGGCTACAACTTCGAGGACGCCATCATCGTCTCGGAGAACCTCGTTCGCGACTCCAAGTTCACGTCCATCCACATCGAGCGTTACGAAGTCGAATCGCGCGACACGAAGCTGGGTCCGGGCGAAATCACCCGGGACATCCCCAGCGTGGGCGAGGACGCGCTTCACAACCTCGACGAGGAAGGCATCATCCGCATCGGCGCCGAGGTCGGGCCGGGTGACATCCTCGTCGGCAAGGTAACGCCCAAGGGCGAGACCGAGCTTACCGCGGAGGAGAAGCTGCTGCGCGCCATCTTCGGAGAGAAGGCGAGGGATGTGAAGGACACCTCCCTCCGCGTTCCTCACGGTGAGCGCGGCAAGGTCATAGACGTGAAGGTCATGTCACGGGAGAGCGGGGATGAACTCGCACCCGGTGTCAACAAGCTCGTTCGCGTCTGGGTCGCCCAGACCCGCACCCTCTCCGAAGGGGACAAGATGGCCGGACGCCACGGCAACAAGGGCGTCGTGTCCCGCATCATGCCGGTGGAAGATATGCCCTACCTGCCGGACGGTACCGCCGTGGACATCATCCTCAACCCCATCGGCGTGCCATCCCGCATGAACCTCGGGCAGGTCCTGGAGACCCACCTGGGCCTCGCTGCCCACAAACTGCGCTTCCGAGCCGCAACGCCCGTCTTCGACGGTGCGACCGACGCCGACATCCGCAACGCCCTCGCACGAGCATGGCTCCTGGAGCGCGCAGGAGCGCTCGGCAGCGACCTTGAAACGTCCGAGGGCTACGAGCCGGACTGGGCCAGGGCCCGCGCGTGGGTCGCTGAGCGCGGCTACGACGCGGACCGCGCTTTCGACGAAAGCGACCGCGACTCCAACTATGCCTCGACGATCGGCCTCCGGCTCTGGCTCGACGATTTCACGGAGGTGTACGAGGAAGCCACCGGGCAGCAGCTGGACCTCGGTGACGAGTCGTTCGACGCGCTCTATGGCGAGGCGCTGCGGGTGGGACGCGCGCTCAATGTCGCCTCGCCCGTGCTCGGCAAGTCGGTGCTCTATGATGGCCGCACCGGTGAGCCGTTCAACAACCCCGTCACCGTCGGCTACATCTACATGCTCAAGCTGATCCACCTCGTGGAGGACAAGATCCACGCGCGGTCCACCGGCCCCTACTCCCTCATCACGCAGCAGCCTCTGGGCGGCAAGGCTCAGTTCGGCGGACAGCGTTTCGGAGAGATGGAAGTCTGGGCGCTGGAAGCCTACAGCGCCGCGTACAACCTCCAGGAGATGCTCACCGTAAAGTCCGACGACGTTGTCGGACGCGTGAAGACGTACGAGGCCATCGTCAAGGGCGAAGAAGTGGTACAGCCCGGCGTGCCGGAGTCCTTCAACGTCTTGCTCAAGGAACTGCAGAGCCTCGGCCTCGCCGTTGAACTCCGGTACGAGGAGGACGAGGGCGTGGTCTCCTCCCGGTTCACCTACACCGGCGAGGAAGAAGAAGAGGACGAACTCGAGGCCGTTGCCCCGCTCCCGATCGAGCCTGTCGCACCGTCGTGGGAGGCGGACTTCGCCCCCCTGGAGGAGCCGGACGGCGACGTCGCAACGAACGTGCGCATAGATCTGGGCGCCTACGCCCGCAAGGCCTCCGAAGAAGAGAGCGAGAGCAGCGGAGAGTAGTGCGCACCGGCCCCCGGGCCGGATACGCGCCTTGACATGAAGCGGAGCGGGGACACACGCCCCCGCAGGAGAGCAGCGAACATGCCGAACGCCACCGATTTCAACGCGATCAGGATCTCACTCGCCTCGCCGGAGCAGGTCAAGCAGTGGTCCTACGGCGAGGTGCTCAAGCCGGAGACGATCAACTACCGCACGCTGCGTCCTGAGAAGGACGGCCTGTTCTGCGAGCGGATCTTCGGTCCCACGAAGGACTGGGAGTGCTACTGCGGCAAGTACAAGAAGATCCGGTACAGGGGCGTGATCTGCGACCGCTGCGGAGTGGAGGTCGCCCGCGCCAAGGTCCGGCGGGAGCGCATGGGGCACATATCCCTCGCCGCGCCCGTCGCCCACATCTGGTTCGCCAAGGGCATCCCGAGCAGGCTCGGACTACTCCTCGATATCTCTCCGCGCAACCTGGAGCGCGTCCTCTACTTCGCGCAGTACATCGTCACCCGGGTGGACCCACTGCTGCAGACGCGGCGCGTCGAGGAACTCCAACTCGAGCACGACGAGAAGAAAGAGGAACTCGAACAGCAGATGAACCAGCGCATCGCCACGCTGGAGGAGGAGCTGGAGTCCCTCGCTGGCTCCGAGTCGAGCGACGCGGCGGCCCGCCGCAAGACGCTGGAGGACCAGCTCTCGGCGCTCGTAAAGGCCCGCGACGAGCAGATGGTGGAGCTCGACACGAGCCTCTCGAAGGAGAAGGACGAGGTTGAGAGCCTCAAGCTCCTGATGCTGCTCACGGAGAGCCGCCACCGTGAACTCTCCGACAGATACGGCGACGTCTTCCGTGCGGGCATGGGCGCCGAGGCGATCCTGGATATCCTCCGGTCGCTCGACCTGCAGGAAGAGATGTTGCGTCTCAAGGAAGAGGTGCGCACGACATCCGGCCAGCGCCGCAAGAAGGCGGTCAAGCGCATCCAGGTCATAGAGGCCTTCCACAGCAGCGGCAACAAGCCGGAGTGGATGATCATGACCGCTCTCCCCGTCCTGCCTCCGGACCTGCGGCCCATGGTGCAACTGGACGGCGGGCGGTTCGCCACGAGCGACCTGAACGACCTGTACCGCAGGGTCATCAACCGGAACAACCGCCTCAAGCGGCTCCTGGACCTCGGCGCTCCCGCCATCATCATCCGCAACGAGAAGCGGATGCTTCAGGAGGCCGTGGACGACCTGATCGACAACGGACGCCGGGGTCGCGCGATCGTGGGCAGCCACAACCACCAGCTGAAGAGCCTGTCGGACCTGCTTCGCGGGAAGCAGGGACGCTTCCGGCAGAACCTGCTCGGCAAGCGGGTGGACTACGGCGGGCGCTCAGTGATCGTCGTAGGACCTTCCCTCCGTCTTCACGAGTGCGGCCTGCCGAAGAAGATGGCCCTTGAGCTCTTCAAGCCGTTCGTCATGAACCGGCTCGTCATGCAGGGGATGGCCCACAACATCAAGAGCGCAAAGCGCATGGTGGAGCGGGCCCGCCCGGAGGTCTGGGACATCCTCGAGGAGGTCATCCAGACCCGCCCGGTCATGTTGAACCGCGCCCCCACGCTGCACCGGCTCGGCATACAGGCCTTCATGCCAACCCTTGTCGAAGGCAGCGCGATCCAGTTGCACCCGCTCGTCTGCGCCGCCTTCAACGCGGACTTCGACGGCGACCAGATGGCTGTGCACGTCCCTCTCTCGCGCGAGGCGGTGCAGGAAGCCCGGAACGTGATGCTGAGCACGCACAACATGCTCTCCCCCAGCTCCGGCGAACCGCTGGTCGCCCCGACCTACGAGATCGTCCTGGGCTGCTATTACCTCACCCAGACGAAAGAAGGAGCGAAGGGAGAGGGTGGGCGCTACCGGGACTTCGACGACGTGCTCGTCGCCTTCGACGCCGGGATACTCGAACTGCACTCGGTCGTCTCGGTGCGCGCTCCAGGCGGCGGAGAAAGCTGGATAGAGACCACTCCCGGGCGCATCGTCTTCAATCAGGTGCTTCCTGAGGAGCTGCGCCGTTACAACGTACTGATGGACAAGAAGGCCCTCCGGGACCTCGTCTCGGAGGTCTACCGCCTCACCGGCAATGCGGCCACCTCGGAAGTGCTGGACCAGATCAAGCAGATCGGGTTCCACTACGCCACCGTCTCCGGTACCACCATCGGCATCACGGACATTCAGGTGCCGCCGGAGAAGGCCGCCATCATCGCCGAAGCGGACAAGGAGGTCGAGCTGCTGGAAGAGCAGTACGAGATGGGACTCATCACTGAACGTGAGAAGCACGTCCGGGCCGTCAACACCTGGCAGCGCGTCTCCGGCAGGATGGACGAGGTCATCCAGCAACATCTGCCCGAGTTCGGCGGCATCTACGCCATGGCCCACTCAGGCGCCCGGGGCAACGAGGCGCAGATCAAGCAGATGGCCGCCATGCGCGGGCTCATGAGCAACCCGCGGGGAGACATCATCGAACTGCCCATCAAGTCCAGCTTCAGGGAGGGCCTGAGCGTGTTGGAGTACTTCATCTCCACGCACGGCGCCCGCAAGGGTCTCGCCGACACCGCGCTCCGCACAGCCGACTCCGGCTACCTCACGAGGCGCCTCATAGACGTCGCGCAGGAGGTCATCGTACTGGAAGAGGACTGCGGCACCGACCGCGGAGTCCTCATCCACGCCCATGCATCAGAAGAAGACGTGATGATTGCGCCACTCGGTGAGCGCATCGTCGGGCGTGTCGCGGCAGTCCCCGTCGCTCACCCGGAGACGGGGGAACTGCTCATCGAGGCAGGCGACATGATCGAGGAGACTCAAGCCGCCGCGGTCGAGGCTGCGGGGATCACCGAACTGCGTGTCCGCAGCCCGCTGACCTGCGAGGCGCCACGCGGCATCTGTCAGCAATGCTACGGGCGAAGCCCCGCAACAGGCCAACTCGCCCTCCTCGGCGACGCCGTCGGCATCATAGCCGCGCAGTCCATCGGTGAGCCGGGCACCCAGCTCACGATGAGGACGTTCCACACGGGCGGCATCGCCGGCAAGGACATCACTTCCGGTCTGCCCCGCGTGGAGGAGCTCTTCGAGGCCCGCTCACCCAAGGGCAAGGCGCGCATCGCCGAGATAGACGGGGATGTGCTCGTCTTCGAGAACGGCCAACTCATGGGTGACTACGAAGCAGGCGATGCTCCACAGGTGCTCGTTCCCCCGGTTTCATTCGTGCCCTGCGTGCGCGTGGTGAGCCACATGCCGTTCACCGATAGCTATGCCATCACGGCAACGCACAAACTCGTTGTCAAAGCAGGCCAGAGCGTGCAGGCCGGGGCGATCATCGCTGAGCCCGTGGTGGACTCTGCCGGAGCGAAGAAGCCAAGCGATGCCACGGAACAGGTGCCGGCGCCCGTCGCGCTGCTTGCCAGGGTCTCGGGCACTGTCCGCGTCGTCGACGGCGGCATCGAGATCGACGCGTTCGAGACTGAAGTGCGTGACCACCAGGTCGACGCCACCGACCAGCGCCTGGTCCGTACCGGCGACGCCGTCGTTGCCGGCCAGAAGCTCACCAGTGGCGTAAAGGACCCGCATGACATCCTCCGCATCGAGGGCATGGAGGCGACGCAGAGCTACCTCGTCGAGCAGGTGCAGACGGTCTACCGCAACCAGGGCGTCTCCATCAACGACAAGCACATCGAAACGATCATCAGCCAGATGCTGCGCTGGGTGCGCATCGACAACATCGGCGACACCGAGCTCCTGCCCAACCAACTGATCGACCGCTCCCGGTTCCAGAGCGTGAACGAGCGCGTCATCGCTGAAGGAGGCGAGCCCGCAACCAGCAAGCCGGAACTGCGAGGCGTTACCCGCGCATCGCTCAACACGGACAGCTTCCTCGCCAAGGCCTCTTTCCAGGAGACCGCCCGCGTCCTCACCGAGGCGGCGATATCCGGAGAGGTAGACTACCTGCGCGGCCTCAAGGAGAACGTCATCATCGGGCGACTCATCCCGGCGCGCCTGGACGTCTCCGCGGAGGGCCGCAGCCTCCTCGGCATCCCCGAGTTGCTGCCCGCAGCCGAGGGAGATAGCGACGACTTCGAGACCATCATGGGCCTCATGGGAGAGGTGCCCGGCATGGACGTCTTCGACGACGATGACGGGGCAGCGACCCGGGCCGCCGTCGACGTGGATTTCTCCATCGACGAGGATGACGAAGGTGACGACGACCTCTTCGACGACGATGACGATGACGATCTGGATGAGCCCGCGAACTCGGCGCCCAGCACTTCGGAGGAGGAAGAAGAGGAGGAAGAGTCTGAAGATTCCGAAGTCGCAGACGATGATGACGATATCGGCGTCGTGGTGGATGCCGACGAAGACCTCATCATCGAAGAGGACGAGGAAGAAGAATCGGTGAACGGCTAGACCGGCGTCCACGCTGCGACGCGATAGCTGGATATGGAAGGGGCGCCCTTGCTGGGCGCCCCTTCTTGTCACATGGGATGCCCCGCCTGCCTGCTACGCATACCAGGGCAGCATGGGCTCGACCGCCAGCGTAAGGAATACGAGCGCCAGGTAGAGCAGCGAGTACTTGTACGCGGCGAGCGTCTCCTCGGTGCTGCCGCCTCGGAGCAGCGGCCACGACAACCGCAGCCAGACCACGCTGAGCAGCGTCGTCACGACTCCGAACGTCAGGCCGCCGTAGCCCGCGGCGAGCGGTAGCCAGGCCATCGCCGCCAGGAGAGCGACGTAGAGCAGCACCTGCCTGGCCGTATCGCGCCGCTCCGCCACCGCGGCCAGCATCGGCACATTTGCGGCGGCGTAGTCTTCACGTAGCAGCATGGAGAGCGTCCAGAAGTGGGGAGGCGTCCAGAAGAACACGAAGGCGAACATATACAGCGCCACGGCTGTCACCTCGCCGGCAACCGCAGCGGCCCCGATCATCGGCGGGAAAGCCCCCGCTGCTCCGCCGATCACGATGTTGTTCCAGGAGCGCCGCTTCAGAAGCATCGTATAGACCAGCACATAGACCGCAGCCGCCACCGCGGTGAGCAGGGCTGCCAACGGGTTCGCTCCCACCCCCATCAGCATCGTCGCGACTACCACGAGTGCGACACCGATGAGTGCGGCGCTCCGCGCGCTCATCTGTTCCGAGGGGACCGGACGCACCCTGGTACGTCGCATAACTGTGTCTATGTCTGCATCCAGACTCTGGTTGATCGCGTTCGCCCCGCCCGCGGCCAGCGCTCCCGCGACGATCACGGTCAGCAGCACCAGCCCGTCAGGTGCCGCCTCGGCCTGCTTCCAGGCCCCCGCGGCCCCGGTTACCACGAGCAGCGCGACGATGCGCGGCTTGCACAGGGCCGTCACCCGGCGGAGGAACGGGACCATCAGCGGTTCCGTCCAAGGAGAGCGAAGCTCCATTGGGCCACCACTGCCCACCAGACCGTGGCCGCCAGCCCCAGGTGCATGATCCGCAACTCCTGCGGCAACCGGAACGCAACCGCGCTCACTCCCACGGTGAACTGCGCCGCGGCCAGCAGGGCGGCGATCACACTCATCCGCAGCATCCAGCCTCCCTTGTCCCGCGCCTGCCATGCGGTCCACACCAGCGCCAGGAGCAACGCCGTGGCCGCCGCGCGGTGTACCAGGTGTAACCACGCCGCTTCTGTGCTGCTGCGCGAGTCACACAACGGCAGGCCGGGGCATCCGGCGCTGTGGCCTGTCCCCACGATCGTCCCTCCGGCGAGCACCACGAACGCCGCCGCGATGACGAGTGCCCGCCAGCGACGGGCGTCCGGCGCAGGCGAGAGGCGCACGTCGAGCGCTCGCACCGCGCCTCCGGTCAGGAGAGCGAGTGTCAGGAGCGAGAACGTCAGGTGCGCCAACCTCACCATGCTGTGGAGCTCGGTGAGCACAGTGATGCCGCCCAGTACGGCCTGAACGAGGATCGCCGCGAGAGCGCCGACAAGCAGGTGCGACGTCAGCCGGTCGTGTGCGCGGGCGCGGAAGGCGAATGCCGCGGCTGCCGCGACAATCAGCATGGTGATGCCTGCGTAGACGCGGTGGCCGAACTCGATGGCGGTTGCCCCTTGGATCTCGGGGACGAGCACCCCTTCGCACAGAGGCCAGTCCGGGCACCCGAGGCCGGAGCCGGAGACGCGCACCCACGACCCGTAAGCGATGAGACCCACCGTGAGCACGGACGCCACGAGCGCGAGCCACCCGGCACGGCGCACGTCCGCCGCGCGTGATCCCTCCGCCGCCATCCGCCTACGCCGCTCCGTACGACATGACGATGAGGATGCCGATGAGGCCGGCAGGCAGCAGCGTCCAGACCACCTCGGCGGCACGGCTGCCCACGATGCCGCGGGAGGAGTCCCGCTGAACGCGCATGCGCAGCGCCGTGACCACGATGGCCACCTCTGCCAGCACCATGAGGCTGACGACTACCCAGAATCCTGCGTGGGGTGTCATATAGAACGATTGCAAGGGATGCGCGGAAAGGGCCAATCCATGTCCGGCGCACTCGCTTATGGTAGCGTAAGCGAGCAGCCGCCGCCACGTTCGGCGCGCCGGTGCGGAGTGGGCCGCCCGGGGAGGTGGCCTAGCCCGGTGCGGTGGCGAGGAAGGTGTCTGGTCCCTTCCCTCTTGACGGGGGAAGGTTAGGATGGGGTGAGGGCCCTCGGTGAAGTGGGGCGAGCGTCGGTAACGCAAGTCCGGGAGGTGGGGATGGCTATACGAGAGGAAGAGTTTGACCTGCCGGTGGACGAAGGCACTATGGCCGTCTTCCTTTACGAACCGGACGATGCCGGGCCGCTGCCGTCCATCGTCATGGTGCACGACGCCAACGGCCTCACCGTGGAGGCGCGAGAGCAGGCCAGGTGGCTGGCGGGGCATGGCTACGCCGTCGCGGCGCCGGACGTCTTCCACCGCGCGGGACGCCTGCTTACCACCGCCGCGCTCGGCGGCGGGCCGGAGGCAACGCTGCGGGTCCGCGCGGGCATGACCAACGACGGCCACGCCTCGGACGTCGCGCGGCTCGCCGCGTTCCTGCGCGAACGGCCGGGCAGCGACGGGCGCGTGGGGCTCATCGGGTTCTGCCTCGGCGGGCGCATCGCGTTCCTCGGAGCGACGCTCGGCGGGGTCGTGGACGCGACGGTAGCGTTCTACCCCACGCGCCTGCTGGAGTCCGATCCGGCGATACCCGGTTCGCCGTGGCCGGTCCACGGCGCAAGCAACGTGACGACCCCGCTGCTCGTGTTTTTCCCTGCCCTGGACGGCTTCAACCCGTACTCGAACGTCGAATCCATCAGGGCCGCCTTCGGCGAGACGGAGGGCCTCGTCCGCGCCGTTTGGGTAGAGGACGCCGACCACGCCTTCGCACAACCGGAGACTTCCGCTTACCATCCGGTGCGAGCCGCCGAGGCGTGGGAAGAGACGCTCGCATTCTTCGACCGTCACCTCCGGAGGGCAGAGTCACCCGTCGTACACGCAGGATAGGCTGGACCGTGGCAGACGCCATTTCAGGCAGGAAGGAGCGTTCGCATGGAAACCGTACAACGAGTCGTAGACATACAGACAGCTGACGGCCTCATGGCGGTCCCCACCTCCCGCCCCGTGGAGGGTGGAACGAGGCCTGCGGTGATCGTCGTTATGGGGAGTCCGGGTGTGAGCCCCAACATCGTGGGGATCGTCGACCGCTTCGCTCAGGAAGGATACGTGGCTGTCGCGCCGGACCTTTACCATCGCGCGGGGAGGCTCCGCTGGGCGCCCGCTGAGAAACGTCAGGAGATGCAGGGCGAGCTCCGCGCCAATGGCTTCAGCGACGCGTCCATCGACATGGACGTGAAGGCCACGCTCGACTACCTCCGCAGCGATCCGGGTGTCAGCACGATCGGTATCACGGGCTTTTGTCTCGGGGGGCGCGTTTCGCTGCAGACCGCGATACGCGCGAGCGGGCTGTCAGCGGCTGGCATCTTCTACGGCGGCAACATGTTCCCGGGCGATGACCGGCCGGAAGCGTTCTCCGCCATACGCGAGTCCGCGACGCTTGCCGTGCCGGTCATAGGCTTCTTCGGCGAGGAAGACCAGAACCCGACGGCTGAGGAGGCACGCTCGCTGGATGCGCACCTGACGAACATCGGCAAGGAGCACGCGTTCTACTACTACGAGGGCGCGGGCCATGCCTTCTTCAACGACGACTCTCCCGGGTACCGCCCCGGGCCGGCGGCGGACTCCTGGGAGAAGATCCTCGAATTCTTCGACCGCCACCTCCGGCGTGCAGGGTCGCCAGCCGCAAGCAGAGCATAGGTCGGACCGTACCGGGCTCTTGCTCGAGCAGGAAGGAGCGCTCGCATGGACACCCTGGAACGAGTCATCGACATAGAGACCGCGGACGGCCCGATGGCCGCGCCCACCTCCCGCCCCGCGGCAGACGGAACGAGGCCCGGGGTCATCGTGATCATGGGGGGGACCGGCGTAACCCCCAACATCGTGAGCATCGTCGATCGCTTCGCCCGGGAGGGGTACGTGGCCGTCGCACCGGACCTCTACCATCGCGCGGGAAGGCTCCGCACCATCCCGGCTGACAAGCTCTGGGAGATGCGCGACCAACTCCGCGCCAATGGCTTCAGCGACGCGTCCAACGACATGGACGTCCAGGCCACCATCGACTGCCTCCGCAGCGACCCCAGTGTCGGCGCGATAGGCATCGTCGGTTTCTGCCTCGGCGGGCGCGTCTCGCTGCAGTCCGCGATACGCGCTGACGGGCTGTCGGCCGCTGCAGTCTTCTACGGCGGGTTCATGTTCCCGGGCGATGACCAACCGGAGACGTTCTCCGCCATGCGCGAGTCCGGGACGCTCGCCATCCCGGTCGTGGGCTTCTTCGGCGAGGACGACCAGAACCCCACGCCGGAGCAGGCGCGGATGCTGGATGAGCACTTGACCGGTCTTGGAAAGGAGCACACATTCCACTACTACGAAGGCGCGGGCCACGCCTTTTTCGGCGATGACTCTCCCAGCTACCGCCCCGGACCGGCTGCAGACGCATGGGAGAAGACGCTCGCGTTCTTCGACCGGCACCTGCGATAGATATAATCGCGCTCCGCGCAGAGCAAGGCGAACAGCGCTCATCAGCGCATCTCAGCACGAAGGAGCACTGGTATGGACACGATAGAGCAGGTAGTGGACATCGCGACAGCCGACGGCCCGATGGCGGCGCCGACCTCGCGCCCCGCGGATGGCGGAGCGCACCCGGCGGTTATCGTCATCCAGGAGGTGTTCGGCGTGAACGCGAACATCGAGGGCATCGTGCAACGCTTCGCCCAGGAGGGCTATATCGTCGCCGCACCGGACCTCTACCATCGCGCCGGAAGGCTCCGCTCCATCCCTTACGACAAGCTGCAGGAGATGCGGGACGAGATGCGCGCAGGCGGCTACGGCGACGCGTCCATCGACATGGATGTCCAGGCCACCATCGACTACCTCCGCAGCGATCCCAACGTCGGTGCGATAGGCATCGTCGGCTTCTGCCTCGGCGGGCGCGTCTCGATGCAGTCGGCGATACGCGCCAAGGGCCTGTCGGCGGCTGCCATCTACTACGGCGGCTTCATGTTCCCTGCCGATGACCAGCCCGAAGCGTTCTCCGTGCTGCGCGAGGCCGAGGCGCTCTCGATCCCCGTGGTCGGGTTCTTCGGCGAAGAGGACCAGAACCCGACCCCGGAGCAGGTCAGAACGCTGGACGAGCACCTCACCGCCCTCGGCAAGGAGCATGAGTTCCACGTCTACGCGGGCGCTGGGCACGGCTTCTTCTGCGACGACCGCGCCGGCCACCGGCCGGAGGCGTCGGCGGACGCCTGGGAGAAGACGCTCGCCCTCTTCGCCGCACACCTGCGCTGAGCCTGCGAATGCCCCCGCTTTCGTCATTCCCGCGAAGGCGGGGATCCAGCGTGCCCGCCAGGGCACCCGGCCGGGTGGGGTGGAGGAGTTTCTCAGCAGCGTCCTCGTAGGGGAGGAAAGAGAGGAGACACCACATGGCCGACGCGTATGACGTCATCATCATCGGAGGCGGGTCTGCCGGCGAGAACGTCGCCGGGCGCACGGCGCCTGCCGGGCTCAGCACCGCCGTAGTGGAGGCAGAACTGGTTGGGGGCGAGTGCTCGTACTGGGCGTGCATGCCCAGCAAGGCGCTCCTTCGTCCAGGCGAGGCGCTGGCGGCGGCGAGGCGCGTGCCCGCGGCGCGGGACGCCGTCACCGGCAGCGTGGACGCCGCCCGGGCCCTCCGCGGACGCGACGCGTTCGCCAGCCACTGGAACGACGAAGGCCAGGAGCAGTGGGTCGCCTCCGTGGGCGCGACGCTCATCCGGGGCTGGGGACGGCTCGACGGCGAGAAGCGCGTCGTCGTCGAGATGGCCGACGGCAGCGGCAGCGTCGAGCTCGAGGCGAACAAGGCAGTCGTGCTAGCAACGGGCTCGGTTGGCTTCATCCCGCCCATCGAAGGGCTGGCCGAGGCCGAGCCGTGGACGAGCCGGGAGATCACCTCCGCGAAGAGCGTGCCGGAGAGCCTTATCGTTATCGGATCGGGCGTCGTCGGGTTGGAGATGGCCCAGGCGTGGAAGTCGCTCGGCACGGCGGAGGTGACCGTACTGGAGCGCATGGCGCTGGAGGACACGCCGTTCGAGCCGTTCGCTATGCAGGCGGTCGTCGACTCGCTGGAGGCGCAGGGCGTCGTCTTCCGGTTCGGGTGCGTCGTGGCCTCGGCCGCCCGGACGAGCGATGGCGTGACCGTAACGATGGACAACGGCGAGACGCTGTACGCGCAGGAGCTGCTCGTTGCCGCGGGGCGCACCGGCGTCGTACAGGGAGTCGGCCTCGAGACGGTGGGCGTCGACGCGCGGCGCTTCGTGACGGTGAACGACTACCTGCAGGTGGACGGCGTGGACGGCGGCTGGCTGTACGCGGTGGGCGACGTGAACGGGCGTGCGCTGCTGACGCACCAGGGCAAGTACCAGGCGCGGCAGGCGGGCGACCACATACGGGGGATCGACGCCTCCGCTTGGGCGGACAACGGCATGGTGCCCGCCGTAGTGTTCACGGACCCCCAGATAGGGAGCGTGGGGCTGACCGAGCGTGCCGCCCGCGAGCGCGGCCTGAACGTGCGCGTCATCGAGATGGGCTGGCCGGTGGCCGCCGCGCCGCTCCACGGCGAGCATTTCACTGGCGGGGTGAAGTTCATCGTCGACGAGGACCGGCGCGTGCTCGTCGGCGCGACGTTCGCCGGGCCGGAGGTCGGCGAACTGACGCACGCGGCGACCATCGCCATCGTGGGTGAGGTGACACTCGACCGCCTCTGGCACGCCGTGCCGTCGTTCCCCACCCTCAGCGAGGTCTGGCTGCGCTTCCTGGAAACCTACGGCCTCTGAGTGGAGGGCAGCCCGATCAAGGATGCCAACGGGCCTCAGATTCTGGCACTCTTGATCGCCAACTTACGAGTGAAACGTCCTTGCCGTTTGGCATCCTTGAGGTCCTTGATCGGAGCGTTTCCAAGGCCACGGCCTGCTTCCGGGGCACCGGAGCATCAAGAATCTCAAGAGTGCCAATGTTTTCAAGTTTGTGGGCCGTTCCCATAGACCTCTTCGATACCTGGGCCATGTACCCATAGATGTCGTCTATGGGTCGTGCAGGGGCAACGGCCATGCAACCAGCGTAGCGGGCGCAGGGTCGACCGCGATATGGGCGGGTGTCATACGTTGGGACAGAGCTGCGAGGTTCCTGCCTCCGCAGGAACGACAGGCTCTCTGTTGCCGCGCGGGACGGGCGCGTAAACTGCCCGCATGACGTACACGGATATCCTCTACGAGAAGAACGGCGGCATCGCCACCATCACGATGAACCGTCCGCAGGTGCGCAATGCCTTCCGCCCGCTGACGGTCGACGAGATGATCGAGGCGTTCCAGGACGCGTGGGAGGACGACGACGTCGGGGTCGTCATCCTGACGGGCGCGGGCGACAAGGCCTTCTCCAGCGGCGGCGATCAGAAGGTGCGCGGCAAGGACGGCTACCAGGACGGCACCGGCCACACGAAGCTCCGCATCACGGAGCTGCACACCGTCATCCGCATGATCCCGAAGCCGGTCATCGCCGCGGTCAACGGCTACGCCATCGGCGGCGGGCACGTGCTGCACGTCATCTGCGACCTGTCGCTGGCGTCGGAGAACGCGATCTTCGGGCAGTCGGGGCCGCGCGTGGGGAGCTTCGACGCCGGGTTCGGCACGGTGTTCCTCGCGCGCATCGTGGGGGAGAAGAAAGCGCGGGAGATCTGGTACCTCTGCCGCCAGTACTCGGCGCAGGAAGCGCTGGAGATGGGGCTGGTGAACAAGGTGGTGCCCCAGGAGAGGCTGATGGCGGAGTCGCGGGAGTGGGCCGAGCGCATCCTGGAGATGAGCCCGACGGCGCTGCGGTTCCTGAAGGCGTCGTTCAACCAGGACACGGACTGGGCGTACGGGCTGCAGCAGATGGCGCATGGCGCGGTGCAGATGTTCTACAACACGGACGAGGCTGAGGAGGGCGTGCGCGCCTTCAACGAGAAGCGCCCGCCGGACTTCAGCGCCTACCGCAAGCAGAGTTGGTGAGGGTCAGCCCCAAGCTGACACAATCGCAGCGGCTGCGGCGATGAGGGCTGCACCCGCGCCGACCATGGCAGCCGCGCTTCCCACCACCCAGCGGATGATGCGGGTCTCCATCTGCAGCATCCGCTGCTCGAGGTCCACAACCCTGTCCTCGACCCGAACTGTGCGCTGTTCAGCTTGTGCCGTACGGTCTATGCCGCGCTGCTCTGCCTGCGCCGTGCGGTCCATGTTGCGCTGTTCTGCTTGCGCCGTACGTTCAACGCTGTGCTGTTCGGCCTGCGCGATTCGGTCGACGCTGCGCTGTTCGGCCTGCGCGATTCGGTCCGAAAGCGCAGCGTGCTGGGCAGCGTTCTCAAGCGCAAACTCGTGGAACCAGCGCGGAACGCTGGCATCGTCGGCGGGGTATTCGATCGGCGTCGTGGTCATGGCGGCTTACCGTCCCTCATCGGTATTATAATGATAGCCACGATATATGCCACTGCGTGCCATACGTAACAGCCGAATGACATATACAAGCCGCCAACGAGGACGTGCCGCTCGTACGCCCGGCCTCTTGTATCCTTCCCGCATGGCCGCCACTCCTGCCCCGCGATCGAAGCTCGTCTCCTGGTTCTGGGCGACGCGGCCGTTCTCGCTGTCGGCTTCGATCGCGCCGGTGCTGGTAGGGACGGCGCTCGCGGCGACGGCCGGGTCGCTGGACTGGCTGCTGTTCGCGCTCGCGCTGACGGGATCGGTCGCCATCCAGATCGGCACCAACCTCACGGACGAGTACTCGGACCACCGGAAGTCCGGCAGCGAGGGGAAGTTCCTCGCGCCGCACAAGGTGATCCAGCGCGGGCTGCTCTCGGAGCGGGCGGTGGCGCTGGGGATGGGCGCGGCGTTCGGCTACGGCGTCGTTGCAGGGCTCATCATCGTCGCGCACGTAGGCTGGCCTATCCTCGCGGTGGGGCTGGCGAGCGTCGCGGCGGCGTACCTGTACGCGGGCGGGCCGAAGCCGCTGGGGACGCTGGGGCTCGGCGAGCCGGTGGTGTTCGTGTTCATGGGGCAGGTGATGGTGATGGCGTCGTACTACGTACAGCAGCAGGCGCTCACGTGGGCGTCGTTCTACGTCTCGCTGCCGGTCGCGTTCATCGTCACGGCCATCCTCGTCGTGAACAACATCCGCGACGTGCAGGAGGACCGGGAGGCCGGGAAGCGGAGCCTCGCCACGGCCGCCGGAGCGCGGGTGGCGACGTGGACGTACGCGGCGTTGCTGGCTGGGGCGTACCTGAGCATCGCAGGCGCGGCGCTCGGCGGGGCGGTGAGCCTCTGGGCGCTGCTTGGGCTTGCGCCGCTGCCGTGGGCCGTGGGCGCCGCGCGGGCGCTGTCCGCGGCGGCAGAGCGACCCGCGATGAACCGGCTGCTCGTGCGCAGCGGGAAGCTACACGGCTGGACCGGGCTCGCGCTCGCGGCGGGGCTGTACGCGTCGAGCCTGTGAACGGCTGCGTCGTGCACGTGGATACGTATAATGATATAGTGTATACGTATACCAGCTTGGAGAGCGCGGTATGAAGAGCAAACTGACCATCACCGTGGACTCGGACCTCATCCCCGTGGCGAAGCGGTTCGCACGCTCCAGGGGAGTGTCTCTGTCGGCGGTCATCGAGCAGGCGTTGCGGGAAGCGACCGAAGAGACTGGAGAAACCGGTGCATCATTCGTCGCTAAGTGGAGGGGCGCGTTCAAACTCGATCCCGAAGACTATCCCAAGGACGACCCACGCTTCGACTACCTCGCACGTAAGTACCTCACGTGATACTCCTCGATACTGATGTCCTCCTGGACGTCGCGCTCAATCGACATCCTCATGCAGATGCCTCTTCGGAGTTCCTCGCGAAGGTTGCCGACGGAACGCCTGAAGGGTTCGTCGCGTGGCATTCCGTCTCCAACCTCTTCTACGTGATAGCTCGTGCGCGAGGGGCAGCGGCCGCCCGGGACTTCATCACAGGCCTCATGGATTACTTGGCGGTCGCACCGGCCAGCACCGAGGCTGTCCGATACGCCGCATCCCTCCCCATGGCCGACTTCGAGGACGCCATGCAAGTGGCCGCAGCACGTGCCTGCAACGCCGAGTACATCGTCACTCGGAACCTCAGCGACTTCGAACGCTCGCCTATTCCTGCGGTCACGCCGCAAGAGGCGCTCACTCGGCTGCACTGATCTCCCCGTCCTCTCGCGTTGACCGTGCGCCATCGCGCGCCTAGACTCCCCACGATGGCCATCTACCGCTACTCACGATGGGACGGCTCCCAGGACGTCGCGCTCCCCACGACCGACGACCTGTTCGACCGCCTCTCCGAACAGATCCTGCAGGGCGACGACCTGCGCGGCGCGCTCAACCGGATGATGCGCTACGGCATGCGCGGCGAGGGACAGCGCGGCCAGGGGCTCCAGGAGCTTCTCGAACGCCTCCGCGACGCCCGTCAACGCAACCTCGACCGCTACGACCTCTCCTCCATCTTCGACGACATCCAGGAGCGGCTCGACGCCATCATCGACAAGGAACGGCAGGGCATCAACCAGCGACTCGATGAGATCGCGCCGCCGAGCGACGGGGCGCCGTCCGGCGACGGCGGGCAGGACGGTGAGGGACAGCATGGGGAAGGCCAGGGCCAGCCCGGTGGGAGCGGCGCGCCGCCGGACGAGCTTGCCAACATGCTCCGGCAGATGGCGAACCGCCACCTCAACCAGCTGGAAGCGCTGCCGCAGGGCGCGGGCGGGCGCATCAAGCAACTCCGCGACTACGACTTTATGGACAGCGGCGCGCGCAAGGACTTCGACGCGCTCATGCAGGAGCTCCAGCAGCAGTTCCTCCAGCAGTACTTCCAGGGGTTGCAGCAGAGCCTCCAGAACCTGACGCAGGCCGACCTAGCCCAGATATCCGAGATGGTGCGCGACCTCAACGAGCTCGTGAAGCAGAAGCTGCAGGGCGACGACCCGGACATCAGCGACTTCATGAACAAGTGGGGGCACATGTTCCCCCCGGGCATCGAGACGTTCGACCAACTGATGGAGTACATGTCCAACCAGATGGCGCAGATGCAGTCCCTCATGAACTCGATGACGCCGGAGATGCGCCGCCAGCTCGAGGAGATGATGGACGGCCTCCTGCAGGACAACCGCCTCGCGTGGGACCTGTTCGAGCTCGGTATGAACCTCGAACGGATGAACCCGGACAACTTCCCGGACAACGACTTTCGCCTGTTCGGCGACGAGCCCGTCACCCTGCAGCAGGCGCTCCAGCTCATGGGAGACCTCAACGACATGGAGGAGCTGGACCAGCAACTCCGCCAGGCGCTCCGTACGAACGACGCCACGAACATCGACGCAGACGAACTCGGGAAGGTCCTCGGCGAGGAGGCGCGGCAGTATGCGCAGGAGCTGCAGCGGCTCACGAAGGAGCTGGAGGAGGCCGGGCTGATCCGCAAGCGCGGCCAGCACGGCTGGGAGCTGACGCCGCAGGCGATGCGCAAGATCGGCGACAAGGCGCTCACCGACATCTTCAACCGCATCCGCGGCGGCGACATCGGCGACCACAACCGCGAGAAGAGCGGCGTCGGCGTCGAGATTACCGACGAGACGAAGCGGTGGGAGTTCGGCGACCCGCTCCACCTGAACACGCTCAAAACGGTGAGCAACGCCGTGCTCCGCGAGGGACCGGGCACGCCTGTGCGCATCAGGCCGGACGACTTCGAGATCGACCGCACCATCTCGCAGTCGCGCGCCTGCACAGTCATCGCCATCGACATGAGCTACTCGATGTTCTGGGACGGCGCGTTCCAGGCCGGCCAGCGCGTCGGGCTGGCGCTCGACACCCTCATCCGTTCCAAGTTTCCGAAGGACCAGGTGACCGTCGTCGCGTTTTCCTACTTCGTGCTGCCGCTGCAGCCGCACATGCTGCTGGACACGTACTGGGTCGAGTTCGGAGGCGGGACGAACTTCCAGGAGGTGCTGCGCCAGTCACGGCAGATACTCGGCAGGCAGGGCGGCACCAACAAGCAGATCATCCTCATCACCGACGGCGAGCCCACCACCTACAACTGGACGGAGAGCGACCTGCGCGCGAACTACGGGCGGCGCGGCGGCGGTCTCGTTGAGGCGACGATGCGCGAGGTGATGCGTTGCACGCGCGACAACATCACCATCAACACGTTCATGCTGGACCAGAGCCCGTCCCTGCTGCGGTTCGTCCAGCTGATGACGAAGATCAACAGGGGCCGCGCCTTCATCGCCAGCCCGCACAGCCTCGGGTCCTACGTCGTGGCAGACTACGTCTCGAACCGGAACAAGGTCATCCGCTGAAGTCCTACCGTCCGAACCGGGCGTACCAGTAGACGAACAGCGCCATCGCCACCCCGATGACTACGAGGCTTGCGACGGCGAACGCCGGGTCCAGCAGCACGCCAAGGCTGTTGAGGACGACGGCGATGATGACGAAGATGAAAACGACGCCGACCAGTCCTGCATCCTCACGTTTCATCGCTTCCCTCTCCAAGTGAGGTGTTGGCCGGACAGACGTGTCCGCCCCGATTCACTCCCATCCTGACCTTGCCCCATCAAGGGGGAAGGGATCAACGGCCGGGGAAGTTCGGCGGGCGCTTCTCCCGGAACGAGCGCACGCCCTCCAGGAAGTCCTCGCTTGCCTCGACGCGGTCGAGCGCCCGCAGCCGCTCCTCCGGCACCTGCTCCGCCGCGCCGTACTCCAACAGGTCGCGAATCACTTGCTTGTGCGTGCGGTGCGACACCGGCGAGAGCGATGCAATCTCCTCCGCGAGTACACGCGCCTTCTCCATGAGCGTATCGCCGTCCACGACGATGCTGACGATGCCCGTCGCCAGCGCGCGCTCCGCCGGGACCATGCGCCCTGTCAGCATGAGGTAGGCCGTGTCGCCCGGTCCCGCGAGGCGCAGCAGGCGGTCGATGTGCCCGTGCGACACGCCGATGCCGCGCTTGGCGGCGGGCAGCCCGAACTGCGCGTCTGTCGACGCTATGCGCACGTCGGCGTAGAGCGCCAGCTCCAGCCCGCCGCCGAGGCAGTAGCCGCGTATCGCGGCGACGGTCGGCTTGGAGAGCGCGTTCAGCGCGTCGCAGGCGGCGTGTACGGCTTCCCGGTAGTTGCGGGCGCGTTCCGGCGTGCTGCGCGTCTCCTCGAAGTCCTTGATGTCTGCTCCCGCCGAGAACGCCTTCTCTCCCGCGCCGGTCAACAGCACCGCCCGCACCGCGTCGTCGGCGTCCAGCCCGGCGAAGAGCGCCGGCAGGCGCTGCCACATGTCGTACGAGATGGCGTTCCGCTGTTCCGGACGGTTCAGCGTCAGCGTCGCGACCGCGCCCTCGCGCTCAAGCAATATCTCCCTCTCCCTTGAGGGGAGAGGGCCGGGGTGAGGGTGAGACTCGGCGCTCATCAACCGCCTCCGGCCGGGCCAGCCGCCTTCGCGCGCAGGCAGTCGAAGAAACGGTCGATCTGCGACTTCGCGACAGTGCCCATGAGCCGCTGGCCGACGCGCGCGAGCACGCCGGTCACCTGCACGTCGCCCTCGAAACTGAGCTCCGTGACGTCCCCGTCGTCCGCGAGCGCCAGCGACCCGCTGCCCCGGACCTCGGTCCGCGCGCCGGAGCCCACGACTGTCATGCGGTACGACTCTGGCTCGACTACGTCGGTCATGGTGAGCGTCCCCTTGTACGAGCCGGAGACGATGCCGACGCGCACGGAGAGTTCGATCTCGTAGCGGTCCTCGCCGAGGGGCGTGAACGCACTGACGCCGGGGATGCATGATCCGACGGCGCTCGTGTCCATGAGCGTCTGCCAGAGGCGTTCTCGCGGCACGTCGAAGCGGTACGCTCCGCTCAGCTTCATGGGACTCCTCACAGGGGTGCTGCGCTCACTATAGCAGCGCCGGGGCGCGCCGGGTGTCGGGCGTTGTTCCGCCGATTGACAAACCCGCACTGTCAGATACCCTTCCCGCGCAAGGCGCACGCGTGTGCAGGGCGCAACGGCGCACGCGGCAATCCCAGGCGCGACCTGACGGGTCGAGGGAGGAGGTCGACGTGACAGTTCCTGTCGAGATCACCATCAACGGGAAGGCCTGCGCCGGAGACGTGGAGGAGCGGCAGTTGCTCGTCCACTTCATCCGGGAGAACGCAGGGCTGACCGGAACGAAAGTGGGGTGCGACACCAGCCAGTGCGGCACGTGCACCGTGCAACTGGACGGCGTCTCGGCCAAGGCGTGCACGGTGCTCACCGTGCAGGCGTCCGGCTCCTCGGTCACGACGATCGAGGGCATCTCCGACGGCGTCGACCTGCACCCGCTGCAGGAGGCGTTCTGGAACAACCACGGGCTGCAGTGCGGCTTCTGTACGCCGGGCATGATCATGGCGGCGAACGAGCTGCTGCGCAACAACCCTTCCCCAACTCGTGAAGAGATACGCCACGGGTTGGAGGGGAACATCTGCCGGTGCACCGGCTATCAGAACATCGTGAGCGCCGTCGAGGACGCCGCGAAGGCGATGGGAGGGAGGTAAGCCATGACCACTCGGATATTCGGTTCCGGTATCCGCCGTCGTGAAGACCCGCGACTCATCACGGGCCGCGCGTCCTACACCGACGACATCAAGCTGCCTGGGACGCTCCATGCGGCGATCCTCCGCAGCCCCTACGCCCACGCGAACATCAAGGCGGTCGACGCCAGCGGCGCGGCAGGCCAGCCCGGCGTCGTCGCCGTCTACACCGGCGAGGACACGGACGGCGTGCTGAACGGTCTGCCTTGTGCGTGGCTGATTCCCGGCTCCGACCTGAAGACCCCTGCGCACCCGGCCATCGCGAAGGACAAGGTGCGCTACGTCGGCGACGCCGTCGCCGTCGTGGTCGCGGAGTCGCGCTACCAGGCCGAGGACGCGCTGGAGCACATCGCGGTCGACTACGAGCCACTGGACGTCGTCGTCAGCCCGAAGGCCGCCGCGCAGGACGGCGCGCCCCAGCTCCACGAGGACGTGCCGAACAACATCGCATTCACCTGGGCCCTCGCCGGGGGCGACACGGACGCGGCGTTCGCGGACGCGGCCGTCACTGTGAGCGACACGATCACGCTCCCGCGGCTCATCGCGAACCCGATGGAGCCGCGCTCGGCGCTCGCGCAGTGGAGCGCGGCGTCCGGCGAGCTGACGCTGTGGAACACGACCCAGAACCCGCACATCGCGCGGTTCGTCACCTGCGTCGTGACCGGTGTGCCGGAGCACAAGATACGCGTGATCGCGCCGGAGGTCGGCGGCGGGTTCGGGAGCAAGATCCCGTTCTACGCGGACGAGGCCATCACCGCGTTCTGCTCGATGAAACTGGGCGTGCCGGTGAAGTGGACGGAGACGCGCAGCGAGAACTACCTGATCACGACGCAGGGCCGCGACCACATCGAAGAAGTGGAGATGGCGGCGACGAGCGACGGCGTCATCACCGGCCTCCGCACCACGGTCTACGCGGGCATGGGCGGGTATCTCTCGACCGCCGCTCCCGGCGTCCCCACCATCCTGCACGGGCTGATGTACTCCGGTCCCTACAACATCCCCAACATCAGCGGCACGGTCTACGGCGTGTTCAACAACGGCGCGCCGGTCGACGCCTACCGCGGCGCAGGCCGCCCGGAGGCCACGATGCTCCTGGAGCGCATGGTCGACCTCGTCGCGGCAGCGGTCGGACAGGACCCCGCGGAGGTACGCCGCAAGAATCTCATTCCGAAGTTCGAGAACGGCCACGACGTTGCCACCGGTATCACCTACGACAGCGGCGACTACGAGTCGGCGTTGGACTCCTGCCTGAGCGCGGCGGGCTACGAGGCGCTGCGCGCGGAGCAGGCGCAGGCGAGGGCGGAGGGCCGCTGCGTCGGCGTCGGCGTCTCCAGCTACGTCGAGATATGCGGCCTCGGCCCGTCGCAGGTGGCGGGAGCGGTCGGCTTCCAGGGCGGACTCTGGGAGAGCGCCATTATCCGCTTCTACCCCACGGGCAAGGCCAACGTCATGGTCGGCTCGTCCCCGCACGGACAGGGCGAGGAGACGACGTTCGCCCAGATCGTCGCCGGCGAGCTCGGCGTGGACGTCGACGACGTGGAGGTCATCCACGGCGACACCGACACCACCCCGATGGGATGGGGCACGTACGGCAGCCGCACCACAGCGGTCTCCGGTGCGGCGATCACGGTGGCCGCGCGCAAGATCAAGGAGAAGTCGCGGGCGCTGGCCGCGCACCTGCTCGAAGCCGCCCCCGAGGACATCGAATACGAGGATGGCCGCTTCTACGTGCGCGGGTCCCCAGACCAGCACAAGACGATCCAGGACATCGCGCTCATGGCCAACGTCGCCTGGAACATGCCCGAGGGCATGGAGCCGGGTCTGGAGGCGAGCGCGTTCTACGACCCGCCCAACTTCACCTACCCCTTCGGCGCACACGTAGCCGTCGTGGAGGTGGACCCGGAGACGGGCCACATCGACCTTCAGCGCTACGTCGCAGTGGACGACTGCGGCGTGCAGATCAACCCCATGATCGTGGAGGGCCAGGTGCACGGCGGCGTCGTTCAGGGCGTCGGCCCGGCGCTCTGGGAGGGCGCGGTCTACGACGACGACGGACAGCTCGTGACCGGCTCGATGCTGGACTACGCGCTGCCCCGCGCGGACCTGCTGCCGGACATCGAGGTCTCGTCCAACAGTACGCCCTCGCCGCACCACCCGCTGGGGGTGAAGGGCATCGGCGAGGCGGGCACCATCGCGTCTACGCCCACCGTCTACAACGCGGTGATGGACGCGCTGCGTCCGCTGGGCGTTACCCGCGTAGACATGCCGTTGACGCCGGAGAAGGTCTGGCGCGCGATCAACGACGCACGGAACGGAGGCTAGGCCATGTTTCCAGCACAGATCACCTACCACCGCGCAGGCTCGGTAGCCGAAGCGGTGCAACTGCTCTCCTCCAACGAGGGCGCGAAGCTCCTGGCGGGCGGGCACAGCCTCCTCCCGCTGATGAAACTGCGGCTCGCAGCGCCCGCCGTGCTCGTGGACATCGGGCGCATCGAGGCGCTCAAGGGCGTCTCCGCGAGCGGCGGCGGTATCACCATCGGCGCACTGACGACGCATGCCGAGATCGCCTCGTCCGACCTGGTCAAGCAGCACGCCCCGGTGCTTGCGGAGGCTGCCGCTCTCGTCGGCGACCCGGCGGTGCGGAACCGGGGCACTATCGGCGGCAGCGTCTCCCACGCCGACCCCGCGTCCGACCAGCCGACCGTCCTCACGGCGCTGGGCGCGACGTTCAACGTGACGGGGCAGGGCGGCGACCGCAGCATCGCAGCGGGCGACTTCGCCACAGGCCTGCTGGAGAACGCGCTCGAAGAGAACGAGGTATTGACGAGCATCTCGGTGCCGTCCGTACCGTCCGGCGCGGGCTCGGCGTACGTCAAATTCCCGCACCCGGCGTCACGCTACGCCGTGGTCGGCGCTGCAGCGGTCGTCGCGGTGAGCGGCGGCACGTGCTCGTCGGCGAGCGTCGTGGTCGGGGGCGTGGAGACGACGCCGGCACGGGCGTCGTCCGTTGAGGCCGCGCTGGCGGGATCGGACCTGGGCGACGCGGCGCTGGACGCAGCGGCTGCTGCCGTCGGTGGCGATCTCAACGGCGACCCGATGGGCGACGTCTTCGCGTCCGCCGAGTACCGCAGGGCGATGGCGGCGGTCTACGTGCGCCGGGCGCTCGGCGCGGCAGCGTCGCGAGCGGGCTGACCGCTCCGCCGCAACGAAGCAGCGAACGGCAGGGGGCGGCTTCGGCTCGCCCCCTGCGCGTCTGCAAGAGATACGAGAGCCCGGAGGAGAGCCACTTGGACGAAACGCGCACCGACTCAGCGCCCGCGTCAGTTGACGAACTGCAGCAGGCGCTGCGAGGCGAGTTGTACGTCGCCGACCGTGCGCTGGCGATGTCGGTCTACCTCGCGCTGACGCTGAAACGCCCGCTCTTCCTCGAGGGTGAGGCTGGCGTCGGCAAGACGGAGGTCGCCAAGGTGCTGGCGTCGGCGCTGGGCGCGCGCCTCATCCGCCTGCAGTGCTACGAGGGGCTGGACGTGAACCAGGCCGTCTACGAGTGGAACTACTCGCGGCAGCTGCTGCATATCCGGCTGCTGGAGGCGTCCGGCAACGTCGATCGCTCGGCGGCGGAGCGCGAGCTGTTCAGCGAGGGGTTCCTCATCAAGCGGCCGCTCCTGCAGGCGCTCGATCGGAGCGAGGGCCCCGTCGTGCTCCTGATCGACGAATTGGACCGGGCCGACGAGGAGTTCGAGGGCTACCTGCTGGAGATGCTCTCCGACTTCCAGATCACGATTCCGGAGGTCGGCACGTACACGGCTGACGAGCCCCCGGTTGTCGTCATCACGTCCAACCGCACGCGTGAGATACACGACGCCCTGAAGCGCCGCTGCCTCTACTACTGGATCGACTACCCGGACCTCGACAAGGAGACGCAGATCGTGCGGAGCAAGGTGCCGCAGGCGTCGCAGAAGCTCGCGGGACAGGTCGCCGCGTTCGTGCAGGAGCTGCGCGGCACGGAGCTGTACAAGGTGCCCGGCGTCGCCGAGACGCTCGACTGGACGGCGGCGCTCGTGAGCCTCAACGAGACGGAGCTCAGCCCGGACGTGATCGACGACACGCTCGGCATCATGCTGAAGTACCGCGAGGACGTGCAGGCGGTGCGCGGCGAACAGACCCGCGCGCTGCTGAACCGCGCGATGCACCGCGGCACGCAGCGCGGGGGCAGGCGTGGCTGACGGTCCGAGAGCGCACTTGTTGTCATGCTGAGCGAAGCCGAAGCATCTCTCGGGGAGGACGGTTACATCCTCGGCAACCTCCTCCTCTTCGGGCGGCTGCTCCGGCGGCTCGGCCTCGACGTGCACGTGGGGCGGATGCTGGACGCCATCCGCGTGCTGGAGGACATCGGCCTCGAACGCCGCGGCGACGTGCGCGCCGCATTGCGTACGCTGCTCGTGCACCGCAAGGACGACCTCCCCTTGTTCGACGAGGCGTTCGACGTCTTCTGGCGCCAGCGCAAGGACAGCACTTCCACGATGGACCTGCGCTCGATGGGCGAGCAGCGCCGCTATCGCAGGCCGTCCGCCGGGCCGCCCGCGCCGGGCAGGGAGCCGGACGACTCCGCAGAGCCCGCCGACCCGGACGAGGGCTTCGACCGCGTCGATCTCACCCGCACGTTCAGCGCTCGGGAGGTGCTGCGGACGAGGGACTTCGCTGAGTTCACGCCGGAGGAGATGCTGCAGGCGCGGCAACTCATGGCGTCGCTGCAGTGGGATCCCGGCCTCAGGCGCACCCGCCGCAGGGAGGCGGGTAGAGGGCCGGGGTTGGACGTGCGCCGGACGCTGCGGCGCAACGCCCGGTTCGGCGGCGAGCTTGTATACCTGGAGACGCGCCGCCGCAAGGAGAAACCGCGCAGGCTGGTGGTGGTCTGCGACGTGAGCGGCTCCATGGAACGCTACACGCGGATGCTGTTGCACTTCATCCACAGCCTCTACGCCGGGCTGGACAACCGCATCGAGGCGTTCCTGTTTGCCACGCGGCTCACGCGCATCACCAGGCACTTGGGCCAGCGCGACATCGACCGCGCCGTCTCGGAGGTCGCGAAGGCCGTGCCGGACTGGTCCGGCGGCACGCGCATCGGCGATGTGCTCAAGGAGTTCAACTTCCGCTGGGCGCGGCGGACGCTCGGGTGGGGCTCCATCGTCCTCATCGTGTCGGACGGTTGGGACCGCGGCGAGCCGGAGCTGTTGGGGCGCGAGATGGCGCGCCTGCAGCGCAGCTGCAACCGGCTGATATGGCTGAACCCGTTGGCGGGCAATGAGGACTACGAGCCGCTGACGGTGGGGATGCGGGCCGCCGCGCCGTACATCGACGACCTGCTGCCGGTGAACAACCTCGCGGCGCTGTTCGACCTCGCCGAGCACTTGAACGGCCTCTCGCAGGGCCGCCCCGTGCGCCATCAGCAGCAGACCCTGCGTCTGGCCGAGGAGGCGCCGGTCGCCGCCGCGGCCACACCGCAGCAGCGCTCGTGGCACGGCGCCGCGAACCCCACGTTCCGCCACCCCATGTGGGGTCGCGGCGAGCCGCGGAACGGCGGGTAGGCCCTACGCCGAGGGGTAGAACCCCTTGTCGTACCAGTAGGTGAGGTCGCTGCCGAACCACTCGGTGGGGATCTCCTGCCCGACGCCGGCCTCGACCGCCTTGCGGTAGATCAGCGCCCCCGCCGCGGCCATCTGTATCCCCATGCCGGTGCTGTTCTTGTAGTAGACGATGTCGCCGGGCTGCGCCTCCAGTGTGCTCGTTCCCGCCACGACCTCGCCCAGCGTGCATATCCTGTCCCAGGAGACGAGCCCCTGCTCGATGGGGTCGAGCAGCTCCACCTGGTTGTTCGAGTAGACGCTGTCCCGGTCGTTGATGCAGATGAATGCGCTCCTGGCGAACGTCTTGTCGTCCACCTCGGACTTCTTGAAGTTGGCGTCGCTGTTTTGCAGCGAGATGACGAACTGCCCCGGCTCCAGCCAGTCGCCGTCGAAGACCGGCTTGCCGCTCACGTAGCCCGCGTTCGTCGCGCAGCAGACGATCTCCGTGCCCTCCATCGCCTCGCGCGGGCCCTCAACGGGCGTCACCTCTATCTCCAACTGCTGCGTCATCTCACGGGCGAACTCCTCCCGGTGCTCCTTCGTGGGGCTGTAGACCTTGACGCTGCGCACCGGACACACCTGTACGAGCGCCTCCAGGTCCGTCCGCGCCAGCTTGCCGCTGCCGAACATGCACACCGTCTGCGCATCCGGCGGCGCGAGGTACTTCGCCGCGACACCCGACGTTGCGCCGACCCGTATCCCCGACAGGTAGAACTCGTGGATGAAGGCGAGTGGACGTCCCGTCTGCATGTCGATGAGGACGATGAAGCCCCAGTTGCGATTGTCGAACCTGGGCGAGCGCTCGCCCTGCGCATTCGGCTTCGTGCTGCGCGCGCTGCCGCCGATGCGTATCGCCGCGGTGTCGTACGACGGCGTCGTGCCGATGTGGATGTTGGAGCCGTACACCGTGTCGGCGTCCGTCGTGGGGCTGACGTAGCGGATGCGGGGGATGTTCACGGCCCCGCTGAGAGCATGGTCGCGGTAGGCCGTTTCCATCGCCTCGATGCAGTCGGCCATCGGGTGCACCCGTGCAACGTCTTCGTCACTCAGCACCAGCGTCATGCATTCCTCCCGTGTGGTCAGACGTGCTGGTCCACCAGCACCGGGTTGCCGTCCGGGTCGATCGCCACGAAACTGGCCGGCCCCGTGCCGCTCTCGTCCGCTTCGCTCACCAGCTGGACGCCCCTCCCTTTCAACTGCCGCTGCAGCTCCCGCACGTCCGTAAACGCGTCCAGCGGACGCGCCTGGCTGTCCCAGCCCGGATTGAACGTGAGTATGTTCTTCTCTAACATCCCCTGGAAGAGACCGATGGTGTGGTCGCCGTTCCTGAGTATCTGCCAGCCCTCCGCGGGGTCGCCTCCGACAGCCTCGAACCCGAACTGCTCGTAGAAGTCCCTCGAAGCCGCGATATCCGCGACAGCCAGGCTGATGGAGAACGCGCCAAGTTCCATGTGTCCCTTCTCTTCTGTCGTCAGCGACCCGCGAAGCAGGCCCTAGTTGCCGTGCGGCAGGATGACCGTCTTCACCTCGCGGAAACCGGCCATGGCATGCAGTGCGTCGGACGTCTCGTCGAGCGCGTAGGGACGCGAGAGCATCCGCTCGAACGGCACCGACGCACCACGCGTCCGCAGGAACTCCAGCGCCTGGTGATAGTGACGCCCTTCGCCGGAACGCACGCTCACGATCGTCACCTGCTGCCCGAAGCCGTCGATCGACACCGGCCCCCCGCCGCCGCCGATGGAGAGGTAGCGCCCGCCGGGACGCAGGAAGCCGAGCCCCTCAGGGATGACGACGTAGGACACACATTGGATGGCAACGTCCGCGCCGCGTCCGCCGGTGCGCTCCATCACCCACTCGTGCCGGTCCTTCGCGTCGGGCATGTCGCCGATGTCCAGCGTTTCGTCCGCGCCCCACGCTTCTGCAACCTCCAGCCTGACGCGCGGGGCGCCGATAACGAGCACGCGCCCGGCGCCCCGGTCGCGCGCCACAGCCGACGCGTACAGCCCGACCGGTCCCGAACCCTGCACGACGACCGTGTCGTGGGGGTAGATCGGCCCGAGTCGCTCGAAGCCGTGCATCACCGTGCGCAGCGCGCACGCGGCGGACGCCGCCTGGGGTGACGTCACCTCGTCCGGGATGGGGATGATGGCCGTTCCCGGCGGGATGTAGTGGTACTCCGCGCAGCCGCCGAGCAGGTACGGTGGCACGTCCGCTCGACCGCGTCCGAACCGGATGCTGTCGTCGCACAGCGAGGGCTGGTTCGCGACCGAGCAGTAGAAGCAGTGCCCGCAGAAGCGGTACGCGGAGATGATGCGGTCGCCCTCCTTGAGCTGCCTGCCGTGCACGTCGTATCGCTCGCCATTGATCGCCACGATGCGTCCCGCGGTCTCGTGGCCGGGGATGTAGGGCAGCATCTTCGGGTTCGCGGCGTCGTGCCAGATGTGCACGTCCGTGCCGCAGAGCGTCGCGGCCTCGACCTCGACCAGCATCCCTGTCGGCTCCAGGTCCGGCATCTGGACGTCGCGCATCTCGGTCGGTTCGTTGAACCCTGTGATAACCGCAGCCTTGCACGTCTCCATGGCGTCACCTCCGCTTCCGATGGGTACTCGGCCCTTCGCCGGTACTTTATCGCAGCGGGGCTGGCTGCGTACGGTATGTGGTCTACAGTCCCAGATCGGGCGGCCTGCGGTGGCGTGTTGCCTGCTCATAGGAGTAGGCGAAACCAATGATGGCCCCGTCGCAGTACGGCCTCCCCAGGAATGTCATCCCCACGGGCAGCGAGTCAGCCGTGAACCCGGCGGGCACCGACATCGCCGGGACGTAGGTGGTGAAGGTATTCAGGTGCGTGGCGCCGCGCATGCCAACGAAGCCCGGAGCGGTTGCTTCCTCGATGAGGGTCGGCTGGTGCTCGACGCTCTTGTGGACGATCGCGTCGAGTTCGTGGTCGGCCATCGTCTTCAACAGGTTGAACATCAGCTTCTCGCGCGCCATGAGGTCCTCGTGGTGCGCCGTCACGTCCCACGGGCCGATGGACGCCATCCGCTTGTTGCGCACGAGCGGGAAGTCGGGTGAAGCGAGCATCTCCTCACGCGACGCATATGGGGGACGCGCGCTGCGCTCGAAGTAGGCGTCCCATGCCGGCTTCGTATAGGGGCCGCCGGCCCTCTTGGCCAGGAGCTCCCGCACGTCGGGGATCGTGATCGGGTCGACCAGTACCGCGCCCGCCTCCTCAAGCTCCGCCACTGCCCTGTCGAATACCGCTGACACCTGCGCGAAGTCCTCTGTGTCGGGTTCGCTGCCGAACCCCATCGACTCGCGCATGACGCCGATCCTTGCGCCCGCTAGAGCCCCGGCGTCGAGGCGGCTCACGAACGTCTCTCCGAGCCTGCCCACGCCCATCGCCGTGAGCGGGTCCTCCGGGTCGTAGCCCGCGATGACGTCGAGGAGCGCAGCGGCGTCCGTGACCGTGCGCGTCATGGGTCCCAGCACCCCCTGGACTCCCGGCCACCCCGAATACACTCCACCCCGGCTCACGAGACCGGCCGTTGGCCGCATGCCGACGATGCTGTTCCAGGCGGACGGCCGCCGGATGGAGGCGAAACCCTCCTGTCCGATGCCAACCAGCCCGAGATTCGCTGTGATCGCCGCTGCCGTACCTCCGGACGATCCCCCAACAGTGCGGGCCAGCGCATACGGGTTCCTGGTCGAGCCGAACAGCGATCCGTGCGTGTCGCCTCCTCCCATCTCTCCAAGCGTCGCCTTGGCCAGGATGATGGCGCCCGCCTCCCTCAACCGCTCGACGACGAACGCATCGCGGTCGGGGAAGTAGTCCTTGAACAGGACCGATCCCATCGTCGTGGCCATGCCGGCAACGTCGATCTGGTCCTTCAGGATGACGGGGACGCCGTGTAGCGGCCCCTTCGGTCCGGACGCGGCGCGCGCGGCCTCCAGCTCGTCGGCGTCCTCGATCGCCTTCGGGTTCACTGAGATGATGGAGTTGATGGCAGGCCCGCCGCGGTCGAGCGCCTCGATGCGATCGAGGTAGGTCTGCACGAGCTCACGACACGAGATGTCTCCCGCCTCGAAGGCGAGGCGGATGTCGTCCAGGGTTGCCTCTACCACCTTCCAACCTGTGCGTGGCCCGGTGTCCTGTTGCATGGCTCCTGGCCTCCTTCTTGGAATCAGCGCTCCGACGTTCGGAGCACCTCGTGACCTCTCAGGCCTGGCCGGCGGTGAACCGCGTTGCCTCTTCCGAGCCGCCCGTCGCATCGCCCTCGCTGTACGAGTGCGCCCCGGTCCCGGCGAGCGCTCCGCCCTGCACGATGAGGTACTCCTCCCTGATGGGCCGTCCGTCGAACCAGCACTCGAGTATCTCCCGGACGCCCGCCGCGTAGCGGGCCTGCGCCGACAGCGACGTGCCCGACGTATGCGGCGTCATCGCGTGGTTGGGCATCGTCCTCCACGGGTGATCGTTGGGAGGCGGCTGCGGGAACCACACGTCTCCTGCGTAGCCGGCCAGTTGCCCGCTCTCTAGGGCTCTGACGATGGCGTCCCGGTCGCATATCTTCCCGCGGGCCGTGTTCACGATGTACGACCCCCGCTTCATCTTCCCGATCAGCGCGTCGTTGAACATGTGCTCGGTCTCTGCGTGCAGCGGGCAGTGGATGCTGACGACGTCGCACACGCCCACCAGCGACTCGACGTTCTCGTGGAACGTCAGGCCGAGCTCCTGCTCTACGTCAGCGGGAAGCCGGTGCCTGTCCGTGTAGTGGAGTTGCACGTCGAACGGTTTCATCCGCTTCAGCACGGCAAGGCCGATCCTTCCGGCTGCCACGACGCCCACGTCCATCCCCTCGATGTCGTACGAGCGCGAGACCGCGTCGGCGATGTTCCAGCCGCCCCTGACCACCCAGCCGTACTGCGGGATGTAATCACGCACGAGCGCAAGCATCTGCATCACCGCGTGCTCAGCGACGCTGACGCTGTTGCACCACGTCACCTCGCAGACCGTGATGCCCCTGTCGATGGCGGACCTGAGGTCCACGTGGTCCGACCCGATGCCGGCCGTGACGGCGAGCTTGAGTCTGGACGCCTTTTCGATACGCTCGGCGGTGAGATACCCGGGCCAGAACGGCTGCGAGATGACGACATCCGCGTCGGGCAACTCCCGCTCGAAGACCGAGTCGGGGCCGTCCTTGTCCGATGTCACCACGAACCGGTGCCCCCGCTCCACAAGGAACCGTTCGAGGCCGAGCCCGCCAGAAACGGACCCCAGCAGATGACCGCGGGTGAAGTCGAGGGCGGTCGGCGACGGCAGCGTTTGACCATCCGGGTAGTGCGTGAGCGTGGGTATCTCCCCACGGGCATAGGTGGGCGGGAACCCTCCCACCGGATCGTCGTAGAGAACACACAGCACTTTCTGGGAAGAAGCAGTGCTCATGGCCACACCTCCACAGGTCCGATCACGCACAGTGTATGCGGGGTTGCCTGCGCGGGAAACCGCGGCTGCCGGCGGGGGCGTCTACCGCGTGCCCGGAGGCCCGACGCGCACCGTGATGATGTCGGTGCCATGGAACTGCTGGTGCCGCACCGATGAGGCGTAGCGCCGCAGCAATCGCAGCGATATCTCGTTCTCTGACACGGTCTCCTCGTCGTGCTGCTGCAACTGGCGGATGCGGTCCTCCAGGTTCTCTTCGTCCCCGCCGCCGATGAATTCGAGTTCCGCGATCGTCCCCTCGCTGGACGCCAGCACGACCAGCCGTCGCGTCTCCTGCTCGTCGCCGTCGTCCTCCAGGTCGAGCGTCAGGTCGAGCGGGGCGAGCGTGAGCAGCGTCTCTTCCGCAACCGCGCTCAGCCGCTCCTTCATCGGCTGGTCCCATCCCCTGCTCTCGGCGAACCGCTCCGTGAACGCGAAGAGGTCCGGCAGCACCTCGGCGTCGAGCTTCGACTCGAAGCGCATCCGGCGTTTCTTGGTGAACTCGAGGAACAGGATCATCACGATCGCGGCGACTCCTCCGGTGGTGATGGCGCTCTTCACCAACGCTCCGAACACCGGACCGAGTTGCGGAAGCGTGAACAGGTCGAACTGGAACGACGCTCCGATCCAGAAGGAGATGCCCGCAACGATGAGTTTCTGGGTGTTCTGTTCGGACTGGATCACTGTCCGTGCGCCGTCCACGAACAGCATGCCGGTGACGAGGATGAGGTAACCAGCCATCACGGGGCCCGGCAGGCTGCTCAGAAGCCCGGACAGCTTCGGGAGGAACGCCACGAGAATGAAGATTGCGCCGATGGAGTAGCCCATCCTGCGGGAAGCGACGCCGGTGACCTGGATGAAGGAAACGATGGCCGGGTTCACCGCATTGGGAACTGCTCCGGTCACGCCTGCCAACGCATTGCTGACGCCTGCACCCGTCAACGCTCCCTGCACGTGCCGGAAATCGACGGCCTTCACCTCGCGCTGGGAGACGCGCTGGTGCGTTATCGCCTGTCCGTTCACCTGGATCGCGATGATGACACCGAGGAACAGGAACGCCGGCAGCAGTGTCCAGAAATCGACGCCGAGGTCCAGCGCGAACCCCGGCGCCTCGGAGGGAAGCCCCACCCAGGCGGACTGCGTGATCCGGCTGGTGTCGTAGATGCCGAACGCTGCAGCGACAAGCACGCCCACCACGATGCCGATCATCGGCGCCCACAGGCGCAACCGCACGCTGCCCCGCATCGTGAGCGCGGTGACGACCGTCAGCGTCGCCAGGGCGGTCAGCGGCGCGGCCACCGGCTCCTCTATCGACGCGTCGTCGAGGAGCCCGAAGACGACCGACGCCAGTGTGATGGAGAGGATCATCATCACCGTGCCGCTCACGACGGGCGTCACGAGCCTTCGCAGGATGAACAGCCACCTGGCTACGATGAACTGGAATGCCGCCGAGGCGAGCACCAGCGTCGTCAGCGTTGCGGGGCCACCGTCCACCACCGCCGTGATGCAGAAGGGGATGGCGAAGGCCGCCGTGAAGAACGGCATCACCGCGCCCGCGCCCAATGGGCCCAGGCGGCGCACCTGCACCAGCGTGGAGAGCCCCACCGCCAACAGCGAAGCGAAGACCATCCACGTCACGTACGGCTCGCCTCTGTCCGACGCATTCGCCACGATGACCGGCGTCACCAGCAACGTCGCAGACGCGATGATGCTGAACTGCAGGCCGAGGCCGAACGAGGTCCGCCAGGACGGGTTCTCGTGCGCCTCGTACCGGGGGCTCTGCGTTGCCGTAGCCAAGGGCGGCCTCCCTGACGGGGACGTACCTTGCGGTTGGCCCAACTTTACTACGGCTGCGCCCCGTTGCCACAGCCCGCACGGGACGGGGTAACTGTTCAGAGTTGGGAGGACCTTGTTGACCGGCAGGCCGCACGATGGTGGGTGTAGGAGCCCTGTCATGTTGAGCGGAGCTGAAGGCGCAGCCTGAAGCGCAGTCGAAACATCTCTCGGGGAACGTTGTATGGGGCACGGGCGGTAACCAGCTACCGCCGCGGTTCCTCGCCGCCCTTCGGGCGGAGCTCGCCCGCGGCCCGGGTCAGAGCAGCCCCGTACAGGAAGATCATGCCGGCGACGTACCCCCACATCAGCAGCAGGACGAACGAGGAGATAGGTCCGTAGACCGCGTTCCGCTGGGCGGCCAGGCCCGTGAACCAGAAGAACAGGTGCTTGCCCGCCTCGAACAGTACGATGGCCGTCACCGCGCCGAACACCGCGTTCCTCCATTCCAGGCGGACGTTCGGCATGAGGTAATACACCAGCGCGAACAACGTCATCGTGAAGAATGCGGGTAGCAGCGTCGAGGCGGCCCCCAGCGCAAGCAGGACAACCCCGGAGAGGCCGCCCGTGGACTCGGCTATCCCTTCGCTGAAGCGCACCGCCAGCTGGAGCGACGCCGAAACTCCGATAGACAGCAGGAACAGGAGAACGAGGGTTGTCGTCAGCGTCACCTGCAGGACGGTTATGCGGAGGACCTTCTGCGTCTCAGCGCCAAAGACCCTGTTCACCGACCGGGTCGCGGCCATGAACAGCCCGTTGGCCCCCATCACCAGGCTCACGAACGCCACCAGTCCGATCGCCAGCGAACCCCGGAGCAGGTTCTCCACGGCGTCCTGTATCAGGCTCTGCGACGTTGGGAAGTAGTAGAGGAGGGTCGCCGTCAGCGTCTCCTCGATCACCTCGGGTTCGCCGAAGACCGCTATCGTCATGATAGCCAGTGCGACCGCCGGGAGGAGCGACAGGATCGTGAAATAGGCCAGCGAGCCCGCAAGGTCGATCCCGCCTGCCTGGAGCAGGATGCGCACCGCCCTCGCGATGGCCGCGCCGCGCCACGCCCCTCTCTTCCTCGGCAACTCGCGTGATAGCCGCCGGAGCCTTGCCTGTCTGCGTTTCAACCGCGGTTCCTGCTCAACTGCCTAGCTGACGCTCGATTCTACGTCTCTGCGCCTGCGAAGCGTGCCGCATTGCGTTGCCTGATGTCCCCGACTATCGTTCCGGCATGAGCACGCCGCTTCCGTGTGGATACGCCAGCGAGGGCCAGGGAGTCACGCCCCTGGCTGCCGCGCTGGAGTCCGGCGCGATGACCGAACAGGGCTTCGACGTCACGCTCGCCAAGATGGGCGACGCACATGCGGTCGTGGCCGGGCTCGCGTCGGGCGCCATCGTCTTCGGCAACCTGGCCGCGCCCGCGCTCGTGCTCGCTGCCGCGCAGGGCCGGGCCGACCTCATCTTCCTCGCAGGCGGCGTCAACCAGCAGTTCCTCGTCGGCGCTCCCGGCATGACGCTGGAATCGCTCCGAGGCCAACCCCTGGGCATGAGCCACCCCGGGGACCTCACCGATTTCCTCGGCCAGCTCACCATCGACCGCGTGCTCGGCGGTTCCGGTGAACTTCGCGCCGTGGGCGGCAGCCAGTCCCGCCTGCGGGCCGTGCTGGACGGTGAGGTCGCCGCGACGCCGCTCTCTCCGCCCACCGCCGTGCAGGCGCGGCACGCCGGATGTCCCTGGCTGTACGACTATGCGCAGATGGACCTGAACTTCGCCATCGGCGGCATCGCGGCGACACGCTCGCTCGTCGCATCCGAGCCGGAGCTCGTGCGGCGTTTCCTCAGCGGCTACCTCGAGGGCCAGCGCCGCTACAAGCAGGACCGGGAGTTCGGCGTCGCCCTCCACGAGAAGTACGGCGAGACCACCCGCGCGATTGCCGAGGAGACCTACGATGTCACCCACGCCGGGTTCCGGGACTTCCCCGATCCCGCCACCGACGGCATGCGCATGCTCGTCGAATTCTGGAAGAGCACCGGCGTCATCCCCGAGGCGTTTCACGCCGAGAGCGTTGTCGACTCAGGCCCTGTCACCGCGGTCTGCGGCAGGTAAGAGGCTCCAGCGCGCCTGGACTGGTTGATCTGCACCCGCGCCCCGGATGGGACAGCCTGGTCGATCGCAGTTACATCTGCATCATCTGGATCAGGTTGCCGCAAGTGTCGTCAAGGACCGCGATAGTGACGTTGCCCAGTTCCGTGGGCTCCATCGTAAAAGCTACGCCCAGTGACTTCAATTTCTCATACTCTGCACGGATGTCCGTAACCCCAAAGGACGCCGCCGGGATGCCTTGGTCAAAGATCCCCTTCTGATATTCCTGTGCTACCGGATTGTCGTTCGGTTCAAGCAGGAGCTCGGTTCCATCGAGGTCATCGGGCGAGACGACGGTAAGCCACTTGAATTGCCCCACAGGCACGTCATGCTTCTTCACGAAGCCAAGGGTCTCCGTATAGAACCTCAGGGCTTCGTCCTGGTCACTTACGAAAACACTGGTGAGTGTAATGCGCATATCTGGCCTCCTTTTCTTCTCATGGTGTCACTTGAGCCATCGGTCCATGACGGCCCTGAGGGGTTCATCGTTGAAGACAAGCATCCGATACTTGCCACGCTTCTCTGAGCTTACGAGCCCTGCTCTTTCCAGGATATCGATGTGCTTGGCCAGGGCCTGTCGCGAGATGGCGACTTCATACCGCATGATCAAGCGCGCTGTAAGCTCGTAGAGCGTCTGCTCGTTGCGCTCAGAGAATTCGTCCAGCATCAACCTCCGTGTTGGATCCGCGAGTGCCCTGAAGACTAGGTCTGCATGCATTGCACGCATATGATACGCAACCATGAGGTTGCATGTCAAGGAGTGGACCTCCAGGCTGGCAGGAACTGGCCCCCCTGCCACTGAGGGCATGCGGATGCTCGTCGAATTCTGGAAGAGCGCCGGCGTCATCCCGGAAGCGTTCCACGTCGAGAGCGTTGTCGATTCAGGCCCCATCACCGCGCTCGGCGGCAGGTAGCTCACGCCCCGGATTGGGATCCTGCGACGATGATCGGCTCGAACGCCGGTCGCGCCTCGCCGGTCCTAGTTGCCGCGGGACGCCAACAGGTCCGCGGCCTTGACTGCGGCGCTGTAGCCGCTGGACAGGGCGCCGTTGACCGACGGCACGCGCATGTAATCGCCCGCCAAGAACAGGTTGTCGATATGCCCGGCAATCTGCCCCGGGATGTTTGCCATCGCGGCGAGCATACCGGGCGTCCCCATGCACAGCGCTTCCTCCCAGCGGTACACGCGGAAGAACAGCCCCTCGTCGTCGCCCGGAAGAGCGGAGCCCGGAGGCGCGTTCCGGCGGGCGGCGCCCAGCAGCTCCCGCTTTATCTCGTCGTCGCCGAGCGGGATCAGCTCCCTGGCGCGGTCGCGCCCGATGAGCAGGTCGAGGATGCTCTTGCCCGGAGGCGCGCAGGCGGGAAGGAAGGCGCACCGGTCCAGCAGGAGCGGCGTGTCGTCGTCCTCCGGGTAGAGCGCGCCATGCCAGCCGGGAGGCAGTGGAGAGTGGTCGAGGCCTATCACCACCCGGCAGCCGGTTGAGTAGCTCACGGCGCCGAACGCGCGGCGGGTCTCCGCCGGCAGGTCGGGGATGAGGTCCGGGACCTTCGTGCCGGGGACAGCGCAGATGACCGCGTCCGCTTCGATGGTCTCGCCGTCCACGACGACGCTGGTCGCCGTCCCGTCTGCAACGACGATCCTCCTGACGGGGGTCGAAACGCGGATCGCATCGGAGCAGGCGCTGGCAAGCGCCTCGCTCAGGGAGCCGATGCCTCGCTCGGGCATGTAGACCTTGCCGGAGTGCAGCATCGTTTCTCCGATGTATGCCCGCATCAGCGCCTGGCCTGCGGGCGCTGGATCGCCCAGGATCATTTCGAGGGGCCCTCTGAGCGTCACCTGCAGGTTCTCGGGCACGCGGAGCCGCTTCAGGTAATCACCGAAGGACTCGTCGTCGTCGATCTCGGCGAGGGGGCTGTCGCCGGCGAAACTCATGTACGCCGCCTGGCGACGTATCTCCCGCATCACCCTCGAGCCAGCCCGCATACCCGAAGGTGAGAGGAAGCCCATGGTGAAGGCTGTACGCAGATGGCGTACGAAGTTCCAGAGCGATTGGTCCGGCGTCGTGGTGACCCACCGCCCGTTCCGGTAGTGGCCGAACTTCATCTTTGAAGGGACCAGGGGCAGTCCCAACTCCTCGCAAAGGCGGAACGCCGTGTCGTAGGTGGATGTGAAGACGAATGCGCCCATGTCCAGGGAGAACCCGTCCACCTTCTCGCCGCTGCCGCGTCCACCGACGCGCTCTTGAGCTTCGAGCAGGAGGGGAGTGATGCCCCGCTTCATCAGCGTGTAGGCGGCGTTGAGGCCGGCGAAGCCCCCACCGACGATGACGACCCGCTTGGTGCTCATAGGCGCTGGGCTCCGTTCCCGCCACCCTCGATCCATTGCGCAGGCGTTCCGAGCGGGGAGCAGGAGTCGTGGTGGGCGGTAGAGGACTCGAACCTCTGGCCTCCGCGATGTCAACGCGACGCTCTAACCAACTGAGCTAACCGCCCCGTCCACCGTGCCCACGAGTATAGCACTCCGGCTGCCCGGGGTCGGGGCAGCGCCGTTGCCGCACGGGTGGCGGACGTGCCTAGTGCGAGTGTGCTACCATCGATCTTGCTGCCGCAGGCAATACGACGGAGGAGGTGGATGATGGTGGAAACAGCACTGCCCGCATGCCAGGCATGCAACGAAGGAGACCTCGTCCCGCTCTCGGACTTCGGGAGCCAGGGTGCGCCCATCCACTACAAGGCGTGGGTCTGCACCAACCCCGACTGTGGGTTCAACCTGAAGATCCGCAACGGCGACGTTTACATCAACGAGCCGATCAACAACGGCGCCCTGGCGGGCAGGCGCTAGCCCCCCGCTCCGTCGGGCCATTTCCCGCTCTCGGCAGATGCCTGGTCCCTTCCCCATCTCGGCAGGTGTCTGGTCCCTTCTCCCTCTCGGCAGGTGCCTGGTCCCTTCCCCTCTCGGCAGGCGCCTGGTCCCTTCCCCCTCGATGGGGGAAGGTTAGGATGGGGGTGAACGGAGTGCGGGAGTGGGGCCGGACGGGTGCCTTACTCCCCTCTCCCCAGGGGAGAGGGGCTGGGGGTGAGGGTTGATTGTCATGCTCAGCGGAGCGCAGCGGAGTCCCGCGCTTCAGCGCGCAACATCCTCTCAGGATGCCTGGTCCCCTCTCCTGAGGGAGAGGGTTAGAGCCTGCCCCGCACTTGGTGCGGGGTGAGGGCCCTGCGTGCGGCGGGGTGGAGTTCGACGGTTATGGGTTACCCAGGGCTTCTTGCAGGTGAACGCTGACATGGGAGGGCGCGCGTCCGTCCTTGGCGTTGCGTTGCTCGCATGCGGCGCGCTCCTGCTCGCCGCCGCCGGCGCCTACTACGCTTACGGCGTCTTCGCCGAACGCGGGTTGGGGGACCTCACCGTGGTCGTCCCGGACCCCTCCGAAACGCTGCCGGTGATGCCGACCGCAGCCCAGGAAGGGCCGTCGCCCGCATCGCAGCAGCTCTACCCCGGATCGCTCATGCCCGCACGGCAGTGGGCGGACCCGCGCGGAGCGATCTCGCTCGGCGTGCCGGACCTGGATGGCTTCGTGCCGCTCAGCAACGAAGGGCGGCCTCACGTCGCCGGGATCGTCGGCGGGGCGGAGCGCATAGCCATCCCGGAACTGAACGTCGACGCCGAGGTCGAGGAGCTCAGCATCATCAACCTCGCGTCGAGCGCGGAGTACGAGACTCCCGCATTCACCGTGGGGCACATCCCTACGACGCCCAATCCCGGTTCCGCGGGCAACGGATGGTACTTCGGCCACCTGGAGAACCCCCTGCAGGGCGAGGGCAACGTCTTCCTGCGCCTGCCTGAGATCGCAGACCTGCTGCGCAACGGCGACGACGTGCACGTCATCCTCACTGCCGGTGGGCGCGATTACCTCTACCTCGTGAACGAGACGAGCACCGTGCACGCCGACGATCTCACGCTCTATCCGTCGGACGACGCCCGCGTCTCGCTCGTCACCTGCTTCCCGCGCCTCAAGTACGACCACCGCCTCATCGTTACCGCGCAGCTCGTCGCCTTCAGGGACCTTGCATAGCCCCCGGGAGCGGATGGGGGTGACCCGGCTGGGGAGGGTGGAGGGGCGCCCCGTCGTCATTCCCGCCTCCGCGGGAATCTCGCAGCCTCGGGGGAGGAGGGTGCTGCCTGGTCCCCTCTCCCTACAAGGGGAGAGGGTTAGAGAGAGGGTACTGCGCGGGGTGGCGCGGAGTTTGTCATGCTGAGCGCAGCGGAGCGGAGTCGAAGCATCTCTCGGGTGCTGTTGGTCCCTTCCCCCTTGATGGGGGGAAGGCTAGGATGGGAGTGAATAAGCGGGATTGGGGCCACGCGGTACGGTCATGCGGGCCGCCTTCAGAGGACCTCCACGCTGGGATGCGCGTACAATAGACGCGATGGGTACGGCACCGGGATCAGGCCTCCTCCCGCGAGTGGCAGCCGCCGCGCTGTTCGTGCTCGCGCTCGCCGCCTGCGCCAGCAACGAGGTAACCGTCGTCACCGAGCCCCCGGCGGACACGCCAACCCCCGTCCCGACGAACACGCCCGCGCCGGTCCCGACCGACACCCCCGTCCCGCTCCCCACCAGCACGCCCACGCCTGAGCCCCTGCCTACGGATACGCCCGCTCCTGACTTGCTCGGCGACCAGCCCGCCATTGAGGGCGTGATTGCGCAGCCAACCCCAACGCCGGAGCCGCAGCCCACTCCTACGCCAACCCCCGCGCCAACGCCGACGAACACGCCCACGACGGGAATGCTCCCGGCCGACACGCCGACGCCTGCCCCCACGGACACCCCGACTCCTGAGCCCGCTCCTGCGCCGCCTGCCGGCTGGCGCACCGACCTCGCCACCGGTCCCAACCCCGGCGACCGCGCGGTCGACGCATCGCTGACCCTCCCGGACGGCTCCACCGCCACCATCGAGTCCGCCGCCGGAGGCCGGGCCGTCATCCTCTACTTCTTCGCCACGTGGTGACCGTCCTGTAACGCCGAGTTACGGACGTTAACCAGCCTCTACAGCGACTACAGCAGCGATGTCGAAGTCATTGCTGTCGCCTTCAACGAGGACGCTTCCAGGCTAGGCGACCACGCCGCACAGCGGGGCTACGCCGGCGTGTTCGCAGAGGGCCCCGCGTCGCTCGTCCGCGACTACAACGTCCGGCAGCAGTCGTCGTGGGTTTCCATCGGGCGCGACGGCGCCATCGTCAACAGGCGCGGCTACGGATCGGACGGCGCCTCGTTCTGGCGCGGCGTCCTGGACGCCCTCCGCGCCTCGTAACCCTCCCCCACCGTTCCCATGAAAGTGGCATCCGTCATTCCCGCACAGGCGGGAATCCAGAGTGACCGGGCAGGTCACGCGGCGGGGCTGGTGGGAGTGGGAGTGGTCATGCCGAGCAGAGCACAGTCCGCGCTTCAGCGCGCAGAGAGCAGGAACCTCGCAACCCGGCGGGGGGAGAGTGGAAGAGGCTTGTCATGTTGAGCGAAGCCAGAGGCGAAGCCGATGGCGTAGTCGAAGCATCTCTCGGGAGGCGCACCAGCCCACTCGTTTCATTCCCTTACACGGCCCGACAGGGTCGCGGGCCATCCCTGCGAAGAGAAGGAACCTCGCCCCCGTCCGTCGTTCCCGCACAGGCGGGAATCCAGAGTGACCGGGCAGGTCACACGGTGGGGCTGCTGGGAGTGGGAGTGGTCATGCCGAGCAGAGCACAGTCCGCGCTTCATCGCACGCGGGCAGCAGAACCTCGCCTTCCATCTCTCCTGAGGGAGAGAGCCTGCCCTGAGCTTGCCGAACGGGTCGACGCGCTTGCGCGGCGGGTGAGGGCCCTTGGGGGTGGTGCTGGGCATGGCGTCTCCTTTGTCCCCCCCCCCCCGCCCGCATTGACACCCCATCCCTGGCAAGCCTAGCCTTACCCGGAGCGTTCCCCAGCATGACCACGCGCGCCGCATCCGCATCTCGCCTCGCAAGGGCAGGGGCAGCCCTGCTCCTCGTCCTGTTCACGATCGCCGCGTGCGGCTCGGACCCCACCCCGACGCCCACACCGCAGCCCACGCCAACGGCGACGCCGGAGCCGGCCCCCACTGCCGATCCGGGACCGGCCGCCACGACGGAAACCGAGACGGACACCATCGCCCCGGCAGGCTGGCGCACCGATGTCGAGGTCGGCGCAGGCCACGGCGACCGCGCCGCCAACGCCTCGCTGACGCTCGTGGACGGCTCCTCCGCCACGCTCGAATCCGTGGCCGCGGGGCGCGGTGTCCTCCTCTACTTCTTCGCCACGTGGTGACCGACCTGCCGCGGCGAGGCTCGCACGCTGGACACCCTCTACGACGACCACAAGGACGATGTCGCGTTCGTCTTCGTCGCTTGGTCGGACCCGCTCGCCAGTCTCAACGAGTACGCCCAGGAGAATGGCTACGACTGGGTCTTCGCCGAGGCCGGCCCGGACACGCCGCGCGACTTCAACATCCGCTCCCAGGCGACCTACGTCGGCATCGGGCGCGACGGCGCCATCGTTGCCAGCAGCGCCGGCGGCTCCGGCAAGGACTGGCCAAGCATCCTCGAGCAACTCAGCGCCACCTAGATTGGCCCGTCATTCCCGCGAAAGCGGGAATCCAGGGTGCGCGGGCAGCGCACGGAATCCTCTCGGGGCGCTCCCCGTCCTCCTCCCCATTTTCGTTCCCTTACACGACCCGACAGGGCCCCGTCGTTCGTGCGTATGCAGGAACCTCGCCCCTTGTCCCCCTCGCCCCCTGGGAGAGAGCCTGCCCTGAGCTTGCCGAACGGGGCAACGCGCTTTAGCGCGTGGGTGAGGGTTGGTGGTGGGGAGTGGAGGGCTAGTTATACTGAGCGCGGCAGAGGCGCGGGTTGGCGAGCGCGGCGCATCTGCGATAGCATCCCTCGCAGCAGGACGCGGCCGGCGCGGGCCGCAGGGAGGCTCTATGACCACCACCCCAGTCAGGCAGACGGTCACGCTCACCGTCAACGGCCAGGAATACACCCGCGAGGTGCCCACCTACCGCACCCTTGTCGACTTCATCCGCTACGACCTCGGCCTCACCGGCACCAAGGAGGCGTGCAGCGTCGGCGTCTGCGGCGCGTGCACCATCGAACTGAACGGCAGGATCGCCGCATCGTGTATCACGCTTGCCGTTCGGGCGGACGGCGCGGACATCACCACCATCGAAGGCGTCGCCGACGGCGACACGCTCCACCCCGTGCAGGAGGCGTTCATCAACTATGGCGGCTTCCAGTGCGGCGCCTGCACCCCCGGCCAGATCATGGCCGCCAAGGCGCTCCTGGAGCACAACGCTCATCCCACCGAGGCGGAGATCAAGGAGTGGATGATGGGCAATCTCTGCCGCTGCACCGGCTACTACCAGATCATCGAGTCCATCCAGGCTGCTGCGGAGGCGAAGTAGCCATGCACGACTTCACCTTCCACGCACCCGATTCCCTCTCCGGCGCCCTCGACCTGCTCGCCGAGCACAACGGGGACGCCAAGCTGCTCGCCGGCGGGACCTCGCTCACTACGCTCCTCAAGCAGTCGCTCATCGCGCCTGACCACATCGTCAGCCTCCACCGCGTTCCCGGCCTCGACTCTATCGAGGCGTCAAACGGCGAGCTCCGCATCGGCGGACTGGTCACCCAGCGCGACGTCGAGACCTCCCCGGTCGTCAAGGAGCACGCTCCCCTCCTGGCGGAGGCGTACCGCCGCGTCGCCACCGTCCGCATCCGGAACGTCGCCACGGTCGGCGGCGGCATCGCGCAGGCCGACCCTGCGATGGACCCCCCGCCGTCGCTGCTCATCCTCGGTGCGAGCGTCGTGGCCACGTCCACGCGCGGCGAGCGCGTCATCCCCATCGCCGACGTCTACGCCGACTACTACGAGACGACGCTGGAGCCGGACGAGATCGTGACCGAGTTGCGCGTCCCCGCGCAGCCCTCCGGGGCGGGTTGGACGTACATCAAATACCTCCCCCGCACGGAGGACGACTACGCCACCGTCGCCGTCGCCGCGATCGGCAGCGTCGAGGGCGGCAGCATCGCCGACGTGCGGGTCGCGCTCGGGGCCGTCGCGCCGACCGCGGTGCGCGCCTCGGTTGTCGAGGAGGCGCTCACGGGTCAGACCCCGACGCTCGGCGCGCTGCGCGAGGCGTCGCAGGCGGTGGCCGACATCGTCGACCCCACCGACGACCCGCGGGGCTCCGCCTGGTACAAGCGCGACATGTCCGTCGTCTTCACCCGCCGCGCACTTGAACAGGTACTGGGCGTCTCCTAGCAACCCGTCGTCCGCGCCCTTCCGTCATTCCCGCGAAGGCGGGAACCTCGCAGCCGTGTCGGGTCCCTTCCCCCTCGACGGGGGAAGGCTAGGATGGGGGTGAATCGGCGAGGACGAGCTCTCCCCTACCACCAGTGCACCTCGTCCAGCGCCTCGGCGTCCGCGCCGGTGGCGTCCCACGGACGCGACGGCAGGTACTTCCACGCCCCGTCCGAGAACATCATCACGATGTTCCCGCGCTCCATGCCCTCGGCGACCCGCAGCGCTGTGTGCAGCGCCGCGCCGGACGACACCCCCGCGAAGACACCCTCGGCTCGCATCACCTCTCGCGCCGCCGCGATGGCGCTCGCGCTGTCGACGAGGAATCGCCGGTCCAGCATCCCCAGGTCGAGAAGCGGCGGGATATAGCCCTCCGAGAGGCTCCGAAGCCCCTGCAGCCGCTCTCCCAGCCTCGGCTCGACGCCGACGACCTGTACGTCCGGCCACTGCTCCCGAAGGCGCCGCGCAACGCCGGTGATCGTGCCCCCGGTGCCGATACCGGCAACGAACACGTCCACCGCGGTCTCGCCCATCGCACGGACGATCTCCTCGCCTGTCGTGGCATAGTGACAGAGGACGTTGGCAGGGTCACTGAACTGGCCGACGGCGTAGTAACCGGGTTGCCTGGCCAACTCCTGTACCCGCCCGATGGCCCCGCGCATCCCGGCTTCCGGCTCGCACCACTCGATCTCGGCCCCGTACAGATCCAGGATGTCCGCAACGCTGGGCACGATGCCCTTCGGCAGGACGACGCGCACGCGGTAGCCCCTGCGGGGAGCAAGCGCTGCGAGGGCGATGGCGGTGTTCCCCGTGCTCGCTTCCACCAGCGTCGCTCCGGGTTGGATGGCGCCCCTCAGCTCTGCCGCGTCCAGCATCGCGATCGCTATGCGGTCCTTCACGCTGCCGCTGGGGTTCTGTCCCTCGAGCTTGGCGAAGAGCCGCACGCCGGGGTGCGGGCTGAGTCCGTTCAACTCGATGAGCGGTGTTCCTCCCACGAGAGCAGCGAGTGTTCCCTGTCCGTTCTGAGGCATGCGGCGATTCTATCGCGGCGTACCTCCGGGAACGATGCGCGCTATCCCGCAGCCGCGATTCGTTGACTCGCCCCCGACGCCTGTTAGAATTTCTCACGCCGTGCCGTCGACGGCTGGAGTTCGTCACGCTCACCTCCAACCCAGTCCCCCCGGAACGCGTCGAGGCCTTACGATGAGGCGCAACGGTTGGCGTCTCCGTCCTGGCGACCGTGTCGTCAGGCGTCCCCGCCAGAGCGAGACCGCACCCGTGCGCATCCGCACGCAGGACCGGCGGCGGCGTATCGTCTTGCCATCATCGCTCTCGGCGCTGCTTACGCTCGCGGGAGGGTTCGCGGCGCTCATCACCGCGGGTACTGCCATCCTCATGTTGCCCTTCGCGACGGCAGGCCCGGAGGGCGCCAGCTTCGTCGCCGCACTCTTTACCGCCACCTCCGCCGTCTGCGTGACCGGGCTCGTCGTTGTCTCGAGCGGAACGTACTGGGGCCTGTTCGGGCAGGTCGTGATCGCTGCGCTCATGCTCATGGGAGGCCTGGGCATCATGAGCGCAGGCATCGTCGTGCTGGCGGTGTTGGGGCGGCGCGTCACGCTGAACCAACGGCTCCTCGTCCGGGAGACGCTGGGGGGTGAGGCGCTGGGCAGCGCGGTCCGCGTCGTGCGCTACATCATCTACTTCGCGCTGGGAGCGCAAGCCGTCACGTTCCTGCTCCTGTTCGTGCGTCTCATCTTCAAGTATCCGGCTGTCGAGGCGTTCTGGCAGAGCCTCTTCCACAGCATCTCCGCCTTCAACAACGCCGGGTTCACGATCTTCCCCGACTCGAACAGCCTCTCCGCGTTCCAGTCCGACCCTGCCGTGCTCTGGACCATCGGCCTGAGCATCCTGCTCGGGGCGATGAGCTATCCCGTGATGAACGAGCTGGCGCGGCGCAAGGGCTTCAGCCGATGGACACTGGACACGCGCCTTGTCGTGCTGGGGATACTGGGACTCTGGGCCACCGGCGTTGTGACGATGCTGCTGTTCGAGGCGACGAACCCCGCAACGCTCGGCGGCATGAACCTGGCGGACAAGATCAGCAACGGCGCGTTCCAGGCGCTGACCTCGCGCACCGCGGGCTTCAGCTCCATGGACTTCGGCCAGGCGGAGGCCGGCACGAGTTTCCTGTTCATGATCATGATGTTCGTGGGCGGCGCATCCGGTTCCGTCGCAGGCGGCATCAAGGTCAACACGGCGATGGTTATCATCGTGGCGACCATCGCCGCGGTGCGTGGACGCACGCATGTCGAGTTCGAGCGGCGCGAGATCGCATACACCCAGGTAGGCCGGGCCCTGTCGGTGCTTGTGCTCGCGGTCATCGGCGTCTCACTGTTCATCATCGCGCTCATGGTCTCCGAACGTTCGAACCTGGATGCAGGCTCTTTCACATTCGGCGACGTCATGTTCGAGACGATGTCCGCCTTCGGCACCGTCGGCCTGTCGCACGGAATAACATCGGACCTCTCCACCCCAGGAAAACTCATCGTCACGTTGGCGATGTACGTGGGGCGGCTCGGTCCGCTCACCATAGCGCTCGGGTTGGCGCTGCGCGAACGCCGGGCCTTATACCGGTACGCCGAGGAACGCGTTAGAATCGGTTGAGGGAACCGCAATGGCCCACCAAGTAGCCGTGATAGGCATGGGCAGGTTCGGTATGAGCCTGGCGCGGGAGTTGTACCGCGTCGGTCACGACGTGCTCGCCGTCGACAGGGACGAGTCGCTCACCCAGATGATGATGGGGCAGGTGACCTACTCCGTAACGGGCGACTCCACGTCCATGGAGTTCCTTGAGGAAGTGGGCATCCGCAACTTCGATACCGCTGCGGTTGCCATCGGCACCGATATCCAGTCGAGCGTGCTCACCACCGTGCTCCTCAAGCAGACCTTCGCGCTACCGCTCGTGATGGCCCGGGCGATCAGTGACATCCACGGCAAGACGCTCTCCGCAGTGGGGGCTGACCGCGTCGTCTACCCTGAGCAGGAAACCGGGCTGCGTGCGGCGCACAGCCTCTTCCAGCGCGACGTGCTGGAGTATATGGAGCTCGCCGGCGGTTTCGGGTTCAGCAAAGTGAGCGTCCCTGCCGACATGGTCGGGCTGTCGCTGGAGCGCGCAGGACTGACCTCGGCGCGCGACAGGTATGGCGCGGCGGTCGTTGCCCTCCGCAGAGGGCGCGAGCCCATCCTTTCACCGTCCAAGGACGAAGTGCTGCAGGAGGGCGACCTGCTCATCCTTGCAGGCAGGGAAGACACGCTCGAACGCTTCGGACTGCAGTAGGCATGGCAGAGATCAAGCGCGCTCTCGCACTCGTCACCGGCACTCAGATGGACAAGCCCGTCGTGTCCATAGCGTGCGACCTGGTGCGCGCCAACAAGGGCAAGGTCTGGGCGCTCTACGTCATCGAGGTCGGCCGGAAACTGCCCCTGGACGCGGAACTGCCCAACGAGACTGCGCGCGGGGAGCACCTCCTCCAGCGCATGGAGGCATTCGGCCACTCGCTCAAGTGCACAGTCGAAGGGGACATCCTGCAGGCCAGGGACATCGGGGCGGCCGTCGTGCAGGAAGCCGTTGACCGCCAGACCGATGTCATCGTAACGGGGATGCCGTACACCGAGCGCTACGGCAGCCCTTCGCTCGGCGAGATGGTGCCGTACGTTCTGCGCCACAGCCCGTGCCGGGTCGTCGTCTACCGCGACCAGCAGCCAGCGCCCATCCCGGAGGGAGCCCAGTGACCCGGCACGTGATGATCGTCGGCTGTGGCAGGCTCGGCGCGACCGCCGCGAACGCGCTGCTCGACCGCGGCGACCGTGTCACCATCCTCGATACGGATGCGGAGAACTTCCGGCGCCTGCGCCCGCGTACGCGGCTCAGCATGTACGTCGGTGACGGCACTTCTCACGAGGTGCTGCGCCGCACCGGGATCGAATCCGTAGGCGCGTTCATCGCGGCCACGGGACGAGACACCACCAACGCGCTCGCAGCGCAATCAGCCCGCACCACATTCGGCATCCAGCACGTGGTCTGCAGGATCAACGACCCCATCAGGAGCGAGATGTACGAGCAGTTGGGCCTCACGACCTTGAACCCGAACCAGTTCCTCGTCACACTCGTCCTCCAGGCGATGGAGGAGTAGCGGATGTACGTCATCGTCGTAGGCGCAGGCAAGATCGGCTTCTACCTCACCCGTGAGCTCCTCTCCGCCAGTCATGAGGTGGCGCTCATAGAACGCGATGCTCTCGTGAGCGCAGTCGCAGCCGAGGAGTTCGGCTCCATCGTCATCACCAGCGACGGCACCGAGCCCACCGTGCTCGGCGAAGCCGGGGCGGAACGTTGCGACATCCTCATCTCCACAAGCGGCCAGGACGCGACCAACCTGACCGCGTGTCAGGTGGCCAAGTATTCGTTCAAGGTCCCCAAGACGATGGCGGTAGTCACCGACCCGGACCACGTGCCCCTTTTCCGCGCACTGGGTGTCGATGTCACGATCAGCACCACCGAGCTCATCCTCTCGCACGTCGAAGAGGAGCTCACCGGCGGGCCCTTCGTGCACGTGCTGCCGCTCCGCGGCGCGACGAGCGGCATCGTCTCCATGCGTGTGCCAAGCGGTTCACCCGTGGTGGGTCAGCCCGTGTCGCGGATCAGGCTGCCGCAGGGCACCCTGCTGACCGCAGTGATCCACAAGAACGGTGAACTCAAGCCCGCCGTCAACGACCCCGAACTGGCGGCCGACGACGCTATTGTCGCCATCACGCCCCCGGAGAAGGAAGACGAGTTGTGGCACGCGCTCACCGGAGAGGCGCGCCGATGAAGATCGCCTATCTGGGACCGCAGGGGACCTTCTCCGAGCAGGCAGCGCTCGAATATGCGCACGACGCGGAACTCGTCGCCTACCGGTCCATCACCGCGTCGGCCACGTCCGTCCTCCAGGGTGAAGCGGACGAGGCGGTCTGTCCTATCGAGAACAGCTACCAGGGCGCCGTCACGGACACCCTGGACGTGTTGCTCCACGAGGAGGGTTTGCACATCCGCCAGGAACTGACCCTGGACATCGTGCACAACCTGATGGTGAACCCCGGGGTGGTATTGGCCGCGGTGAAACGCGTTTACTCGCACCCGCAGGCCCTGGGCCAGTGCCGGAGATACCTGGAACAGCACCTGCCGAACGCTGAGCTGGCTGCATCGCTCAGCACGGCGGAAGCTGTCGAACAGGCGATGGCCTCGGACGTGCCCGCCGCCGCCATCGCCCCCAGCCGGTCTGCCGAGCTGTATGGAGCGCAGATCCTCGCTCCCGGCATCCAGGACGATGACAACAACGTCACCCGGTTCGTGGTGCTCGGCAGGAGCGACCACCCCCGGACCGGGAACGATCTCACCTCGGTGGCGATGGCCTTCTCCCAGGACCGGCCCGGCCAGCTGTTCGGCGTGCTCAAGGAGTTCGCGGAGCGCAACATCAACCTCACCAAGATCGAGTCGCGCCCCACCCGGCTCGGGCTCGGCAAGTACTACTTCCTCATGGACATAGAGGGCCACCGGGACGACCCCCTGCTGGAGGAAGTGCTGACCAACGTGGGCAGGAAGGCGTCGCTGCTCAAGGTATTCGGCTCGTACCCGCGCATGACCATCACACCCTATCTCGCGGCGCTGGTACGCGAGACGGCCGCCCTGCGCGGCTATCGCTCGCGGGAGCAGGTGGTCCGTGCCGGCACGGAGGTAGACGTGCTCCTGCAGGCAGGAGGCGCCGAGACAGGGGTTGAGATCCGGGCAACGTCGTCCATAGCGGACGTTCGCGCGACAGCGGAGTCGTTCAGGGAGGCAGGGCTGACGCAGGCGATATTCGTCTTCGCCGACCCCCAGGTGGCTGAGCAGGCACGTGCCGCAGCTGTCGAATGGCCGGAGGAACTCGCCGCGACGGCTGTCTTCACGACCGCCGAGCACATCGGCGAACTGTTGTAGCCGCGACGCTACTTCGCCTTACCGCGCAACCCGCCTACGAAGTTGATCAGTATGCCCAGCCCGCTTGCGAGCGATGCGGTGCTCCCCTCGGCAGCCGGGGAGGACACGTAGTTCAACACGGCGCCGGACGCCCTGTTCACGTTGTCCAACGTATCGTTGACCGTATCGACCGTCCTGGTCATCGAGCCGACCAGGCGCCGGACCGCCTTGAGCAGCAGGAAGGCGACAACCACCAGAACGAGCAGGACAAGGATACCCACCAGCAGGTAGGCGCTGACGAGGATGTCGCGTATCAGCGTTACCGTCTCTTGGTCAAACAAGGTTCTTCTCCCTGCCTCTGCGGGCTCTTCCATCGCTGCGCGTCTTCGCGCACGGATGCATCATTCTACCGTTGCCTGCCGCGTCTCCGCACCGCCACGTCACACCCCGGACTCCAGCACACGATAGACCGTGACCTCCTGGTTGGCAAAGAACACCTCCAGTGAAGAGCCCACCATCGCATCGAACTTGTCCAGCCCCGCGCCGGGGAAGTACACGCGTTCCGTGGGCCCAACGTAGATGTACTCGACGTCGTACTTCGACGCGATGGAGAGGAACAGGCCTTCGCTCTCCGTCTCGTACATGAGGCGGACGTCACTGAGGCGTGCGTTCACCGTAGCGGGTTCCGCCCCACCCGCGCCCCGCTGCTGCATCTGGTGCCACGGCCAACCAACCACGACGGGCAGACCCGCGTACTTGGCCACCCGGGGAGGCCAGCGGTAAGAATGATTGGCGACCCCTTCCAGGAATACGGGCGAGCCCTCCACGTTCGCCCGGATGAAGTCGATGGCCTCGGAATCGTATGCCAACGCGTACCTGGTCTCCGGTAACCCGTTGTACGGCTCAGCCGGGTCGCCATACACCGCCGACGCCTGGTATGCACGGCCGTCCAGCGTCACCCCCGCAGAGGTATCGAAACGGTCCGCCAGGCGCGCACGCGTGCCCAGCACGGGGAAGACGGCGCTCGCGAGGACCAGAAACGCGAGCATGCCAAGCCAGACCCTCCCTCCTCTGGTGTGCAGGCGGACCGCTCCCGACACCCAGATCTGCCACAGTCCGACGCCTCCGACGAGGCCGAACAGCACCCAGGCATTCAGATACAGCTTGAACACCGTGTTCATCCGGTCGATGTCGTTCTCCACGGTGACGAAGTCCACTCCGACGCCGATCCCCAGCGCGAGGATGAGCATGGCCAGCAACAGCATCTGCACAGGCGCCGTGCGCTCGTTCCGCCTGACAAGCCAGGCCAACAGGACCCCAGCCGCTCCGAGGATGAACAGCGACAGGAGCGCGGCCGTCAACCATTGGCGCGCTGACTCCACTGCGACCAACAAGCCGAGCGCGACGACCAGCAGCACTGCGGCGCGGCGCAACCGGGCGCCGCTCAGCCAAGCCTCGGCGATCTCCGCGAAGGGACGCTCCTGACGCAGGCCCGGAAGGCGTTGCCTCGCCTCGAACACCAACCAGGAGAGTGTGGCGAACAGCAGGAGCGCGTGAATGGCAAGGTAATGCCACAGTACCGTGCGCCACTGGCTCATCTTCACGCCCGTCGACGGCACCTCGTAGTGCTGGTGGAATGGCAGCCACGCCGCGTAGAGGACAACCCAGAAGAACGCAGCCAACAGCAACCCGATCCCAACTGTCGCGATCTTCGGCGCTCCGCCTCGTACGAACAGCGCGATGGCTATGGCGGCGAACCCCAGCAACAGGTAAGCGGGCGTCTCCCAGGTGTTGATCGCGGCGAACGCCCCCACAACGAACCCGAGCCCCGCGAGCGCGGGCAGCAGTTTCCGCGTCGGGACCGCCTTCCGGGCGCCCAGGACGATGTTCGCCACGAGTCCGATTGCCAGGACCTGGTACGGAAGCGATATGAGGTGGGCGTGCAGGTCGCCGAAGAGGAACGTCCAGAAGGGGAACTCGTTGATCGCCGTCTGGCCCGGCATCAGCCGGCTGCTGCGCCAGAAGTCGAAATGCCCGAAGTGTTCCCCGGTAACGCTCCGCCATGCGGCCTGCAGCAGCTGCGCCGCCCCATCGACGTTCGCCAGGACCGTCACCAGGAGCGCCGCGGCGACCCCGGCCCAGATAGGACTCCGGAAACGCGCCATCTGCATGTTCCGCTGGCGCAGCGTCTCCGCAAGGTTGAACCCCACGCTGAACGCGCCCATCAGTGTGAACGCGAAGAGCATCGGCAGCGCAAGGTTATAGGCGACCTCCGGCACGATGCCGGTCAGCCGTATCAGGGCCGCCACCGGCACGAAGCCGTAGTAGTAGTAGTTGATGAAACCTCCCGCGTACCACGGGTCGTAGGGAGGAAACGTCGACGACTTCACGACGGCGATGAGGTAGGACATCTCCATCGGCTTCTCGCCGCCGCGCCAGGCGTGCCACAGGTCCGGGTTCGCGGCGCGCACGAGTACGAACGCAACGTAGGCCGCGATGAACACCGTCTCCACTGTGGCGATGTATTTCCAATGACGCTTCGCCAGCGCGATGAGCCAGCGGTTCCGGTACAGCAGCACCGCAGACACCACCGCCAGCAGCAGTACCGCGAGCGCCACGCTGGCGCGGGAGAACGTCCACAGCCCGACGCTTGCCCCCATCCACACCAGCCACGAGACCAGAAGCGCGCCCAGCGGCTTGGCGAGCACGATCCCCCTGTCCGGCAGCCAGCGCATCAGTCTCACGGCAAGCGGGAGGGCAGCGAGAAAGACGACTTCGATGGCCAGCAGCCAGACGAGCCAGGGCGCCCAGGAGTTCACCCCCCCCTCGTCGAAGATGTCTGTCCACGTGCCGCCCGCCTGCTGGACGGCACGGTCCTCTTCGCTCAACAACGCCCGTTCAGGAGCCTCTCTCGCGATGCCCGCGAACATGATCCCGCTGATCTCTGCTTCGCTGAGCCGCTCCACGTTCCGCCACACCAGCGCGAGCGGGTGGTCGTAGTTGACGGCGTTCTCGTCCGCGTAACCGAGTTGAAGGGCGAGCCCACCGGCATCCACGCCCGGAACGCCCTCAGGGCGTTCCATCCCCGCCGCGGTGAACGGGTCGTGCACGAAGGACACCCCTGCGAGGGTCGGATAGCGAGCGAAGCCACGCACCAGTTCGAACCCGAGTTCGCCGGAGAAGAGCGCTCGGTAGTACGCGGCGCTGTAGGGATACCGCTCCGGCACCCGCGTGATGCTTCCCCATGGCCGGTTGCTGTACGACATGATGTAGTCGGCGTTCGCGACCTGGGAGGCCACCACTCCCACCTTCTGCGGTGTGTCTCCCTCATGCACGTGCAGCAGGTCCACGTTGAACCGCCCCAGGTCGGGGAAGCCCTCGTCCCAGTGGTTGTCCGTGAGAACGTTCGCTCCCTGCGGGACGTTCTCATTCACCCAGGCTGACGCCTGTACGCCGGGATGGTCCTCGAAGTAGATGGAGGCGAAAGCGAACGCGTAGAAGGCAGTCGACACGACGACGATCGCCATCAGGGCCTGAACGCCACGGACCCAGGCGGTCCCTCGCTGTCGTGCGGACCGGTACGCCTCCACCAGCCAGTGGCTCCCGAGCAGCACGAGGATGGGGAGCACCGGGCCGACGTAGCGCAGGAACTTCACCTCGAACACCGGCACGATGCTGCCCAGGAGCGCGACTACCCACGCTATGAGAAGCCACTCGCCGATGCGCGGGCGACGGAACGCCATGATGAGCGCGGCCGCAAGCCCGCCCCAGGCGAGGACTCCCAGCGGCAGGCCCAGGGCCCACACCGCCGTTTGCCGCAGTTCGTACAGTCCGTTCTGCGGGATGCCGACGTACTGGAGCGTGTAGGGGACAGTCCCGGCGGTACGAGCGACCATCACCTCCCAGCCGAGGTCTGCCACGTACTCCCGGTAGTCCAGCAGGGCATACGGCTGCAGCACGATGAAGGTCGCCAGCGCTGCGCCGAACGCGAACACGGCCGGGCGCACGAACGGTTGGACCAGCGCGCCGCCCCTGTGTCCGGCTTGCCACCGCGGCCACAGGAGCGCGGCGTAGGTGAGGGCTACGGGGGCAAGTATCGGAAGGCTGCTGCCACGGAACGCGAACGTCATGCCGATGACGAGGCCGAGGACCACGTGGTCCCGCAGGCGGCCCCGCTCCAGCACGTTCAGCATCCACCAGAAGGCGACGAGCGCGAGCAGCACAACGAACGACTCGGGCCGGTAGAAGTGCGTCACCTGGATGTTGAAGACCGTGAAGGCGCCGAGGACGGCGGCCAGCAGGCCGGCGCCCGACCCGAACAGACGCCTGCCCAGGAAGAATAGCACCAGGACCGACGCCGTATCCGTGACCGCCGCGAGGGCCCTCCCCGCCGATGCCAGGTCCTGCAGGCGCACCTGGTCCATGAACGGCTCGATCAGGAATCGGACGCCGACCAGCAGGTAGATGATGATGGAGCCAAGAGGGAACCAGTGCGGATTGAGCGGGCTGGTGTCCTTGTTGAACAGGGTGCCGATGCCCGGGAACCCCGGTTCGTCCTGCGGGAAGTCCCGGTTCTGGCACGAGCTCCATCCCGGAGCTTCCGCCAGCACGCGGTACATGCAGTCCGCGCGCAGGTAGATCGAACGTTCGTCGGGGTGGTAGAGGTTGCCGCCGTCCCAGTCGAGGCCGTTCATCCGCAACCCGAGGGCGGCGATGAGGACGACCACGAGGACGAAGACCCACGCGGGTATGGCCCTGAGCCACCCGCGCACCAGCGCGAGTTCAGCAGCGACGCTCGAGGTCCGGTCCTGCGGCTCGGTTTCCGCGGCGCTGGGCTGGGGAGGCAGCGCGTCGGTCGCCATGGTGTTCACGAAGGGCATGCCGTGGACCTACGGCATGAGGGGCGAGCCTATGCACCTGCGGTGCGCCGGCCCGGAACGCGTTGCCGCCCCTACAAGCCCCTCTCCGCAATCATGGCTGTCAGATCGGACGTGCGGCAGGAGTACCCCCACTCGTTGTCGTACCAGCCGAGCACCTTCACCATGCTCCCCTCCATCACCATGGTGGAGTCGGCGTCGAAGATGCAGCTGGCCGGGTTCATCTTGATGTCGCTGCTGACGATGGGGTCCTCGGTGTATTCGAGGATGCCGCTCAGCGGGCCCTCTGCGGCCTTGCGGAACGCCTCGTTCACCTCTTCCTTCGAGACGTCGCGTCCGACGTCGGCGACGAAGTCGGTGATTGAGCCCGTGGGCACGGGCACCCGCAGCGCCATGCCGTGCAACTTCCCGTTCAACTCAGGGATCACCACGCCGACGACCTTGGCGGCGCCGGTGCTGGTGGGGATGATGTTCTGCGCAGCCGCGCGGGCGCGGCGCATGTCCGAGTGCACCTGGTCCAGTATCTGCTGGTCATTCGTGTAGGCGTGCACCGTGGTCATCAGCCCATGCCGGATGCCGAACTCGTCGTTGAGCACCTTGATGAGCTGCGCCACACAGTTGGTGGTGCAGGACGCGTTGGAGAGGACGTGGTGGGCGTCGGGGTCGTATTCGTCGGCGTTCACGCCCAGCACGAGGGTCTTGTCCTCGCCGGTGGCGGGCGCGGAGATGATGACCTTCTTCGCCCCGGCCTCGATGTGGCCCGCGGCCTTCTCGCGCTGCGTGAAGATGCCGGTGGACTCGATGACGATGTCGACGCCCAGGTCGCCCCACGGCAGATCGGCGGGGTTGCGCTCCGAGAGCGACTTGATATGGCGTCCGTCCACCTCGATGCCGCCCTCCACGGCCTGCACGGCGCCGGGGTAGCGGCCGTAGTTCGTGTCGTACTTGAAGAGATGCGCGTTCGCCTGCGGCGCCGCAAGGTCGTTCACCGCGACCACTTCCAACTCGTCGGGATGCCGTTCCAACGTTGCCCGGAGCACCTGCCTGCCGATGCGCCCGAAGCCGTTGATGCCTATCCTCGTGCTCATACGCCTCTTTCTCCTCCTTGCATGGCCTCATCCGCGAGGCCACTCAATGCTATAGACCGTTCGCCCGCACAACAAGATACGGCTCAGACGTGACTGTTCAGAGCTGGTAAGTCGAACGCTCCCGTCGCATTGTCAGCGTTCTCTCGCATTGTCATTCCGAGCGGAGCCCGCGCTTTAGCGCGCGGAATCCTCTCGGGTATACGCCCCGCATTGCACCAACGCTCCCCCGAGAGATGTTTCGACTGCGCCTCCGGCTCCGCTCAACATGACAAGGCCAAGCGCCGCCCGGTCAACAAGGGTCCCCCCGACTCCGAACAGTTACTTCAGGCGGTACGGCTTACGGTCTCGCTCGCCGGCTGCCATGCGTCGTTGTGGATGCTGTCGTCGATCCACTCCCGTAGCTCGATGCCGATGCCGTTGGGGTCGAGGATCTCCGCGCGCCAGCCGTTGAAGGACGACCCCGGCTTCGGCTGCTGCACGAACGTCACGCCGCGTTCGCGCAACCCGGCGGCGGTCGATTCCATGTCCTCCACCGTGAGCGCGATCGCCTTGACGCCCATCCGGCCCACGTCCACCTCCTCGGAGGCGCGCTCCGCCGGCGCTGCGATGAGTTCGATCATCATCCCGCCGAGCGTGATACACGCCTGCTCGTGCACCGCGCCGTCCGGCCTCCGCGCCTCTGTGGTGCGCAGGTGGCGGAAGCCCAGCACGTCCGTGTAGAACGCAAGCGACTCCTGCAGGTCCTTCGCCCATACCTCCACGTGGTCCATGCCCATGATGCCCATCGTCTACCTCCGCAAACGCTCGAACGGCGAACCGCCCGCATACTCCGCCGCGCTGCCCAGCTCCGCCTCTATGCGGAGCAGGCGGTTGTACTTCGCGACGCGCTCGCTGCGCGCCGGAGCGCCCGTCTTGATCTGTCCGGCCGACACGGCAACCGCGAGGTCGGCGATCGTCGTGTCCTCCGTCTCCCCGGAGCGGTGACTGATGACCGCGTTCCACCCTGCCGCGTGCGTCATGTCGATCGCGGAGCGCGTCTCGGTGAGCGAGCCTATCTGGTTCAGCTTCACCAGGACGGCGTTGCCCGCACCGTCCGCGATGCCGCGGGCGATGCGCTCAGGGTTCGTCGTGAAGAGGTCGTCGCCTACCAGTTGCACCCGGCTGCCGAGCCTTTCGGTGAGCAGCGTCCACCCCTCCCAGTCGTCCTCCACGAGGCCGTCCTCGATGCTGACGATGGGATACTTCGACACCCACTCCTCGTAGTAGCCCACGAGCTCCGCGCTGGTGAGAGTGACGCCCTCGCGAGCGAGCACATACCTCCCACCCTCGTAGAACTCGCTCGCCGCGACGTCCAGCGCCAGTGCGCAGTCCTCACCGGGGCGGTAGCCCGCCTTCTCGATCGCCTCCACCAGCAGCTCGACCGCAGCCTCGTTGGTGGGGAGCGACGGAGCGACGCCGCCCTCGTCCCCGACGTTCGTGGACATGCCACGGTCGTGGACGATGCCGCGCAGCGCCTGGTAGACCTCCGCGCCGCAGCGCAGGCCCTCGGAGAAGCTGCCGAAACCCAACGGCATCACCATGAACTCCTGGAAGTCCGTCGAGTTCACCGCGTGACGCCCGCCGTTGAGCACGTTCAACATGGGCGTGGGGAGCAGCACCCCGGCGCCGAGGTAGCGGTAGAGGGGCAGCCCCGCCGACCGCGCAGCCGCATGCGCGTTCGCCAGCGACACCGCAAGGATCGCGTTCGCGCCGATGCTCGACTTGTCCGGCGTGCCGTCCAGGTCCAGCATCGCTTCGTCCACCGCCTGCTGGTCGCCGGCGTCGAGCCCCCGGATGCCGGGGGCTATCTTCTCGTTCGCGTTCGCCACGGCGGTCAGGGTGCCCTTGCCGCCGTACCGGGCTGCGTCCCCGTCACGCAGCTCGAGCGCCTCATGGGTGCCCGTGCTCGCGCCGGAGGGCACCGCTGCCCAGCCGGCCGCGCCGTCGTCCAGCGTCACGACCGCCTCCACGGTGGGAAGCCCCCGCGAGTCGAGCATCTCGCTCGCCCGCACGGAATCGATACGCGCCATCCTCGTTCCTCCGTTCAGTGTGCGGCTGCGCGTTCCCTTGCGTCGCGCTCGCGCGCAGCGGCGATCGCTTTCTCCACTGCGTCCACCGGCGAGTCAGCGCGCGTGATCTCCAGTGGATAGCCGTCGCCGCTCTGCATCTCCCATGTCTCCAAGCCGATGACTGGGGTGCCGTCGCCCAGAGCATGCGCGATCTCCGAGAGCGTCCCGTACGCGCCGTCGACGGCGATGGCGGCACGTCCCGTCTTCACGACGATGACGTTCCGCGCGTAGCCCATACCGGTCATCACGGGGTAGTCGACCCACTGGTTGGCGGTACGCGGGTCGCTCCCGGGCATCAGGCCTATCGTGACGCCGCCGGCGGACTTGGCCCCCTTGCACGCGGCCTCCATCACGCCGCCGAGCCCCCCGCACACCACGACCGCGCCGCGCTGCGCAAGCTCGCGTCCCACAGCCTCCGCCAACTCGTAGGCGCGAACGGACGGCGCGCCGCCCCCGATGACCGAGATCAACAGGGGGCGTTCAGAGCCGTCCGCTGGATGCGAGATGTTGGTCGGCGGATGTGTCATCGCGATGGCCGCTGGGGCTGTTCCGATTCTATCAGGCAGGCGGGAGAGGGGGCGCCCCAGCCGGACACCCTCACCCGTCGCGCAAGCGCGTCGACCCGTTCGGCAAGCTCAGGGCAGGCTCTCTCCCAGTGGGAGAGGTGGGAAGGTCGCCCCGAGAGATTCCTCGGCTGCGCCACCGACTGCGTCGACGGCTCCGCTCGGAATGACAATGAGCGTAGAGCACGTACTGAGCGTGGGGCATGTACTGAGCGCGGGGTGTGAGCAAGGTGTGCAATGCGGGCTGCAATCTGCACATCTTGTTATTCGGCTTACGAGTGAATCGCATGCCAGATTTGAGCATCTTGAGCACCTTGCGATGGCGTACGGCAGGCCACGGCCTGCTTCCCGCCCTGGTTGAACAAGGTGTGCAGAGTTTTCAAAACTTCGAGCGTTCAAGGGGTGGCTCATTCCGGCTCATTCCGGTCCACCGGGGTTTGCCTGGGGAGCGACCAGTACCAGGCACCGGGGCCGCCACGCACTCCGGGTTCGCTCACGCGGGTGCAGATGACGTTGCAGGCCAAACGAGCGCGGCGGAGAGTGCCCTTGGAGATACCGAGGAGCGTTGCCTCACGCTCAATGGCAAGGGCAGGTCTGGAACCGCCCGCGAGGGCGCGGACGAGGAAGGCCTGGGCGGCGCGAATCTTCGCACCGTGGTCACGGTTGGGGTCGGCGAGGGCGCTCATGTGGGCAGGAAAGACGGGCTTGCGCCAAGCGACGCGGAAGCTGCCTTCCGGGCCGCTCTGGATTCCAGCTTTCGCTGGAATGACGGGGCTCCGCCCCGTTGGGATGCGAGGCTCCTGCCTCCGCAGGAGCGACGGGAGAGGGGGAAGGACGAAGGGGATGGCGGGGGCGTCATCGCTCATGGGGGGACGGAGGGGTATGAGGAAGCGGCGGTTGCCGGGCTCGACGAGGGCGGTGGTGAAGACGACGGACGCCTGGGGGAGCCGCCTCTGCATGGCAGAGACGGCGCGGGGGTAGTTGGGGGCGGGGTTGTGGGTGAGGGCGACGATGGCTGCTCCGGAGCGGGCGGCGAGGGCCTTGAGCATGCCGAGGACGGTCGTGACGTTGGCGCGGTGCATCGCGGCAAGATCCTCGACCTGGTCGACGATCAACAGGGCGGCACTCCCTGCTTCGATGAGGTTGGCGAGGCGTTTCATGACCTTGCTGAGGCTGGGCCAGGGTGCGGTGAAGTCCGCTGCGGCGTTCGGCGGCTTCCAGGGAAGCGGCGGCGGCACCCTGATGCCGACCGGGCGGCGGGGGACGCGTATCTCATTGCCGTCGTTGTCGAACCGGTACTCCTCCTCCTCTTCGTCCTCGTCATCCTCGTCGTCCCAGTCCTTCGCGCCCCAGTTGCGGTCCTCCTCTTCGTCGTCATCGTCGGGGGGGTCGCCGGGGTAGTAGTCGATGGGGTGGGTGGGGGAGAGGAGGTCAGCGAGGTAGATGCAGTCGAGGTCAGCGCCGAAGAGCCGGAGGGTAGGGAGCACGTCGGACTTCGGGTTACCGTCGAAGAGGGCGAGGACGACGGGGGCGAATGGAAAGAGAGCGTGCGGCTGGTCGGGGGCTGACGCGCCGCGCGAGACGCGGGCGGCGATGTCGAGGGCGATGGAGGTCTTGCCGGAGGAAGGGTATCCGGCGATGAGGGTGAGCTTGCCGAGGGGGATGCGGTTGGGCCAGAGCCAGTCGGGCGGCTGCTGGATGAGGAGGTTGAGGGGCTGGAGTCCGGCTTCATGTGCGCCAGCGGAGTTGTAGAGGTGCGCTCGTGGCATGAGGCCGCGCCTGGCAAGGGCGTCGAGCACCTTCTCGAAGGGGCAACGGGTGCACTCGAACGAGAGGCCGCGCGGCCCGCGCGTGAGGCGGAGGGTGGGGACCTCGGCGTTGTCGTGAGAAGGGCAGTGGAACCTGCCGGGGTCAGCGCAGGAGCATCCGGGGATGCCGCAGCGGAGGGCACGTTCGAGGCGTTCGACGTATGCCCTGTCCTCCGGTGGGAGGGTGTCGGGCGATATGTAGCCTTCGGGCACGGGAGCGGGTTGTGTAGTCATGCACCCATGGTAGGGAGGGGTGCGTCGACCGCGCAACGGGCGCGTGTCACATCAACAACCCTCACCTGCCGCGCAAGCGCGTCTCCCTCTCCCAGGGGGCAAGGGGAGTCAGGCGGGGTTCCTGCCTTCGCAGGAACGACGGAGCTGCGCTCCATCCGGTTCATCCCCATCCCAGCCTTCCCCCGTCGAGGGGGACGGGGCCAGGCAGGGCAACCCTCACCCACGCGCTGGCGCGCGTTGCCCTCTCCCAGGGGGCGAGGGGAGTCAGACACCCAGCACCACGCCCCACCGCGTGACCTGCCCGGTCACCCTGGATTCCCGCCTGTGCGGGAATGACGAGGCAAGGCAGGGCTACGGGAACGGGGCGAGGGCGCTCACCGCGGCTCCTGCGGCGTCCATGAGCGGTGCAGGGTAGACGCCAACCAGCACGGTGCCCGCGAAGAGGAACCACACGGGCAGGGACGCGGCGACATGCAGGCGCAATCGCCCCGTCTCAGCGGCTTCGCCCACGTACATCTCCCGGACGATGCGCAGGTAGTAGTAGAGGGAGACGAGGCTGTTCACGACCGCGATCACCATGAGCCAGAAGAGCCCGCCCTCGACAGCGGAGGTGAACAGGAGGAACTTCGTGACGAACCCCGCGAAGATGGGCAGCCCCGCGAGCGAGAACATCGCCGACGCCATCACCATCGCGAGGAGCGGCGAGCGGGAGGCCAGCCCGGCATAGTCCGCGATGCGCTCTTTCCCCGTCTTCGCCTCGACGGCGATCACCACCGCGAACGCGGCGAGGTTCGTGAACGAGTAGCCGGCGATGTGCAGCAGGGCCGCGCGCGCTCCCGACTCGTTGAGCGCGATGATGCCTATCAGCACGAATCCCACCTGCGCGACGCTGCTGTACGCCAACAGCCGCTTGATGTTCTCCTGGACCAGCGCGGTGAACGTGCCCACCGTCATCGTCAGCGCCGCAAGGACGGCGAGCGCCAGCTGCCACTCCTCCAGCGTCGCACTTCCCGCCTCGGCGAGGAAGCGCAGGGTGAGCGCGAATGCGGCGGCCTTGGAGAGCACCGAAACCAGCGCCGTTACCGGGGTGGGCGCGCCCTCGTACACGTCCGGCGCCCAGAGGTGGAACGGCGCCATCGAGAGTTTGAAGCCGAGTCCGGCCACGAACATGGCCAACCCGAGCGCCACCGTCGGCCCGAACACCGACTCCAGGAGCCGCTCCGAAGCCCTGAAGCTCGTCTCCCCGATCGCGCCGTAGATCAGCGCGATACCAAACAGCATCACCGCGGACGAGATCGCTCCCAGCAGGATGTACTTCGTCGCCGCCTCACCAGAACGCGTGTCCCCGCGGCTCAATGCGACGAGCACGTAGAGGCAGAACGCCAGCAGCTCGATGGCGATGTAGGCCGTCAACAGCTCCGCCGCTCCCGCCATGAGCACAGCGCCCAGCACCGCGAACACGAGGAGCGCGTAGAACTCCCCGGCGTGCCGGATGCGGGTGTGCACGTACTCCATCGAGATGAGCACGACCGCAGCCCCGATGCCCATGGCGAGCGCCTTGAACAAGAGTGCGTAACGGTCCACGTAGATCAGGTTGTCGTAGAGGACCTCGTGCGTGTTCCACTGCATCCTCAACATCAGCGCGAACGTCACCGCCAGCCCCAGAACGGTGAGCGCGGCAAGCACTCCGTTCTTCCCGCCTCGCGAGCGCCACGGGACGGCGAAATCGGCTATGAGCACCAGCACGCCCAGGCCAGCGAGCATGAACTCTGGAATGAGGAGTGTGAAGTCCACCTGCATCGCTACAGGATCCCTCCGAGCAGGGCGTCCACGCCGGGCAGGGCATCCACGCCATGCCTGATCACGTCGAGGAAGGGCGCGGGCCATATGCCGACGAGCACCAGCGGCACCACGAGCGCGCCCGCCGCCGCTATCTCACGGGGTGTGAGGTCGGGCAGGGCGTCCCACTGGGGGTCGCGCTGGCCGAAGAAGACGCGGGCGACCAGCCGCAGTATGTACACCGCCGTGATGGCGGCGCCGAGTATGCCGAGGGCGCCCAGCACCGGCTGCGAATGGAATGCGCCGATGAACACGAGGACCTCGGCGATGAAGCCGCTCAGCCCCGGCAGGCCGAGTGAGGTGAGGCCCGCTATCACGAAGAAGGCGGTCGTCCAGCCCATCTTCGACGCGAGCCCGTTCAGGATGAGCGTATCGCGGGTGTGCGCACGCTCGTAGATCGCGCCGACGATGGCGAAGAAGAGGGCCGTCATGATGCCGTGGGAGAACATCTGCAGCGTCGCGCCCGTGAGCCCGATGCTGTTCAGCGTTGCTATGCCCATGATGACGTAGCCCATATGGCTCACGCTGGAGTAGCCGACGACGTACTTCAGGTCCGTCTGGGCCATGGCCGTGACGGCGCCGTAGACCACGTTCACGGTGCCGAGTACGAAGAGCGCGAGCGCCCATGCGTCCATGCCCTCCGGCAGCAGCGTCATGCCGACGCGGATGATGCCGAACGCGCCCAGCTTCATCAGCACGCCGGCGTGCAGCATGCTCACCGAGGTCGGCGCTGCAACGTGGCCGTCCGGCGACCACGTGTGGAAGGGCCAGAGGCCCGCCAGCAGGCCGAAGCCCACCATGACGAGCGGGAACAGCGCCTTCTGCGCGCCGGAGGAGATCGCGCCGTTCTGGACGGCGTCGCGCAGCTCGAGGATGTTGAACGTCTGCTGTCCCACCCAGACGTAGATGGCGATGACGGCAATCCAGACGAGCACGCTGGCCGCGACGATCATGAGCACGAGCTTCAGCGCGCCGTACTCCTTCGTCCGCGCGAAGTCCCTGAACGTCGAACTGGAGCCCCACACTGCGATGAGGAGGAACATCGGCACGATGGCCAGCTCGTAGAAGAAGAAGAAAAAGAAGAGGTCGATGGACACGAACGTGCCGTATACACCGGCGATGAGGACGAAGAGGAGGACGTAGTAGCTCTTGGCATCCCGTTCCACGTTCGCTGCGATGACGGAGCCGGTGAGCGCAACGATGCCCGTGAGCAGGACCATGGGAGCGGCGATCCCGTCCACGCCGAGCCGGAAGTCTATGCCCACCGACTCGAGCCACGGGTAGACCTTCACCAGCTGGAACGTCTCAGCCCCTGCGGAGTAATCGAAGGCGATGAAGACCCATGCGGAGCCCACCATGAGGAGCGCACCGGAGCCAACCCCCACCCACCGCGCAGTCGTCCGCCACGCCACAGGAAGCGCCACCAGCACCACCGCCGTGAGCATCGGCAGGTAGATGAGCCATTCGAGCACGTGGCGCTCCGCGGAACTCATCCGTTCAAGCCCCCAACCCACAGCAATGCCCCGAGCGCCACGACGCCCACGACGATTCCCATGCCGTAGTCCGCGAACAGGCCCGTGACGTGATGCCGCAATCGCCGGCCTGTTTCGACGGTACCGATACCGGGGCCGTTCACCCCGACGTCGTTCACCACCCTGCGGTCGAACCAGGCCAGGACCGCGCTCACGCGGAGCACGACGCGGTCGATGGTCCACTGGTAGGCGTGGTCCATGTAGAAGCGGTTCGCGACGACGTCGTGCACGCGGGCGAACCGCTCCCGGAGCGCGTCCACCCGTGAGGTGTCTTCCTTCCCATAGAGAACGTAGGCAAGCGCAAGTCCGACGAGTGCAAGCACGACGCTCGCCGCGAGCCAGAGCGGTACGACCTCGAACGGGTGGGGCTTATCCCCCTGAGCGACGAGGAACGTGCCGATGCCCTCGTAGCCAATGGGAAGAGCGATGAACCCCGTCACGACCGCCAGCACCGCGAGGAGCGCGAGCGGCCACGCCATGATGCGCGGCGACTCGTGGATGTCCTGGTTCTCCGGTTTCAGCTTCCCGAAGAAGACGACGAGCACGGCGCGGCCCATGTAGAGCGCGCTGAGCACGATCGCGATGAGGAAGAGGACGACGAACGCGGGGTGCAGGCCACCGGCGACGGCCAGCAGGATCTCATCCTTGCTCCAGAAGGCGTTGAGGGGCGGGATGCCCGCCAACGCCAACGCGCCAACGGTGAATGCGGCAGAGGTGATGGGCATCCGCTGCCGCAGGCCGCCCATCTTGCGGATGTCCGTCTCCTCATGGGCGGCGTGCATGATGGAGCCTGCGGAGAGGAAGAGCATCGCCTTGGCCACGCCGTGCATGAGCAGGTGGAAGATGGCGGCGGTGTAGCCGCCCGCGCCCAGCGCGAGCATCATGAAGCCCAGGTGGCTCATCGTGGAGTAGGCCAGGATGCGCTTCAGGTCCGTCATCACGAGCGCCATCGCGGCGCCCATGAGCGCCGTCACGAGGCCGATGGATGCGACCGCGAGCTGGGCGCTCCCCACCGCTTCGAACAGCGGGAAGAGCCTCGCAACGAGGAACACGCCCGCCGTCACCATCGTCGCCGCGTGGATAAGGGCGCTGACGGGGGTCGGGCCTTCCATGGCGTCGGGCAGCCACACGTGCAGCGGGAACTGCGACGACTTGCCCATAGCCCCGAAGAAGACGAGGAACGCGCTCGCGGTCACGACGGCTTGGTTCACTCCCGGGTCGCCCAGCGAACCCATGATCTCTACGATGTCTACCGTGCCGAATTCGACGATGAGCAGCACGACGCCGATGAGCAGGCCGACATCGCCTATGCGCGTGGTGACGAACGCCTTCTTCGCCGCCTCAGCAGCAGAGCGGCGCTCGAACCAGAAGCCGATGAGCAGGTAGGAACAGAGGCCGACGAGCTCCCACGCCACGTAGAGCAGCAGGAGATTGTCTGCGAGCACGAGCATCAGCATGCTGGCGCTGAACAGCGAGTGCACGGCGAAGTACCAGCCGATGCGAGGGTCGTCCGCGTTGCCGTGGCGCATGTACCCAAGCGAGTACACCTGCACGATCACCGACACGAACGTAATCAGGGCGAGCATCGCCACGGTTAGCGGGTCGACGATGATGCCCCAGCCGACCTCGAGCGGGCCCGCGCTGAACCACTCGCGGGGGAAGCGGTATTCACCGATGCCCTGGCCCAGCATGTCGAACAACACCGGCCATACCGCCACGAAGGCAGCGACGATGGCGAGCACGGAGAGGTGCTTGCCCTGGCCGGGGAGGTAGTGCCGGAAGAGCGCCAGGAAGCCGAACGCTCCGAAACCGAACACCGGGATGAGCCAAGCCTGTTCCACGCCTAGCCCCTCATCACGTCGATCTCATCAAGGTTCACGCCGCCCCTGCTCCTGAACAGCCGCATCACAATCGCGAGCGCGAGGCCGACCTCCGCCGCCGCGATGGTGATGACGAAAACCGCTATCACCTGCCCCGTGGACGTACCGAAGCCACTGTAAGCGCCGAACGCCACCAACTGGAGGTTCACGGCGTTGAGCATCAGCTCTATGGACATGAGCACGAGGACGGCGCTGCGCCTTGCCAGCACGCCGTACAGGCCGATGCAGAAGATGGCCGCGCTCAGGATCTGGAAGTGGAGGAGCTGCAGCGTCATGCGCCCCTCCGGCGCCGCTCCGCCCGCCTGCGGCTGCCCCTGCGCACGGGCTCCTGCGCATCGTCAGGCCCGTCGTCCTCCGGCAGGGTCTCGTCCTCCTCGCGGCCCGCGCGGCCGATGACCACGGCGCCGATGAGCGCCACGAGCAATACGAGTGACGCAATCTCGAACGGCACCGCCCACGTCTCGAACAGGTCTCTGGCAAGCGTGCCGAACGGCACCGGCTGACGCACGTTGGTGTTGAACTGCCCCGCGTCGGCTACGAACACAGCGGTCATGAGGCCGAAGAGCAGGGCGGCAGCCAGCGCTGCGAAGGGGCGGCGCTTCGTCTCCGTCTCGCCCTGGTACTCGCCCGTCCGCGTGAGCATGAGCGCGAAGAGGATGACGATGATGATGGCGCCGCCGTAGATGAGCAACTGCACCAGCGCCAGGAACTCCGCGTAGAGCAAGACGAACAGGCCCGCGACGCCGGCCAGTGCCGCCAGCAGGAAGAGCGCCGCGTGGACGATGTTCCGCGTGGCGACGACGCCGAACGAGGCGAAGAGCGTGAGCGCGGCAGCCGCGAAGAAGAGGATCAGGGCCACGCCTACTCCTCTTCCTCTGATGGTTCGTCCGCCGCAGCGGCGTCGCCTGCGGAAGCCGCCTTGGCAGCAGCAGCGGCAGCCCTCTTCGCGAGTGCGACCTCCGCCACGTTCTTCTCCGGGTTCTCCGGGTTCCATCCGCTCATGTCCACGTACCGCCGCCCCAGATCCAGCAACAGCGTCAGGTCGGCGCGCGAGCCGGTGCGCGCGTAGCTCGCCAACTCGTGCTCGTACGACATCTCGATGGCATCGAACGCGCAGACATCGACGCAGATACCGCAGAGGATGCAGCGGTTCAGGTTGATCTCGAACTCGTTGATGATCTTGCGGCGATGGCTGGTCCCGTCCGCGAACTTCGGGTTGTCGTGCATCTGCGCCGACATGCACTGCGTGGGGCACTCCCTGACGCACACCATGCAGCCGGTACAGAACGGTTCATCCGCCGTGTCGTCCATCAGGAGCGCGGGGAAGCCCATGTAGCGCTCCTGCACGGGCAAGTGCTGCTCCGGATAGTGCGCCGTCACCGGCCGCTTGAGCAGCCAGCGCGCCGTGGTAAGCATGCCTTTCAGTGTTCCTATCATGCTTGCTGATTCTCCGGTCCCGGCCTGCGCCTGCTCGGTTGCACCGCAACGGCGCGCTGCGCGTAACGCTCTGCGGTGGCGACCACGTCCCTTCGCTGCAGGCGCAACTGCACCCACGCGGCAGCGCCTATCGCCACCAGCGACATCACCGTCAAGGTCCACTCCGGCCAGTCGTAGAAGCGCTGCACCGCGATGAGGATGACGCTGGCGAACCCAAGCGGGATGAGCAGTTTCCATCCCACGTTCATCAGCTGGTCAATCCGCAGACGCGGCAACGTGGCCCGCACCCAGAAGATCACGACGGCAAGGAAGTACGTCTTGCCAAGGAAGATGGCCACTGCGGGCACCTGTCCCACCTCGCCGAACGGCCACACCCAGCCCCCCAGGAAGAGCAGCGCGCCCAGCGCCGCGACGACGAACGTGTTGACGTACTCCGCCAGGAAGAATATCGCCCAGTGCGCCCCGCTGTACTCGACGAACGGCCCGCCCACCACCTCCGACTCCGCGAAGTAGATGTCGAACGGCGTCCTGCCAACCTCAGCGAGCCCCGAAATGAAGAAGACGGCGAATGCGAGGGGCAGCAGCGCGATATAGGGCACGGTCGCCTGGGCGTCCACGACGTCGGTAAAGCGCATCGAGTCGGCGACCATCACCACGCTCAGCACACCGAGGATGAGCGGTATCTCGTAGCTGACCAACTGCGCGGCGGAGCGGAAGCCGCCCAGGATGGCGTACTTGCTGTTGGAGCTCCACCCGGCCAGTATCAAACCCACGATGCTCAGCACCGACACGGCGATGAAGAAGAAGACGCCCAGGTCCAAGCTCCTGACCACGAGGTCCTGCCCGATGGGGATCGTGAGCCAGACGACGAAACTGGGCACGAAGACGAGCAGCGGCGCCACGTAGAAGATGGCCCTGGACGAGGAGCCCGGCGCAACGTCCTCCTTCATCAGCAGCTTGATCCCGTCCGCCACCACCTGGAGCAACCCGAACGGTCCGACGCGCGTCGGGCCGACGCGCCCCTGCATGCGCCCCAGCTGCTTGCGCTCCAGCCAGACCAGGGAGATACCCAGCGTTGTGATGAGTGTCAGCAGCGCGAACAACGCGATGACGATCTTGCCCACCGTGAGCAGCGTCACTTCGTCGGCCGGTTCGCCGAGCAATGCCAGGGCAATCGTGAAGACGGCCACGAGCACGCCGACGCCGACGAGCAACACCGCAGCTATGGCAAGCTGAACGGGCTTCGACCTCACCGGTCCACCTCGCCCAGCACGATATCCAGGGAGCCCAGGATGGCCACCGCGTCGGCGATGTAGGCGTCGCGCATCATCGGGCGCAGGGCCACGAGGTTGCAGAAGGACGGGGGCCGCACCTTGACGCGGTAGGGCTTGTCCGTGCCGTCGCTCACGAGGAAGACGCCGATGTCCCCGCGCGGGTTCTCGCCGTGCACGTACACCTCGCCTTTCGGCGGCCTCGCTATGCGCCGCATCTGCGCCATCACCGGCCCCTCTTCCATCTGGTCCAGGCACTGCCGGACCATGGAGAGGGACTCGTAGCACTCCAGCACGCGCATGTAGTACCTGTCCCAGCAGTCTCCGTTCTCACCCACAGGAACCTTGTAGGAGAGGTAGGGATAGACCTCGTAGGGATAGTCCTTGCGCACGTCGTACGCCACGCCGCTCGCCCGCAGGCCAGGTCCGGTCAGGCCGCAGGAGAGGGCCGTGGGGACGTCTATCACGCCGATGCCGCGCGTCCGCGCGAGAAACACCTCGTTGAACGTCAGCAGCCGGTCGACCTCTTCGACGCCGCGCTCGACGTCGTCGGCGAGCGCACGGACGCGCGGGACGAAGTCCGGGGGCACGTCTTCCTTCACGCCGCCGATGCGGATGAAGTTGTGCATCATGCGCGCGCCGGTGACGGACTCGAACATGTTCTGGATGCGCTCCCGCTCCCGGAACCCGTACATGATGGGCGTCATCGCCCCCAGATCGATGGCGTACGTGCCAATGAACAGGAGATGGCTCGCCAGGCGGTTCAACTCAGCGAGGACCACCCGGATGTACTGGCCGCGCTCGGGAGGGTCGATGCCCATCAATCTTTCGGCGGCCCGGCAGAAGATCAGCTCATTGTTGAGGTTCGATACGTAGTCCAGCCGGTCGAACAGCGTGATGACCTGCCCGTAGCTCTCGTTCTCCGCGAGCTTCTCCGAGCCCCGGTGGAGATAGCCGATGTGGGGCGTGACGTCCACGACGCGCTCGCCGTCCACCGTCAGCACCATGCGGAACACACCGTGGGTAGCCGGGTGCTGCGGCCCCATGTTCAGCATCATGTCTACGGTGTCGTATGCCTGCTCAGTGGTCACGGGACGTCTACCACTCCTCGTAGTCGTGCAGCGGAAAGCTCCGCAGCCCCGGATAACCCTCGAACCCCTCGTACAGGATGAGCGGCGAGAGGTCCGGGTTCCCTTCGAACTCCACGCCGAACAGGTCGTGCGTCTCGCGCTCGAACCAGCCCGCGGACTCCCAGAGGCCGGTCAGCGAGGCCACACGCGCTTCGTCCGGCGGCACGTCCACCTTCAGCAGCGCCTTGTGGCCGTTCTCCAGTGAGAAGAGGGCGTAGTTGAGTTCGATGCGCTCTTCGTAGTCCACGGCGAAGAGGCAGTGGAGCATGTCTATGCGCAGGTTAGGGCTGCGTACGCAGGACTCCGCGGCGCGGACGAGGTTCTCGCGCGCGATGCGCACCCACGGAACGTCCTCGCGGCCTCCGCTCTCAAGCGACATGTCACGCAGCGCCAGGCGGAGGGCGCCCGCGGTGTGTTCGCCGCGGGCGTCGAGCACTTCTTTCGCCACCTCAACAGGCGGCCCACGGTGCGCTGCCGGACGGGGCGCCGCTTGCTCCTCGGGAGGCTGCTGCTCAGTCATCGCTCTCCTCAGCATCGGGCCCTGAGGTCTCCTCCGGCTGCGATCCGACCACGACCGGGGCGCTGCGCACGCCTTCCTTCGCGTCGCGCTTGATCTTCTGCTGCAGCTTCACGATGCCGTCCATCAGCGCCTCGGGGCGCGGCGGGCATCCAGGCACGTACACGTCCACGGGCACGAGGTGGTCCACGCCCATGACGACGCTGTAGGAGCGATAGTACGGCCCGCCGCTCGTGGCGCACGTGCCCATCGCTATCACCCACTTCGGGTCGGGCATCTGCTCGTAAAGCAGCTTGATGGGCTCAGCCATCTTCTTCACGACCGTCCCCGCCACGATCATCACGTCCGACTGACGGGGGGACGGCCACGTGACAACCCCGAACCGGTCCAGGTCATGGTGCGCCATGTGCGTGGAGATCATCTCGATGGCGCAGCACGCGAGGCCGAAGGTGAGCGTCCAGAGCGAGTTGCTCCTGCCGAGGGCGGCAAGGTCGTCCAGCCGGGCGGTGACAACGCCGGGCGCCGCGTTCCTGATCAGGTTCGGAGCGGGTGAGTTCCCCTTGTCCGTGGAGACCGCACCGCCTTCGTCCGAATCGAAGAAGCGTCCTCCCACGGGCCGCTCCCACGAGGACGGACGGAACACCGGCAATGCCTGCCCACGCTCTACCTCCATCGCAGCACCCCCTTGCGCCAGGCGTAGACGACCCCCAGCAGCAGCACCGCGATGAAGAGCATCATCGCGTAGAAGACGTAACCCGGTATCCCTTCGTCCGCGAAGACCAGCGCCCAGGGAAAGAGGAACACGGCCTCGACGTCGAAGATGAGAAACAGGATGGCGAAGATGTAGTAGCGCACGTTGAACTGGGTCCAGTTCAACGGCGTGGGGAGGATGCCCGACTCGTAGGCGATGGCCTTCGTCTTGGAAGGTCTGCGGGGTGAGAGTAACGTCGAAGCGGCAAGCATGAGGCCCATCGCCACGATGCCGACCACAAACGCAAGTATCACTGCCGTCCAGTTGACGACGTAACCCTCTGGGGCCATGCGCTCCCTGGGGAAAGGCTGCCTGCCCTCCGCCTTCTACTCGCGGCAAGGCGCAAGCGAAGCGGTCTCCCGACTCCCTATCTTCCGGTCGAGCCCCCTAAGCTGTCAACGCCGAGAAGCTCAGGAAGCGGCGTCGCGCTCCATGATGGTCCCCATGTCCTTGTCGCCGCGTCCGCTCATGCAGACCAGCACGGCGCCGCCCTTTCCGACATCGGCTGCGAGCGACTGAACCGTGTACGCGACCGCATGCGACGACTCGAGGGCAGGGATGATCCCCTCCAGTTGGCAAGTAAGGTAGAACGCGGCGACCGCCTCGTCGTCCGTAATGCTCACGTACTCCGCCCGACCGCTCTCGCGGAGCCATGCGTGCTCCGGTCCAACACCCGGATAGTCCAGCCCCGCGGAGATGCTGTGCGTCTCGTGTATCTGGCCGTCATCGTCCTGCACGATGTACGACATCGAGCCGTGCAGCACGCCGACGCTGCCCCCGCCGATGGAGGCCGCGTGCCGCCCGGTTTCCACGCCTTCTCCTCCCGCCTCCACCCCGATGAGGCGAACACCTTCGTCCGGGATGAACGCGTAGAACTGTCCCAGCGAGTTGGAGCCCCCGCCCACACACGCCACGACCGCATCCGGCAGGCGTCCCGCCTGCGCAAGCATCTGCTCACGCGACTCGCGTCCGATCACCGACTGCAGGTCGCGCACCATCATCGGGTAGGGGTGGGGGCCAACGACGCTCCCGATGATGTAGTGGGTGTCACGGACGTTGGTCACCCAGTCCCGGATCGTCTCGCTTATCGCTTCCTTCAGCGTTCGGCTGCCCGCAGTCACGGGCCGTACCTCGGCACCCAGCATCCCCATCCTGTAGACGTTGGGCGCCTGGCGCCGCATGTCCTCCTCGCCCATATAGACGACGCAATCGATGCCGAGCAAGGCGCACACGGTGGCCGTCGCCACGCCGTGCTGGCCCGCGCCTGTTTCCGCCACGATACGTCGCTTGCCCATGCGCTTGGCCAGCAGCCCCTGTCCCAGTGCGTTGTTGATCTTGTGCGCGCCGGTATGAGCGAGGTCCTCACGCTTGAGGTACACCTCCGCTCCACCGGCGTACCCGGTGAGCCGCTGCGCATGGTGCAGCGGGGTCGGGCGGCCGACATAGTCGCGCAGCAGTTGGGCCAACTCATCCTGGAAAGCAGCGTCTTCGCGGGCCTCTTCCCACGCCTCGGTCAGCTCGGCGAGCGCCGGCATCAGCGTCTCCGGAACGTACTGGCCGCCGAACTGGCCGAACCGTCCCTTGTCGTCCGGAAGCGTCGTCACGTCAACGCCTGCCCAGCAGGCGGGCAAGCCCGCCCTTCTTCCTGCGTCCATCGACTGCCCGAACCGATTCCACGAACGCCCGCACCTTGGCGGGGTCCTTCTCACCGTCCGTCTCCACGCCGCTGGAGACGTCCACGCCCCACGGGCGCACCCGCTCCACGGCCTCCTGTACGTTGTCCACGGACAGGCCCCCTGCGAGGCTCATCTCGAACGCCCCAGCCAGGTCGGCGGCCAGGTCCCAGTCGAACTGCTGCCCGGTACCACCGTATTCGCCCGGCACTTGCGCATCGAGGACGACCCGATGCCCCGCCAGCGCGTGGCGCTGCTGGAGCACCATGATGCGCGGCATCTGCGCCGCCACCGGCACGTCCCCATCGATGCTGATCACCTTGGAGACCGGCACGCCGAGCTGCGAAGCGTATTCCACTCCCTCGCCCCCGCAGAGCTGGACCTCGTCCAACCCCACGGACGCCACGGTCCGCTGCACCTCGTCCAACGGCTGGTCGGCGAAGAGCCCGACGAGGGTCGGCAGCGCCCGCCCGGATGCGCGCACCTCATCGAGCACGGCGCGCGCCTCGTCCACGGTCACGCACCTCCGCGCCGACGGCACGAACACGAGGGCGACCGCGTCTGCTCCCGCGTCGACGGCGGCTATCAACGGCTCGGCGGAGCGGAAGCCGCATACCTGTACGCGTGTCACGCCTGCACTCCTGCGAGTTCCCGCACTTTCTCTCCGACATCGGGCGCCGTCATCAGCGCCTCACCGACCAGTATGCCATGCACCCCCGCCTGCTGGAGCGCCGCCACGTCTTCCCGCGAGTTGATCCCGCTCTCGGCAACCACCATGCGCCCCTGCGGGATGAGCGGCCGCAGACGCGCAGTGAGCGTCGTGTCCACCTGGAACGTCCGCAGGTCGCGATGGTTGATGCCGATGATCTCCGCGCCGGCGCTGAGCGCGGTCTCCAGCTCGTGCTCGGCGTGCACCTCCACGAGGCACTGCAGCCAGACCCGCTGCGCCGCGTCCAACATCTCGCGAAGCTGCTCAGGAGAGAGCGCCGCGACGATGAGGAGCGCGGCATCCGCGCCATTCACGCGGGCTTCGAGCAACTGGTAGGGGTCGAACAGGAAGTCCTTCCGGAGCACGGGCACGCCTTCCGGCCCCACCGCCGCCTTCACCGCCGCGAGGTGGGCCAGGCTCCCCTGGAAGTGATCGACCTCCGTCAGGACGGATATGGCCGCCGCTCCGTTCGCCGCGTACGTGGAGGCCAGCCCAGCCGGATCGTACTCCTGCGCGAGCAGGCCCTTGGACGGCGACGCCTTCTTGGTCTCAGCGATGAGCCGCACACGGTCTCCCCAGAGCGCGCCTGACAGATTGAGCGGGAACGGCGCCTCCCGCACCTGAGACTCCAGCGTTGAGAGCGGGGTCTCCCGCTGGTGACGCGCCAGTTCCGCGCGCTTGGCTTCCAGTATCTTGTCGAGGACCGTACCTGTCGTACTCATGGCTTTCGCTATGCGAGGGTCTGGCTCAGCTCCGCCAGCTGCCGCAGCTTCTCGAGCGCTCCTCCCGAGTCGATCGCGGCCCGGGCCATAGCCACGCCGGAGGGCAGGTCGTCCACGGCGCCCCGCACGACGAGCGTCGCCCCCGAGTTCAGCAGCACCATGTTTTTCTCCGGCGAGTCGCCCGTGGAGAGCGCACGCCTGAACCTGTCCCGCGCCTGCTCCACGCCGTCGATCTGCAGGTCTCCGAGGGTGCCCCGAGGCAAGCCTGCATCCTCGGGCGTGAGCGTGAAGTGCCGCACGCCGTCAGCGGACACCTCCCACACCTGAGATGTAGCCGTCGTCGTCAACTCGTCGAGGCCGTCGTCACCCCGCACCACCCATGAGCGTTCCGTGCCCAGCGCGTGGAGTACGCGCGCCATCAGTTCGGCCACGTCGTAGGACGCGTCGGCAGGCTGGGCAACGCCCAGGAGCTGGTAGAGCGCCCCTGCCGGATTCGTCAGCGGTCCCAGGAAGTTGAATACCGTGCGGACGCCGAGCTCGCGGCGGGGAGGGCCGGCGAACCGCATAGCCGGATGGAACGCCGGCGCGAACATGAACCCGACCCCCACATCGTCGATGCAACGCCCCACCGCCTCAGGGCTCAGCTCCAGCTTCACGCCATTCGCGTCCAGGATGTCTGCGGCGCCCACACTTCCCGACGCCGCCCGGTTGCCGTGCTTGGCGACCTTTACGCCCGCGGTGGCCACCGTGAGCGCCGACGCGGTGGAGACGTTGAATGTGCGGAGACCGTCGCCTCCAGTGCCCACTACGTCCACCAATCGTCCATCCGTTTCCACGTGGAGCGCTTTCTCGCGCATGACGCGGGCCATGCCCGTGAGCGCCTCGACCGTCTCACCGGTGAGGCGCAGCGCGATCAGGAACGCTCCGATCTGCGCGGGCGTGGCCTCACCCGTCATGATGTCTTCCGCGACGGCGGCGGACTCTTCCTCCGACAGCGCCTGCCGCGCTACCAGCCTGCCGATCGCCTCCTGGATCACGACGCTTCCTCCGTTGAACCGCGGCGCCCTTCAACGACGCGCATGTCCTCCAACAGCGCTTGCTCGGATGCGGCGGTCTCCGCCGCCGTGGGCGGCTCTTCCGTAGGCGCCACGGGGCCGGACACCAACGTCCCCTTGATCAGCACGCGGCAATGGCCGTCCTGCGTGGGGAGCACCGTGATCTCCATCACCTTCTGCTCCGGACGCGGGGATTCCCGCAGCCGGTTCATCCCCAGCCCACCCAGAAGCACCGCCGCCAGCAAGGGCACGGAGACGACTGCCCGGTCACCCCCTATGTCCCGTGCCATCATCACCAGCAGCACCAGCGTGAGCGCCACGGCGGCCCCCAGCATGAGTTTGCCGTTCGTCCGACGCCGGGCAGCGGGTGTCCGGTCCAACGCCGCCACCACCCGCGAGCTGCCGTCTTCACGCTCGGTGGCCGCTTCGACCAGCCTGTATCCCAGCGAACGAAGCCGCTCCCGAGACATCTCGAAGGCTTCGCCAGCGGGAATGTCCATCGTGAACTCATCCCAGACCGGTCTGCTGGTGAAGTCCGGGCTGGTCATGGCGTTGCCTCGATGAAATTCTTGAGCAGGTCCTTGCCGTTCTGTGTCATGATCGACTCCGGGTGGAACTGGATCCCCTCCACCGCGAACTCCCTGTGCCGCACACCCATTATCACGCCGCTCTCGCTCCGCGCCGTCACTTCGAGCACGTCCGGCGTGGCGTCCGGCTCGATCGCGAGTGAATGGTATCGGATGCCCTGCAGCGGGTTGGGGAGGCCGGCGAACACGCCCTTCCCATCGTGCGTTATCGTGCTCATCTTACCGTGGACGATCTCCCCCGCGCCGCTCACAACGCCTCCGTACGCCACGCCTATGCACTGGTGTCCCAGGCAGACTCCCAGGATCGGCATGCGTCCTCCGAACCGCCTGATGACGTCCGTGGATATGCCTGCTTCCTCCGGAGTGCACGGCCCCGGCGAGACGACGATCCGTTCCGGGGCCATCCCCTCGATCTCATCCAGCGTCACGGCGTCGTTCCGCACCACGCGCACGTCGGCCCCAAGCTCGCACAGGAACTGGTACAGGTTGTAAGTGAAACTGTCGTAGTTGTCGATGAGTAGCAGCATCTGACCTCTACGCCTCCTGGGGTTGACCGCGTCCCGCGTCCGCCCGGGCGATGGCGCGCAGCAGCGCGTTCATCTTGTAGAGCGACTCCAGGCGCTCCGCTTCCGGGTCCGAGTCGAACACGACTCCTCCGCCTGCCTGAAGGTACGCCTTCCCGTCCTTCACCACCATCGTGCGGATTGCGATGGCCGTGTCCATGTTCCCCGAGAAACTGAAATAGCCCACCGCACCCGCATAGACCCCACGGCGCTCACGCTCCAGCTCGGAGATGATCTGCATCGCCCGGATCTTCGGCGCGCCGGACACCGTACCGGCAGGGAAGCAGGCCCGCAGTGCGTCGAAGACCGAGCGGTCGTCCCGCAGCTCGCCGGTCACGTGCGAGACGAGGTGCATCACGTGCGAGTAGCGCTCCACCTCCAGCATCTGCGTCACCTGCACGGTGCCTGGTCTGCTCACTCGCCCGATGTCGTTGCGCCCCAGGTCGAGCAGCATCACGTGCTCCGCGCGCTCCTTCTCGTCCGCGAGCAACTCGCGCTCCAGCGCCGCGTCTTCGCGGGCGTCCTTCCCCCGGCGGCGCGTACCCGCGATGGGATGCGTCTCGACGAGGCCATCCTCGGCGCGCACAAGCATCTCCGGCGACGCCCCCACGATGGCGAAATCGTCCAGCCACAGGTAGTACATGTACGGCGACGGGTTGACAGCCCGCAGGGAGCGATACAGGTCGAATGCGCTGGACGCAACCTGCAGTTCCACGCGCTGCGACGGCACCACCTGGATGATGTCGCCCGCGACGATGTACTCTCGCGCCCGGTCCACCATGCCGTGGTACTCGCCTGGGGTCTTGTTGGAGTGCTCCAGGTGCTCTGCGCCCGACGCACCGGCCGCCTGCGTGTCACTCGTCCCTCCCGCCAGCTGCGCCTGCCGCGGCAGGGGATGCGCAAGGCGTTCGGCCAGCTCGTCCACGCGCTGCGTTGCGCGCGCGTACGCCTCGTCAGGTGAGCCGTCCACTTCTGCCGTCGCAACGACCTGGATGCAGTGGCGCAGGTGGTCGAAGACCAGCAGCGAATCCGTGAAGAGAAAGACAGACTCGGGAAGTCCCTGCGGGTCGCCCTCCGCCATCGAGGCCGACGGCTCGAAATAGTGGACCGTCTCGTAGGAGAGGTACCCCACTGCCCCGCCCACGAACCGCGGCAGGCCGGGTACCTGCGCGGGTCGGAAGCGCCCGAGTTCCGCTTCCACCGCAACGAGCGGGTCACCCGGCCCGTCCGGTTCTCCCTTTCCCGTCCGCAGCACCCGGTAGGGCTCGGTGCCCATGAAGCTGAAGCGCGCCATCCGTTCCCCGCCCTCGACGCTCTCCAGCAGGAACGACACGCTTTCGCCGCCGTCCGTGATCTTCAGATAAGCAGAGACAGGCGTCTCGAGGTCGGCCACGACCTCCCGGTATACCGGGATCAGGTTGTAGCCTTCCTGCACCAGGCGCCTGAACTCTTCGATCGTTGGAACGTAGTCCGCCATCGCTCCCTTCTTTCGTGGATACGAAAATAGCCCCGCCCTTACAAGGGGCGGGGCTACCGCGGTGCCACCCTTATTCTCCCTCCGTGATGGGAGGGACTCTTACCAGCACGGCCGTCAGTGACGGATTATGCCGTCCGCCTGTAACGGGGCGGGCCCGTCGACGCCTACCTCCTGCCATCGCAGGTTTCGGGCCGAGGCTCAGAGGTCCATTCGGCCTTCGCGCAGGCGCCGGTTCTCACCATATCCGGCTCTCTGAAGCCCCGCCAGAAGGAGTACTACTCCCCATCCCAGCCTGTAACAGGAGTGATTATCCGGTAACGGGCCTCTGGCTGTCAAACGCGGCCCGGCGCAGCCCCACTGCCCGCGTCCGACCGCACGACGCCCCCGGCTGTCTCTCCCCTGGCCAATTCCTCCCACGATGGAAAGGTCAGCGAATGCAGGCAATTGTCACTTCTGCGCCGAACGAGTACAGCACCCTTTTATCACGCGGCGGAATCTGCTACTCTAGGAGTCCGCTACTCTTGACGAGTAAGTGTACCCGTAAGGTCGACCAGCGTTCTCTTCCTGTAGGCTCCCACGTCCACAGGAGGAGAGGCGCACTATTTGCGTTCAACGCTGATAGGCCGAGGAGCAACCTGTGGCATACGTTTGGAAAGGCGAGCCCTTTGGGCTGTACCGTCCCGAGTTCGAGCACAGCGCCTGTGGAGTAGGCGTCGTGGCGAACGTCCGCGGCGTGAAGTCCAATGAGATCGTTCAGAACGGGCTGGAGGTGCTGACGAACCTCGCGCACCGCGGCGCGGCGGGCAGCGACCCGGAAACCGGCGACGGCGCCGGGATGCTGCTCCAGATGCCGCACGACTTCCTGCGCCGCGAAACGGCGAATCTGGGGATCGACCTTCCGGGGCCCGGCAGCTATGCGGCCGGCGTCGTGTTCCTGCCGCAAGACAGCGCAGAGCGGGAGGCGTGCGAGGCGATCGTCGTGCGCGCCACCGAACAGGAGGGGCAGCGGTTCCTCGGCTGGCGCGACGTCCCCGTGGACCCGTCTGTCATCGGCTACGTGGCCCGGGAGTGCCAGCCGGTGATCCGCCAGGTATTCATCGGTATGGGCCCCGGGTCGGACTCCGCGGGGTTCGAGCGCAAACTGTTCGTCATCCGCAAGGTCGCTGAGCGCGAGGTCCTCGATGCGGGGCTTTCCGACGGAGGCGAGTTCTACGTCTGCAGCCTGTCCTCGAAGCTGATCGTGTACAAGGGCCTGCTCATGGGCACGCAACTCGGGGGCTTCTACAAGGACCTAGCTGACCCGCTCGTGGCGAGTGCATTCGCGCTCGTGCATTCGCGCTTCAGCACCAACACCCTGGGCTCCTGGAAGCTGGCGCACCCCTACCGCTACATCGTCCACAACGGCGAGATCAACACGTTGCGGGGCAACATCAACTGGATGGTGGCGCGCCAGAACGCCATGGCCTCGCCGGAATTCGGCGACGATCTCGACAAGCTGTTCCCCATCATCTGGCCGGGCCAGAGCGACACCGCGTGCATCGACAACGCCTACGAGCTCATGCTGCACACGGGGCGCCCGTTGCACCACACGATGATGGCGCTGATCCCCGAGGCCACCGGTCCGAAAGTCCAGATGTCACAAGACAAACGCGACTTCTACGACTACCACGCCTGCCTCATCGAGCCATGGGATGGCCCGGCCCTCATCGCCTTCACCGACGGAGACCGCGTTGGCGCGGTGCTCGACCGCAATGGGCTGCGTCCCTTCCGTTATCTGGTCACGACCGACGACAAGTTGGTCATGGCCTCGGAGGTGGGCGTTCTCGACGTCCCGCCTGAGAAGGTGCTGTTCAAGGAGCGCATCCACCCCGGACGGATGTTCCTGATGGACCCGGAGCGCGGCGGCATCGTAGACGACGCCACGATCAAGTCGGAGCTGTCGGCACGACGGCCCTACGGCGAATGGCTACGGGACAACCTGGTGCACCTGGACGCGCTTCCGGACCCCGAGCCCGGCCAGAACGGTCGCCATGAGCTCAACGAGGAGTCATTGGTCGACCTGCAGCAGGCTTTCGGGTATACGCAAGAGGACCTCCGCATTTTGCTGGAGCCGATGGCAATCAACGGCGCGGAGCCGACCGGCTCCATGGGCAACGACGCCGCTCTGGCCGTACTCTCCGATCGCCCGCAGCTCCTGTTCACCTACTTCAAGCAGCTGTTCGCCCAAGTGAGCAACCCGCCGCTGGACGCGATCCGCGAGGAGCTCGTGACGTCGGTCAGCATCAACCTGGGCGCACAGCGCAATCTTTTCGAGGAGACGCCGCTTCACGCCCGTCAACTCCGGCTGCCCAGCCCCGTGCTCACCGAGCAGGACCTTGAGAAGATCAAGGCGGTTGACCGGCCCGGCATCAAGGCGGCGACGCTCTCCCTCCTCTTCCCGACCGACGAGGGGCCGGGCGCGATGGACCGCGCGATGGACGCTCTGCGCCGCGGCGCGTCGGAGGCTATCGAAGCCGGCTGTACCATCCTCGTCCTCTCCGACCGGGGCGTGGACCCGCAACACGCGGCGATCCCCAGCCTCCTGGCAACCGCCGGCGTGCATCATCACCTCATCCGCGAGGGGGAGCGCACGAAAGTGGGAATCGTCGTCGAGAGCGCTGAGCCGCGCGAGATCGCCCACCTGGCCTTGTTGATCGGCTACGGCGCGGGGGCCGTCTGCCCGTATCTCACGTTGGGGACGCTGGAGGACATGTGCCGTCAGGGCCTCTTCCCCGAGGGGATGGACGCGGCGGAGGCGGTGTACAACTACATCAAGGCGACGAACAAGGGTCTGCTGAAGGTGATCTCCAAGATGGGGATCTCCACGATACACAGCTACCACGGGGCCCAGATCTTCGAGGCGGTCGGGCTGAGCCAACGGCTGGTGGACGAGTACTTCACGTGGACAGCTTCACGGATCGGCGGCATCGACACCGACGCCATCGAGGCGGACGTGCTGGCCCGCCACGCGCGCGCCTTCCCCAAGGTCGCGATCGACGCGACGCTCGACCTTGACCCCGGCGGGTTCTACTACTGGCGCCGCGACGGCGAATACCACATGTGGAACCCGGACACCATCGCGAAGCTGCAGTACGCCAGCAGGACCAACGACACCCGCGTATACCGCGAATTCGCGGAGCTTGCGAACGGCTACGAGCGCCGCCTCTGCACACTGCGGGGCTTGCTCGATTTCAAGACCCTGGCCGAGCCCATTGCGATCGACGAGGTCGAGCCCGCCGTCGAGATCGTCAAGCGGTTCGCAACGGGCGCAATCTCCCTCGGTTCCATCAGCCGCGAAGCGCACGAATCGCTGGCGATCGCGATGAACCGCATCGGCGCGCGCAGCAACAGCGGCGAGGGAGGCGAGGACTATCGCCGCTACACTCCAGATGCGAACGGAGACCGCCGGCACAGCGCCATCAAGCAGGTGGCGTCCGGCCGGTTCGGCGTCACGACGAACTACCTAGTCAACGCGTCCGACCTGCAGATCAAGATGGCGCAGGGGGCCAAGCCGGGCGAGGGTGGACAGCTGCCGGGCCACAAGGTGGACGAGTACATCGGCTGGATACGCCACTCCACGCCGGGTGTGGAACTGATCTCGCCTCCACCCCACCACGACATCTACTCCATCGAGGACCTGGCGCAGCTAATCCACGACCTGAAGAACGCCAACCCGCGCGCCCGCATCCACGTGAAGCTGGTGGCCGAAGTCGGCGTCGGCACCATCGCCGCGGGCGTATCGAAGGCGCACGGAGACGTCGTGCTCATCAGCGGCGATACCGGAGGCACCGGGGCATCGCCCGAGTCGTCGATCAAACACGCCGGCTTGCCGTGGGAGCTTGGCATCGCCGAGACGCAGCAGGTGCTCGTCCAGAACAACCTCCGCGGCCGGATCGTGGTGCAGACCGACGGCCAGATAAAGACGGGCCGCGACGTCGCGATCGCCTGCCTCCTCGGGGCCGACGAGTTCGGTATCGCGACGGCCTCCCTGGTGACGCAGGGCTGCATCATGTTGCGCAAGTGCCACCTCAACACCTGCTCGGTAGGCGTCGCAACGCAGGACCCGGAGCTGCGGAAGCGGTTCGCGGGCGAACCCGAGCACCTCATCAACTACTTCTTCTTCGTGGCTGAGGACCTGCGCGAGATCATGGCGCAGCTCGGATTCCGGACGGTTAACGAGATGGTGGGCCGGGTCGACATGCTCGAGACGGGCACCGTCATCGACCATTGGCGGAAGACGAAGAACATCGACCTGACCGACCTGCTCGCGAAGCCCGAGGCGCCGGACTCGGTCGCCCGCTTCCACAGCGAGGACCAGGACCACGGCCTCGAGCGGGCGCTCGACCACGAACTGATCGCGCGCTCGAAGCGGGCGCTCTCGCACCGCGAGCCAATCACTTTCGAGTTGCCGATCCGCAACGCCAACCGGACCGTCGGCACGATGCTCAGCGGCGAGATAGCCCAGCGCTACGGCGAAGACGGGTTGCCGGACGATACGATCAACGTCACGTTCACCGGCTCCGCGGGCCAGAGCTTCGGGGCGTTCCTCGCCAAGGGCATCGCGTTCACGCTGGAGGGCGACTCCAACGACTATTTCGGCAAGGGCGTCTCCGGCGGGCGGCTGGTAGTGGTCCCTCCCCGGCAATCGACGTTCGTGGCCGAGGAGAACATCATCGTCGGCAACGTGGCCCTCTACGGCGCCACCGGCGGCGAGGTGTTCATCCGCGGCCTGGCAGGCGAACGCTTCTGTGTCCGCAACAGCGGCGTGCACGCCGTCATCGACGGCGTGGGCGACCACGGCTGCGAGTACATGACCAGCGGGCGCGTGGTCGTGCTGGGCCCGACAGGACGGAACTTCGCCGCCGGGATGAGCGGCGGCATCGCGTACGTCCTCGACGAGGCAGGCGACTTCGACATGCGCTGCAACCAGGAGCTCGTAGACCTCGAGCCGGTGGTCGAGCCGGAAGACATCGAAGAGCTCCGCGCGATGATCCAGAAGCACCGCACACACACAGGCAGCGCCAACGCGGCGCGCGTTCTGGACAACTGGGACGCATTCCTGACGAAGTTCGTCAAGGTGTACCCCAAGGACTACCGTCGCGTGATAGAAGCGGGCAAGCAAGCGGCGCTCCAAGCGGTCGGCAGTGGGTAAGACAACCGGGTTCCTAGAATTCGAGCGCGAGCCCCCTGAGCGCCGGCCCGCGGGAGAGCGAACGAAGGACTACCGCGAGATCTACGAGGCGTGGTCCGACGACAAGTCCCGGGTGCAGGCCGCGCGCTGCATGAACTGCGCGCTTCCGTTCTGCCACAAGGGCTGTCCACTGGGCAACCTCATCCCCGACTGGAACGACCTGGTGTACAGGGGGCGTTGGCAGGACGCGCTGGCGGCGCTGCACGCAACCAACAACTTCCCCGAGTTCACAGGCCGTATATGCCCCGCGCCCTGCGAGGCCTCCTGCGTGCTCTCCATCAACGAGGAGCCGGTCACGATCGAGTACATCGAGAAGGCCATCGTGGACCGCGGCTTCGACGAGGGATGGATGACGCCGCATCCCCCCGAGGAGCGGACCGGCAAGCGCATCGCCGTGGTTGGGTCCGGTCCTGCCGGCCTGGCCGCCGCCGTCCAGCTGAACCGGGCCGGGCACCTGGTCACAGTCTTCGAGCGCGACGAGTACGTAGGCGGACTGCTCACGCTCGGCATCCCCGACTTCAAGCTGGACAAGAGCGTTGTCGAGCGACGCGTCGAACTGATGGCCGCGGAGGGGATCGAGTTCCGCACGAATTGCAACGTCGGCGTAGACGTTGCCGCGGACGACCTGCTGGGCGAGTACGACGCCGTTTGCCTGACCGGCGGCTCGACGATCGCTCGTCGGCTGAATGTCCCGGGCGAAGAGCTCGAGGGCGTACACCTGGCGGTTGACTACCTGACGCAGCAGAACAGGATCAATCGTGGCCTAGAAGTGCCCCCCGAAGAGCGCATCACAGCCGAGGGCAAGCGGGTCATGATCCTGGGCGGCGGCGACACCGGCGCCGACTGCCTGGGGACCGCCCACCGCCAGGGTGCGGAGATGGTCGTGCAATGGGAGATCCTTCCGGAACCGCCCGCGTCGAGGTCGAAGAACAATCCGTGGCCCCTGTGGCCCCTCATCCTGCGGAGCTCCGCGGCCCACGAGGAGGGCGGCGTCCGCGACTACTCCATCCTCACGAAGCGTCTATCAGGCAGCAACGGTCGCGTCGAGCGCCTCCACGCAGCCCGCATCGAATGGGGTCCGCCGGATGAGACGGGCCGGCCCACGATGACCGAGATACCCGGCAGCGAGTTCGAGTTGGAAGCTTCGCTGGTGCTGCTCGCGTTGGGGTTCCTGCACCCCCAGCACGAGGGCTTGCTGGAGCAGCTCGGCGTTGAGCTCGACGGAAGAGGCAACGTCAAGACAGACGTGTCCAAGATGACCAGCGTGCCCGGAGTGTTCGCCGCGGGAGACATGGCGCGAGGCCAGTCGCTCGTCGTGTGGGCAATCGCAGAGGGGCGGCAGGCCGCTCACGGCATCGACGCCTACCTCATGGGGGCCACGGCGCTCCCGTCCGTGGACCTACGCAGCTGGGCGTAGCTGCACCCTCCCTACAGGATGGGCAGGTAACGCTTCATCTCGTAGTCAGTGACGGCGAAGCGGTATCCCTCCCACTCGATACGCTTGTTCTCGAGCAACGAGTTGAACGTGTGCGTTCCCAGGGCCTCCCGGAGCACGACGCTCTCCTCGGCCTCGGCGAGCGCCTCGTAGAGACTGCCGGGCAAGCGGCGAATGCCGAGTTTCGAGCGTTCCCCTTCCGACAGAGCATCCACGTCCACCTCTGTGGAACTCTCAAGCGCATATGCGTTCTGCACTCCGGCGAGACCTGCGGTGAGGATCGCCGCGAACGCAAGGTACGGATTGCACGCCGGATCGGGCAGGCGGAACTCGATGCGGACCGACGCCTCCTTGCCGGGGCGATAAGCTGGCACACGGACCAGGTTGGAGCGGTTGACTGCCGCCCAAGTCGCGTACACCGGAGCCTCGTAGCCGGGCGTCAGGCGCTTGTACGAGTTCACCCACTGGTTGCATACGCAGGCGATCTCTCCCGCGTGCCGCAGGAGACCGGCGATGAAGTGCCGGCCCGTCGCGGAAAGCTTGTGCTCCCCGTCGGGGTCGTAAAACGCGTTCTCTCCTCCCTGGAAGAGCGACATGTTGATGTGCATACCGCTCCCGTTCTGGTTCTCAAACGGTTTGGGCATGAAGGTGGCGTACACCTGCTGGCCCATCGCCACTTCCTTCACCACCTGGCGGTACGTCATCACTGCATCGGCCATCGTGAGTGCGTCCGTGTGGCGGAGGTCAATCTCATGCTGGCCGTGCGCCACTTCGTGGTGGCTGTATTCGACGGGTATCCCCATCTCCTCCAGCGAGAGCACTGTCTGCCGGCGCAGGTCGGCACCCTTGTCCAGCGTGGTCGTGAGGTCGAAATAGCCTCCCGCATCGAGCGGTTCCGGCTCTTCGGCAGACTTGAGGTAGAAGTGCTCCATCTCCGGCCCCACCTGGAACTCGTAGCCCTGCCGTGCCGCGCGCTCGAGGGCCGTCTTCAGAACGTGGCGCGGGTCCCCTTCGAACGGTTCGCCAGAGGGACGAAGGACGTCGCAGAACATGCGGGCCACGGCGTTCTGGCGAGGGCGCCACGGAAGGATGGAGAACGTCGTCGGGTCCGGCATCGCCACCATGTCGCTCTCGTCGCGGCGTGCAAAGCCCTCCACGGTGGAGCCGTCGAAGGCCATCCCGTATTCCAACGCTCCTTCGAGTTCCGCTTCCGTTATCGCGAAGCCCTTCAGCGTCCCCAGGATGTCCGTGAACCAGAGGCGGATGAACTTGACGTCGTTCTCCTTGGCGGTGCGAAGGACGTACTGCCGCGCCTCGTGCTCTCGAGCAATGGCCATGGGCCGCCTCCTACATCACAACAGACGCGCTTGCGTTCCCTCTGTCGTCGTGATCTGGCCAAGCGCGCTCTGCGCTGCAGCCAAGCGGGCAACCGGAACGCGGAACGGTGACGCGCTGACGTAGTTCAGCCCCAGTTCGTTGCAGAATGCCACACTCCGAGGGTCGCCCCCGTGCTCCCCGCATATGCCTATCGGGAAGTCCGGGTCAACCTGGCGCGCAGCCTCCGTCGCCATCCGCATCAACTTCCCAACGCCCTGTGTATCGAGCGTGTTGAACGGGTTGCGCGGCAGAATCTCCGTCTCGACGTAGTGGTTCAGGAACTTGCTCTCCGCATCGTCCCGGCTGAACGCAAACGTCATCTGCGTAAGGTCGTTCGAGCCGAACGAGAAGAACTCGGCCTCCGTCGCCACTTCGTCAGCCGTGAGCGCCGCGCGAGGAACCTCGATCATCGTCCCGAACAGGTAGGTCACATATATCCCGAGCGCCTCGCGCGTTTTGCTGGCAACCGCTCGCAATCGGGGTCGGAGCCACCTCAGTTCATTCACGTGCGAGACGATGGGAATCATGATCTCCGCCCGCACCGGGGAGCCTTCCTCGGCCAAGCGGCAGCCCGCCGTGACGATGGCGCGCACCTGCATCTCGTAGATCTCGGGCATCGTCAGGCCCACACGGCAACCGCGGTGGCCCAGCATCGGGTTCGATTCCCGAAGGCGGGCTACGAGCTCGAGCGTCCTCTCCTTCTCCTCCAGCTCCGCCCGCAATGCCTCTTCATCCTCCTGCTGAGGGAGAGACACGCGCTCCGAGAGCCAATCCATCACGCGCTTGCCCACCACGACCTTCTCCAGCTCGGATGCAGAGCGGTTGACCAGGTCGCGTCCCTTGTTCAGCCACGCATCCACGCGGTTGTCACCCTCGATGCGGCGCGTCAGTTCCGCCACTTCCTGCACGAGCTCACCGTAGTCCGGCAGGAACTCATGCAGCGGTGCGTCCAGCAACCGAATCACCACCGGGAGGCCTTCCATCGCCTTGAAGATCCCGTAGAAGTCCTCAGTTTGAAAGCGCTCCAACTCGGCCAGTTCGGTGCGGAAGTCCAGGACAGCTTCCGACGACTCGCACTGGGTCCTGGCCGACTCGAGCCGGTGCTGCATCGCCTCTCGTTCCGACGCTGGAGCACTCTTCAGCGCTTCTTCCAACTCCTGCACACGCCAGATCAGTTCCGACGCCTCCGGCCCGATCGCCAGCAGTTGCCGGATGTGCCGCAGCCGCTCCTCGGCGAAGAACATATGCTCAGTGCGGCACAGACCGATGCCCTCGGCCCCGTTCGCTCGCGCGCGGTGAGCGTCTTCCGGCGTATCCGCGTTCGCCCACACCTGCAAGCGGCGTACCTCGTCTGCCCAGCCGAGCAACGTATTCAGCTCTGCCAGCTCGCTCGGCTTTGGCGCAACTGCTTCGATGTCTCCGACGAATACCTCGCCCGTGGCGCCGTCGATACTGATGACGTCGCCCTCCGAGATGGACTTCCCTCGAGCTGTCGCGCTGCCGTCAGCCTCGAAGTGCAGCTCCTCGCAGCCCACCACGCAAGGCTTCCCCAGCCCCCGCGTCACCACTGCCGCGTGACTCGTCATGCCGCCGCGGCTCGTGAGCACCCCATTCGCCTTGATGATGCCGTGCACGTCGTCGGGGCTCGTCTCCTGCCGGACGAGCACCACCTGCTGCCCGCTCTCTGCGACCGCCGCGACGCGGTCCGGGTCCATCACCACGACGCCGGACGCCGCTCCCGGCGACGCTCCCACGCCTTCCGCCAGCAGACGACCTGCCTTTACCGCTGCTTCTTTCGCTTCCGCCACGAAGTGGGGCATGAGCACTGCCGAAACCTCGCCTGCCTCCACACGCCCCAATGCCTGCTGCTGCGTCAGCACGCCCTCCGACACCAGCTCCACCGCTATCCGAACCGCTGCCGACGCCGTCCGCTTGGCGGAACGGGTCTGCAGGATGAACAGCTTCCCTCGCTCCACGGTGAACTCGATGTCCTGCACGTCCTTGTAGTGCGCTTCGAGGCTGCGCGCCGTCTCCTCTATCTCCCGGTAGATCTCAGGCCACGCGGTGCGCAGGGCCTGGATGCGTTGGGGGGTGCGTATCCCCGCCACTACGTCCTCTCCCTGCGCGTTCGGCAGGAACTCGCCGTACAGTCCTCGCTCGCCGCTGCCCGGGTTGCGGGAGAACAGCACACCTGTGCCACTGTCGTCGCCGAGGTTGCCGAACACCATGGCCATGATGACGCACGCGGTGCCCATGTTGTGGGAGATGCCCTGGAATTCCCGGTAGGTGATGGCGCGGGGGTTATTCCACGAGTCGAACACCGCCTCCACTGCCGCCTTCAGCAACACCCAGGGGTCGTCCGAGAGCGGTTCTCCGGTCGTCTCCTGGATGATTCCCTTGAACTCGTCGATGAGCTCCCGCAGCGCACTGGGCTGCAGTTCGTAGTCGAACTCGGCGCCTGCGCGTTTCTTCGCGGCCTCCAGCGTGGTCTCGAATCGCGCCTTGGGTATGCCCAGCACGACGTCGCCAAAGCCTTGTATCAGCCGTCGGAATGCGTCCAGTGCGGGGCGTTCGTCGCCCATCATCTCCGCGAGGCCCGCAACCGTCGCGTCGGTCACGCCCATGTTGAGGATGGTGTCCATCATTCCGGGCATGGAGACCGGAGCGCCTGAGCGGACCGACACTACCAGCGGGTTATCGACGGCGCCGAACAGGCGGCCGGTCTGCTCTTCCAGTACGTGAACATGCCGGACTATCTCGTCCCACAGGCCATCGGGAAAGCGCCGTCCCTGGCGGAAATACTCCAACGACGTCTCCGTCGTAATCACGAATCCCGGAGGCACCGGAACGCCGATGCGCGCCATCTCGCTCGCATGCGCTCCCTTCCCCCCGAGAAGACTCACCATTTCCGCACCGCCTTCCGCGAGGCGGTACACCATCTTCCCGGTCACTGTCGCCGTCATTACCCAACCCCCAAGGCAACCGGCTCGAGAGTTGCGGCCCCCGTCGGTCACGCCAACGGTCGATGCTAGCACAAGGCCGCCTACCGGTCTACGCGCGCTCCCCCTCCACGTCGTCGGGCGCGCCCCCGGCGTACACCCCTCGATACGGCGGGGGGAGCAGCGCCGCGATGCGGTTCATCACCTCTTCTGTCGCCGCCTGCAGCTGCTCCCTATCTACTCTTCCCTCGGAACGCGGAAGCACAAACGGCTCCCCGATAGTGACATGCAGCTTCTGGAAGTGAAACGCTATCCGGAACATGCCCCGGATGCGCTCTGTCCCCGTGATTGCCACTGGCAGCACCGGCGCACCGGACGACAGCGCCAGGTAGGCCAACCCGTCCGTGGCCTTACGCAATCCGCCCGGGCTCCGTGTCCCCTCAGGGAAGATCAGCAGCGCCCTACCGCTGTTCAGCGTACGCAGTGCCCACTTCAGCGCATCAACGTCCCTCCCATCGCGGTCCACCGGGTAGACGTGCACCGCGCGGAGCAAGTACGACACGATCGGCCCCCAGAACAACGACCGCTTCGCCATGAAGAAGATGGGCCGCGGGACCGCGTACACCATCACCGGCGGGTCCGCGTTGCTCTGGTGGTTCGCAACGATGATCAGCGGCCCACCCTTTGGAACGCGCTCCCGCCCCGTGACCCGGATGCTCCCGAACGTGGGGATGAAGATGCGGGAGAGTAGCCGCCCGAGCCTGTACCAGCAATCGAACGGAGCGCCCGTCACTCGCCCTCCTCCGTGCCGAGCACAGCCAGGACAACGTCCACGACGGCCTCGACGTCGAGACCATCGGTCACGATGCGACGGGCGTCCTCAGCGATACGCAGCGGCGAATCCGTGCGTCCGGCGTCTATGGCGTCCCGCATCTCTATGTTCTCCAGCACCTCGGCCCTGGACCGCGCCTGGTCTGTTCCCGCCAGTTCTCTGAACCGTCTACGCGTCCGCTCTTCAGGCGACGCGTCCAGGTACACCTTCGCAGCGTTCGGAAGCACGATCGTCCCGATGTCCCGTCCGACCATGATGACATCTCCCCCTTTCGCGGTCGCACGCTGCTGAGCGACCATCGCCCTGCGGACGCCTCCTACCTTCGCCACGGCAGAAACCGCGGCGTCGACTTCAGGCGTGCGCAAGCGGGAGGTAATGTCGACACCACGGATGGACACGCTCGTCCCCTCGTCGCCGAGGCGGACCTCCAACCCATCGGCGAGCCGCGTGAGCGCGGCCTCATCATCCAGGGGGGTACTCGCGTCGAGCGCTGCGACGGTGACCGCGCGGTAGTAGACGCCTGTATCGACGAAGGCGTACCCCAACCGGCGCGCCAACGCCCGGCCAACGGTCGTCTTTCCAGAGGCAACAGGGCCGTCTATCGCGATGACAGAAGGGTAACGCACAGAGAAAATAGTACAGTGGGCGGCAAGTGGGCGCACGATGCGCCACAGGCGTGCAACCAACCACAATATGTTGTGCCGTATCTTTGACCGACACGGCATTATCTGGTAGAATTTGGGTGTTATGCACGCCTGCGTGTCCCGCAGGCCCACCCCCGCAGCCACGGGAGCATTGAACGCGCCATGGTCAAACAACAGGAGGCCCGGTACACCGCAAGCGACATCCAGGTCCTGGAAGGCTTGGAAGCCGTCCGGCGGCGGCCCGGCATGTACATCGGGAGCACCGACCAGCGAGGGCTCCACCACCTCGTCTACGAGATCGTGGACAATGCCATCGACGAAGCGATGGCCGACTACTGCGACCGCGTATTCGTCACCCTCCACGAAGACAACTCCGTCTCCGTCCGCGACAACGGCCGCGGCATCCCCATAGACCTGCACGCCACCACGGGAAGGCCCGCCCTCGAGACCATCATGACGACCCTCCACGCCGGAGGTAAGTTCGGCGGGGGCGCCTACAAGGTCTCCGGCGGGCTCCACGGCGTCGGTGCGTCCGTGGTTAACGCACTCTCCGAGTGGATGCGGGTCGAGGTGCGCCGCGACGGCCAGGTCCATTCCCAGGAGTACGAACGCGGGATCCCACTGACCGACGTCGTTGACGAAGGCCCGATCCCTGAAAACGCCTCTTTCCAGAACGGCACCCTCGTCCGGTTCATGGCGGACACCGACATATTCGGCCCCGCCAACTACGAGAGGGACACGCTCATTCAACGCTTCCGCGAGATGGCCTACCTCAACAAGGGCATCTGGCTCTCCTTCGCCTCAGAGGCGCACCCCGACGCCGACCGCACCTTCTACTTCGAGGGCGGCATCGCCAGCTTCGTCAAGCAGCTCAACCAGAACCGCGAGGTCCTCCAGGACGAACCCTTCTACTACGAGCAGAAGACCGAGCACGCGATGGTCGAGGTCGCCCTGCAATACAACAGCGGCTTCTACGAGTCCACCCTGGCCTTCGCCAACTGCATCAACACGGCGGATGGCGGCACCCATCTCGTCGGCTTCCGCGCCGGCCTCACCCGCGCCATCAACAACTACGCCAAGAAGAGCAAGCTGGTCAAAGACGACGCAGCCAACTTCAGCGGCGACGACGTGCGTGAGGGCCTGACCGCCATCGTCAGCGTCAGGCTCGAGGAGCCTCAGTTCGAGGGCCAGACCAAGGGCAAGCTCGGCAATGCCGAGACGAAAACCGCCGTCGAGCAGACCCTCGTTCAGCACCTGGAGTTCTACCTGGAGGAGCACCCCCACGAGGCGCGGCGGGTCGTCGAGAAATGCCTCACGTCTCAGCGCGCTCGCGAAGCTGCGCGTAAGGCGCGGGACCTCGTCATACGCAAGAACGCCATGGACGGCGGCTCCCTCCCGGGCAAGCTGGCCGACTGCTCCGAGCGAAGCCCGGAGCTCTGCGAGCTCTACGTCGTCGAGGGGGACTCCGCGGGCGGCTCCGCCAAGATGGGGCGCGACCGTCGCACGCAGGCCATCCTTCCACTCCGAGGAAAGATCCTCAACGTGGAGAAGGCCCGCCCCGACAAGATGCTCGCTCACGAGGAGATACGCGCCCTCATCACTGCGCTTGGCGCCGGCCTCGGCGAGGACTTCAACCTCCCCAAGCTCCGCTACCACAAGGTCATCATCATGACCGACGCCGACGTCGACGGCGCGCACATCCGAACGCTGCTGCTCACCTTCTTCTTCCGCAACATGCGCAACCTCATCGACGAAGGCCACCTCTACATCGCCCAACCACCCCTCTACCGCACGTCCCGCGGCAGGTCCGTCGAGTACAAGTACTCCGAGGCCGAGAAGGACAGCTGGCTCGCCAAGCAGCTGTTCGGCCGGCTCTCCATCCAGTCCAGCGACGGAGCCGTATCCATTTCCGGCGCCAAGATCCAGGGTCTCGTCAACCAGCTCAAGGAGTTCGAGAACTGGACCCGCCCGCTCTCCAGCCTCGGCCTCGCACCGGAGATGGTAGGGCCCTTCCTGCAGGGCGCCGAACACGGCGCCTACCGGCTCTCGTTCGAGGGCGAGCAGACCGTCGACGCCGTAGTGGCCTGGCTCACCTCCCAAGGCTTTGACTGCAGGAAGATCGTCAACAAGCGAAAGAAGGAATACTTCATCGAGGTGCCCGGCTACGGCACCATCAATGTTCCCCGCGTCCTCGAGTCCGCCATGGCCCATCGAGCCCAGCAACTCTTCCCGCAGATGGCCGAGTGGGTGAACGGGCATACGTACATGGTGTCCCGACGCGACAACGAGGTTGCAACGGGCGTGCCTTGGCATGACCTCGCGCACGTCCTCGAGCGCAACTCCGAGCGCCAGGGCATCGGCCTCCAGCGCTACAAGGGACTCGGTGAGATGAACCCGGACCAGCTCTGGGAAACCACCATGAACCCCGCCACGCGCACGCTCCTGAGGGTTACCGTTGAGGACGCCGCCGACGCGGACAACGCCTTCACGGAACTCATGGGAGACCTCGTCGGTCCGCGCAAGGAGTGGATCCAGACACACGCGCGGCAGGTGAAGAACCTGGACGTCTAGCCCGTTCCGGGCAAGCTACGCGACGCCGACACGGCCCTCATCGTCGCCAACCAGGATCGCGTGGAACGCATACCCGTCTGCCACCACGCGCTCGCTCCCGCCCTGTTTCCGATCGAGGATGCACGCGACCAGCGCAACCTCGTGCCCGGCGGCCTCGGCCGCCTCGATCGCCATGTAGAGCGATCCCGCTGTCGAGCATGCGTCGTCCACAATCGCCACCCGCGTGCCTGCAGGAAGGGGCCCTTCCACCGCCTTGCCCACCCCGTGCTCCTTGGCCTCCTTCCTCACGAAGAATCCAGGGATCGGCCGGCCGCCGTCCTGCCCGCTCAACATCGCTATCTCCGTCACCATCGGTACGGCCGCCACGGCCGGCCCTCCAACCGCCACGGCGCCCGAGTCCCTTATCGCAGGCAGCAACGCGCGCGCCACCAGGTTCGCTCCCCGCGGGGACAGCGTGAGCAGGCGTCCGTCGAAGTAGTACTTGCTCGTCAGCCCCGACGTCAGCACGAACTCGCCGTACAACAGCGCGCCCAACTCCCTGGCCAGCCCCAGTATCTCCTCCGCCAGTCCCCTCTCCGTGTCCGTCATCCGTCGTCTCCTCTCGACAGGGGCGCCACGTCGCGCACGCCTCGGTACAGATGGTGCTTCTCTATGTACTCCCCCACCGCATCAGGCACCAGGTAGCGCACCGGTTCACCATGGCTCATCCGCCGGCGAAGCTCAGTCCCGCTGATCTCGATCAGCGGCATGTGCACCACCATCACCCGCTCGGCGGCCGCGGGGTCGATCGCCGTGAGGGCCTCCAGCTCGACGCTTCCATGGCCGGGTCTGAGCGCCACCACCAGTCGCACCTGCTCCAATATGCGTCTCGGCTCCTTCCAGCGCGCCATGGTGTGGAGCGTGTCCGCGCCCATGATGAACCACAGTTCGTCTCCCGCCATCGGGCCGGCGCGCAGCGCATCGAGCGTGTCCACCGTGTACGTCTCCCCCGGCCTGTCCATCTCGATCGTGGACAGTTGGAACGCGGGGTTGCCCGCTATCGCCAGCTCCACCATCGTTCGCCGATGCTCGCCTGCGGTGATCGGCTCGTCGCGCTTCATCCACGGCAGCCCGGTAGGTATGAACCACACCTCGTCCAAACCAAGCCGCCACAGCACCTCCTGCGCGAGGATGAGGTGCCCTGTGTGGATCGGGTCGAAGGTCCCGCCCAGGATGCCTCTGCGCACGCCCTACTCCCACTCCAGCTCGACTGCGCCGATGCGTACCGTGTCACCTGGGGCGACGCCTGCCTGCTCCAACGCTTCAATCACGCCAAGCCGGCCCAGCTCCCGGTGGAACTGCAGCCGGGCGCGCCAGTTGCCGAGGTCCACGACTTCCAACATGCGCTCTGCTACGGCGCACCGCACCGTAAACTCCCCACCTCCACCATCAACGCTCACCCCTCTGGCACGCTCCATCCGCGGCACTACGGGCACCTCCTGCCGTTCCCCGGCGTGCTGCGGCACCAGCATGGAAACGCGCTGCATCAGCTCGCGGACGCCTTCTCCCGTCACCGCCGCGATCGCGGCAGGCCGCTCGCCGACAGCCATGGTCAACGCCCGCCTCTGTGTCCTGTACCGTTCGCGCGCCTCCGGAACGTCCATCTTCGTCACCGCGACCACACAGCCCTTGTCCGCCAGCCCTCCGCCGTACGACGTCACCTCCTGACGGATAGCCTCATACTCCGCAACCAGGTCCCCAGCCAGTCCGTCCACCAGGTGAATCAGGACCTGCGCCCGCTCGCAATGGCGCAGGAACTCCAGCCCCAGCCCACGGCCCTCGTGCGCGCCCTCGATAAGCCCCGGAACATCCAGTACAACCAGGGCCCGTTCACCCTCCTGCGCCACGCCGAAGCCCGGTTCCAATGTCGTAAACGGATAGTCCGCAATCTTCGGCTTTGCCCGCGACACCACACTCAACAACGTCGACTTGCCCGCGTTCGGCGCGCCAACCAAAGCGACGTCGGCCAGCAGTTTCACCTCCAACTCAACCGTCCGCATCTCACCGGGCTCACCACCGAGCGCGATAAGCGGCTCTTGGTTCGTGGACGTCGCGAAGTGCACGTTCCCCAATCCACCGCCGCCGCCATAGACCACCACCGCCTCCTCGCCATCCGCCGTCAACTCCAGCAGGAACACCCTCTCATCTTCGCGACACTCCCACACCACGGTCCCCACAGGGACCTGCACAAGCGTGCGCCTTCCTTTCTTACCTGTCCGCCGCCTGCCTCGACCTGGCCCTCCCATCTCTCCGACGATACGGGCCACTCCCTCCAGGTGCTCCAACGTCCGAACACTCTCCACCGCACGGCAGACGACCGCACCACCCTCACCACCATCTCCGCCATCAGGCCCGCCCCGCGGACGGAACTTCTCGCGAAGAAAGCTGACTGCACCATTGCCTCCACGGCCCCCGTGGACTGCCATTGTTCTCTTATCAATCATGACTCATATCAGTATAGGAGATAGAGATAACGCCGCCGAGGAAAGTGCTCCGGAAGGGAGAATGGCGGTGGAGAAAGTGGGCCTGCAAGGCGTGGTGGCGTGCTACGCGGATGTGGACAGTTGGTGTAAGGATTCCCCGCCAGTCAGGGAATCCCGGATAGAGGCGACTGCTTCGGTCAGGGTGGCGTCGGTCTGCAGGCGATCGGCGATGCGGCGCAGGCCGTAGATGATGGTGGTGCGGTCACGCCCGCCGAGGTGCGTGCCAATCTCGTCGGCTGACAGGCCCAGCGCTGTATGCATGAGATGCATCGCAAGCTGCCGTGCGGCGGAGACTTCGCGGTCGCGACGCGGTCCCGGGAGTGCGGAGGCGGGGAGCGTGTAGTAGCGGGCGACGGCTGCAAGGACTGCTTGTGGGGAAAGTGTGGAATCTGCCGTTGAAAGGTGCGCTGCCAGTGCCTGGCGCGCGAGATGAGGTGTGATGGCGCGGCCGGTGAGGTCGGCCAAGGCAAGCAGGCGCGTGAGAGCGCCCTTGAGGACGTGGCTGTTGGCGTCGAGCCGCGTGGCGATGAATGACGAGACGTCGGGACTGATTGCCATGCCGGCCTGCGTGGCGAATGCGTGCAATAAGACGACGCGCGATTCCATGGTGGGTGTCGACAGGTCTGCCTGGAGACCTGCAGCCAGACGGGACTGGAGCCGTTTGTCCACGGTGATGGATAGGGCCGGGCGATCGCTGGCGAGGACGATCTGGCTTCCTCGCTTGCGGAGAGCGTCGAGCGTGTGCAGCAGCCCTTCGTGGATGCGGGCGCTCTTGCCTTCAAAGGCGTGAACGTCGTCCAGGAGGAGCATGTCAACGGACCAGAATCGTTCACGGAAGGCCTTGGTGCGCTTCTCGCGCATGGCGGCAAGGTAGGCGTTGGTGAGTTCTTCAGCCGTGATGTACTCGACCGACAGTCCTGCGGCGTGCCCGTGGTTGCCGATCGCCAGCAGCAGGTGCGTCTTGCCGAGGCCTACGCCTCCGTAGATGAACAGGGGATTGTAGGCGGAGCCGGGCGCCCGGGCGACGGCGAGCGCGGCGGCATGCGCCAGCTGGTTCTCCGGCAGGGGCACGAATGACTCGAAGGTCTCGGTTGGAGAAAGAGTGCTGTTCGGAGGACGCTCCTGGCTTGGCTGTGGCTGATGGGCTCCGGGATATGCCGCCCCCGGGGTGGCTCCCGGCAGCGCGAAGCGTACGATGACCGGGGTAGTTGCGATCGAGGAGGCGGTGGCGTCTGCCAGCTCCTGCATCCTGCTCTCCAGCCAGGCGACCGCGAATGCGGTCGGGGCCGACACAGTCAGCGCGCCGTTTTCGAGGAGCTCGCCGTTGGTGCCGACGAGCCACGTGTCGAAGGTGGCCTTTGGCGTCTGCAGTTGCAGTCGTCCAAGGACGGCTTCCCATAAGCGGCGTGCTGAACTGTCCGTCAAGCGGCGGTCCTTCTCTGGGGCTGGCTGTTGAACCGGCGGGTGGACTGCAGGACGCTTTGGAGAGAGCGCGGGGCGCCGTCCGGTGGAGAGGCAGCAATCTACCACTGGACGGACGTTGGGTATCCGGTCAAATCCGCGGGATTCCCACTGTAATCTCGCTTGCAAAAGTACCGGCGAGGCTGCCGTCGCGCCGTGGCCTCATCCCCGCTTGGCAGCCCATCATGGCCTGCCTGACTGCTAGGATTACTCGTATGACGCCGGTGCGGATCGTGTTCATGGGGTCCCCTCAGCCTGCGGTGGCGGTCCTCGATGCTGTCGTCGAGGTCGCCACGGCGAACGGCTGGGCGATGGTTGCTGCCTATACCGCACCGGATAAGCCGGAAGGGCGCGGAAGGCGCCTGTCGTCGACCCCGGTCCGGCTCAGGGCGGAGGAACTGGGGATCCCGGTATGCACGCCGAAACGGCTGACGCTGCTGGAGGAGCAGGAGCGCTTCCGAGCGCTGAACGGCGACCTCGTGGTCCTCGCGGCCTATGGTCTGCTCCTCCCACCGCCGTTCCTCTTCGAACCACGCTATGGAGCAGTGAACGTTCACCCGTCGCTGTTGCCTCGCCATCGGGGCGCGGCGCCGGTTGCCGCGGCGATCCTCGCCGGCGATACGCGAACGGGAGTAACGATCATGGCGATGAACGAAGGGCTGGACACCGGACCGCTGCTCGCGAGTCGGGACATTCCCCTGGTGGGCGATGAGCGGACCCCGGCCCTCACGGAACGGCTGTTCGCGCTGGGCGGCGAGATGCTGGCGGAGATGCTTCCGCGCTACGTTGCGGGTGAGGTGGCTTCTCGGCCTCAACCGGAGGAAGGCGCGACCTATACGGCGCGAATCAGCAAGGCAGACGGCCTGATCGACTGGCGCGAGCCCGCCCGGATGATCGAGCGCAGGGTACGCGCCTACGACCCATGGCCGGGCGCTGCGGCTGTCTGGGAAGGCAGACGCGTGACGATCACGTCCGCAGCGGTGGTTCCAGGAGAAGGAGACGCCAGCCCGGGTGAGGTGTGGACACGCGGCGAAGTGGTCCTCGTGGGGACAGGCAACGGGGCGCTGCAGCTCCTGCGCGTGAAGATGGAGGGACGCCCGGAGATGGACATCGCGGAGTTCCTCCGTGGGCGTCCGGCCTTTTCGGGGGCGCGCCTCGAGTACCGGTAGACCCGTCCTACTCGGAGGAGGCTTCAGCCTCGGGCGTGGAGGTTTCCTCCGTGCCAGCGTCGGCTTCCGGTGCGGCCTCTTCTGCCGCTTCCTCTTCCTCCTCGGCAACGGCGGCGTGCACGATGATGCGCGCGACGTAAGCGCCCGGGTCGGTGACCATGGTCACCCCGGCGGGCAACGCCAGGTCTCCCGCGTGGACAACCGAATCGGGCTCTGAGAGGGCGGAGAGGTCTACGGTGATGGAGTGCGGGATGTCAGTGGGCAGGGCCTCGACCTCCAGTTCATGGAGGTCCTCCGACAGCGTGGCGCCCGCTGCCCTGGCGCCGCTGGCCTCGCCTTCGAAATGCAGCGGCACGGAGGCGTGTATGCGCTGCGTCCGCGACACGCGGAGCAGGTCCACGTGCAGCAGCCGCTCACTGACCGGGTGACGCTGGACGTGCTGGACCATCACGAAGTGTTCGTCCCCGCCCACCTGTACCGTCATCGGGCTCGTTTGCCCCACGACTCCCAGAGCGTGGACGAGGTCGTACGTGTCGGACTGCAGGGAGAGTGACGGTCCACCCGAGCCGTAGACGTGGATCGGGGTGACCCCGGAGCGCCGGAGCGCCTTCACCTTCTTGCCAAGCGCTACGCGCTCCTCGGCAGCGAGCCGTACTTCGTCCATGGTGCGCCCTTCCACAAAGGTGCCCCGTCGCTTAACGGGGCTGCGAGAATCATAGCAAAGAACGACGTCTCCCGCCAGAGGCCGCGGGCGGAGGAGGGTATTGTCGACCCCTTCAGTGGACTTTACCCTTGGTCGGCGCTATCATCGTCTCGTTAAGGCGGTGACGCCTCGCTAGAGGGACGGCCATGCGTATCCCGATGAAGGTGGACTACGGAGTGAGGGCGCTGGTGGATCTCGCCGGCCAGGCGGATGCGCATCGCCCCGTTCGCACCGCGGACATCGCCGGGCGTCAGGGCATACCGGAGCCGTATCTGGACCAGGTGCTGACCACGCTGAACAAGTTCGGGCTCATCACGAGCCGGAGGGGACCGCAAGGAGGCCATGTCCTTGCGCGTGCGGCGGCCGATATCACACTGGACGAGGTGGTCGCAACGCTTGATGGACGCAACCCCCCGCTCGAGTGTATCGACGACGCCACAGAGTGCGCCCTCTCGAGCTGCTGCGCGCAGCGCGACATCTGGCGCGACGTTGAGGACGCTATCCACGCGGTCCTCATAACCACTACCATTGCCGATCTGGCCAGCCGCCAGCAGGCCCGCACTACAGCGCCCCTGACCTTCGTGTCCTGAAGCGGCGCCGACAGACCCCTGGCAGGACCCGCACTCTGTGGAGAGTGCTGCGACGAGAGGAGAAGAGATGACGACAACCGCTCCCCAGCTGACACCTGAGCAGGTCAAGCGTTACAGCAGGCACATCATCATGCCCCAGATCGGCAGCCGCGGCCAGCGCAAGCTGATGGACGCCAGGGTGCTCGTCGTCGGCGCGGGCGGGCTTGGCGGCCCAGTCGCGCTCTACCTTGCCCTCGCGGGGGTCGGAACGATCGGACTCGTCGACTTCGACGTTGTCGACCTCAGCAACCTGCAACGGCAGGTGCTGCACAACAGCGAGACGGTCGGTATGCCCAAGGTCGAGTCGGCCATCCAGACCCTCAACCGCTACAACCCGGACGTCGATGTCGTTCCCCACGAGTTCCCCATCAACTCGGAGAACGCCATGGACCTCATCGCGCAGTACGACATCGTCGTGAACGGCGCGGACAACTTCGCCACGCGCTATCTCGTGAACGACGCCGCGTACCTCAGCGGCAAGCCCATCGTGGACGGCAGCATTCTCATATTCGATGGCCAGGTCTCCGTCTACGAACCGGGAAAGGGCTGCTACCGCTGCCTCTTCCCCGAGCCGCCGCCGCCGGGCCTCGTTCCCAACTGCGCCGAGGCCGGCGTCCTCGGTGCGCTCACCGGCACCATCGGCAGCATCCAGGCGACGGAAGCGGTCAAGCTCATCCTTGGCGTCGGCGAGACGCTCACCGGACGCCTGCTTCTCGTGGACGCGCTCAACATGGAGTTCCGCGTCGTCCGTGCGCGCCGGAACCCCGGGTGCCCCCTCTGCGGCGACGAACCGACCGTGACCGAGCTCATCGACTACGAGGTGTTCTGCGGCCTCGCCCCGGCGCCTGACCAGGAGGGCGTTGCAGCGGCTCACTAGGCGCGCGCACCCGATCCGGGGCCGCGCCTGCACGGGACCGCAGACCGCTATGCGCAGCGCCAACCTCATCGAGGCCATAGGCAACACGCCGCTCGTCGAGCTGCCAACCTTCAGCCCCACGCCCTCCGTTCGCATCTACGCGAAGCTGGAGGGCAACAATCCCACGGGCTCCGTGAAGGACAGGATCGCCCGGGCGATGGTGCAGGCCGCCCTGAGGGACGGCGTGCTCACACCCGGCAGCATCCTGCTGGAGCCCACGAGCGGCAACACCGGGATCTCCCTCGCCATGGTCGCGCAGCGCCTCGGCTACCGGTTCACGGCCGTCATGCCGGACAACGTGAGCCCGGAGCGGACCCAGCTCCTCACTGCGTATGGCGCGGAGATCGTCTATTCCCCCGGAGAAGGGGGCTCCAACGGCTCCATCGCCCTCGCCCAGGAGATGGCCGCCGCGGACGACCGGTACGTGATGCTCTACCAGTACGGGAATCAGGCGAACCCACAGGCCCACTACGAGACCACTGCCCCGGAGATCCTCCGGGACGTGCCGGAGGTAACCCACTTCGTTGCCGGCCTGGGCACAGGGGGAACGCTCATGGGCGTGGGGCGCCGTCTCAAGGAGTACAACCCCGCCATAGAGGTCATCGCCGCGGCACCGGAGATAGACGACCGCATCCAGGGCCTGCGTAGCCTGGAAGAGGGGTTCGTGCCCCCTATACTGGACCTCTCCCTGCTGGACGGACGCATCATGGTGAGCGGGGAAGAGAGCTTTCGGAAGACGGCGGAGGTCCTGCACAAGGAGGGCGTCTTCGCGGGCGTGTCGTCCGGCGCGGTGCTGGCCGCCGCGCTGCGCGTCGCCGCTCGCGTATCGGAGGCCGACATCGTCTGCCTCTTCGCAGACGGAGGCTGGAAGTATCTCAGCACCGGACTGTGGACGGACGAGGACAGCGCGCGCCTGCGGGAGAAAGTGCAGGGCAAGGTCTGGTGGTAGACGCAAGCCCGTTCCGCGACCACGCCGCAGCATGGCGGGCCGAGATCACCGTCGGCATCCTGTACGATGCACGCACGCCCAGCACTGAGCTGATCGAGAGCCTCGACCGCGAGGGAGTGCAGTTCGGCCCGGCCGATGACGTGACGAGCCCCCATGCGTTCGTCCTCGACCTCGTGGATGTAGACCGGCGCCGCGCCGAGTCGATGTCCGGCGCGTACGTCAAGAGCCTGCGCCCGGTCATAGCCGTGCTCTCACGGAGCCATCTGGAGGCCCCGGACCTGAGCATCGCCGCGGACGATTTCATCATCGCTCCATGGGAAGCGGGGGAGCTCGCCCTCCGCATCAACAAGCTGCTGGAACGAAAGGCCCCGGCCGACGACCCCGGGGTCATCCGCGTCGGCGATCTGGTCATCAACCCCAGCCGCTACGACGTCTTCCTCGCGGGCAGACCGGTCGTGCTGGCGTTCAAGGAGTACGAGCTCCTCAAGCTCATGGCTGCCAACCCCGGCCGCGTCTACAGCCGCGAGACGCTGTTGGAGCAGGTGTGGGGCTACCAGTACTTCGGCGGCACCCGCACGGTGGACGTGCACATCCGCCGCCTCCGCAGCAAGATCGAGGACGCCTCGCACACCTTCATCGACACTGTCTGGAACGTCGGCTACCGCTTCCGCGGCTGACTGCTGACCGGTCATTCCCGCGCAGGCCCGCGCTTCAGCGCGCAATCTCGCAGCCCGGGTGGGGTGTGGTGTACCATGTCCCCGCTGGCAAGGAGGGAGCCATGCCCCTGTACGAGTACGTCTGCGATGCCTGCGACTCCCGGTTCGAGCGTCTGCAGCCCATGTCGGCGGCCCACGTCGCCGGCTGCCCGGATTGCGGCGAGGAAGCGAAGCGCGTCCTCTCGGTCTTTGCCGCGCAGGTCGCCGTCGGCGCGGGCGCGGGCCCTTCACCCGTCGGCCCGCTCAGCGGAGCCTGTTGCGGCGGCGCCTGCGGCTGCGGCTAGCAGGTCCCTTCCAGCAGCGTGCGGGCCTCTTCCTCGTGCATGCGCAATACCCATAGTCCGTGCGCCGTGAACTGATTCTGCCCCCATGCTGCGTAACCGGCCTGTGCCGGACGCACCATCGACCTGATACCGGCATCGCGCAGCAGGCCCTCAGCCATGCGGGCTTCCAGCTCGTTGGGGTACGTGTGTAGGCACGTGAGGGTGTCGGACTGCTCCGAGCCCGAGCGCTGCCGGCTGCCGTACCGGCGCACCGCACCGCTCACCCACCATAGAACCCCCGTCTCCAGCAGGATGAGCACGCCGATCAACAGGGTGATGTCCCGCCAGAAGCCGAACGGGAACACCTGCACGAGGAACTCCGTGCGCGGATCGAACACCCAGTTCCCCTGCGGGAACCCGATGTAGTGGAAGACGATGAACACCTGCCGGAACGCCACGGCGCTGAGCAGTCCGAGGACGAGTATCACCGCGGCCGTCACGACGGCGCCTCTCCTCATCCACGACGCCACGACCAGCAATGCCTCCAGCCGCAGTCGCCAGGCCGCGAGCAGCGCAAGCGCGACCAACAGCACGGCCGATATCGTCTGCACTCGGTAGACGCGCAGGAAGAGCGCCTTCACGTCCGCCATGTGTGAGACTTCGTTCTCGTTGAACAGGGTTCGAGGAACGCCGTGGACCCGCACCGTAACCGACAGAGGGCTATCGTCCCCGCTGGCGAAGTACGCCTGCACCTCCCGCCCCACGTGGGCCAGGCCCTCGGGCGTGATGCCCGTACGCTCCGACACCGAGTGCCGCTCGAACAGCGCCTCGTACAGCGGCAGGCTGTCCGCCGCGCACCGCACCGTCGTCGTCACCAGCAGCAACCCCAGCGCGACCGGCGCGACCCACCCCGCGATGCGCCACGGCTCCTTCAACATCCGCCCCATACCCCGATTCTATCCGCGTGCAACTCGTCGTTCCTGCGAAGAGGGCGTCCGTCATTCTCGCACCGGCGGGAATCCAGGGTGCGCGGGCAGCGCACGCGGTGGGGTTGGCGGGAGGGGCTGTCATGCTGAGCGGAGCCCGCGCCTAGCGCGCAGCATCCTCTCGGGCGGCCTGACTCCCCTCGCCCACTGGGAGAGGGGCCGGGGGGTGAGGGTTGAGATGTCCGAACGCCCGAGGCCATCCGCTATAATCCGGGCACCCACTCCTTGTGGAGCCGCCCTTGTCTGACAGCTTCGACACACTCCTGGAAACGATGCGCCGCCTGCGCGACCCGGTGTCCGGCTGTCCGTGGGACCTGGAGCAGACCCACGACTCGCTCAGGGGCTCGCTGCTGGAGGAGACCTACGAGGCGATGGACGCCATGGCCTCCGGCGAGCGCACGGCATTGGTCGAGGAGCTCGGCGACCTCCTCCTGCACGTCATCTTCCATGCCCAGATCGGCGCGGATGAGGGAACGTTCACGATGGACGACGTTGCGGCGCAACTCAACCAGAAGCTCGTGCGTCGTCACCCGCACGTCTTCGAGGACGCCACGGCGCGTACGGCGACCGAGGTCACCGGGCAGTGGGAGCGCCTGAAGGCGGAGGAGCGCTCCAATAAGGGCGAGGCTGAGCGATCCATGCTGGCCGGCGTCTCCCGTGCCATGCCGGCTCTCGCCTACGCCCACTCAGTCCTCAGCCGCGCCCGGAGGGCCGGGTTCGACTGGGACGACCCGGACACCGCCTTCGACAAGGTGGCCGAGGAAGCCACGGAACTGCGGGAGACCGAAACCCCTCAACGCCGTGAGGAAGAGTTCGGCGACCTCCTCCTGGCCCTCGTCGCCGCTGCGCATCGCATGGATATCGACCCGGAGCAGGCCCTGCGCGGTGCGAATGACCGCTTCGTTACCCGCTTCCAGCACGTCGAGCAGGCAGTGCGCCGAAGGGGCCGCACGCTGGCAGAGACCCCCACCGCTGAGAAACTCGCGATGTGGGAGCAGGCGAAATCTCCGGAATGAAGAGAACCGGCGATGCCTGCGGCTCGTATATGTAGGAGAGTCTGATCCCCTTGCCGTTGAGGAAGGGGTTGGGATGAGGGTGAACTGGTAGGGAGGAGCGCCTGACCGGGGAGTGCAGAGGGGAATTCTCCTCTGCCGGGGGTGTGGGGGTGTCCCCCACAAGCGTGTCGGGCGGGTGGGTGGGAAGAACTACGCTCCCCGGTTGGTGAGCAGAAGTCACCTGCCATGGGTATAATTGCCGGTTGGACGCTCAATTGAACGTCCCACAGAACGAAACATCGTGAGGTAATGGGAAGTATGCGTATAGGACGGGTTGTCTTGATGCTGGCCACGCTTGCCGTGGCCCTCGGCCTGCACACGACGACGGTGCTCGCCCAGGACTCTGCGGACGTGCGGCTGGATTCCGCGGTGCGCTCCCTGGAGATGGGGCCGCGCGAGACTCGCGCCGACCTGACCGTCGACCTCTACAACACGACCTCGGAACGCCGACTGGTCAAGATCGTCCTGGAGCGCACACCCCCGGGTTGGGACGTCGCGGTCTGGGACCGGTTCTTCGACTTCAAGATCGATGAGATCGTCGTTGAGCCTCCGGCGCCCGACGACACGGGTCCGAGCCAGAGCCTCCGTCTCCGTGTGGACTTTCCGGACGAGCGACCGCCTGCGCGTGACTACTCCTTCGTGATGCGCGTCACCTCGCCGGACGGCAGCGTTGAGTACGACCGCGCGAGCTACACCATCAAGGTGCCGGAGCCTCCCGCCCCCACGGACACCGGCGTGTCCATCGGCGTCACGTATCCCGTTCTGAGCGGCCCCGCTTCCAGCGAATTCGAGTTCGAGATCGTGATAGACAACGACACCGGGGCGGACACCTCCTTCGACCTGACCGGGGGGGCCCTCGACGAGAACGGACAGCCGCTCACCGGTTGGGACATCAGCTTCGCTCCCGCCTTCGGCGCAGAGCGCATCATCTCCAGCATCAGCGTTGGCGACGCGCTCAACGAGCGCGTCGACGTGCGTGTCTCCATGCCGCCGAACACATCGCCCCGCCGCAACATAAAACCCCAACACCTAAAACGCGAAGCAGGCGTATAGGCGGACGCCCATTATGGCGTTAACCAA
>JAPPHT010000070.1:191067-228955 GCA_028874795.1 Chloroflexota bacterium
CCGGGTTGTCACAACCGGCGGCCGCCGCCGTTGGGGGCAGCCCTATTCCTCCCCCGCTTCCGGGTGGCACCCCCGCTCACCTCGCGCGTCGACGTGCGTGTCTCCTTGCCGCGTAACACAGCGCCCGGCGACTACTTCATCCCCGTCCACGTCATCGACGAGGCTGGCTTCGAGGCGTCGACTCTTCTGCAGGTGACCGTCCGTGGGCGGGGAGACGTGTTCATGAGCACGGATACCGGCCTGCTCAATCTGGACGCCACAGCGGGCGAGGAAGCCTCCACCGTGTTGCGGCTCACCAACTTCGGCACCGGCGACCTCGTGAACATCGAGCTCGTCGCGGACAAACCTTCTGGATGGGAGGTCGCCTTCGAGGTTGACTCCGTGGAGAGCCTGCCGCTCAACAACCAGATCGACATCACCACGACCGTTCTCCCCGCGGCGGACGCCATCCCCGGCGACTACCTCGTAACCCTGCGCGCCAACCACCCCGACACGAACGCCTCGCTCGAGCTCCGCGTGACCGTGGCGCAGTCCACCATCTGGGGATGGCTCGGCATCGTTCTCGTCGTGCTCGTCATCCTCATCCTCGGCGGGCTCTTCGTGAGGCTCGGCAGGCGATGAGCGCGCTGATCGAGGCCCGCGGGCTTACCAAGCGCTACGGCGGGTTCACCGCCGTGGACGAGATCGACCTGTCCATCGACGAGGGCGAGGTGTTCGGCTTCCTCGGCCCCAACGGGTCAGGCAAGAGCACCAGCATCCTCATGATGCTTGGCCTCACCGAGCCCACTGCCGGGACCGTCCGCGTCTGTGGTCACGACCCCGCGCGCAATCCCCTCGCCGTCAAGCGGCAGGTCGGTTACCTCCCCGAGTCCGTGGGCTTCTACGGCGACCTGACCGGCGCGCAGAACCTCCGCTTCACCGCCGAACTCAACGGGATACCCCGCAACGAGGCTGAACCCCGCATCGCCGAGCTGCTCGATACGGTCGAGCTCGAGGACGCAGCCAACCAGCCCGTCGCCCAGTACTCGCGCGGCATGCGCCAGCGCCTGGGCCTTGCGGACGTGCTGCTCAAGCGGCCGCGCCTCGTCATCCTGGACGACCCCACGCTCGGCCTCGACCCCGCCGGCATCGTCTGGCTGCTCGGCATCATCGAAGAGTTGAGCGCCCGGCAGGGCATCGCCGTATTCCTCTCGTCACACCAGCTCCAGGAGGTGCAGCGGGTCTGCCACCGCGTCGGCATCATGTCGCACGGCAGGATCGTGCTGGAGGGCACCGTCGCCTCGCTGACCGCGCAGACGGACGCGGGCGGCTTCCGCATCACGCTCAAGGTCGAGGGCGCGAACGCCGCGCTGGACGGAGCGCTTGCCGCGCTCCCCTCTGTCCGCGAGGCCTCCCGCGCCGGCATAGACGTGGTTATCGAGAGCGATGAGGACGTGCGCGCCGCCGCGGCAGCCGCCGTCCACGAGCACGGGGCGCGGCTCCTGGAGATGCGCGCCAACGACCGCACGCTCGAGGACATCTACCTCCGCTACTTCCAGGAGGCGGTCGCATGAGCGCCCTCTTCTGGAAGGAGTTGGCGGACCACTTCGGGCGGCGCAGGTTCACGCTGCTCCTCGGCCTCGTTGCCCTCGGCCTCGTGTGGGGCGCGTTCGTTGACCTGGGAGCGCTCGCCGCGTCGGGGCGGCGGTTCTTCTTCCTGGACGTCTTCACCACCACCGCGGGCGTCCCCATCTCCCTGCTGTCATTCCTCAGCTTCTTCGGCCCGGTCATCGGCATCGCACTCGGGTTCGACGCCATCAACGGAGAGCGTACGCAGGGCACGCTCGCCCGCCTTCTCGCGCAGCCGCTCCACCGCGACTCCGTCTACAACGCCAAGTTCCTCGCCGCCTTGCTCACGCTCGGGCTGGTCGTCGCGAGCATGATGATCGTCGTGATCGGGCTCACCATGTTCCGCATGGGCATCGCCCCCACAGGCGAGGAGGTCGTACGCCTCACCGGCCTCGGCCTTGTCACCGTCGCCTACCTCGCCTTCTGGCTCGCGCTCGCCATCACCGCCTCGGTCCTCTTCCGCAACACGGTGACCTCCGCGCTGGCCTCCATCGGCATGTGGTTCGCGCTGGGCTTCCTCATCACGCTCCTCGGCGGCGTCCTCGCCGACCGCATCGTCCCCGAGATCGAGACGACCGACGACGCAGTGCGCCACGTCAACGTCGAGTCGTGGGCCGGCCGCGTCTCCCCCGCGGGCCTCTACTCCGAGGCCACTTCCATCCTCCTCGACCCCATCGGCGGGCGGGCGCTCAACCTCTTCACCATCGAGCCGGAACGCCTGGAAGGCCTGCTGTCGACGCCCGTGTCGGCGGGCCAGAGCCTCCAGCTCGTCTGGCCGCACATCGTCGTGCTCGTCGCGATGGTGGCCGTCCTCCTCGCCGTTTCCTATGTCCGCTTCATGCGCGAGGAGATCAGGGCCTGACGCTCACTCCCGCCGGCGCCACCCGAAAACGATCAGCGCGACACCCGGCACGCCGAAGATGATGGCGGAGAGCACGGCAACGAGGACCTGGCCGCTCTGCGGCTCCGCGATGAGCCCCTCCTCCGCAGCGTCGGACGCCCCCTGGAACAGCGCGAGCGTCACCCACACCGTGACCAGCACCCACAGCACGCCGCCCGCTATCGATATCCGCCACATCAGGCCTGGTGCCTCACCACCGGATCGATGGGCACCCGCTCCGCGAGGCCGCACGCCTCCTCGAACAGCGCTGCTGCTGAAAGCAGCGCCGCCTCGTCCGCACGCGGCGCCATCAGCTGCAGCCCCACCGGCAGACCGGATGACGTGAACCCGCACGGCACCGAGATCGACGGGCACGACGTGAGCGTCAGCGCGAACGACATCACCAGCCAGCTCACGTACGTCTCGAACCGCACGCCGCCGGCCTCCTCCACGTACCGCTGGTCGACGTCGAACGGCGGCACGAGCACCGTCGGCGACGCGAGGATGTCGTACCGCTCGAAGAACGCCGCCGTGCGGTAGTAGAGCGCGCCGCGAGCCGCCTCCGCGCGGTTCACGTCCTCCGCCGACAGGGCCAGACCCGCCTCCACATTCCAGATGACCTCAGGCTTGAGCAGGCGCCGGTTCGACTCCAGGTGCTTCCCGTACAGCGCCGCGAACTGCGCAGCCCGCAGCGCCTGGAAGATTGGCTCCGCGTCGTGCAGGTCCGGCGCGTCCTCGTCCACCGGCGCCCCGATCCCCTCGAACAGTTGCACGGCCCGCCCGCAGATCTCGCGCACCTCCGCGTCCACCGGCGCAATGCCGAGGTCTGGCGAGTACGCGACCCGCTTTGGCGCTCGCGGCGCATCCACCGCCTGGGTGAACGGGCGCTCGGGACGCGGCAGGCTGATCGGGTCGACGGCCTGCACCCCGCTCGCCTGCGTATCGAGGAAGAGAGCAACGTCTCCCACCGTCCGCCCCATCGGCCCCTCGACCGAGAGCCCGGCGAACGGCAGCTCCTTCGGCCCGTGCGGCACCCGTCCCGGCGAAGGGCGCAGCCCGACGACCGAGCAGAAGCTCGCGGGGATGCGCAGGCTCCCGCCGAGGTCGCTCCCCGTCGCGAGCCACACCTGCCCCGTGGCGAGGGCGACTGCGGCGCCGCCGGAGGACCCCCCGCACGTCATCCGCGTGTCCCAGGGGTTGCGCGTCTTCCCGAACACCTCGTTGAACGTGTTCGCCCCGGCGCCGAACTCCGGCGTATTCGACTTGGCCAGCACAACGCCGCCCTGCGCCTCGATGTTCTCGACGAGGTAGTCGGAGCGCTCCGGCACGTGCGCCGCGTAGATGGGCGATCCCTTCGTGGAGCGCACGCCCGCAACGTCCTTCAGGTCCTTCACCGCGAACGGGAGTCCGTGGAGGTAGCCCGGAGGCGCGTCGTCGGGCGGCCCGGACGCCGTCAGCCGGGCCGCGTGCTCGCGCGCCCGCTCCACCGCCAGCGTCGGCAGCGCGTTCACTGCGCCGTCCACCTCCGCGATGCGCTCGACCCCCGCGTCGATCAGCTCAAGCGGCGACACTTCCCGCGCCGCGAGCTGCCGCACCGCCTCCCGCGCCGTCATCCGTACCAGGTCATTCATCGCCCGCCCCTCCGTGCCGTTCGGAAGAGGCGAACGACGCTGCATCGGCCAACCCCGTCCTTCCTGCGGAGGCAGGAACCTCACAGCCCTGGAATGAAGGGGTGTGAGGCGCCTTATCCCCTCTCCTGAGGGAGAGGGTTAGGGTGAGGGCCCTGCCGGGGCGTGGGGTAAGGTGGGGGTTTGTCATGCTGAGCGGAGCGCAGCGGAGTCGAAGCATCTCTCGGGTGGCGTTGTCCCTTCCCCCTCGATGGGGGAAGGTCATGATGGGGGTGGAACCGCCGGGAGCGAGGGCCCTCACTCGCGCACCTCGATGCCCGCGCGCTCCTCCGCCAGCATGAACGTCGCCAGGTTGTCCCACTCGCCCCAGCCACGGTCGATGCCCGCCTCCATCACCCGCTTCGCCATCGCCGCCAGCTCCATCGGCGCGCCCATCTCCTCCGCGAGCTCCTGGCCGAGACTGACGTCCTTGTGCGCCAGCCGCAGCGAGAAGCGCGGGGTCTCGAAATCGCCCTTGAACACCACGTCCGGTATCTGCCTCAGCAGCGTCTGCTTGCCGAACGCGGCGTCCCGCAGCACCTGCAGCATCACGCTCGGCTGCACGCCCGCCTTCACCGCGAGCGTCATCCCCTCCTGCACGACGACGCGCGTGGTCAGCGTTATGGAGTTGTGCACCAGCTTCGCCACCGTCCCCGAGCCGATGGGCCCCACGTAGCTCACGCCCGTCCCGATCGCCTCGAACACCGGGCGCACCGACTCGAACACCTCCCGGTCGCCGCCCACCATCACCGCGAGCGTGCCCTCCTCCGCGCCGATGGTGCCCCCGCTCACCGGGGCATCCAGCATGTGCGCGCCCATCGCTTCGATCTGCTCCGCCACCTGCCGTATCCGCCTGGGCGAGCCCGTCGAGAGGTCGGCGTACACCGACCCCGGCTGCAGTCCCAGCGCGAGCCCCTGCGACCCCAGGGCGACCTCCTCGACCTCCGCCGGCCCCGGCAGCGACGTCAGCACCACCGGCGCCCGCCGCGCGACCTCCTCCGGCGTCGCGGCCCATGCCGCGCCCATCTCCCGGTGCGTCGCGGTTTTCGCCTCGTCGATGTCGTTGACGATGAGCTCGTGGCCCGCCTTGATCAGGTTCCGGGCCATGGGCCCGCCCATGTTCCCGAGGCCGATGAATCCGATGCGCATGATTCCTCCACTTCGCCGCCCGGCGGCGTGCCGCCGCGCAGTCTAGGCTGCCCCCCTCTGGGGGTCAACGCACACTGAGGGTCGTGAGCGAGCGGGTGTTGGCTCCCTCTCCTGAGGGAGAGAGGGCTGGGGGCGTGGAGTGGGGTGCTGGTGCGGGGGCACTCCTCGTGGGTGCCCTGTTCGGTTCCTCCCCTGTCCCGCTGAGAGAGGGGCCTGGGGTGAGGGTGTCTGTTCTCTTCCCCCTCGATGGGGAAGGTTGGGATGGGAGTGGACCATGTGACATCTGCCCCTTACGCGGTCGCCCCTGCGTCGGCTACGCTGGTTCCATGCCCGTCGCGCTGACACTACCCATAGATCGGACCTATAGCTCACCGTCGCAGCTATCGATGAAACCTATGGGTCCGCGCACGAACTCGAAAATCAGTGAAATCTTGAGTGCCTTGGTGCCGCGAACCATCTGGAAGCAGGCCACGGCCATGGAAATGGGACAGACCAAGGAGACCAAGATTTCATCGCAGGAGGCTGGTCCACTCGTGACTCGAGGAACAAGAGTTCATTTTCAGGGGCCGGTTGGAATCTTGGTCTCCCGGTGGGCAAGGGTTTGGCATCCTTGATCGGCCCGGTTGCCCGGCTGGCGCGCCCCGCATAGCATGACTGGCAGGTGAAGGGATCCCCCGTGGGGGCCTTCTCCCCTTCTTCCTCTGGAGGGAGGATGTGAGCCTGCGCCATTTGATGGAGAGATAAAGGCTCGACGGGGAGTGCAGAGGGGGATCCCTCTCTGCCGGGGGTGTGGGGGTGCCCCCCACAAGCGTACCGGGCGGGTGGGAGGGAAGAACTACGCTGCGCCATGCGTGGCCGAAGGAGCGGAGTGAGGAACATGGCAGACAACATCAGGGTCGGCATCATCGGCGGCAACGTGAACGGCTGGGCCGGGCGCGCCCACATGCCCGCGATGGCGGCGGGCATCCCCGGCGTCGAGCTCGTCGCCGTCTCGACAACCAGGCAGGAGTCGGCGGACGAGGCCGCGTCGAGGTTCGGCGCGAAGTACGCCTACGCTGACCACCACGACCTCCTCGCGAACCCGGAGGTGGACGTCGCCGCCGTGGTTGTCAAGCTGCCCACCCACTACGAGCTGACGAAGGACATCATCGCGGCGGGCAAGCATGTCTACACCGAGTGGCCGCTCGGCACGACCACCGCCCAGGCCGAGGAGATGGCCGACCTTGCCGCTGCCGCGGGCGTCCGCACCTGCGTCGGCCTGCAGGCCCGTCATTCGGCCGAGTACCGGGAGATGCGGCGGCTCGTGGACGGCGGCGCGATCGGCGACGTGCTGAGCGTGAGCCTCACCCAGTTCGGCGGCGGCGGGCTCGCGCGGCCCTCCGGACGCATCTGGATGCGGGACGAGGCCGCCCACGCCAACACCCTCAGCATCACGTTCGGCCACGCCATAGACGGGCTCATGTCCGTTCTCGGCCCGGCCGGGACCATCGCCTCGGTTGTCAGCAACCAGGTGAAGGAATGGACCGCCTCCGACACCGGCGAACGGTTCTCCGTGGATGCGCCCGACAACGCGCTGGTGAGCGGTACGCTGGCAGGCGGCGCGTCGTTCTCCGCGCACGTCGCGTCGGTCGCCGGCGTCGGCACCGGCCAGAGCCTCCAGATATTCGGCTCTCGCGGCACGATGACGCTCTACTCTTCCAGCTCAACGCACATGAGCTCCGGAGAGGTGCGTGTGGCCCTCGAGGGCGAGACGGAACTCCACGAGGTGGATGTTCCGCAGGATGAGTGGGTCACCGCCGCGGGGCTGGGAGGGTCGTCCGTGAATATCGCCAAACTCTGGGCGTCCTACGCTGACGCCATCCTCAACGACCGCGAGTTCCATCCCGACTTCAGCGACGCTGTCCGGCATCACCGGCTGATCGACGCGGTGCAACGCGCCTCGGACACCGGCCAGGCGCAGGAGGTCTAGGTATCCGGCCATGAGGCCAGCCACCCGGCGTGGGGGGGTTGGCATCCGGCGTGGGGCCAGGCATCCGGCATGAGGCTTGGCACCCGGCATTCCCGCCCCACCCGTCATTCCCGCGAAAGCGGGAACCCAGGGCGGAGGATGAGTGTCTGGTTCCCTCTCCCTCAGAGAGAGGGCCAGGGTGAGGGTGGTCTTTGACGACGAGACGCGGCCAACGGGCGGGGGCATCGCAGGTCCGTGCCCTGCGGAACATCCTGGACCTGGAGACGGCCAACGGCTTCGCCGACAAGGCCGTCGCGGGTGGGCTCGACCGCTTCCTCGCGACGCTCCGGGGGCAGGTGGGCGCGGACCCGGCGCTGAAGGCGCTGGACGAGCGGGGCCTCCTCTCTGTCGCCTACGCGGAGTTCGATGCCACTCGACGTGAGCGCTGGGCGGACGAGGTCCGCCGCTTCCTCGGCGACGCCGGCCCCGCCACTCGCTCCCCGAAGCGCGCCGCTCCCCCGCCGGAGCCTCCGCCTGCCGCCCCGCAAGCCCGTGATCCGCTCGACGTTCCCCTGGGCGCGCTGCGGGCCGTCAACCGCACGCACGCAACCGCCATCCGCAACCTGCTCGTCAGGCGGGGCATGCTCGCGCACGAGGGTGAACCAACCGTCGGCGACCTCCTCTACCTCTTTCCCCTGCGGCACGTCGACCGCCGGGAGCGCACCGCCGTCGGCAGACTCCGCGTGGGCGAGGAGCAGACGATCGAGGCCGTTCTCTGGGACGCGTACGAGGTGCGCCTGGGGCGTGGCGGCCGCATCCGCGCCACGGAGGCCGTCGTGGGCGACGATACCGGCAACATCCGCGTCATCTGGTGGGGCAACCCGTGGATCGCGCAGCAGCTCAGGAAGGCCATGGCCGCGACGGCGAACACGCCCAGCGGCGTTCCCCGCATCGTGCTCAGCGGCAAGGTGACGCTCTTCCAGGGTAAGCGGCAGATGGAGTCGCCGGAGTGGGAGCTGATGGGGAGCGTCGCCGCTTCCGGTCTCCATACGGCAGGCCTCGTTCCGTTCTATCCGTCCGCGATCACCGCCAGAGGCAGGCGCATACCGCCGCGCAGGATGCGCGAGATCGTCCGCGAAGCGCTGGACAGCACGAGGAACGGCGGCAACCTCCGCATCCTCGACGCCCTGCCGGATGCCGTTCGTGAGGATATGGGGCTGCTCACGCTCGGACAGGCCATCGAACGAGCGCACTACCCGGACTCCGAGGATGCGAAGGAGCAGGCGCGGCGGCGGCTCGCCTTCGACGAGTTCCTGGCGATCCAGCTCCGGGTCGGGATGGAGCGCAACTATACGTCCAGCCAGGAGGGCATCGTCCTTCCCGTCTTCCCCCCGCTCGTGGAATCGTTCGTCGCGTCGCTCCCGTTCGAGCTGACTCAGGGCCAGCGCGACGCGCTCGACGAGGCGATGCGGGACGTGTCGAGCGGCGGCAGACCGATGAGCCGCCTGCTGCAGGGAGACGTCGGCTCCGGCAAGACCGTGGTTGCGGTAGCGATGCTGCTCACCGCCATTGCTGGCGGCTACCAGGGCGCGATGATGGCCCCCACCGAGGTGCTCGCGGAGCAGCACTTCCTCAACGTGCGCCGCCTGTTCAGTGGCCCCGAGCACTCGCTGGAGAACCCGGACTGGTTCAGCGCGGCGCTGGACGGCAGGGATGAGCCCGTGACCGTCGCGCTCCTGACCGGCAGCACGCGGGCGCCCGCCAGGCGCGAGATACTCAGGATGGCCGGAGAGGGTACGCTGGACCTGCTCATCGGAACGCACGCGCTGATCCAGCGGCAGGTTTCCCTGCCGAACCTCGCGCTCGCCGTGGGCGACGAGCAGCACCGCTTCGGCGTCCTCCAGCGCGAGGCGCTGCGGGGCAAGAGCGCCGTCGGCGAACCGCACCTGCTGCTCATGTCTGCCACGCCCATCCCCCGCACGCTCGCCCTCACCCTCTACGGTGGCCTGGAGATCTCCACGATGCGCGAGCTGCCGGCGGGGCGGCAGGAGATACTGACGAGGAACGTGGACCTCGCGCGCGCCACCGACGCCGAGCACTACCTGCTGGCGCAGGTGCGGGAGGGCCGCCAGTGCTTCATCGTCTACCCCCGCATCGACGAGGCGGACGACCGTTTCAGCGGGGACGACGACGATGACGCTGCGGGCGACGAGGCGAACGAGAACTCGGACGTCGTTCCGGAGTCGGCGGCGCTGCCTCCGCTCACCGCCGTCGCGGAGTACGAGCGTCTGCGCTCCACCACGCTCGCAGACGTGCGCGTCGGCCTGCTCCATGGGCGGATGCCGCTCCCGGAGAAGCAGGCGGTCATGGACGCTTTCCGGGCCGGGGAGATAGACGTGCTCGTCTCGACGCCGGTCATCGAGGTCGGTATAGACGTGCCGAATGCCACGGTCATGATGGTCCAGAGCCCGACGCGGTTCGGCCTCGCCCAACTCCACCAGCTGCGTGGCCGTGTCGGGCGCGGGGCGCACCGCAGCTACTGCTTCCTGGTCGCGGAGTCCGGGGAGGAGACCTTCCGACGCCTGAGCGAGGTGCGGCAGCGCCGCGTCGCGAACGGGGACGACTGGCGGGAGGTGGAACAGTGGTTCCGGGCCGCCCTCGCGCAGGCCGAGTCGAGCGGGAAGCGGCTGGACGTGCTGGTACGCACCAACGATGGGTTCGAGATCGCGGAGGCCGACCTCGAGATGCGGAGCCAGGGCGACTTCTTCGGGACGCGGCAGTCCGGTATCGCCCCGGTCAGGATGGCGCGCCCCGACGACCGCGACCTGCTCGACGCGTCGCGGGAGCACGCCGGGCGCATCCTCGCCGCCGACCCCGAGTTGCGCACGCTCACGGGTCTGCGTGCCGCTGTCGACCGGCTGACCGCCGCCGTGACCGACGAGATGGCCTGACGTGCACCGGAGGCCGGCGCTTGCCCTGCCTCTCCCGCCCGCCCATAATGCGCCGCATGCGTGTCAGCAAGATGGAATGGCGGGGCGTCCGCGTCCCGTTGCGGCAGCCTGAACGCGCCCTGGACCCTTCCAAGGCGGGCCGCAACGCGCTCCTCATCTGGATGCACATGGACAACGGACTCGTCGGGGTCGGCGAGGCAGCCACGGCGGGGCCGGGCCGCCCTCCCCGCATCGCCGACCTGGCGGCACTCCTGCACGACCTCGCGCCCTCGGCGCTCGGCCTGCACCCCGCGGTCGCCTTCGACATCCTCTCCGCGCTCGCACCTCCGGGCGCAACGGGCAACGCGCTCCGATTCGGCCTGGAGACAGCCGCCTTCGACGCCATGGGCAAGAACGCCGGACGCCCGGTGACCGATCTGCTCGGCGGCGTCATCGACTGGACCCCGATGGTGGGCCTCCTCGATTTCCTCCCACCGGATGCGGCCGCGGAGCAGGCGCGCGCCGCGGTGGAGGACGGCTACGAGTGCGTCAAGGCGTCGCTCGGCGCCCGCGACACAGCAACGGACGTCGAGATCGTCCGCAGCATCCGCCAGGCCATCGGCGACGGCGTGGCGCTGCGCGCCGACGCGGACGAAGGATGGACCGCGGAGCGCGCCATCCAGACCGTCGAGCGGCTTGCCCCCTTCAACCTGGACTTCGTGGAGCAGCCGGTCATCGCGGAGGACATGAGCGGCCTCGCCCGCATCCGCAGCGTATCGCCCGTCCCCATCGCGGCGGACGAGGCCGTGGGCGTGATGAGCGACGCCGTCAGGGTCGTCGAAGCGGAGGCTGCGGACGTGCTCGTTGTGAAGGCCGCGCAGGCTGGCGGCATCCGGGCAGCGCAGGCCATCATGGCCTACGCCGCGGACAACGGTCTGCGCAGCACCGTCTCCGCCTCGCTGGAGACCGGAGTCGGCATCGCGGCGGGCGTTCACCTCGCCGCCTCCCTGGGCAAGGCTGCTCCGGCGAGCCTCGGCGGAGGGGCGCGGCTCGAGAACGATCTGCTCACGAAGCCCCTCGTGCCGGTGCGCGGCCACATCACCGTACCGCACCTGCCGGGACTGGGCGTCGAGGTCGACCAGGACGCGGTGGACCACTACGCCACCGAGGTGGCCGGCGTCATCGCCGGGTAGGTCCTCGGGCCCGTCGTCGCCCGATGCTCTGTTATCATCCCCCACGGCCCGCCGGAATGATTCCGGTTGGGCCAGTCTATCGAGAGGGCAGCGATGAAACTGCACGAATACCAGGCCAAGCAGCTGCTGGCGGCATACGGCGTGCCGGTGCCCGAGAACTACGTGGCGTCATCGGGCGCCGAGGCTGCGTCAGCAGCGGAGCGGCTCGGGGGCAGAGGCGTCGTCAAGGCGCAGGTGCATGCCGGGGGCCGGGGCAAGGCCGGCGGCGTGAAGGTTGCGGACAGCCCTGAGGAAGCTGCACGGATCGCCGAGTCGCTCATCGGCTCGACGCTGGTGACCTTCCAGACCGGCCCCCAGGGAGTGCCCGTCCACCAGGTGCTCGTCGAACAGACGATGGATATCGAACGCGAGCTGTACCTGAGCATCACCACGGACGGCGGGCGCCGGCGCCCGGTCGTCATCGCGTCGGCTGCCGGCGGCATGGAGATCGAGGAGGTCGCACAGACCGAACCCGAGAAGGTGCTCACTGAACCCATAGACCCCGCGATAGGGTTCCAGGCGTTCCAGGGGCGCAGGCTGGCGGCGGGTCTGGGCCTTCCGCCCGCGCAGGTACGCTCCTTCTCCGCTCTCGTGCACGCCTGCTACCGCGCCTACGTGGAGAAGGACTCGGGGATGATCGAGATCAACCCGCTCGTCCTTACGAACGACGGTCAACTGCTGGCCCTCGACGCCAAGATGAACCTCGACGACGATGCGCTCTTCCGCCACAAGGCGGAGGCGGAGCTGCGCGACACGACACAGGACGACCAGCTCGAAGTCGAGGCGTCCGAGGCCGGGATCGCCTACGTGAAGCTGGACGGCAACGTCGGATGCATGGTCAACGGAGCGGGACTCGCCATGGCGACGATGGACATCGTCAAATTCGCCGGAGCCGAACCCGCCAACTTCCTGGACGTGGGCGGTGGGGCGGCCGAGGAGAAGATCAGCCACGCCATCCTCCTGATGCTCTCCGACCCGAATGTCGAGAAGGTGCTCGTCAACATATTCGGCGGCATCCTTCGCTGCGACATCGCCGCCCGGGGCATCGTCGACGCCTACCATAAGGCGGACCGCCAGCCCCCGCTCGTCGTGCGGATGCTCGGCACCAACGTTGACGAGGGGAAGCAGATCCTCGCGGAATCGGGGCTGAAGGCAACTATGGTGGACACGCTGGAAGAAGCGGCGGCGGCCATCAAGGGATAGCGGAGCGTATACGAATGAGCATCCTGGTGAATGAGAACACGCGCCTGCTGGTGCAGGGCATCACGGGGCGCGAGGGCAGCTTCCACGCGGAACGCTGCAAGGCGTACGGGACCAACCTCGTTGCGGGGGTCACGCCGGGAAAGGGGGGCGAGACCGTTCTGGACGGGGTCCCCGTCTTCGACAGCGTGCGTGAGGCAGTGGACGACACGGGCGCGAACGTCGCGCTCATATTCGTGCCGCCGCCATTCGCGGCCGACGCCATCCTGGAGTCGGCGGATGCGGGCGTACCGCTCGTCGTCTGTATCACGGAGGGCGTTCCCGTCCGGGACTCAACGATGGTCATGCGGTACCTCGAGGGCAAGGCCGTGCGCCTGCTCGGCCCCAACTGCCCGGGCCTCATCACCCCTGGCGCAGGGGCGAAGGTCGGCATCATGCCCGGCAACATCCACTTGCCCGGCAAGGTTGGCGTTGTGTCCCGCAGCGGGACGCTGACCTACGAGGGCGTCGATCAGCTCACGAAACGCGGCATCGGTCAGTCAACCTGCGTCGGCATCGGCGGAGACCCTGTCTCCGGCACCGGCTTCGTGGACGTGCTCGCGATGTTCAACGACGACCCGGAGACCGAGGCCATCGTCATGATCGGCGAGATCGGCGGCACCAAGGAGCAGGAGGCTGCCGCTTTCATCAGGGAGAACGTCCGCAAACCCGTTGCGGCGCTCATCGTTGGACAGACCGCTCCGCCGGGCCGCCGCATGGGGCACGCAGGAGCGGTCATCACCGGCAAGGCTGCGCTCGCGTCTGAGAAGATGCGTTCCCTGGAAGAGGCCGGCTGCCGCGTAATCCCGACTCCGGCGGACATCGGCTCAACAGTCGCGGACATGCTGAACTGAGACGCCCGGCGAGGCGAGTCCCTCCGCCGGGTCCATAAGAGGCAAAGGGGTAGTCTGAATGATCGTGTTGCAGTGGCAGACGGGGGACTGCCGGGCGATGCTGGCCGAGGAGCGCCGCCGATACGGCGCGCGCCGGCGCACGAACCGTTCGGTCGCGCCGTTGCCGGAGCACCTGCTCGCCCGGCTGTGGCGAGCGAAGGAGGGACGCTCACTCCGCACGGTGGACGGCAGACGGGTGAAGGTGCTGTACGCAGGCCGCCCCGCGCCCGGCCACGGCCCGGACTTCCAGGACGCGGTCGTGCGCATGGACGGCGAACGCACCTCAGGCAACGTCGAGCTGCACCGGAAGCCTTCAGACTGGCATGCGCACGGACACGATGCAGACCCCGCCTACGACGACGTCGTGCTGCACATCGTTGCACAGGCGGACGAGAGAGGTCCTGACCTCCCGCTCGCGGAACTCAGCCGGCCGGGGGCTCGTGAAGCACTTGAGCCTCCGCTCATGGCCGGGCTGGCCCGCGTCTCTTCCGGAGAGCTGCGGCAGACGCTCATGCGTTCGGGTATCGCTCGCTTCCGTGAGCGCATCCAGGCTGCATCCCGCAGCGTGGCAGCGAGCGGAGCGAAGCAGGCGCTGCACGAAGCCCTGTTCGTTGCTCTCGGGTACGCAGAGAACCGAGCCCCGTTCCACTGGCTCGCCCGGGCGGTCCCTGCCGCGGTCCTGAGGCAAACGGCGGGCAACCATCCTCCGGAGAAACGCAGGGCCGCCTTCGAGCGCATCCTGCTCGACGCATCGGGACTCGAAGGCGGGACCTCTCCGGAAGGAGCTCCTCCGTGGAAGACTGCGGGCGTACGGCCTGCGAACCATCCACGCCAGCGGGTACGTGGGGCGGCCGCGCTGCTTGCGCGTGTTTCGGAAGAGGGGCTGCTGGCCGCCTGCGAACGAGCCGTTGCGGAAGGAGGGGCGTCACTGGAGGCGTTGTTCGTCGTGGACGCTCCGGCCGGAGCGCTCATCGGCACAGGCCGTGCACGGGAGATCGTGGTGAACGCGGCGTTGCCGCTGCTCGCGGCAACGGGCAACGCCGATGCTGAGGGCCTGTTCCTGCGGCATCCCGCGCTGCCCGAGAACTCACTGACCCGCGAGGCGCGGCGCCTGACCGGAGCGCGGGGGATGCGCCTCTCCGCTTGTGAGCAGATGGGGCTCCTGAGGCTCTACCGAGGGAGCATCGCCGGGGACTGACCGTTCCGCACGCTACGCCACGTACAGCAGGCGGAGCCAGCGGAGCGCGTACCTGGGCACGAATGCCAGGACCCGGAAGAGGGCCGCCATCGCCAGCGCGGCAACGACGCCGATCGCGGCGCCTGCCAGCACATCGGTCGGGTAGTGCACTCCGGCATAGACCCGCGCGAAGCCCCAGCAGAATGCCAACGCATACAGTACGCCGCCCAGCCGGCGGTGCCGAAGGAAGACAGCAGTGGCCAATGCGAAGCCGACCGACGCCGTGTTCGATGGGAAGGACGGGTCCGTTGGCGAATAGAAGAGACCTGTTGCCAGGTCGTTGTCCACGAACGGACGAGGGCGCTCGACGACGTTGTTGATGATCGTCGTTATGGCATTGGCGCAGCCTATGGCGGCTGCGGCAACTATCGTCGTGACCTGGTTCAGGGGACGTGTCTCGTGCGTGCCCGTCATCCAGAGCGATACGAGCGCCAGACTGCCGGTAACCGGAACGAAGTAGTCGCTCACCAGCACCTTCATCAGCGAGTCGAAGGGCGCGACGTTGCCGACTCCCGCGTTCAGGAAGAGGACGATAGCGCTGTCCATCAGCGTGAGCCTCCAAGCACTGCCCTGATGCGCGCTGCAAGCGCCCGCGCGAAGGTAGTGTGCTCGAGCCACGTGAGCCCGGAGGGCGGCCAGCGCTCTGCAGCAGAGTCCCAGCCGTGGGAAGCTCCCCACCGGTGATTCACGACGGAAGACACGGCGATCTGAAGAAGGATGGAGATGGCCGCCGCTGCGGCGAACCATTGCGTCTGTTCGACGCCGTCCAGACCGTCACCGGTATCCGGCAGGTTGCGGTCCTCGCCGATGAAGAACCACGCGAATGCCCCTATGACGATGACTGCTGCGCAGACCCTGGTGACGCCGGGCCACCGCCGCAGGACCACCAGCCCCCAGAGCTTGCTGCTGACCGCTGTGTACTGCGTCACCCCAAGCGTGCTGAGGGCGACCCACAGGACGTACGCGGCCTCGAAATCGGACATCCAGAAGCTATGCCCCGAGCAGCGCCTTCGGCTGCACGGGGGTGCACTCGTGCAGATAGGAGGGGTTCTGTCCACGCACGATGGGGAAGTAGAGCTCCTGGAGGCGCTGCGTCACCGGTCCGACGGCGCCGTTGCCGACCGGCCGGTGGTCCACCGAACCGACGCCCTGCACGTGCGCGGCGGTGCCAGACAGGAACACCTCGTCCGCGGTGTACAGCTCGCTGCGGTCGACCAGCCGCTCCTCCACCCGCATCCCCAGTTCGTCCTGCAGCAGGGCTATTACGGTGCCGCGAGTGATGCCCGGCAGCACGTTGCTCTCCAGTGTGGGCGTCGCGACGGTGTTGCCGTGCACGAAGAAGATGTTCTCTCCCGTGCCTTCACAGACGTGACCGTCCATGTTCAGCATGATGGCTTCGTCGAACCCCGATGCTATCGCGTCTGTCTTGGCAAGGATGGAGTTCAGGTAGAGGCCGCTCAGCTTGAACCGGGGAGGCACCATCGTGTCATCGATGCGACGGTACGACGCGACGCAGCAACTGATGGCGCCGCTGGCGTCCAGGTAGTTGCCGAACGGCACCGCCAGACAGAAGAACCCGTCGCCCAGCGATCGGAGGTTCAGGTTCGCCACCTTCTCCTCGGACTTGAAGGCGACGGGCCGTATGTAGAGGTCTTCCGTGTAGCCGCAACGTTCAACCAGTCCCGCCGTGATCGCACACAGTTCGTCCAGGTTGTACGGTACGTCTATCCAGAGCATCTTGCAGCCGCGCAGGAGCCGCTCATAGTGCTCCCGGAGCTTGTAGATGTACATCGTCTCGTGTTCGGGGTTCCAGTTGCCGCGGATGCCTTCGAATACGGCGGTGCCGTAATGGAGCGCGTGGGTCATGATGCCGACCTTCGCCTCTTCCAGAGGTATGTAGTCGCCATTCATGAACGCAGTCGGGGTCGTCATGGGGTCCGCCTGATCTTCCGTAGGTGCCGGTCGGGTGCCGGAGTGACTCAGAAACGAGCGGGATTATAGGGAGGCGCTTCTGAGAGTGTCAATCGCAGCCCTTCGAAGCCCACCAACGCGCGCCGTCGCTGGCGAAGCTGATGCAGCCGTCCTCGGCGGTGACGAAGACCCGGTCCCGGCCGACGGCACTGGTCAGGCGCGCAATCACATCCGGCGAGGGATGTCCGAAACGGTTGTCTGCATCCACCGACACCACGGCCGCAGCAGGGTCGACCGCGGCCAGCAGCGCAGGCGATGTGGAGGTTGCACTGCCGTGGTGCCCTACCTTCAGCACGTCGGCCGAAAGGTCGAGTCCCTCGCCCAGCAGAGCGTGCTCGGCCTCCGTGAACAGGTCGGCCATCAGCAACGCCGATGCATCACGGTACTCCAGGCGGAGCACGATGCTGTTGTTGTTCAGGTCGGAGGAGGTGCCGGTGTGCAAGGGCAATGGCGGATTCATGACTTCCAGGGTGACCTGTTCCCCGAGCGCTACGGTCGTCCCACGGATGCCTTCCTGCACATCCAGACCCAGCTCATCGAGTTCGTTGCGCCAGGAGACTTCTTCCGCCGAGAGTGACGGAGGCGCAAGCAGCTTGTCGAAACGTCCCTGGCGCGCGAGTCCCAGCAGACCCGTGGCGTGGTCGGCATGCCGATGTGTGATCACGCCCAGGTCCATGTGGAGCCCTTCGAGCGGGAGGGCGGCGTCCACGAGGTTCGAGATCAGCCGCGGGTCGGCCCCGCCGTCCACCAGTGCGGTCGCCCTGTCCGGCGTTACGATGAGCAGTGCGTCGCCCTGCCCGACGTCGAGTACGTGCAGGTGCAGCAGGTCACTCGAGGGCGTCAGCGCGGCGACCCAGACCGCACTCATGAGCACACCGGCAACGCCCAGTACTGCCAGGCGCTCGATGTTGCGCGCGGGCCCATGCCAGGTCGCCCGCAACGCCTCGGAGACGTCGGGAGTCCATCGCGGACGGCTCACGGCGGCCCCCGCGCACGCCAACAGCGCATAGGCGGCCCATACCCACGTTGCGCTCAAGCCCTCCACCGAAAGCCGGGCCCCGGGGACCGCGGCGAAGAGTGCTGCCAGGTGCGTGAGCGCCGTCCCCGTCAGCCACGTGACGAGGCCCAGCGCCTCGCCCAGTGGTGCGAACGTCAACCCGGCGACGGCCGTGAGCGCTGCCGCGATGAGGAACGCCGGCATCGCCAGCATCGCGAGGAGCGTTGCGGGTGCGCCCAGGAGTGGGACCTCGCCGAAATTGAATGCGACCAGCGGTGTCGAACCCACGAACGCACCGAACGAAATCATGAGGCTTGCAATGGCCGCTCGCAGCGCCTGGCGCGTCGTCTCTGGCAGCCGTGCCTGCAGCGCGGACGTTCGCTCCAACGCCCATGCACTCCCAGGCAGCCCCAGCAGCAGGACGCCTACCATCGACGAGAAGCTCAACTGGAAGGAGCGGTCCCACAGCGAGAGCGGTTCCAGGAGGAGCATGAGGAAGGCGGCGAGGCCAAGGGCGTTGACGGCCGCGGGCATCCTCCCGGTAGCGAGCGCCAGCAGGAACGCCGAACCCATGACGCCCGCTCGCACCGCGGAAGGCGGAGCGCCCGCAAGGAGGATGTACCCCCAGAGCAGCATCAGCGGGCCGACGAAGTAGAGGCCGAACCGGCGTCCCAGCAGCGCGCGCGAGACGAGTAACGAGAGGCCCAGCACCAGCCCGGCGTGCAGCCCTGACACAGCCAGCAGGTGGGCGAGCCCGGCCTCGCGAAACCGGGCATAGGTCTCCGGCGTGATCCCTGCCCGCAGGCCGAGCAACACGGCCGCAGCGACCGGCGCGACCGGCTCCGGCACGGAGCGTTGTAGAGCACCCGCCAGTTGGAGGCGGCCATGGTGCAGGAGCGGAACGACCCCTCCCGGGCCCGGCGTTGTCGAGACGACCTCCGCTCTGGAGACCACCGTGTGGATGCCCCGGACGGCGAGGTGCTCCCGGTAGTCGAACGGGCCGATGTTGCCTGGGGCGTCGATGTGGCCGTGGATGACAACTTCGTCGCCGTGGCGCAGGAAGGGATAGGTGCGCCCTTCCACCGGGGGTGATTCCGGGTCGGCCCAGACCAGCGCCTCGCCGGATACGGGCATCCAGCCGCCCCTGCCCGAGGGCCTCGGCATTTTCAATGGTGAGCCGCAGCGAACCGCCCGCTGGTTCCGGTGCGCCGGTTACTGCCCCTCGCAGGGTGACTTCCTTTCCGTGCAGGGCAACGAGGCCGTCGTCCGGGGTCAATTCGGGCAAGGGGCGCGCGATGCCGAGCAGCCCGCCCGCAAGGAAGACCACGGCCATGCCGACGCGTAGCCCGGCCAAACGCAGCCGGAGCGCTCCGACGGCAACTGCGACGATGGCGAGCACCGCTCCCCAGAGGGGCACTCCCGCGCTGGACTGCGCGAACAGCCCCAATACGTACCCGAGACCCAGCCATGCGAGGGGCATGAGCTAGCCGTGCCTCCCGGCCTCGCGAGCCGCAGCGGATGCCTGGCGCTCTGCGAGCCGTATGCGCGCGCTCAGACGCCGGGGCGACCCCATGGCCAGCGCCGTCGGAATCATCAGCGCTCCTATGAAGGCGAGGACCCATATGGCTGCGCGATAGTCGCCCGTGATGTCGAACACGCGGGCCATGAAGATCGGCCCCACGACGCCTGCGGCCACGGAGCCGCCCTGCAGCAGTCCCACGATCGATCCGAGAGAGCGCGTGCCGAACATCATGCTCCCCAGCGTCCCGCGCGTGGGGATGACGCTGCCGAAACCGATGCCGAACAGCGCGACGAACGGGAGCGCCAGGGCGACGGTCGTGGCCGTTACGAACTGCAGGTAGAGCATGGACGCCGTCAGCATGCTCGCCACGACGGCCAGCACGAGGCGGTAGTCCACCTTGTCCAGCATGTAGCCCGCCCCCAGGCGGCCGATGCCGCTGAGGAAGAAGACGAGCGTGAAGGTTACCGCCGCCTCGCCCTTCGTGAGCCCGGCGTCCTCCACGAAGTAGAAGATCTGGTGGACCTGGAACGCGGAGTTCACCATGAACATGCCGGAGAGGTAGCCCATGAACAGCCAGAACTCCTTCGTACGCATCGCCCGGCGCGCGTTCATGCCGCGGACGGGCGGGACCGTCCTTATCGCCGCGCCCTGCTCGTCGCGCTCGGGAGGGTCGCCGTCGGGGCGGAGGCCGTAAGGTTCGGGCCGTTCGCGGGCGATCGCGCTGATGAGCGTGAGGAGGATGAGTACGATCACCCCGTAGGCGATGATGATGTTCCGCCAGCCGAACGTCTCTTCCAGCGACGTGTTCAGGATGACGAACGGCGAGCCGAAGATCGGTCCCATCACCGCCCATCCCGTGGCGGTGCCCAGCTTGCGCCGGAACCAGCGCGCGATGAGCACCGGCCACGTCACCGCATGGCTCATCGCCGAGGTGCCGATGGAGATGACGAATATGGCGAGGTAGAACGTGAGGATGCCGTTGATCAGCCCCAGCCCGACGAGGCCGAGACCGGTGATGATGGCGCTCCAGAAGAGAAGTGTGCGCGGCTTTACGCGGTCCAGCAGGATGCCGACAAGCGGGCTCGTGATGCCGGACTCCATCTGCCGCATCGACATCGCTCCGCCGACCACGGAGCGCGACCAGCCAAAGTGCCCCTCGATGGAGACGGCGAAGGCGGTCATCCCCTGGAAGTAGGCCGCCGAGAGGACGGTGTTCGTGAAGATGCTTCCGGCGACGATGTACCAGCCGTAGAAGATGCGCGGTCGGCGCGTTGTGGCAGGGGTCTGGGAAAGGGGTTCCAAGCAGGCGTCTCCACGCGGCCCGCTCCGGCCGCCATCGTCGCATGGTAGCCGCGTGCGGCGTCGAGGGAAACCGCGCCGCGCCTTTGACAGCGGCCGCGCCGGCTTCTATCGTGGGCCTTCCACCCCTGCTTCGCGGAGGCTGCTCGATGGCGAACCTCGACGACCTGGACGGACTGCTGGCCCACAACAACGTCGTCGTGTTCACGACGTTCCGGCGCGACGGAATGCCGCAGCAGAGCCTCGTCACCGTCGGCAAGATGGACGGCGGGTTGGCCTTCACGACGCGCTCGCGCAACGCGAAGGCGTACAACCTGGCGCGAGACCCGCGCTGCGCCATCATGCTCGTCAGGCCGGACAACCGCGGGTTCGCGGTGCTCGACGGCAGCGCGGAGGTGCAGGGCCCGCACAACACGGACGCGGACGCGCTGCGCCTCCGGCTGCGGGAGGTCTACCGTGTCGCGGCGGGCAAGGAGCACCCCGACTGGGACGAGTACGACCGCGTGATGCTGGAGGAGGGGCGCGTCACGGTGCTGCTCCGGCCCGACCGGATCTTCGCGAGGAATGTCTAGGGCTCGTCCCCGCCTTCGTTGCCCCCACCCTGTTCTTCTTCGTCGTCGAAGTTCACCTCTTCCAACGTCAGCTCGAACGTGAACCGCACGGCAGCACGGACGATCTCGACGTCGATGGTGTCCCCGACGCGGTAGTCGGTGAGGAGCATCAGCACCAGCTGGCTCGTGCCGGTAATGGGGATGCCGTCCACCTGCACGATGACGTCGTTCACCTCGATGCCGGCGCGCGCCGCCGGGCTGTCCTCGGCGACGGAGACCACGAGCGCGCCTTCGTCGACAGTCAGGTTGCGTTCCGTGACGGCCGTGGGGGTAACGTCCTGGACGGTGATGCCCATGCGCGGGCGCACGACGCGACCGAACTCGATGAGGTGCTGGGAGACGGCGGTGGCCGTGTCGGCGCTGATGGCGAAGCCCATGCCGTCGATCGATATGGCGCCGTCCAGCGATTCCCGGATGACGCGCGTGTTGATGCCGACAACCTCGCCGTTCAGGTTCAGCAGCGGGCCCCCGCTGTTGCCGGGGTTGATGACTGCGTCCGTCTGCAGGAGGTTATCCAGCCGCTCGCCGCCCGTTCCGAGTGACCGGCCCTTGGCGCTGAGAACGCCCACGGTGACCGAGCCCTGGAAACCGAGCGGGCTGCCGATCGCCACGACCCACTCGCCGATGCGGAGCCTGCCTACGTCGCCCAGGCGCAGGGTGACGAGGTCCTCCACCTCTTGCGGGTCCACCTTGAGCACAGCGAGGTCGGTGGCCTTGTCCACGCCGATGATGTCGACCGGCAGCCGCTGGCGGTTCGAGAGGACCACCTCCACGTCGACAGCACCCTCGACGACATGCTCGTTGGTCAGGATGTAGCCCTCCTCATGGAAGAAGACGCCCGAGCCCTGAGCGACGCCCGGGGTGGTCTGGCCGAAGACGTTGGTCTGCTCGACCGTGGCGATCACCTGCACGACCGCAGGCATGGTCCTCTCCACGGTATCTGCGATGAAGTACGCCGCGGTGAGCAGGTCCGCCGTTCTCTGGAGGGGGTCGATGGTCGGGGTCGGAAGCGGGCGCAGGGGGTCGGGAGTAGCAGTTGGAGGAGGGCCATCCGAGGTCGTGGTGGGCGTGGGCGCCGCGGTGCTCGTGCAGGCGGCAAGCATGCCGGCTACGAGCGTTGCCAGGAGCAGCAGGGCCAGTTTGTGCAATAGGGGCCTCCGTACGGCAGACATGAGAGTGAGCAAGGCCAGCCGGATGCCTTCGCTTAACATGATACGGTGCGCAACGCCGTGTGGATTGCCAGCCGTAGCAACCAGACCCCGTTCACCCGGCGGTGAGCTGTCGCACGGCCTCCTCCTGCGCCGCCGAAAGTTCGCGTATGCCGCCCGCAGCGAGGTCCAGCATCTCGTCGAACACGGCGCGGGAGAAGGGGTGCTCCTCGCCGGTGCCCTGGACCTCCACGAACTCGCCTCCGCTGGTCATCACGACGTTCAGGTCGACGGCTGCGCGGGAGTCCTCCTCATAGCAGAGGTCGAGCATCGTCTCGCCGCCCACGAGGCCCACGCTGGTAGCAGCGACGCTGCCGGCGAGCGGCACGCGGAGCAGCACGCCGTGGCGCACGAGGCCGAGGAGGGCCTGGTAGAGCGCCACGTACGCTCCCGTGATGGCGGCGGTGCGGGTGCCGCCGTCGGCCTGCAGCACGTCGCAGTCGATGGTGACGGTGCGCTCACCGAGCTTGTCGAGGTGGGTGACAGAGCGCAGGGAGCGGCCGATGAGGCGCTGTATCTCGTGGGTGCGGCCGCTGCCGGATGAGCGCTCGCGGGAGGTGCGCGTGAGCGTAGAGCGCGGCAGCATCCCGTACTCGGCGGTCACCCAGCCCTTGCCCTGGCCGCGCAGGAACAAGGGCGCCCTCTCCTCGATGGAGGCGGCGCAGACGACGCGGGTGAGGCCGGTCTCCACGAGGACGGAGCCCTCCGCAAACTCCTGGAAGCCGGTGGTGATGCGGGTAGGGCGCAGCTCGTCGTTGCGCCTGCCGTCGATGCGGGGCACAGCGTCTCCTCAGGTGCCCAGCCGGACGGGGTCGGCTTCCTGCTGGAGCGTTCGGATGATGGACATGGCAGTGAGCCGCCCGGTCTTGGGGTTCTCGCCCGGGATGTTCTCCAGGTGGAGGCGCATGAGCCCGAACTCGCCCTCGACCTCGATGTCGTGGCAGTTCCGTTGGAGGCCGGGCACCGCAATCATCTTCACGGTGGTGCGGTCCGGCCCGATACCGGCGAAGCTGACCGCCGCGGAGACGTTGAGGTTGGCGGGGAAGCCGACGCATGCCTCGCGGGCCGAGCCGGAGAAGATGACCTCCTCCTCTTCCATCGACCAAAGGTCGATGCCGTTCTGCACGACGTGCGGGGCGCCGTCCAGCGCGGCGGGGCCCTTGCGGGACTCCATGACGACGCGGTCGATCCGGCCCACTGAGGCGGACTTGATGCCGTCCAGGCCGATGATGGCGCCGGAGGGCATGAGGAGGCGGCAGCCTGTCTCCCGCGCCCTGTCCAGCAACTCCGGGTGGGCGATGAGCGCGCCGACGCTGATGACCATCGCGCCCTTGCCGGCCGCGAAGGCGGCGTCGACGAGGCCGGGCACGATGGGCGCGCCGGCGGCCTCGACGAGCAGGTCGGCCTGCTCGATCAGCTCGCCCGTGCTCATGTAGGGCGGAGCCGTTTGGAGCGTCTGCAGGAACTCGCGGGCGCTGGACTCCGTGCGGCTCGCGACGCCGGCGACCTCCATACCGCCCAGCGTGCCCTCGTCAGCGGCGCGCAGGATGGCCTTGCCGATCGCGCCGCATCCGACGATGCCGATGGTGGGAGCGTTCATGGCTACCTACTTCTCGTTGCCCTCTTCCAGCCAGGCGATGTAGTCGGCCATGGCGGACTCGGGCGTGTAGGCGTTCTCGAAGCCGAGCTCGTCGCGGGCGCGGCTCATGTCCAGGTAGTTCTGCTCCTTGTAGCCGGGGCCCTTGCCCTCCTGCAGCGGCAGGTTGGCGTCCGGCTTGACGGCCTTGACCGCGTCGACGAGGCGCTGGTTGGAGACGGCGACGCCGGAGCTGACGTTGTAGATGCGATGGGGCAGGTCCTCGGTGAGCTGCACGAGCTTGATGCCCTGGGCGCAGTCCTTCACGTAGCAGACGTCGCCGGTGTCCTCGGCGAACGGCACGCCGCGCGAGTAGTCCGGCTCGGCGCTGTTCACGCCGGCATGGGCGAGCCTGCTGGGGAGGTTCATCATGGAGTGGTAGAGCGGCCCCCAGATGCCGCCGATACGCATGGATACGACGTCCAGCCCGGTGCGGGCCGCGTAGTGGAAGGCGAGTATCTCCCACGACTTCTTGAACGTTTCGGTGGGGTTGGCCGACTCGACCGGGAGCCTGTCGGTCTCGCGGTAGGGTCCAGCGGGGAGGCTGTGGTAGACGGCGATGGAGCTGGCGAGCGAGAGTCGCTTGACCTCGGCGTTGCGAGCGGCCTCCAGCACGCCGATGAGGCCGTTCATATTGACGCGGTAGTCCTCGTAGGGACCGAGCGCGGCCACGCCGGGGACGGCGAGGTGCACGATGTGCTCCGCCTTGTGCTTCTTCGCCAACTCCTCGATCACGCCCGGCTGCGAAGCGTCCGCCTTCTCGACGATGACACGCTTGCCGTATTCGTCCTTGATGAACGAGGGCTCGCGCCAGGTCTGGTAGTACGTGATGACGACGTCTTCGCCCGCGTCGACGAACGCCCTGGCCGTGTGCAGGCCGATGAAACCCATGCCGCCTGTGATGAGGACTGTCACCGTCCACCTCCGCTGAGAGCAGGTACTGTGGGCGCGCGCCGCGCCGCAGTCGGTAAGGGTATCCCATCGCGCCCGGATGCGCGAGTGGCCGTCCGGTGGGACGGCTGCCGAACAAGGATGTCAACGGACGGCGCCATGAGATCCTTAATGCCGATCTCCAGGAGTAAACGGGGACGCAGTTCTGACATTCTTAATCCGTCCGTGACAGGCGCTTTTATGGCCGTGGCCTGCTTCCCGCGATTAAGGCAGTAACAATCTCATGCGTTTCAAGTTTCTGCGCCGCCGCGATGGGTCCTGGCAGGTAGGGTCGTGCGAGCGCGACAGTCATAGAACCAGCGTAGCGGACGCGGGGGCGACCGCGTAAGGGGCGGCTGTCACGAGATGAGGGGATGCCCCATGCCCCGAAGGCCCTCACCCGCCGCCCTTTAGGACGGCACCCTCTCCCCAGGAGAGGGATGAGGCCAAATGCCCCACCCCCCATCGCCGCCCCGTGCGCCCTGTCGGGCACGCTGGATTCCCGCCTTCGCGGGAATGACGGGTGCTGCGCACCACGTTACGGGGGCGAGGTTGCGCGCTAAAGCGCGGGCCTTCGCAGGAACGACGAAAACGGAAGCACGCGCAGGCTGGTTCGGCATCACACCCCACTTCCACGCCTCGGTTCACCCTCACCCGCCGCGCTGCGCTGCGCCGAGCCGACCTCTCCCCGAGGGAGAGGTGTGGAGCGTTCATGGTTTACCCTGAGGCCTGCCATCATCGCTGAGGTGTTGGGAGGGCGTTATGTCGATAGCACCAGCAAGCATCAGAGAGTGCCGTAGGGAGGACATCCCCGACGTCCTCGCGCTCTGGGCAACGTCAGGCGCTTCGAACACTCCCACCGACACTCCTGAGGACGTCGAGCGCGCGGTGTCGGAGGCAGGACTTGAATTCCTCGTGGCGGAGGCGGACGGCGCGGTGGTGGGGACCATCATGGGCGGCTTCGACGGATGGCGTGGCGCGATCTCCCGGCTCGCGGTTGCGGAGAGCCACCGGCGGCAGGGCATCGGGCGCGCTCTGCTGGACGAGGCGATGGCCCGCTTCGCTCGCAACGGGGTCAAGGTGGTCGGCGCGCTCGTCGAGAAGGACCATCCTTGGGCGATGGCGTACTGGGCGTCGGTGGGGTTCGAGCTCGACGAGCGGTTCGTGTTGTTCAGGCACGGGATGTAGTAGTCCCTCGCCGGGCGAGTGAGGTTGCGCATCGCGTAGGACGGTACTGCCCACCCACCCGCCCGGTACGCTGTGGGGGACACCCCCACGCCCCTGGCATAGGGGGTCTCCCCTCTGCACCCCCCAGGGCACCCACGAGGGGCGCCCCTACACCAGGCATGACCCCCTCCACGCCCTACCAAGGGCCTCTCACCGCCCGCCGTCCGGGCGGCACCTCCGCGCCACACCATCGCGTGCCCTGCGGGCACCTGGATGCCAGCCTTCGCTGGCATGACGGAGCGGGACGCTCCGCCAACCCTCACCCACGCGCCAAAGCGCGTTGCCCCGTTCGGCAAGTTCAGGGCAGGCTCTCTCCCCCAGGAGAGGGGTCAGCCTCCTCCCACAACCCAGCCTCCCCCTGCGACCTTGACGGCCGCCCTGGATTCCCGCCTTCGCGGGAATGACGAAGTTAGAATTCTTGGCCGGAGTCGAGCCAGGCGATGTAGTCTGCGACGGCGGCGGGGATGGTGTGGGCGGGGCGCCAGCCGGTCTCGCCGGTGATGCGCTCGTTGTCGAGGCAGGCGTTGGGTCGGTAGCGGGCGCTGCGCCCGTCCTGCAGTTGGGCGTCGAAGCTGGGTTTGGCGGCGCGGACGGCGTCGAGGAGGTCGGCGGCGGTGACGGTCTCGCCGCGCCCGATGTTGTAGACGGTGTGCGCGAGCGATGGCGCCAGCTGCAGCGAACGTATCGCCTCAGCCACGTCCGGCGCGTAGGTGATGTCGAAGGTGTCGCCCGCGAACGGGACGCCGCCGAAGCGCTCGGAGAAGTCCGGCTCGTGGCCCCGGGACGCGGCGTGGCAGAGACGGCTCGGCAGGTTGAGCATCGAGCGGTAGGTGGGGCCGAAGACGCCGCTGATGCGCATGGAGACGACCTCCATGTCCGTGGTGGCGGCGTAGTTGTTGGCGTAGTTGTGGACGAGCACCTCCCACGCCTTCTTGAACGCTCCCGGCTGGACACGTCCGGTCAATAGGATGGGCGTCTCCTCGTGGAACGGCCCCTCCGGCAGTTCGGCGAACATCGCGCCGTTGGACCCCCAGCAGGTGCGCTTAACGCCCGCGGCCCTCGCGCCGTCGAACAGGTGGGAGAGCTTGTCCATGTTGACGCGGATGTCCTCGCCGGGGTCGGTGGAGGCGCGCCGGTGGAGCGCGAGATGGACGATGCCGTCCGCGTCGTGCCTGCGGGCGACCGCCTCGATAGCGCCGGGCTCATCGAGGTCGCACCGTTCGATCGTGAGGCCGTTGCCGACGTGGGGCTGCAGGAACGAGGGCACGCGGGTGCTCTCGTACGACGTAGCGACGACTTGCTCTCCAGCCTCGGCGAGCGCGCGCACGGTGTGGGAGCCGATGAAGCCGAGGCCGCCGGTGACGATGGTGGTCATAGGTGTCTCCTTACGGACACTTGGGCCGCCGTGCTTCAGAGCGCAGTTCTTCCCACCCACCCGCCCGAACGCTTGTGGGGGACACCCCCACGCCCCCGGCAGGGGGAATCCCCCTCTGCACTCCCCAATAGGGCACCAATGAGGGCACCCCCTACGAGTTACGCCAAGTCTCCAGTTGAGTTCGAAAGCCGGAGGCTACCACACAGACCGAATGCGAAAGCACGGATGCCCCGGCGGCGTTGAAGGGAGAGGATTACCTGTCATCCCGCCCTTGCGACCCCCACCGTGAGCGTGACGCCGTCGATCTCGTGCTCCTCGGTGTGGGCTCCGGGTGGGGGAGCGGCGGCGTGGAGGGCGTCGCTCAGCGTCTCCTGGCGGATGTAGGTCTGTTGGGCCGCAAGGGCAGGCGGGAGAGAACCGCCCTCACCCCCAGCCCCTCTCCCAGGGGGAGAGGGGGGCCGGATAGTTCCCCCATTCTCCTCCTCTCTGAAGGGCTGCGAGGTTCCCGCCTTCGCGGGAATGACGGAAGGAGGGGCGGGAACGACGGAGGGAGGGGCAGGAACGACGGAAGGAGGGGCGGGAACGACGTAGGTGACGATGCGGTCCTCGATCTCGAAGCCGGCGGCCTTGCGCATGTTCTGGACGCGGTGGACGAACTCGCGCGCCGTGCCCTCCGCCTCCAGTTCGGGCGTGAGCGTGGTGTCGATCCCGATAAGGAGCGCGCCCTCGGACGCGGCAGCGACGCCGGGCTTGTCCTCCACCTCGATCTGAAAGTCGCCGGGCTCGAACGTGAAGCCGCCGAGCTCGATGCTGCCGTATCCGCCGGAGCGGAGCGCGGCGGCGACCGCTGATGCGTCCGCCTCGGCGATGGCCTGCCGGGCCGCGCCCATGTCCGCGCCGAGCCTGGGGCCGAGCACAGGCAGGTTCGGCTTGAGCGTGAAGTTTGCGAGGGACTCGGGCTCAGCGACCTCCATGGCCTTGACGTTTAGCTCGTCGAGCACCTGCGATTCGATGAGCGGCAGCAGCTCCTCGTCCCCTGGGCGGGGGCTGACGAGCACGCGGGCGAGGGGCTGGCGCACCTTGACGCCGCTCTTGCTGCGCGCGTTCCGCCCGAGGCTGGCGATGCGCATGGCGAGGCGCACCGCACGGTCGAGGCGTTCGTCGGTGAGCGCCGGGTCAGTGTCGGGGAAGGGTTCGAGATGCACACTGGTGGGAGAGCCGGACGGGGTTCCTGCCTGCCCAGGAACGACGCGCTCTGCTTCCGAGGCTCCTTCGTTCCTCGGCGCGAGGTTGCGGAACATGGCGTCGGCGACGAAGGGAGTCATCGGCGCGGTGAGCTTCGTGAGGGTATGGAGGCAGGAGTACAGGGTGACGTATGCCCAGGTCTTGTCGTCGTCGTTCTCGGCCTTCCAGAAGCGGCGGCGGCTACGGCGGACGTACCAGTTGGAGAGGAGGTTCACGAAGTCCTGGATGCGGCGTCCGGCCCCGGTGGCATTGAGCGCGTCCATGTCGTCCGCGACCCGGGCGACGAGGCCGTTGAGCTCCGAGACGATCCAGCGGTCGAGCTCGTTCGGCGGCGGGGCGGCAAGTGTCGGCTCGCCCACGCGGCCGTCCTTCCAGTACTCGGCGTGGGCGTCGGGGTCGAAGCCGTCGATGTTGGCGTAGGTGACGTAGAAGCTGTAGGTGTTCCAGAGCGTGAGCAGGAACTGGCGCAGCGTCTCCTTGACGAGGTCCGGGGAGAAGCGGCGCGCGTCACCCGCGGGCGCGGCGGTGAAGAGGTACCAGCGGAGCGCGTCGGCGCCGTGCTCGTTCATGACGGCCCAGGGGTCGACAACGTTCCCCTTCGACTTGGACATCTTCTCGCCCTTGCCGTCCAGGATGAGGCCGAGGACGAGGCAGCTCTCGTAGGAGGGCTTGCCCGTGATGAGGGTCGAGAGCGCGAGCAGGCTGTAGAACCAGCCGCGCGTCTGGTCGACGGCCTCGGTGATGTAATCGGCCGGGAAGAGCGGGCTGGCGATGAGGTCGTCCACGCCGTTGAGCGTGACCTCCTCGCCGCCGGAGGCCTTGACGGTGACGGGGTAGTCCCACTGCGCGAACGGCATCGCGCCGGAGTCGTACCAAGCGTCGGCTACCTCCGGCACGCGGCGCATCGTCCCTCCGCAGCCTGCCTCGGCGCAGCGCAGCTCGACGCGGTCGACGAACGGGCGGTGGAGGTCGAGGCCGTCCAGCAGCGGCCGGGTCTCGTCAGTCACACGCTCGGCGAGGTCGGCGGTAGAGCCGGCGACGAGCAGGTGCTGCGGATCGCGGTCGCAGCGCCAGATGGGGATAGGGGTCCCCCAGTAGCGCTCGCGGGAGACGGACCAGTCGACGTTGTTGCGGAGCCACTCGCCGAACCTGCCTTCCTTGATGTGCTCCGGCACCCACTCGATGCCACGGTTGCCCGCGAGCATCGCGTCCTTCATAGCGGTCGTGCGGATGTACCAGGAGGTCTTGGCGTAGTAGAGGAGGGGCGTGCCGCAGCGCCAGCAGAAGGGGTAGGTGTGCTTGTAAGGCGAATCGTCGCGGAAGAGCAGCCCGCGGTCGTCGAGGTCGCGTATGAGTTGCTTGTCGGCGTCCTTCACGAACGTTCCCCCGCCGGGGAAGTCCTCCGCGAGCACTCCGCGGTTGTCGACGGTGTGGACGGTCTCGATGCCGTGCGCCCTGCCGAGTTCGGCGTCCTCCGCGCCGTAGGCGACCGCGCTGTGCACGATGCCGGTGCCGTCGGCGGTCGATACGAAGTCGGCGGGGAGCACGCGGTGAGCGTGGCCGCGTCGGGCGAGGAAGTCGCCGTAGGGAGCGTCGTACTCGATGCCGACGAGGTCCGCGCCGGTGCATCGCGCGAGCTCGCGCCAGCCGTCGCCGAGGACGGTCCGCGCCAGCGCCTCGGCGACGATGGCGCGTTCGCCGTCGTCGTTCTCCGACAGGACGTAGGACACGTCGGGGCCGACCGCCAGCGCGCAGTTCGCGGTGAGCGTCCAGGGCGTCGTCGTCCACGCGATGAAGGCGGGACGGGGCGCGGTCCAACGTTCACCGTCGTAGCCGAGAGCGGTGAGCGTGTCGACCGATGCGCCGTAAGACATGGACTGGGACTCGCTCGCGGGGAAGCGGATGTAGATGCTGGGGTCGGGCGTGTCCTCCTGGTAGCCGAGGGCGACCTCGTGGGAGCTGAGGCTGGTGACGCATCGCGGGCAGTGGGGAGTGACCTTGTAGCCTTCGTAGACGAGGCCCTTGTCCCACAGGCGCCTGAACACCCACCACGCCGACTCGATGTAAGAGTTGTTGTACGTGACGTAAGCGTCGGCCATGTCGAGCCAGACGCCGGCGCGCTCGGTCATGGCCTCCCACTCGCCGACGTAGCGGAAGACGCTCTCGCGGCAGCGGCGGTTGAACTCCTCGATGCCGAACTCCTCGATCTCCTGCTTGCTGGAGATGCCGAGCTCCTTCTCGATCTCCAGCTCCACGGGCAGGCCGTGGGTGTCCCACCCACCGCGGCGCAAGGGGCGGAAGCCGCGCATGGTCTTGTAGCGCAGGACCACGTCCTTGAACGAACGGGAGAGCACGTGGTGGATGCCGGGGCTGCCGTTCGCGGTGGGCGGCCCTTCATAGAAGACGAAGAGCGGCGCTTCCGCGCGGGCGCGATCGACCTGGTGGAAGAGGTCAGCCTCGCGCCAAGCCTCGAGGACCGAGGACTCCAGTTGCGGGAAGTCGACCTTGCTGGAGACGGGTTCGTATCGTTTGTTCGCGTTGCTCGTCATGGGTTCTCCGTTCCCGGGCACGTAATCCTTCCCACCCACCCGCCCGGACGTTGTGGGGGACACCCCCACACCCCCGACAGGGGGATCTCTCTGCACTCCCCGTCGAGCGGATGCCGATGGAACCACGCCCAAGGGTTACATCTGGCTCCTCAGGGAGAGGGAATCAGACACCTCGCTCCCCCTTCATCAAGAGTCAGGTCTCTCCGTGAGTCGGCTCTCCTTCCGAATAAGAAAACGCCCGACCGCGCACCGGCGGACGGACGTTGCCGTGGTACCACCACCATTCCCGCGCGCTTCAGCGCACGGGCACTTCGTGACCTCGCGCCACGCACGGATGCGGGCGGAAGGCTGCCGCTGTAACGGGCGGACGGCCCGTCCGCGCCTACTGGCCCCGTGGGGGAGCGTTCGGGCGGCGGCTCAGGAGGGATATTCGGCAGGTCGCGCGCACCGGCTCGCACCGTACCCGGCTCGCTCTGCGCGCGGTGGCCCGCGTACTCGTCTCCGTCGCAGCCTGTCATCCGATGGTAGCGCCGGAAGCGCGCGGGCGTCAAACGCCCGCAACCGCACCAGCCGCAGGTGCGGTTGCGGGCGCATTCGCGTTGACGCTCCCTCAAACGCGCCCGTACAATCGCAATAGCGCCGTCTGCCCATCATGCAGCGGACATGCAGGGAGAAGGTCCAGCCTTGGATATCGGTAATGCGATCTCGCAGTATCTGTCTGAACGTGCGAACAAACTCGATTCTTATGCACACCAGGAACTGAACCGGTTCGCGCGCGCGATGCGCGCCGTGAGCGGCTCCGAGCGACCGATCGATCAGTTGAAGGCTCCCCAGGTTGCGGCGTACGCCGAACGCGAAGTCGCCAACGGCGGCGACGTCCACGCCCGCCTTCGTCCCGTCAAAGACTTCCTCACCTACCTCGGGAAGAAGGGGTTCCACTCCGAGAACCTCTCCGTGCACGTGAAGATACCGCGGCCGAGCGTGCGGGGCGGGATGGCCGTTGCGTCCTCACGCGCGACCTTCCAGACGATGGAGATGACGCAGAGCGGCCTGGAGGCCCGGAAGAAGGAGCTGGCGGACCTGAAGGGCCAGCGCCCGGACATCGTGCAGGCTATCCGCATCGCCGCGGCAGACAAGGACTTCCGAGAGAATGCGCCGCTGGACGCCGCGCGCGAGGAGCAAGGCAAGATCGAGGCCCGCATCCGCGACCTCGAGGAGGAGATACGGCGCGCCGAGGTTGTCGACAGCGCGGGCGGCTCCAGCGTCAAGGTCGGCGCGACCGTTTCACTGCGCGATCTGGAGACGAAGAGGGACGTCACGTACACCATCGTCGATACGATGGAAGCGGACCCGTCCTCGTTCAAGATATCCGTCTCGTCACCGGTCGGAGCGGCCATAGCGGGCAAGACCGAGGGCGCGGAGGTGAGCGTCCAGACCCCCAAGGGCGCCCGCAAGTACGTCATCAGCAAGGTCAAGTTCTAGGTCGCAGCGCTGTTCGGGTTCGTACGCAAGCGCCTACGCTCGCTCCTGTGGGGGGCGGCGTACCGCCGTGCCGTGCGGCCGCTGCTCTTCAAGCTTCCTCCCGAGACCGCTATCAACGCGAGCACCCGCGCGCTCAGCGTGCGACCGCTGTGGCGCGCGCTGGGGCCCTACACCGACGAAGTCGGCCTGCCCGCCTCCGTGGGGGGCGTTGTCCTCCGCAACCCCGTCGGGCTCGCCGCGGGACTCGACAAGCACTGCGCGTCGCTGGACAGCCTCGCCGCGCTGGGCTTCGGGTACGTGGTCGGCGGCACGGTGACAGCGCAGCCGCGGCCCGGCAACCCGAAGCCACGCGTCCTGCGGCTCACCGAGCAGGAGTCGATCATCAACGCACTCGGCTTTCCGGGCGACGGCCTGGACGCGGCCCTCGCCCGGCTCGAACGGCTGCGCCGGATGCCTGCGCGCGTCCTCGTGAGCATCGCGGCGCTGGACGCGGAGGAGACGGCCGAGTGCGCCGTGCGGCTACAGCCACTCGTCGACGGCGTGGAGGTGAACATCAGCTCCCCCAACACGGCCGGGTTGCGCCGCTTCCAGGAGCCGGATGCGCTGCGCGGCCTGCTTGGCATGCTGAACGCCGTGCGGCTGAAGCCGCTGTTCGTGAAGATACCCCCGTGGACGAACGAACAGGAGCGCGAGCAGGTGCTCGCCCTCGTGCGTGTTTGCCGCGAGGAAGGCGTGGACGCGGTGACGGCGGCGAATACCGTTCCCGTGGAGGATGGACGCCTGGCCACCGGACGCGGCGGACTGAGCGGGCGTGCGATACTGGAGCGCATGCTGGCGATGCTGCCCGATGTACGAGCAGAGTTGGGAAGCGGGGTGGGACTGAACGCCTGCGGGGGCATCGCCTCCGCGGACGACGCCCGCGCGGCGCTGGAGGCTGGCGCGGACACCGTCCAGCTCTATACCGGGCTCGTGTTCCGAGGGCCCGGGCTCGTCGAGGAGATATGTCGAGGACTGCGCGACCGCCCACCGGAGGGCTGGCGATGACGCAGGAAGAGCGCGTCCGCGCGGCAGAGGACGTACTCGCCGCCACGGGGCCGTTGCGCAACCTGTCGGACGAGGTCCGCTCCTATCCGCTGCGACTGCTGCGCCTCGTGGCAGAGCAGTACGCCGTCCGCAACGCGGCAGTGTCCGACCACCTGCTGCGGCTGCCGCCCTACCTGGGCGAGACTGCGCTGCGCGGCCTGCTGGAGGGCGGGTTCGTGGAGCGTGTGACGGCGTCATACGCCGTTTACGCGTATGCGCCGACGCCGGAGGGGCTGGCGCTGCTGGCATCCCTGGATGGGGATGCGGACGCTCCGAAGGGGAGGAAGCCCCGCAAGCGGGCGTGAGCCCTGCGTGGAAGGGCACCCACGAGGGGCGCCCCTGCACCAGGCACCCGAAAGGACTCTGCGCGCTAAGTGCGGGCCCCACTCCGTCCGGCAAGACAACCCCACTCCCACCAGCCCCGCCACGTGACCTGCCCGGTCACCCTGGATTCCCGCCGGTGCGGGAATGACGGAGGATCGCGAATGACGGAGGTTCAGCGCTCGCGGCCACGCGCCCAGTTGAGCTCGACGAAGCCCTGGCCGACCACTTCGCCGGAGGGGTCCAGCACGTCGACGCCAGCTTCCCAGTAGGTGACGCCGATCGTGCCGCTACGGTACTCGGACTCCACTTCGAGCGGACGCAGGAGGAGAGAGAGCCCCTCGGAGGGCACCTCCACGCTCCAGTGCGTGCGATAGGCTGTGCCGGTGACAGGGCTGCGCCAGACCGGTTCGCCGGGTGTGAACGAGACCTCGTCCTCGAGCAGCGTCCGCGCCGGCCGGCCCGGCCTGCGGAGCGTTGCGTACCGCTCGATGAGCGGGCCCTCGCGCTCGTAGAGGCTGGAGACCATGAGGTCGGTGCCGTCGTCCAGCTGGATGCTCGTCCAGTCCCACTCGACGGCGACCGGCTGGAAGTCGCCCCACTGCTTGTCGAGCCACGCCAAGCCCGTGACGCCGGTGGTGGAACCGTCGGGGAGCGCCAGCGTGCCGCTCAGCTCGAGGCGCGGGCGGGTGTAGTAGTAGGTCACGCCGGCGTAGTCGAAGTCCACGAGTCCGCCCTGGTGCAGTAACGGCTCGGTCGTTGCGCGGAGCGTGAGGTCGTACGCGTAGCCGTCCGCCTCCGCGCGGAGCGAGTAGGTCTCGCCTCCCACGCCCGCCATGAGCGAACCCAGGACGGCGAGCTCGAAGTCTCCCGGCGTCGTCTCAACCGGAGCGGCGACCTCGAAGAGTTCCGTATGCGCATAGCCCGCTGCTCCGCCACCGAGGCCGATGTGCCGGACGTGAGCAGCGACGCCGCTGGAGGGCTCGCGGATGCGGAAGACGACGTCGTGCAGGGCGTAGCGGTCCTGCTCCTCCGACGTGAAGTGGGCGTTGAAGTACCACCACTCGACGAGGAAAGTGTGCGGTGACTCGTCGGCGGGCAGGGTGAGCTGCGGGAGCTCGCTCAGGGGCACGAAAGTCGGTATGGGGAAGGGGGTCGGGGTAGCGGTGGGCGTGGGCGCAGGGAGGGGCGTCGCCGTGGGAGTCGGCGTCGGGGTCGGCGACGCGCACGCGGCGATCAGGCCGGCGGCGAGTCCGAGGGAGGTGAATGCGCGTGCTGCCCGGTCCATCGGCTACTTCTGTCAAACCAGATTACCCGAACGCGTGACGCCATGGGGAGTGGTTGGCCTAGAATAGCCTGCGCTATGCGACTCGCCATCCCCACGACCCTGCGAGGCAGAGCCCTGCTTGCCGCAGCCGTCGTCATCATCGCCGGGCTGCTCTACCTTCTCGTCTCGCTGTATATCGTCAACACTGCGCTGGTCGCGGAGCGAAACGAGATCGAGGAGCGGCCGGAGGACTTCGGCCTCCGGTACGACGAGGTGGAGTTCTCTCCTCGCGACTGGCCGGAGCTCACGCTGCGGGGCTGGTGGCTTCCGGCCGAGGACGCGAAGGGCGTCGTCATCCGCGTCCACGGGCTGGATGGCACGAGAGACTCGTCGCTGGGACTCTCGAAGGCGCTGGTGGAGGGTGGCTACTCGGTGCTCGTCTTCGATCTGCGCGGGCACGGCGAGTCCGACATCGCGCAGATGGGCGCAGGCATCCACGAGCAGGACGACCTGCGGGGCGCGATCGACTATGTACTGACGCATCGCGGCGCGGAGCCGGGCCGCATCCTCGTGTACGGTGACTCGTTCGGGGGCGCCATCGCGCTGATGACGGCTGTGGATGAACCCGGAGTGGTGGGGCTGTTCTCCGACTCGTCGTTCACGAGCGTATCCGACCTGCTGATCCAGGAGGTCGCGGACCGCACGAGGGCGGCACGCTGGAGCGCCACCGCGCTGCGCCCGGGCATCCTCTTCGTGGCGAACACCGTGAAGGGGCTGGACATCAACGAGGTGCGTCCCGTCGACTCGGCCGGGCTGTACGAGTACCCGCTGGGGCTCGCGCACTGCCGCGCAGACGAGCGCGTCCCGCTCTTCCACCTGGCACAGATACGCGAGCAGTTGCAGGAGTTTCCGCACATGGTCATCTACGAAGACTGCGAGCACAGCCAGGGTTGGGAAGACTACACGGACCACTACGAGGCGTTCCTGCTGAACTACTTCGACGAGCGACTGGGGTTGTGAGGGGCGAGCGCGCCTAGGCGCCGACGGGGACGGCGCCGTCCAGCGGGGGCGCTTCGGATGCGAAGAGCTGCTCCAGGTCCGGACCCTCGATACTCTCGTTGAGCATGAGGTAGCGCGCTATCTGGACGAGCTTGGGGTAGTTCTCCAGCAGGAGCCGTTTGGCGGTGTGGTAGGCGTCCACGACGATGGACTGCACCTCTTCGTCGATCTCCTGAGCGACCTTCTCCGAGTAGTCCCGCATTTCGGAGATCTCCCGTCCGAGGAAGACCATCTCTTCGCGCTTGCCGAAGGTGCGGGGCAGCAGACTCTCGCTCATCCCGTAGCGGGTGACCATCGCGCGCGCTATCTGCGTCACCTGCTCGAGGTCGTTGCTCGCGCCGGTCGTCACCTCGTTGAACGTGATCTCCTCGGCGACGCGGCCGCCCAGCGCCATGGTGATGCGGTCTATCAGTTGGGGGCGCGAGTAGAACATCCTGTCCTCTTCGGGCAGGGACTTGGTGTAGCCAGCAGCCATCCCTCGCGAAACGATGGATATCTTCTGCACGGGGTCGCCATGCTCCAGCAGGTGCCCGACGAGCGCGTGCCCGCCCTCATGGTAGGCGACGATCTCCTTCTCCTTCTGGGAGATGACGCGCGTGCGGCGCTCGGGTCCCATCGTCACGCGGTCGATCGACTCCAGCATGTCCGACATGCTGACGGTCTTCTCACTGCGCCGCGCGGCAAGGATGGCGGCCTCGTTGACGAGGTTAGCGAGGTCGGCGCCGCTGAACCCCGGTGTCTGCCGGGCAAGGCGCTCCAGGTCGACATCCTCGCCGAGGGGTTTGCCCTTGCAGTGCACCTGCAGGATGGCGACACGGCCGTTGATGTCCGGCAGGTCCAGCACGACGCGCCGGTCGAAGCGTCCGGGCCGCAGCAGCGCCGGGTCCAGGATGTCAGGGCGGTTCGTTGCGGCGATGACGATGACGTTCGTGCTGGTCTCGAAGCCGTCCATCTCGACGAGGATCTGGTTGAGGGTCTGCTCGCGCTCGTCGTGGCCTCCGCCCAGGCCTGCGCCCCGGTGCCGTCCGACGGCGTCGATCTCGTCAACGAAGACGATGGACGGCGCGTTTCGCTTCGCTTGGTCGAACAGGTCCCGCACGCGGGACGCTCCCACGCCCACGAACATCTCGACGAACTCCGAGCCGCTGATGGAGAAGAAGGGCACGCCAGCCTCTCCCGCGACGGCTTTGCTGAGCAGCGTCTTGCCGATGCCGGGCGGGCCCACCATGAGCACGCCCTTGGGGATGTGCGCGCCGAGAGCGAGGAAACGCTCCGGGTACTTGAGGAACTCCACGACCTCCTGCAGCTCGGTCTTGGACTCCT
>JAPPHT010000065.1 GCA_028874795.1 Chloroflexota bacterium
ACACCTTCCGCGACCGATAAACGTCCAAGATAAGGGGAAGGCCTTGCTCCCTTCCAAGGCCCTACATCAAGAGATGCCACGGTACGACTCCCGCCTCTCCAATTCCTGGTCGATGTTGCCGAAGTAGGCCTGCGGGATCGGCCATGCTGGCGGCTGCGCGCCAGCGGACGACCCGAGGCGGTATCGCCTCCGGTGCTCCTCGTCGGTCATATTCCCCTTCCGCCGGCTGCACGCCGAACAGAGCATCTGCAGGTTCTCAGGCTCCTCGGCGGCGCCTCCACGCGCAATCGGCACCTTGTGGTCTAGCTCGAACCCATCCTGGGGTAGACTACAGCCGCAATACATGCAACTGCCCCCTTGATCCCGGTAGACCGCGTCGCGTTCGTCTCCCGATGGGACCATTCAGCTACCTCCGTACTCGCTGTTGAGCTTCAAAGGGAGTCTATGAGAACGGCACCTGCGTTCCAACCCCAACGAGTTGCCTGTCGGGAGCGTGGAGTCCTTACCTCGCCCCGACAGGGACGATGCGAAGAAGTTCGTGGACAAGTCAATCCCCCTGCTGCTCGTCGAGTCTGCCTAATGCGCGCAACCATTTCCTGAACGGCGTTGCAACTGCGCTGCTGAACAGGAAACTGACCACGATGCCTGCCAAGGCAATCCAGTGCTGCCCGTCCGTGACAGCCATAACACTCAGTATGGTGAGTGTGACGAGGGGCACGGCCACTAAGAACATCGTAAGGCTTTCCATGAATGGCCCCATGCGGTGACAGTCCTGAGTGTGCTTAGCGCATCCCCAAGAGCATCTCAAGGCGATTATCCAAGGAATCCCCGATAACATGGCAACAAGCAATGGGCCTAAGAGAAATTCCACTCCTATGCCAGCATTCAGTATTTCGAGGGTCAACCACAGCCATGCAAACCCGATGTTCAGCGCTACAGCCGTCACCAAGAAAGGCTCTTTTGCGGCAATCCGATAGTAGATGTACGCAGGAAACAACATTATAAACATGAAGCCGATGTTTAACACCATCCAATCAGGCATAAAGGATATCAGTCTTTCGAGATACATATCAATCAGCACAGCTACAAGCAAAGTGAATGGAATCGAGATCCACAAACTGACCATCTGCAGCTTGTGGAGTTCAAGCCTTTGCCTAATCTCCTTAAAGAAGAGCATCATCAGAAAACAAACCGTCAGCAGAGTAACTAGAATCTGGACGTAGAGTCCGCCAGCAATGCCGTAATTCCACGTAAAGGCAAGCACCGATACCATGGAGAACACTATTGCGGCGAGATTGGCGATGATGCTCTTGCGATTCATTGTGCTCACCTCCTGCGTATGCGCGAATCGAACCGGGTTGCCATCATAACCCACGCTACGCTCATCCTATGCTTCTCGTCACTGGTGCGCTCCTAGTCACCCATGCCTCTGTGCCTGGATTCCAGCTTCCGTTGGAAGACGGAAGAGAACGCAGGAACAACCCAGGTGGACGTGAGTGGCGTTCTCGTTGCAGGAGGAACGATTTAGGGAACCAAATGGCTCCCTGCATTGATGGTTGCGCGAGACAACCGGTGGGCGTGTAGAGCATCTTCTATATTGGTTGGTCGTGAACCAGACATTGAGAGCATGGCTGACGCTGTGCCTCTACATCACGAGCAGCCGCCGCACGACGAGCACACCGGACCAGCAGTACCCCCAGCACGGCGCAGGCGACGGCGAGCGTGTCCACCCATCGACTCGTCCCGTCGTGCTCCGCACACCCCCTCAGGTACTCCTCCTCCAGCTATTCGATCCGTTCTCCCAGCCAGCCACTTCACGCTTCGCCTCGTCGCGCTCACGCACCAACTCCGACGCGATGCATACCCACCACCGCACCGCCTCCCTCCAACTCATCCGTCTGGTACGCTGCATCCTTGGCGACCGCTATCCGCTTGACGAGCGGAAGGGAAGGCGCGAACCGAGCGACCCGCGCGGCCCTTGACCTACGCACGGGAGGATACCGACCTGTCACCGGCATTTTCCCCGCGTGCGCCAGCGTCAGCCCGGGTGGTCCTCAACTCATCTCGGCGCGCGGGACCGAGACCTGCCGCCAGATGCTTCTCTCAACTCTTGAACAATTACAGGGAACCCGCACCACTAGACTTCGGCCGGATTGTGGTAACGTTATGGGAAAGTCATCGGGATGTTGGCCGGTTCACGTGAATAGAGCGGGGAGGTGCAATCATGGAGACCGCACAGAATCCAATCGACACCCACGCGATAGAAGCTCATCGCATCTATCGCTACTACGGCATGCTCTCGACAAGGTTCGCCAGGTATCACCAGATGCTGATGTTAGGCGTAGCGGCCCCGGCCGTAGCAGCGGCAGTAATGGCCGGCGTTGAACTCCCTTCGGCCCCTATCATTGCGGCCGCTGGTATTGCTGCGGCTACTGCGACCGTGGCGCCAATACTCGACTATTCTCGCCGTGCTGCTGTTGCAGCGAGCACTGCTCACCTCTGCATGGACTTGACCGACGATTGGGAGGATCTCTGGATAAGATCTATCAACATGGAGGATCACGATATCCAGTTGGAGTCTGAACGTCTTATGCGGCGGCTGACGCGAGCTACTGCGCCTGCTGCGCTCCAGCAGGGGTTCTACGACGAAAAGCTCAACCGCCGTGCTGACAAAGAAGCCAAGAAGGATTGGAATCTTAGACATGACAGAACCTCAACGAGGCCCTTGGCCGCCACCGCCAGTTCCTGACAGGCAAAGCGAACCTGCTCCGGTTCGGGAATCGCCGGGGCGACCAGCCCCTGCGCCTCAGCCGCCGCAGCCGCGACGGCACCACATGAACTTGAACGGCGCGGGGCACCCTTCCAGCACATCCCCCCCCCGTATGCCTGCCGCTTAGGGCACGCGCAGCTTGGAAGGACCTGGGCAGTGCAATGATGAGGACGGCTGCTATGCTCCCATACGTTGTCCACCCTCAGTCTGCCCATAGAGTCACGAAGGCTGTCTGTCTTGGTCCCCAGCGTCTTTGTGCTCTGCCTCGTTATGCTGCTTGAACTGCTGGAGGGTGCTCTCCAAGGCATGATGCTCCGCTTCGTTGCCCAACCCGACTGGCGGAGGTTTCAGCGGTGACTGTGGCTCCCGCGTCACGCTGAGGCTCTGAATCTGACGCCCGAGGCGTAAACCGCCCTTCCAACCTGGACGCAAGTCGGCGAAGGGGCTACAGCGCAGGTGCGACCGGTGTCAATCGCCGGCCAACTGCGACGGCCTCATGTACGATGGCGCTGCGCGTCTTGGAGATGCTGAGGGAGCGCATGACGAACTCGCGCAAGAAGATCGTCTACGTGCTCATCGGCAACGAACCCTTCGATGCGTGCATGGAGCGCATCCGGCTTGAGCTGGACAACGGCGCAGAGCCGTACTGCCAGCCGGCTGATGAAGCTCAACGCGCCGGTGAAGCGTCCGTGGGTGCGATTCGACTGGACGGAGCAACTACTCAATGACATCGCACGGTGGGCGAACCGGCGCGTGTGGAAGAGCGGGCCGTTCGACGAGTGCCGGCGCTTCTACCGCAGCGAGCACAGTGAAAGGAGGCAGGCATGGGAATCCACAACATTGACGGCTCTGTGATGCCTACCCCGCCACGGTCCCACGAGGTGGTGATCGAGGGGACCGAACCTTGCATCGTCGTGCACTGTCTCGGCTGCATGTTCGTGCGCAGCGCGGACGACGCAGACCACGCGGGGGCCATCGCTCAACTGCACGAGGCAACCTTCAAGGAGAGGACGCTATGATTCGCTTTGCACCTGTTCTACTCGCGCTCCTGCTCGTCGCCTGCTCTTCCCCCACGCCCACTGCCACGCCGGTGCGAGCATCCACAGCCGCACCCGTAGCGGGCTGGAATCTCACGAATGACTCGACGGGAGCGACCATCACCGACCTCGTTTCCGGAGACGAACGCGCTTGCCTTGAGGATGCTCTGGGCAGTAGCTACATCCCGTTCCAGAAGAAGAAGCTCTTCTCGTTGTCGCCGCTACTGCCGGATTGGCTCGCGATGGACCAGCACAACCGGTTCATGAATACCTTGGATGACTGTTTGACGGTGGAGAGCCAGGCTGCTGTATGGTCCTGGGAACTGTCTGTGGATGCAGGCGGCCTGGGCGCGGAGACGCGCCATTGCATCGCGGGGGTTTTCCTCGACAGCACGCAGCCAGCACGAAGATACGATGTGATGGAGTGCCTGACGCAGGAGCAAGCAGTAGCCCTGGGCGACGGCAAGGCGCATGATTGGTGCGTCAACAGGGAACTACGCAAGGTGGACTGGGGCCGAGAGGCTCTGCAGGAGCTGCGCTCAGGCGACCGTGCGACGCTCGATGCTCTCGATGATGCTCATATCGAACGCGTCTTCCTCATCGGAGTGGCCTGCGCCGGAGAAGTGCTGGAATGGGTCAGCGGCGAGGCTCTAGGATAGTGGGGACAGCAACCGCGCTCTTACCGCAATCCTCGGCAGAGCGCGGCCGCGACGTCCAACGCTTCCATCGCGATGGTTGAACCGCCCACAGGCAGTTCCATGGCGCGACGAGCTGACCGGAGCGCATCGGCGATAGGACCCGGGTAGATCGCCAACTCTGAATCGGAGAGCGCTCCCAGGAGTTCGTGGGCCTCGCTCAACGCTCGCTCCCCGTCGGTGTCCGCCCAATCGTCGACCTCGATGATCCCATCGCACAAGTCCGGCTCAGGGGTAGGTATGGGTGTAGGCGCGGGAGAGCACGCCGCCAGCGCAATGGTTGCCGTCATCACCATGAGTACCGGGGGTGCCTGTTTCATTAGTCCTCCAACGGGGCCTTCGGTGTGCGTCTCGATCCGTTACCTGATACCGAGTAGGCGCCCAAGCAAGCCCAGCCGGCTTGATGAAGCGCGCCACCGAGCTGATAGCGGGCCGTGCACGACGTGCAATATAGATGGTCATGTGCCACTTTGGAGTGCCCCATCCAGTATGGTCCCCATCCAATCCCTCCGGCGCTCCCGTCTCACTCTGTCTCTTCTCATGGCGTCAGCAACCCTCACCGTCCTGCACGCGGCGGTTTTTGAACTGAGGCGCACTATCTACCGTCCTTTGCAATCTAACAACTTCACTGTCATCGTCTCCAACCGGTAGCGCATCGAGACTGCTAGGGAACATCCGTTGAAACTCTCCGTCAACCAATTGCATGGCATACAGAAGCCGAACCCCAGCACTGATTACGAACTGCTGCCAGTTGGCCTCGTAATTGGCTGCGGCAGCCTGTTCCAACGTAGGAGGCTCATTCCCTGGCTTAGGAACAAACGCAATCCCAGGTTTGCCCTTCGTTGAGATGATGTGAGCACCTTCCTTGTCAGCAATATCCAGTAGAATCTTGAATGTACTCCTCACGGCACCGTTGAAGTCGTACACAGGGCACTCGGTCAACCATTGACGCAGCGATACCAGGCGGTCAGCCTTACGAGCGTGAAACAGAACGCCCGTAGGAGTAGAGTGTAGGCTTGGGCCGACATCAAAAAACCGTCTTTCGGTGTCAGCACAGACTTAGGCATGAAGGACTGGACATATATGCGGTCACCCTTGCCGAAGGCCAACTCAAACAGATTGGAGGGTTTCGATGCTCTCACAAAGGAACCAATAGCCTTTTTGTCGAGCAATAGCTTTCGCAATTCGACAGCAACACTACGGTACGCAGAGTCTCTGCCAGACACGTATGACACTACCCCCATATCAATGTTTTTGAGCGAGTCCTGTACTGCTGCCATCAGTTGCCGTTTGGATTCTTCTACTTGCATGCTTCCTCCTACTGATTGATAGCGCCTACGTCCGCTTGGTAAGCCCCTCCCGATCTCCGGCGCACCACCGGACTGTCTCGGCCTCTATCTCCTGTGCCACCTCGCGGGGTGTTCGCGGCTTGCCCAGACACCACCGTGCGAACGGCGCGAGCGGCAGTCTGTCCTTTGAGAACTCATGGAGGCCGGGGTCGGCCTCGTAGGACATGTGCCCGTATTGGCAGGCCACCGCCACCATCGTCAGCATATCCCGCAGATCCCTGACCATGTGGTCGTACGTCCACAGAACCGTCCGGCCATCCGGCACCAGTGTGGGCTGCGCCAGCCTCGCCAACTTCGTAGCCCATCCCGGGTGGTAGAAGTCGCCGCTGTCCCACGTGTCGAGGTAGACGAGGTCGTACCGCTCAGGGTTCTGGTCGGCGTTGGCCACCAGATAGTCCTCGATGTCGGAGACGACCAACTCCCATCCGGGGGCGCTCGATGTGCTTCCAGACGAGGTCGACCAGCCGGGGGTCTCGCTCCACCACCGTGGCTTCCCTGATGCGGTCGCCGCCCAATCGGAGAGCCACCCCCAACCCGAGGCCGGACATGAAGAGCCGTCCGGTCTCCGGCAGGGAGTCCAGCAAGTCGATGATGTGGCGGAACTCCTAGGGGTCGCGCTCATCCATATCGTCGGCTCGGTCTGGCCGGTGATATCCTCAAGCAGCACGTCGAACACGTGGGGGTAGTCGATGCTGTGGCCGAAGTACTCGGTGGGGTTCTCATGTCGATGGGAGATGTACATGCCGCCGACCTCGCCGATGGGGAGCGGCGGGATAACCGTGGCCATAGCCCGATAGTCCAGTGCCGTCAGTTCTGGCGGCTTCTCAGGGGGGATGAGGTCTTCGACGCGGGGCACGGTTGCCGTCTCCTAAGGGGGGGTCTGCCGTCCTATGCCATCATAGGCCATCCGGCGTACAACTGCTGTCAAATTCGGGAGCGTCCTCCTAGCCTCGGAATATCTTGATGAGTGCTATTTTGATGTCGCGCCGACAGGTTGACTTTCGAGGGTGGATGGTAAGGAGTCGATGAGCGATGACAACCTACGATATCCCCAGAGACGACGTTCTCATGGCCGAGTACAAGCAGTTCACCAAAGGACGGACGATACTTCACGGAGCACCATGAGGAACTGAAGAGGAAGTACCCCGACTGCCACATCGCGGTGTTCAAGGGGAGGGTGAGAGCCGCATCCCCTGACCTTACAATCGTCCTCGATGAACTCCAGCGCAAAGACGTTCCGCGAGGGCGGGCGGTCATCCACTTCGTCAGTGAGAAGCCCCCAAAGATGATTCTCTAGCCCTATCACTCGTGGCATTCAAGCCGAGACGCGAGCGGTATACAGGAAGTTGCACTCCCGGGCTCAGACTGCGAAGCTGGTTGAAGGCAAGGGTCGGTGCGGAGTTCTACGCAAATCGGGGGCCGCTCTGTAGTTTACGGATTCGACAACGCCAGCGGTTTCCCACCCAGACTTCAGAGGGCCGACTAGCACAAGTCCTGGTCTCCCAGATGGCCACAGCCGCATTCTGTGCAAACCTCGGCAGTTGCCAGCGGAGTGGCAAACTCGGCGTGAGGTTCTCAGGGACCACTCTCTTCCGGGAAAAGCACCACGCGGACGTACCGGTCGTCCGTGAAGTAGCGCTCTGCTGCTTCCGCGATATCCTCCAAGGCCAACGCCTCCAGCAGAGCATCGAAACCGATTATCTCCGAGAAAGGCTCGCCCCTCTGGCCGACAGCTCTGATCTGGCTCAGCCAGAACCCGTTTTCGCGGAGTTGCTCTTCTCTCGAGCTGCGCAGAAGTTCCTTGACCTTGTCCAAGTATTCCTGCTCACCGCCCGTGCGCAACCATTCCACTTCCTCCAGGACCTCTCCGAACAGCTCTTCCGTCCTGGACGGGTCGCTACCGAAGATGACTGACATCCGGTACTCGGGGTCAGGAAGGCTGGAACTGCCCGCGTTCACTCCAATGGCATAGGTGCCGCCCAGTTCCTCGCGTACCCGTTCGCGCAGACGAATGCCGAGCATCTCCCCTGCGGCGTTGAGGTTGAACGCCTCTTGGCGGCTCCACTCCATATCCCCGGCGAACACCAGCACCGTGTTGCTGCGCGGTTCGATGCCCTTGCGGACGATGTGGTCCTCCACGCCCGTCGGAGGGTCGATGTCCCGGTCCGACCACTGCTCGGCCCGTCCAGTGGCAGGAAGGCTTGCAAGGTAGGTGGCCGCCAGGGAGCGCAGGGTGTTCCAGTCGAACGCTCCCACGAAGACGAACGTCGCGTCGCCGAGGTCCGCGAAACGGTCGTCGTACACCGCCTCGGCGCGCTCCATGCTTAACTCGTCCAGTAGCGCGACGGTGAGGGGGCGGGCGCGGAAGTGGTTCTGGGCCAGTACAGTCCTGGCGGTGTCGAAGAGAACCGAGTCCGGATCGGCGGCGTTCGTCTCGGCGACGCTGCGCAGGCTTGCCTCGTACCTCTCGAAGAAGACCGGGTCCATCCGAGGCTGGGTGGCGTAGAGCGTAATCAGCTGGAACAGGGTTTCCATATCGTCCGGTGAGGCGCTGCCGCGTAGTCCTTCGAAGAGCTCGTCGATGAAGGGCGACACCGATACCCTCTTGCCAGCGAGCAGTTTGTCCAAGGTCACGCTGTCGTGGTCGCCGACGCCGCTTCCTCCGATCAACCCGGCGGCGTACGTGGCGGATGCATAGTCGTCGTCGTCCACCAGCGAGTGCCCGCCGGGACTGAAAGCTGTGAAAACCACTTCATCGTCGCGGAAGTCCGTCTGCTTTGCGATCACGGTGATGCCGTTGGAGAGCGTCCACTTCAGGGCGTCGATGGATTCGATCTGTTCTTCGCTGGTTATGCTCCCGGGAGTGGGAATCGTCGCCAGCAACGGCACATCTCCGAGATCGTCCGCATAGGCGGTCACCTCCAACGCATCGGCCGTTTCGAGCTGCGCCAACGTTGCTGCATGCAGTTGTTCATCCGAAAGGGATTCGGTCTCCGCGGGCCGGACAATCAGAAGCGACGTGTCTTCCAGTCTCGTCCAAGAGGCCGTCACTTCATCGAAGGCGTCCAGGGAGATCTGGGGCAGCAGTTCCTGGTACAGCGCCCACTCAGCCTCGATGCCCGGAGCGGGCGTTCCGGTCAGGAAGTGGTCCACGTACTCGTCGACGAAATTCTGCGACGGCACCTGGTCTCGCTGCTTGTACAGGCTCTCCACCAACCTCAACAGGTTGCTCTTCTCCCTGTCGAGTTCGCTTACGGTAAAGCCATGCTGATGGACACGCTGTATCTCCTCCAGCACAGCGGCCAGACCGCTCTCGATGCCGCCCGACTCCACCCAGGCTGAGAACGTCACGATGTCCAGGGGTTCCACGTAGGAAGAACGCCCGGCTTGCGCGAACAGGTAAGGAGGGTCTTCGACCTGGCCGCGCTCGTCGAGCCGCGCGTTCAGCATCATGAACGCAAGCCGTTCGACCACGAACCGCCGGAATGCTGCGTAGTCTTGACCCCGATCAGGGGGCAGCTTGCGTATCAGCACGAACTGGGTTCCTGGTGACTCGGCGTCGGTGAACACTTCGATCCACGGATCCTCATGGCTCTGAACGTCGAACACCGGCCGGCTGGTGGGGGACGCTACGGCGGCGCGGTCCTGACTGGCCTCTCCCTCGGGCGGCGGCGCGAAATGCTCCACGATCTTGGCCTCGACCGCCTCGACGTCGAAATCGCCGATGGCTATCACGGCCATCAGGTCAGGCCTGTACCAGCGCTCGTAGTAGTCTCGAAGGAGTTGAGGCGGCGCTGCCTCAATGACCTCCGGCAGGCCTATGGGCGTTCGCTGAACGTAGAGCGTGGAGCCGAAGAGCAGTTGGAGCAGATTGTCCTCAAGACGCGAATTGAACCCTTGGTAGAGGCGCCACTCCTCCAATACGACGTCCCGCTCCAGCTCGACCTCGTCCGGATCGAAGGCGATCCCATAGGCCCAGTCGCTCAGGATCTGGAAGGCAGTCTCAGTGACCTCAGGGTCGTCTGTTGGAATCTCGAAGAAATATAGCGTGTCATCGAAGCCGGTCCTTGCGTTCAAGTCAGGGCCAAAGCTGCTGCCTACGGATTCGAGGTAATCGATAATCTCCTGCTTGGCGAAGCGTTCCGTCCCGTTGAATGCCATGTGCTCTACGAAGTGCGCCAGCCCCCGTTGGCTCTCTTCTTCATGGATGGAGCCGGCCCTTACGGCCAGCGCGATCTGCGCCCGGTTTCTCGGCTCCTCGTTGTGCTTGATGTAATAGCTCAGACCGTTGGAGAGGGCGCCGCGAACCACTGAAGAGTCAAAGGGAAGCGCGGGAAGCTCCCGTGCTGCAGTCGCCGTGGGTTCGGGTGTCGGCGTGGCGGAGGTGGAGTTTGGTGTGGCCGTAGGCTCCGGCATGGGAGTCGGCGTCGCTGAATGAGCCGCCGTTGCCTGGGGAACTGGCGTGGAGGTGGAGATGTGCGCCTGCTCACATGCCGCGACCAGCAGCAGGGTGGCTACGGCCCACGGTAAGACACCCCGCAGCCTAGAGCCGGTCCGCGGGGGCCGGTCCGCCATTTCCGCTGTTTGCCGTGCCATGACTCGCTCCCTGTGCAACCTGACCCGCAGAAGAAGTGGGCGGCCGGTGCCTGCTGAAGGATGAAGAGGAGCTCCTGCGCTCTGGGGGTGGCTTTGGGCCTCCCAAAGCCTACCCCGCTGCAAGGAACGCCAGCCAGATGCTACCACCCAAACCCCTCCCACTGCCTCCGCATCACCTTCGCGTGGGTACCCTCAGGCTCCCACGGACGCTGCCGTGCTCCTGCGATTGCAGTTCCTGTAGCGCAAGTGGGGACCAAACACGGGCGGGGAGGTGGATAGCCCTGAGGCAGCCGATTCGATGATGTCGAGGAACTGCTTCAACATCAGGGCGGGTCTCCGATGATCCTGATGCGGACGCTGTAGGCCGGAGTATCTCCCTTCTGCGCAGCGTACCGCACTACCCGAATCTGCTGTCGGTCACGGTAGAGCGAACAGCATGGAATGCCAGCATCCGCAGGGGTGGCCTGCAGCGCGTCCGCTACTCCTCCCAGTGCCCCCGCTACCTCCGCTATGGCGAGTTCGGGAGCAGGCTGTACGACCGTCAATGCGAAGGCAATCCACCCCTGTTCGTTCGGGTCCCACTCCTGTTGTGCGGCCAACACCCGTGCTGCGGCCTCGCGCAGCCGGGCGACCTGAGGGTACTGGGGATGGTGCGGGTTATAG
>JAPPHT010000029.1:0-18933 GCA_028874795.1 Chloroflexota bacterium
ATGCTATGCTTCCGCAAGCCCCTGTGGGGACTTGTTCAGAGCATCCCTAGGCTGCGCCCACGTACATCTTCTGCATGAGCGCGTCCTGCCACCGGACGTTGCCCGGCAGCACCTCCTCTATCGCACGGATGTGGTAGTAGGAGTCGTTCGCGCCGAGGGGCATTCCGCCGTCCTCGACCGCACGGGTCGCCTGCATGAGCATCTTCCGCGCTGTGATGACGGCGCGGTCCGTCTGCCCGAGGTGCTCCTGGCTGCGGTCGACGATGGGCTTCATCGCTTCCTGCACCGCCCGGTCCTGCGAGTTGATCCCCGCGATGCCGGTGAACGTGTCCGTGCGTTGCAGCTCGCGGTCGATCATCCAGTTGTTGCGCGGGTTGCGGAAGCTGCGCCACGTCGTCTGGTCGACGTAGTCCGGGCCGTTCCCGTTGGCGAGTTCGTCGCGCTCGGCCTGGGTGAGCGGGTCGTCCAGTGTGTAGAACCAGTTCCACACCATCGTGTTTTCGTCGTCCATCGGCACCCAGTGGTGCCCGGCGATCTTGAACTTGAACCAGGAGCCGTCGTTGTTCAGCTGCGCCGCTCGGATCTGTATGTGGGGCATCACGAAGTGGTAGGTGCGGACGTAGTTCGCGTCCTCCCCGGGAATAGGGCGGATCGACCCATAACGGTAGCCGTAGTCCGTCGGTTCCACCTCCAGTTTGGAGGCGGTCGCCTTGGCCCGCAGTCCGTCCAGCCCCGTCGCCCCGCCCGTGCCGAACTTCCGGTGGAGGAACGACGAGTGCACGGAGTCGATCCCGCCTTCCAGCGCCTGCAGCCAGTTGCACTCCTCGATCACCTTGGAGGCGTGCCTGTGCGTCTGCGGCTGCCGCGTGAACTCGAATGAAGGCTCCGGCGGCGTCTGCTCCTTCGGCCCCATGTACGTCCAGATGACGCCGCCCAGCTCCACCGTGGGGTAGGCCGTGACGCGCACCTTGCGGCTGAAGTCGTACTCCGCGGGCTCGTTCGGCATGTCCACGCACGCCCCGTCCACGTCGAACTTCCAGCCGTGGTAGACGCAGCGGATCCCGTTCTCCTCGTTCCGGCCCAGCCAGAGCGACGTCAGGCGGTGGGGGCACCACTCGCTCATGAGCCCAACGCGGCCTGACGTGTCACGGAACGCGACGAGGTCTTCGCCGAGGATGCGCACCCGCAGGGGGTCGCAGTCCGGGTGCGGCAGCTCGTGCGAGACGAGGACGGGCTGCCAGTAGCGCCGCATCACCTCACCCATCGGCGTGCCGGGCCCGACACGGGTCAGTCTTTCGTTGTCCTGGGTCGAAAGCATGGTTGGCTTCCTCGCATGGTTCTCGATTCCGCATGGTTGTACGCCCCGCGGGGCGCGCCTGTCAACGCGGTTCAACCACCCCGTAGCAGCCGGAGGAAGTCCGTCACGTCCACGACCTCGTCGAGGCGTTCCGTCATGTCGATCACCTCGTTGATGGTCGTGTCGCTGAGCGCCGTGCCCGCATGAACGGCGCACTCGCGGAACTTCTGGTGGCGCTGTTCGTCGGTCAAGGGGTTGTCGCGGTGGCCCGGGGCGGCGTCTACCCGCTCCGAGTACGTCTCGCCGCTGGCCAGCGTCACCTCCACGACGCCGGACTTGCCGAGCGATTCGTCCACCTCGTAATCGGTCACGTTGGCGATGCGGAGGGCGGTCTCCTCGAACAGTCCCTGGGGCGTGGGTTGGAGGTCGGCCAGCGTTACGCTGCCGGTCGTGAGGGCGCGTGCCGTCGCGAAGATGATCGAGTCCTCGGCTTCGACCGGCGCCTGCGGATTGCGCCTCGTCTGCACTGGTTCACAGAATGTGCGGATGTGCGGCTCGCCGCGCAGTAGCACGTGGGCCACCGCAGACGGGTCCGGCACTCGGGACGCGCGGAGGTTCGCCCCGGCCTCTATGAAAACGTGGGCCACGCCGGTTGTGGGCCACGGTTTGATCCCCACGTTCAGCAAACGCCACTCTTCGCCGAGTCCGTCGCTCATGGCTGATCGGTCAAATACGCCGCCGTAGTATGTCGGGAAGAAGCCTGCCTCGCCCTCGAACGCGTCACAGTCGCCCAGCAGCCCCTCGCGTGCCAGCAGCGCGCTCTGCATCCCGGCCTGGCAGGAGAACGCAGCGTAGATCGCCTTCGCGGGGCGTCCCTCCAGCACCGGCTGCCGTCCCCCGGACGCCTGCATGAACGCGAGCCCGAGCGCGCTGTGTGTCTCCTGCGCCGCGAAGCCCAGCATGCGCGACGCGCTCATCGCCGCCGCGAGGCAGCCCGGCATCTGCGTCGGCTGCGGCCTCGATTCCGTGAACGCGCCCACCCTGGCGGTGATGGCGATGCCGATGCGCGACATCAGCTCCATCCCCGCCGCGAGGGCGGTCATGAGGTCTCTGCCGCTGGCCCCGCCGCGCAGCTCTGCCGCGGCGAACGCCGTCGGCAGCGTCACGGGTCCGAGGTGGCCTGAGCCAACCGCGGTCGTATCGTCGAAGTTCAGCGCGTGCGCCATGCCGCCGTTCACCATCGCTGCCGCGGCGGCAGGCAGCCTGTCCGGAAGTCCGATGAGCGTCGCTTCCTCCGCTCCGCCTGCCTTCCGCGCCCACGCGAGCAGTTGCGGGATGCCGATGCCGAGCGTGTTCGCTGCGAGAGAGGTCGCGAGCGTGTCCAGCGTGATTGCGCGGACCGTGCGCCGCACGGCCTCGGGCAGGTCCGCGTACGTCAGCTCAGCGCCGAATCTCGCCCACAGCGCCGTAAGCTCTTCCGTGCCTGCGTCTCGTGTCGTCATGGGACCTCCCCGCGCGTGCTGCCGGCGCAGCCCATTATGGCTGGCAGGTGTGCGGCCTGCATCTCTACGCCGGCTGTTCGATGACCAGCGTCGAAAGACCGAAGAATGACTGCGGGCCTGTCTGCTCGGGTTCGCTGGCGGGCTGCGTCATGCCATGGACTCCACGAGAGGCCTTCGACGATGGCGGCAGGTCGGCGGATGCCTGTCATGCAGCGTCCGTTAACGCCGCTGGTAGTAGGATGACCCGTATGCGGACACTCATCGTCAGCGACGTGCATAGCAACCTCACTGCACTTGATGCTGTTATCGCCCAGGCCGAGGCGAATGGCCCGGTGGACGGCGTGTGGTGCCTTGGGGACATCGTGGGTTACGGGCCATGGCCGCTCGAGACCGTCCGCCGCCTGCGCTCGCTCGAAGCGGTCTGCATACAGGGCAATCACGACGCCGGAGCGATCGGGCGCATCAGCCTCCAGACGTTCAACTCCGCCGCCCGCGAGGCGTGTCTGTGGAACGGTGCGCAGTTGGACGAGGAGGCCCATGCCTACCTGGAGGGTCTTCCGGACGCCGTGGCCGTTGCCGGGTTCACGCTCGTGCACGGAGCGCCGAGGGACCCGCTCTGGGAGTACCTCACCGGATACGCGGACGCCATGGACGCGCTCGCCCGGGTCGATACGAGGGACGTGCTCGTCGGCCACACCCATCACCAGTTCGCATTCGAGGCCGGTGGCGGCGCGTCGCTTCCGGGGCCCGGTGGACTGGACGTGACGCGGGACGGGGGGCGTCTCGTCGTGAACCCGGGGAGCGTGGGGCAGCCTCGCGACCACGACCCGCGCGCCGCCTACGCCGTGTACGACAGCGAGACCGGCGTGCTTTCGCTGCGCCGGGCCGCGTATGACATCGCAGCCACGCAGCGGGCGATGGAGCAGGTCGGTCTCCCGGAGCCGCTCATCTCCCGGTTGAGCGCGGGACGCTGACCTCCCCTTCCGTAACTCTTGTCTGAGTGGTAGACTCTGTAGGCTTGTACCGTCCAACGCTTGTGGAGGCGACGATTACCTATGCTCCGGATCCGTCTGCGCCGAGTAGGCAAGAAGAAGCAGCCCAGCTATCGCATCGTGGTGGCCGACGTACGGTCGCCCCGCGACGGCAGGTTCGTCGACCAGGTTGGACACTACAACCCCCTTACGGACCCGCCCACCGTCGTGGTCAACGAGGAGAAAGCCCGTCACTGGCTCGGCGTCGGCGCCAGACCCACGGAGACTGTCCAGCGCATACTCCAGACGCAAGGAGTGGTCGAGAAAGCGGGGTAGCCCATGAAGGAACTGGTGGAATACATCGCCAGGGCCATCGCCACTCATCCCGACGACGTGAAAGTCACCGAGGAAGAAGAGGACGGCCAGATCATCATCAAGCTGGAAGTCCACCCGGATGACAAGGGGAAGGTGATCGGGAGGCAGGGTCGAGTGGCGCAGGCGATGCGTGTGCTGCTCCGTGTCGCCGCCATCAAGGAAGGCACCCGCACCAGCCTCGAGATCGTCTGATCCCGCCTCGTGCCGCCAGCCCCCGGCAACGTGCCGCAGCAACAGCCCGACCTGCTCATCACCGTCGGCGTCATCCTGGGCGCGCATGGCAGTGATGGTCGTGTGCGTGTTCAGCCGGAGACCGACAACCCCCTGCGCTTCCGCCGCGGGGCGCGCCTCATAGCTGGCGACCAGGACCTCCACGTCGACCATGTCCAGGGAACGCCGGGCGGCCTCCTGCTCGTGCGGTTCACTGAGGTCTCCACCCGCAGCGAGGCGACGGCTCTGAGCGGCGGACCGCTCTGCGTTCCCACGAACGAGGCGCCTGATGCTCCACCCGGCTCCTACTATCACTACCAGCTCGTCGGCATGGCCGTCGTGGACGAGGCAGACGAACACCTGGGGACGCTCACCGAGATCATCGCCACCGGAGCGAACGACGTGTACGTCGTAACCGGGGAGAGCGCTGAGCTGCTGCTCCCGGCGGTGGCGGACGTCATCGCCGGCGTGGACGTGGACGCCGGTCGCATGACCGTTGCGGTGCCTGAGGGACTGGCGTGGCGTGTGCTGCGACCGCCACGTGCGAAGCCGGCCCGGCGCTCTCCACGCAGGCGGGGCTCAGCTGCCCGCGGGTAGAACGTGGGCTCGGTTTTGTCCTATCCTGCTGCTGTCGAATCCAGGTAGAGGTGCCTCCGTATGTCCGGTCACTCGAAGTGGTCCACCATCAAGCACAAGAAGGCCGCGCTGGATGCAAAGAAGGGCGCGCTCTTCACCAAGCTCGCGCGTGACATCGCCGTCGCCGCGCGTGAAGGCGGGAGCGGGGACCCCAATATGAACTTCCGGCTACGGCTGATGATGGACAAGGCCCGCGCCGCCAACATGCCCGCGGACAATGTGGACCGCGCCATCAAGAAGGGCCTCGGCATCGGCGGCGACGGCGTCTCATTCGAGGAGATGGTCTACGAGGGCTATGCGCCGGGCGGCGCCGCCATCATGGTGAAGGCGCTCACCGACAACCGCAACCGCACCGCCTCCAACGTCCGCGCCGTCTTCTCGCGCGGCGGCGGCAACCTCGGCGAGGCCGGGTCCGTCGCCTGGATGTTCGAGAGCAAGTCCGTCGTCACCGTCGAGGAAGTCTCCGAAGAGCAGGCGGAGGAGATCGCCCTCGCCGCCATCGACGCGGGCGCCGAGGACTTCAGGGTCGAGGACGGCGTCCTGGAGATCACGGGCGCGCCGAACGGACTGGAGCCCATAGCCGCAGCGGTCAAGGAGGCCGGCGTGGAGCCGGCGCAGGCCACCGTGACCATGGTGCCGTCGAACACGATCGACCTCGACAGTGCGCACGCGGGCCAGACGCTGCGTTTGCTGGACAACATCGAGGAGCTGGAAGACATCCAGCAGATCTTCACCAACGCCAACTTCACTGACGAGGCGTTGGAGAAGTACAGCAACGCCTGATCTCTCGCCCTCTCCTGTTCCCATGAGAATAGCGTCCCGTCGTTCCTGCGCAGGCAGGAACCTCGCACCCCTTTGCCTGGTGTAGGGGCACCTGTGGGTGCCCTGTCCGGCCCCTCGCCCTCTGGGAGAGAGCCTGCCCTGAGCTTGTCGAATGGGGCAACGCGCTTCAGCGCGTGGGTGAGGGTCGCTGGCGCGGTGGGGAGTGGTCGTAGGAGTTCGGCCGACTGGCCGGGAAGGATTCCCTCCGGCAGGCGCGGCAACGCGTCGGGCTCCCCTTGCCGCTCAGCGGACCATCGCATAGAATCTATTGGTTGTCATGGACTACGCTATCGTACAAACAGGTGGAAAGCAGTACCGTGTTCAGGAGGGCGACTCCATCACCGTGGAGAAGCTGCCCGGCGATGAGGGCGACTCCGTCGAGTTGGACAACGTGCTCCTCGTCTCGAAGGGTGACAAGGTGACCGTTGGCCAGCCGCGCGTAGACGGCGCGAAGGTCGTCGCCGAGGTCGCGCGGCAGGGCAAGGCGGACAAGGTCGTCGTCCTCAAGTACAAGCCCAAGACGCGCTACCACGTGAAGAGCGGCCATCGGCAGCAGGTGACCCGGCTCTCCATCAAGCAGATCGTCGCCGGATAGGAGGTTCGCTCGTGGCACACAAGAAAGCTGGCGGCAGCAGCAGGAACGGACGGGACAGCCACGGCCAACGCCTCGGAGTCAAGCGGTTCGCGGGCGAGAGCGTCCGCGCAGGCACCATCATCGCGCGCCAGCGCGGCACCAGGATCCACCCCGGTGTCAACGTCGGCATGGGGCGGGACTTCACCCTCTACGCGCTGGTGGACGGCCAGGTGACCTTCGACCACGCCAACAAGTTGCGCAAGCGCGCCAACGTGTCGCCGGCGTAACGGAGCAGACACGGACGATGAAGACAGAGATACACCCGGACTACTACCCGGACGCCGTTGTGACCTGCTCCTGCGGGGCTACTTTCACGACAGGCGCGACGAAGCCCCAGATCAAGGTGGAGATCTGCAGTTCCTGCCACCCGTTCTTCACCGGCGAGCAGCGCATCGTCGACACGGAAGGCCGCGTGGAGCGCCTCAAGAGGCGCTTCAACCTCCAGTAGGACCCCATGCGCGTTCTCCTCTCCCCGGCGCTATCCCCTATCCTTGCCAGGGAGAAGGCCAGGATGAAGGTGGGGTGAGGGCATGGCGCAGGCACAGCAGTATTCGGTCTACGGAGGCCAGGCGGTCATCGAGGGCGTGATGATCCGCGGGCGGCACGTCTACTCCGTGGCCGCGCGGCATCCCACCGGCGTCATCAAGACCATCACCCGCCCCATTCCGACGTGGAGCGTCAACCGCTTCCGGCGCATCCCCTTCATCCGCGGCACCCTCGTCCTCTCAGAGTCGCTCGTCGTCGGTATGCGCGCGCTCACCTGGTCGGCGCAGGTCTCATCCGGCGAGACCGAGGAGGACGAACAGCCCATTCCAGCCGTCGCGATGGCGATCACTCTCGCCACGTCGGTCGTGCTCGGCATCGGCCTGTTCTTCATCCTGCCGCTGCTCATCACCCACGGGTTCGTGGACCGGTTCACGGACAACTCCATCCTGAGCAACACCGCGGAGGGAGTCCTGCGCCTCGGCGTTTTCTTCACCTACCTCGCGCTCATCGGCCTCATGCCGAGCATCCGGCGGGTCTTCGGCTACCACGCCGCGGAGCACATGACCGTCCATACCCAGGAGGCCCGCCTGCCGCTGGAGAACGCGAACGTGCGGCTGTTCCCGGCGGCGCACCCGCGCTGCGGCACCGCCTTCCTCCTCACGGTCATGATCGTCTCCATCATCGTCTTCGCATTCCTTGGCACCCCGGACCTGCCCATCCGCATCGCCTCCCGCATCGTCCTCATCCCCCTGATAGCGGGCGTCTCCTACGAGGTGATACGCATGAACGCCGCGCACGCAGGTAACGCGATCGTGCGCGCGGGCACGCTGCCGAGCCTTGCCCTGCAGTCGATGACGACCCGCCCGCCGGACGACGGCCAGATCGAGGTGGCCATCGCCGCCATGAGTGCCGCCATCGAGGGCGACGCCCAGGCCGAGTCCGCGGGGACCGGAGCAGGCTCCCCACCCGACCTGGTCCACCGCGGGTGCGGCTGCTGAGCGAGGCGGACAGCGGCGTAGGGGACCCTCACCCCGCACCGGTAGGCCCTCCCCACGAGCTAAGGCGCGTCGCCCTCTCCCTCAGGAGAGGGAACCCTCTTTCCCTTCGCGGCGCGTTCCAGCATCTCCCGTGCAACCTGCGCGACGCTCGCACCGCTGCCCAGCATCCCTGCGATCTCCTCCGCCCGCGCTTCGTCGCTCAGTGACTCCGCGCCCGAGTACGTCCTCCCGTCCTGCACAGCCTTCCCCACCCGGAAGTGGGTGTCAGCCCACACCGCGATCTGCGGCAGGTGCGTGACGCAGAGCACCTGCGCCCGCCTGCCCACGGTCCACAGCTTCCTCCCCACCACGTCGCCTGCCCGGCTGCCGATGCCCGCGTCTATCTCGTCGAACACCAGCGAAGGCGCACCGGACGCCGTCTGCAGCGCACCGTTGAGCGCCAGCATCATCCGTGACGTCTCGCCGCCGGACGCCACCCTCGCCAGTGGGCGCGACTCCTCTCCGGGGTTCGTCCGCGCCCGGAAGGTGACGCGGTCGATCCCGCTCCTCCGGAACACATAGCGTCCGCCGTCTGGTGCTGGCAGGCCGTCGTCGGCCTCCTCCCGCTCGACTGCGACATCGAATGATGCGCGCTCCAGGCCCACCTCCCGCAGCTCCGCCGCCACCGCGTCCTGCAAAGCCGTTGCCGCACGCTGGCGCGCCTCCGACAACTCGACGGCGACCGCGCCCGCCTCACGAGACGCTTCGGTCAACGCGCGCTCCAACTGCTCGCGGCGCTCGTCAGCATTCTCCATGCGCTCCAGTTGCGCGCGGGCATCCTCGGCGAAAGCAAGCACGGCCGACTCGGAGTCGCCGTACTTGCGCTTGAGACGGCGCAGGAGTGCGACCCGCTCCTCGATCTCCGCCAGCCGTGCCGGGTCGGACTCCACGCTCTCAGCTAGGTTCCGCACCTCCCGTGCGGCGTCGGTGAACTGAGCGACGGCGGACTCCAGCGCTTCGATCTGGACGGCCAGCGCCTCCGCCGCCCCCGGAGAGCGTCGCAGGTGATTGAGCGCCTCAGCGGCGAGGTCGATAGCGTTGCGGTCGCCCTCGCTCAGCGCGTGGTAGGCGGCGGTACAGGCGTCGCGCACGCTCTCGGCGTGCTCGAGCATGTTTCGCTCACGCAGGAGCGCTTCCTCCTCGCCGTCCACGGGCTCGGCAGCTTCGATCTCGTCTACCTGGAACGCGAGCAGGTCGCGCCGCTGCTCCGCTTCCCGCGTTGCGGCGTCGGCGTCGGTGAGTTCGCCGCGCAGGCGCTGCGTCTGCGCAACCGCGCTCTCGACGGCGCTGCGCCGGTCGCCGAGACCGCCGAAGTCGTCCAGGACCCGCATCTGGAAATGGGGGTCGAGCAGCGACAGGTGCGAGCCCTGCCCATGGATGTCCACCAGCGCTCCGCCGACGGCCCGCAGGACGCTCGCAGGCACCGCGCGTCCATTGAGGCGTGAGACCGTGCGGCCTTCCTTGTGCACCTCGCGGTAAAGCACGGTGGTCCCGTCCTCCTCATCCACCTCCACGCCCAGCTCGGAAAGTGCCTCGTGAGCATGCCGCTCCCTGACTGAGAAGACCGCCTCGACGCTTGTCGAGTCTGCGCCGTGCCGCATCATCCCCCGGTCTGCCCCACCGCCGAGCACGAACACCAGCGCGTCCACCAGCAGGGACTTGCCTGCTCCTGTCTCGCCGGTGATGACGTTCAGTCCCGGCCCGAATGCGAGGCGAGTCTCCTCTATGACGGCGAGATTGCGGACAGTGAGTTCGGCCAGCATCGCCCGCCGATTATACGTTGGCTCGCCGTGCCTCTCCGCTCCGCACGGCCAGGTAGACACCCAGCAACAGCAGCGCTCCGCCGGGCAGCACCGTCCACGGCGGCACCTCCCCTAGGACCGGGATCGCGAGCAGCGTCGCAAGCACCGGCTCGCCGCGCACCGCCAGGGTCACGTTGACCGCTGGCAGGTAGCCCAGGGCCCAGTTCAACAGCGAGTGTCCCACAGCCTGCGGCAGGACCGCTGCCATCGCCATCCAGAAGTACGACTCCATCGGGAGGCCGAGCATCGGCGCGCCGCTCCCCACGGCTGCCGCGAGCAGCAGTACTGCCGCGATGGCGTAGACGATCGTGACGTAGGCCAGGTTGGGGATGTGCCCGCGCACGCGTCGCCCCGCCAGGAGATAGCCAGCCACTGCTACCGCACCGGCGAGAGCGAGCGCGTCGCCCAGCAGGTGGCGCTCGCCCTCTGCCCAGTCGCCCGCCGCGATGACGACACCGCCGGCCATGCTCACTACTACCGCAAGCGCCGTGAGCCGTCCGACCTTGTCCGGGGAAGTGAAGTGGGCAAGAACGGCGACGAAGATGGGCGTCGTTGTGACGAGCAGCACCGAACTCGCCACCGACGTATGCGAAAGCGACGTGGTCCACAGGGCGAAGTGGGCCGCGAGAAAGAATGCCGAACCTCCGAGGAGTGGGAGGTCGAAGCGGCGCACCGCGGCGAACCCGCCGCGTCCTGCGATCCCGGTGGTCACGCCGACGATGACGGCGGCGATGCCCATCCGGTAAGCCGCCACCGTGAGCGGGGGCGCTTCCGCCAGTCTGATGAAGATGGAGGCGAACGAAACGCTCATCACCCCCACCGCGATCCATACGTACAGCATCATCTCAAGATGATGCCACGCGGAGCGCTGCTGCGGGTGTGTCTCTGCGGTGAATCTGCCAGGGATGGACCGCTTCGCCGCGCGGCGCGGCCCCGATGGTCTTCCCCTGCCGGACGCAGCGCTGCCCTGCTGCTGGTAACCTTAACGACACCCCATGCAAGCACCTCGCCAATCCGCCGACCGGTCCGCCCGCTCGAGGCAGGCCAGGGGCTGGAGCGGGACGTTTTCGGCGCTCCGCTACCGGAACTACCGGCTCCTCTGGTTCGGTACCATCTTCACGAGCGCCGGGACCTGGATCCAGCAGCTGACGCTCGGCTGGCTCATGTTCGATATCACCAACTCGTATGTCCAGGTCTCCATCGTTCTGGGTCTGCGCGCCCTGCCCATGCTCGGCGCGCCTGTCGCCGGTGTCATCGCAGACAAGTTCGACCGCCGCTTCCTTCTCCTCCTGGACCAGGCCTACATGGCGGTTCTCGCGCTGGTGTTCGCCCTTCTCCTGCAGTTCGGATTGCAGGAGGTCTGGCACCTCCACGCCTTCTCCTTCCTGAGCGGCGTGGGCTGGGCAATCAACAACCCGCTCCGCCAGACGCTCGTTGGCAACTCCGTGCCGCGCGAGCGGCTGATGAACGCCATAGCGCTGAACTCCATGGCGTTCAACTCCATGCGCATGATCGGCCCCGGCATCGCGGGAGGCATGATCGCTCTACTGGGGCCGGAGGTGAACTTCCTCCTGCAGGCGGTGCTGTACGGCGTCGTCGTCCTGCTCGTGTTGCCCTACCGCGCTGAATTCGCTGAGGGACGGGAGGGACGCAAAGTGCAGTCCCCGTTCGCAGACCTTCGGGAAGGTTTGGCCTACGTCGCCCGGGAGTCAGCCCCTCGGTACGCCATCATCCTGAGCCTGGTGCCCACCCTCACCCTCATGGCCTTCATCCAGACCCAGATGCCCGGATACGTGGCCGAGGACCTCGGCGACCCGAACGGCGGACTGCTCGGCTTCATGTACGTCGGCATGGGCGTCGGCGGCTTCGTCGGGGCGGTGTTCGTTGCGCGCTTCCACGCGGTGGAGCACAAGGGGCTGCTCTCCCTGGTTGGGGTCGCTGGTGCGGCGATCGCTGTTCTCGCGCTCTCGCAGGTGGGCGTCTGGTGGCAGGCGTGGGGCATCCTCCTCGTCCAACAGCTCTTCTTCATCGTGGTGATGACCACCAACAACACGATCCTGCAGTCCGTCACGCCGGACTACATGCGCGGGCGCGTGATGGGCATCTACATGCTGGACATCGGGATGCAGCCGCTCGGCGGCGTTGTGGCCGGGATCATCGCGGAGAGCTACGGCGTGTCGGTCGCGTGGGTTGTGGGTGGTACGGTGGGGCTGACGCTGGTGATACTCATCGCGCTCATGGCGCCGTCGTTCAGGCGCCTTCGGCTGTAGAGAACGCCCTCCCAACGGCTTCCGCCAACTCCGCATCGCGCTCGGGCGGCACCGTGCGTGGGTCCAACAGCACCCGGTCGTCTTCGATACGTGCCACGACGGCAGGCGAACCCACGCGGAGCAGCCGCGCGAGTTCGTCGGGTCCTCGCGCTCCGGAGGCGTCGATGCGGACGAGGCTGGTAGGCAGTTCGTCGCTCGGCAGGCTGCCCCCGCCGAGCCTTGACGCGCCGGCGGCGACCGTGGCGGCCGGGCCTATGCGCTCGGCCAGGGCTTGCGCGCGCTCCGTGAGCTCTCCTTCAGAGGCCGAGACCATGCGCCAGACGGGTACCTTCTGCATGGCCTCGCCCCGGACGTAGTGCAGCAGCGTCTGGTGCAGTGCCGCGAGCGTCAGCTTGTCAGCACGCAGGGCCCGCGCGAGGGGATGACCTCGCAGCGCCGCGACGAGATCGGACCGCCCCGCGGCGAGTCCGGCCTGCGGCCCTCCGAGCAGCTTGTCGCCCGAGAAGAAGACCAGGTCTGCTCCTGCCGCCAGGCTCTCCTGCGGCATCGTCTCGTGACGTATGCCGAACTGCGCGGTGTCCAGCAACGCACCGGACCCCAGGTCGTGTAGGACGGGAACGCTGTGCGCTGCCCCGACGCCTGCCACATCCGCCAGTGGTGGCTCGTGCGTGAACCCCACAACGCGGAAGTTGGAGCGGTGTACCACCAGCAATGCGGCGGTCTGCTCGGTGATGGCGCGCTCGTAGTCTGCGGCGTAGGTCTTGTTGACCGTTCCCACCTCGACGAGTCGAGCGCCGCTCTGGGCGAGCACGTCCGGTATGCGGAAGCCGCCGCCTATCTCGCTCGCCTCGCCGCGAGAGACGATGACCTCGCGCCCCGCGGCCACGGCTGCGAGCCCGAGCATGACCGCGCCGGCGTTGTTGTTGACTGCTATAGCGTCCTGAGCGCTGGTGAGTTGTCGCAGCAGCCCCGCGACCGCCGCGTGCCTGCTGCCGCGCTTCCCGTCGTCGAGGTCCAGTTCCAGGGTCGAATACCCTTCGGAAGCGGCGGCGGCGGCCCGGATGCTCTCGGCAGAGAGCGGAGCGCGTCCCAGGTTCGTGTGCAGGATGACGCCCGTTGCGTTCAGCACCGCCGCTGGCCAGTGTGCTTCACTCCGTCTCGTCTGCGTCGTAACGTCGAGCGCTACCTCTTCAGCCGTCGGCGGCGTCGCTCCCCGGGCGACAGCGGCGCGCGCGGTCGCGATGCGCTCGCGCACCGCGTTCGCCATGACGTCCTGGCGATAGCCTTCCGCAAGCAGCCCGGCGACGGCGGGATGTGCAAGGACGTCGCTCACGGCGGGCAGCTTGCGGAACGCGGCATTCGTCATGTGCTCATGTTAGGCGTGGTGCAGGAGGGCGGGCAAGGAACATCAGGATGCAGTGCCCCGCGCGTGGCGTGACTCTATAATCGACTGGAGCGTGCCGAGGTGGCGGAATGGCAGACGCCGCGGACTTAAAATCTGCTGTCCACAAGGGCGTGTGGGTTCGAGTCCCACCCTCGGCACCAGTATCGGCTGCGCTTCGGCAGTGAGACTTTCTTCTCCCGGAAGGCCAACCTGTGCTGGGCGTCCGATGGGCGTCAGTTCGGCGGCCAATAGGCGTAGCCCAGGCCGCACACCTGGTGCCAGTGGGCCATATAGTCCAGGACCTTGGCGGGTCGGCCCATGGCGCCGGCCACGGTGATCCAGGCCCGGAGTTCGCCGCTTCCCGCACGTACCGACTCGGAGTCCACGATGAAGAGCTTCTTTATCGCGTCGCTATCGTTGCGCTCCAGGCAGTCCAGGAACCAGCGGTCGAGGAACTCGTCGACGTAGCCCAGGGGCAGGTTGTTCGGCAGGCCGCCCTCCGCGGTCCTTGGCACCCCTCCCGAGGCCGGATGCGACAGTCCACCGGAGGCGTAGATGGCGATGCGCTCCGGCCTGTCCGCCAGGACCTCGGCCAGCGCCACGCCCAGGTCGTAGCACCGCTCGGCACTTGGCAACGGCAGATAGTAGTCGTTGTGATGCGCGAAGTACTCGTTGATGTAGAGAGGAATGATGGGGATCTTGTACTCCGGGTCCACCATCGGCACGAGGCCGGTGATCATGTGCCCCAGTCCCTTCTCCTTGGTGCTGCCTCGCGGGACCAGCGTGACCAGGTTGGCCAGATCGAATCCCTTCTTCAGGAGCCCCTTGGCGATGTAGCGCGCCAGCTCGGGGTTGGTCTTGTAATCGACCCTCGGGCTCTCCTCCGAGGAGCCGTAGGCGACCCGGTGCGCCCCCCACAACTCTTCAGCCGTGACGATGGCCAACGCAGGGACGTTGCTGTGGTCGAAGATCTCGTGCTGATCGTCTCCCACCATGATGATGGCATCCGGCTTGTAGGCCTCTACCTGCTCCCGCAACACCTTGAAGGCGGCGGCGACCCGTTGCTGGTAGCCCTCCATCACTTCGTCGGTCTCGATCTTCAGTTGAAGCGGCAGCGACTCCCTCAACTCGGGCCACCGCGCCAGGCGGCGCTCGAAGCCGGCCCTCCATGAGTCCGGCGTTTCAGTCATGCCAACGTGGGTTGACGCAAGTCCCAGGCCCAGCATGGTTCCACCTCCTGACAACTCGACGAACGCCGTTGGTTCAAGGCGCCATGATAAGCGATGGACAGGGTGCCCATCACGGGTGGACTCGAGCCTGCGGGGTCGAGCGCCGAGACGCTTGCCGGCCGCCGTTGCCCCCGCCCCACCGCTGCGAGCCGACTTGTGCCGCAGGGCATGCGCGGCGAATATAGAGCGCAATCGTCGGCGAGGAGGGCACCGATGGCTGGACGCTTCGACGGGAGAGTGGCGCTCATCACGGGAGGCAACTCAGGCATCGGCCTGGCAACCGCTCAGCTCTTCGCAAGGGACGGAGCGAGCGTGGTGATTGCGGCGCGGCGCGAAACGGAGGGCGAGGCAGCGGTGCACGGCATCCGAGGGGAGGGCGGCGAGGCGTCGTTCGTGCGGACCGATGTGGGTCGCGCCTCGGACGTCGAGGCGATGGTCGATCGGACCGTCGAACAGTATGGCCGGCTCGACTACGCGTTCAACAACGCTGGGGTGCTGGGCGCGGGCAAGATGATCCATGAGCAGACCGAGGAGGAGTGGGACACCGTCATCGACATCAACCTGAAGGGCGTGTGGCTCTGCATGAAGTACGAGGTGCAGCAGATGATCCCCCAGGGATCGGGTGCCATTGTCAACGTGTCTTCCCCCGCGGGACTGGTCGGCTTTCCACGCGGTTCGGGCTACGTGGCCAGCAAGCACGCGGTGCAGGGACTGACCAAGTCGGCCGCGGCCGAATACACTCCCTTGGGGATCAGGGTGAACTGTATCCTGCCCGGCGCGATCGATACCCCGATGCTCACTGGCCTGTACGCGCGCGATGAGGCCCGTGACCCGGACCGCCGAGAGCGGACGCTGCGTGCGCAGCCGATGCAGCGTTTTGGCCGGCCCGAGGAGATAGCCGAGGTGTGCGCGTGGTTGTGCAGCGACGCAGCGTCGTTTGTGAGCGGAGACATCGTGGTGGCGTCGGGGGGCGCAACGATCCGTCATTGACACTGCGCGGCTACCGCAGTAGTTGCCATGAAGAGGGTCACCGTTGCACAGGAGGCCTCTGTGGTCCTCGTTCAGCAGAACGTGGCGGTTCTCCCCTTTCATGCTGCCGCTCCGCGTGGGGCATTCGGTAGCCGACCCGCGGTTCGGCAAAGATGTAGGCGGGCGTGCTTCCGTCCTCCCCCAGTTTGCGCCGGAGCCGCCTCACGTGAGTGCGGAGCGCTCGCATGTCGCCGGGTTTGTCAGGCCGCCAGACCCTCCGCAGCAGTTGGTCATGCGTTACGACTCGACCTGCGTTGGCTGAGAGTTGGAAGAGCAGACCGTACTCCGTGGCTGTCAGCTGTACACGACGGCCTGCAACGGTCACGAGGCGTTCTGTGTAATCGATGGCCAGATCGCCCAACGCATAGGGTTCGGAAGGCTCGTTACGGTGGCGTTCGTTCTGCTTTCGGAGCGCCGCCCTGACTCTGGCCACGAGCTCGGTCGGTGAGAAGGGCTTGACGATGTAGTCAGTTGCCCCGGCCTCGAAGGCTTGAGCGATAACGTGGTCCTTCCCGTAGGCGGAGAGGAAAACCACCGGGATATCCGCCAGGCTGAGGATGTCCCCCAGCAGTTCGATCCCGTCGAAGCCCGGGAGCATGAAGTCCAGCAGGACAAGGTGGGCCTCATTCTCCCCTACCAGGACAAGGGCCTCCTTCGGGTCGGCGGACACTATCGGGTTATAGCCGGCGTCGGAGAGCACGTTCCGTACGTACGTCAGCGTTTGGGGGTCATCGTCCACAACGAGGACTGCCTCACCCGAGCCTACCCCGGATCGTGAGGGTGCGGAGGGCCGGCGGAGCTCGCTCGTAGGGTCCTCGACTAATGGGAGCGTGAAGGTGAATCGAGCGCCGAGACCCCGCCCGTCGCTCTCCGCCCAGATGCGCCCGCCGTGCGCTTCGACGATCCCCTTGCAGATTGCAAGGCCGAGACCTGTGTCGCCGCCCTGGTCTTCAGCCTCGTTTCTTGAGAACTTGCGGAACAGGTGCGGTAGGCGCTCGGTCGTTATGCCTCTCCCCTCGTCCACCACGGACACCGCTACGTGGACCCCCTCCTGGGCTGCGCGCACCCTGATTACGGACGATTCCGGCGAGCGCCTCGATGCGTTCGAAAACAGGTTGGCGAACACCTGGACGATGCGGCGTCTGTCCGCCATGACAAGGGGCAGGTCTGTCGCGAGGTCGATGTCGAGGCCGTTTCTGCCCCCGCTGTTCAAGAAGGCGCTTCTGGCCCGGTCCACCAGTACGGCCACCTCGACCGGTTCGGGGCTGACCGACAGGCTGCCCGTCTCGATGCGCGCCACGTCCAGCAGATCGCCGATCAGGTCGCGCATGCTGTCCGCCTGATCGACGATGATCCGCAAGAGCTGCCGCACCTCCGCTGGGTCGAGGTCCGACGGAGCCTCCAGCATGGTCGTCGCCGCCCCCCTGATCGAGGTCAGGGGCGTGCGCAGTTCGTGGCTCACCATGCCCAGGAACTCGGCGCGCAGCCGCTCCATCTCCTCCACGTCGGCCATGTCCTGCATGGTGACGATCACCGACTCGACCGCTCCCTGATCAGAGAGGATGGGCGTCGCGTTGAGCAGCACCGTAACGGTCCGGCCATCGGGGACGCCGAGCACGATTTCCTCGGCTCTGATTGTTTCGCTCACGCTCAGAAGCTCCGCTATCGGGAACTCCCGCAGCGAGACCTCACGCCCGTCAGCGCGCCTGAATGTCAACACCTCCAGCAGTTGCTCCGGGGTCTCGTCCGGATTCCGCAGGATGTCGACGATGCGCCGGGCTTCCCGGTTGACTGACTTTGGGACTCCCGTGAGGGCATCGAAGACCACGACTCCGACCGGGGAGATGTCTATCAACGTCTCCAGGTCGGCCCTCGCTCGCCGCTCCTCACTGTGCCTGCTGGCGTTCGCGATCGCCATTGCCGCCTGGGAAGCGAACATCAGCAGTGTCTCCTCGTCCTCCTGGGTGAACTCCTGCCCGTGTTCCTTCTCAGCCAGGTAGATGCTGCCGACACGCTCGCCCCGGTGCAGGACGGGGGACGCCAGGAACGACACCTTCTCGCTCACTTCCAGCGGGATGGGCAGTTCGGGAAGGCCTACCGAATCGAGTTGGCGGAGCAGGTCTGGAACTCGCAGGGGACCAGAGATCTTGCCTAGGTACTCGAAGTATTTCGGCCAGTCTGGAAGCGTCCACAGCCGGTTCGCCTCATCTGCGGTCATCCCGGAGGAGAGGAAATCCCCCGTGATTCCGGCATCGTCGTGAAGGGTTATGACACCGTACCGGGCTCCAGTGAGGGAGCGCGCGGCATCGAGCACGCCCTGCAGCACGGAGTTGAAGTCGAGGCCTTCGGTGATGCGGAGGCTGGCTTCGCTCAGCTTGGAGAGGCGGTCTCGCAGCTCCGCTATCGCTTGGTCCTGTTCGTCTGGTTCGGTCACCTGCTCACCTCGCCGGCACTGCGCTCTGCGTGTGCTGGTGAGCACACCCGGCAGGAGATGGCTCGTCGGCAAATGTCACCATACCGTAATCGAACCGAACCCTGAAGTCACTCCATGTCATTCGAACGGGTGCATCGTCCTGTCTCAGGGTCCATGCGCTTCCCGGTCGCAGTCGCTCTCACGGGACCGCTCCCACTTTCGCCGGGGATGAACGCGGATCGAAGCCGCCGTCGTGCGAGGCTGAGTGTTCGACCGTATCGTGGCGGGGGCCCGCCGTCCTCACTCCGAAGGAGATAGGCCAGGCGCAGGACCGCAACCGCGGCCAGTGGCACAATGGGCGCCGCCCACCCTGCACCCTGACCCGGTTCAGTGTGGTCTTCTGGCCAGGAGGCGTCGGCTACCGCCGGCGCAGGATGCTGAGGCCAAGACCTAGTAGCAGAGCGCCGATGGCCACCAGACCCAGCGCGATGAGGAGTTCAGTCAGCATCGCTGCCGTCCTCAGCGCCCCCTGTTCCGTCTGGATTCTTCCAAGTAGAGCTTGCCGTTCTGCAAGTGGGAGATCGCACCTGCGGGAATGAAACCCTTCTCAACTATGACGTTCCTCCGATCGCCACCTTCTGCCATGCGACCGGTGGGCTGAGTTGCCTGTATGTCCGCTGGAGAGGATTACTGGAGTCAAAGCCCGGAAGCAGGTGGTGGGGCGCCCGGCCCGCGCCCCCCCAACCCCCCGCCCCCCCACCCCCCCCGGGGGCGCCGGGCCCCCGCCCGCAGCGAGGCGGCCCCCGTGGGGGGCCAGGCCCGCCCCCCCCGCATGA
>JAPPHT010000029.1:18943-71626 GCA_028874795.1 Chloroflexota bacterium
TGTTTTTTGCGGGGTTCGTTTTTATTTTGTCCTAAACCGCCGTCACCGTGGGGGGGGGGGCCGGGCCGCGCGGCCCCCCCGGGGGGGGCCCCCCCACCACCGCCTGCTACAGCGGGCACCGGCCGTCAGCGAGGAGGCCCCGTTGCTGTCCCTGGCCGGCCGCCGCCGATTCAGGCGTTTCGTTCCCGCCGCAGCCCACTCTGCCGCGGAGGCTGGAGATGACACCCATGCATCCCGGTGACAACTATACCGCCCTGATAATGACAATAGGGTGACATTCAAATCAGTTTTGATGACGTTTAGATGACCTTGTTGAAGTGAGCGGGTTCCCGGCAAGTGCGTAGGGCATTCCGCGTTGACCCTTATGCCGAGTCGCCCTACACTTGCTCTGGTATCCCCGTGCCATATCGGATTACCGGTTCCAGGTCGGGATGATCGGGAACGGGATGAAGCCAGACGCGCTATGCAGAACCCTGACGCAACACGTGCCTCTGCCCCTGGAAACAACGATCACCTCGAAGGCGTTGTCCTGCCCACCGATTACATCCCCCAGGTCGAGATTGCCCTGGCGCATGACCACGAGCGGGCGGCCAACTACTTCAAGCACACACTCATAGGCGACCCCCTGGCCGACGAGACGCTGGAAGAATGCTCCTCGCTGACACGGGCCGAACTGTACCTCTTCGTCCAGGCAGGAATGGACGGGGACAAGGCCGCTCTGGCCGACGCCCCCGCTGCACTGCGGGAGTTCTTCGATCAGGTGGACGAACTTCCGGACTGGTTCCACGAGACAGACTCCATGCCGGGCGTCCGCAGCTTCCACCGGAACTCCTCCTTGATCCTGGGAGCGATGGTAGGCGGCGTCCTGGTCGAGGGCTTCACGACGAACATCAGCAAGTCTTTCTTCCTGAGCGGGCGGCTGAGGGACCAGGGCGTCAGGCGGCTGAAGCAGAACAACCGGCACATGCTGGAGATATTCATGCCGGGCGGCATGGACAGGCTGGGCGACGGGTTCAAGCTGTCCGTGCGGATCCGGCTGGTACACGCGCATATCCGGCGCCTGCTCCGGGAATCGGGAGACTGGGATATAGAGGCATGGGGAGTGCCCGTCAGCTCCGCGCACCTGGGCTTCGCCATCGCCGCCTTCTCGGCGCGCTTGCTCCACCATGCCAGGAGACTGGGCGCCCAGTTCACCGATGAAGAGAGAGCCAGCTTTATGCAGGTATGGCGGCGGTCAGGCTATGTCATGGGCATCCCCGAGACTATCCTCTACCACGACGAGGCGGACGCGCTGAAGGTGTTCGAGATCGGCCGCATGTGTGAGCCTCCTATCGGACTCGAATCCATCGCGATGGCGAACGCGCTGGAAAACTCGGCGCCCGTGGTAGTCGGGATCGCGGACCCTTCCCAGCGGCGCAGCCTGGCGAAGTACGTGTACAACGTGTCCGGCGCACTCATCGGCAAGGAGATGGCTGCTGCCCTGCGGTACCCCAAGCGCAATACGCTCGGCGTGCTCCCGATGTTCCGCCTGGATGTCCGGTACAAGCGCCTGATGGCCAGGCTCTTCCCGAGCTACGCTGCCCGGATGAAGCAGAACGACTTCACCGGCATGCTCGGGGCATCGGCGTATGACGAGGCGGGGCTCACTTACGGATGGCCGGACAATGTCTACGCGGAACGTTCGAGCCGGTGGTAAGGCTTCTGGAGCATGGAGACGTTGACAAGGCGGCCGTCGAAGACCTGTCATGACGCGTGGGGAGAGGTGAGGCCGCAATGACGGTTGGCGGCTTGCACTATTCAGATAGCGGACAGTTGATGTTCGATGACATCATTCTTCCGACAGACTATATCGCCCACGCAGAGAAGGCACTCAGATACGACTATCAACGCACAGCGAACTATCTCAAACATACCCTTATGGGCGACCCCGTAGTCGACGAGATGCTGGAAGAGTGTTCCGTCGTGGAACGCGCAGACATGCAACGGTTCGTCCATGCGGGTATGGAGCAGGACGAGGACGTCCTGTCCGACGCCCCTGCCGTGATACGTGAATTCTTCAAGAGCCTGGAAACGCCTCCCGACTGGTTCGATCGTGAAGCGACCCGTCCGGGAATCAGGAGCTTCCACAGGAACTCTCCGCTGATCCTGGGGGGGATGGTTGGCGGCGTGCTGGTCGAGGGGTTCGCCACGAACATCAGCAAATCTTTCTTCCAGACGGGCCGGATCAGGGACCAGGGTGTCAGGCGGCTGAAGCAGAACAACCGGCACATGCTTGAGATATTCCTGCCGGGCGGCCTGGACAGGCAGGGGGACGGATTCAAGCTGTCCGTGCGCATCCGTTTGGTGCATGCGCAGGTCCGCCGTCTGCTCGCCATGTCGCGGGACTGGGACCACGAAGCCTGGGGAGTGCCGGTCAGCGCCGCGCACTGCGGCTGGGCGCTCAGCGCCTTCTCGGCGAGGCTGCTGTACCACTCCTCGAGATTGGGCGCCCGTTTCAGTCCCGAAGAGCGCGCGAGCTTCATGCACGTATGGCGGTATTCCGGTCATCTGATGGGCATACCGGAATCCATCCTCCTGGAGGACGAAGAAGACGCCCTGAAGCTGTTCACTGCCGGGCTGATGTGCGAGCCTGCCCCCGGTCTGGAATCTGTCGTGATGGCGAACGCGCTCGTCAATGCGGCGCCTCTGGTTATCGGTCAGTCGGACCCTGCACAGCGGCGTGGACTCGCGAAGTACGTATACCACGTGTCGAGCGCCCTGATCGGCAAGGAGATGGCACGCGACCTGAGGTATCCCAGGCACCAGACCTTCGGTGTGCTTCCGTTGTTCCGCATGGACGTCCGCTACAAGCGGCTGATGGGGAAGCTCTTCCCGAAGCGCGCGGCCAGCATGAGATCGAGCGACTTCACCGGCCTGCTGGGGGCGTCTGCGTACGACGACGTCGGTATCAGCTACGCGACACCCGACAGAGCGCACGCGGAAGAGTCGTCCTTCTGGTAGAGGGATGCTCCGCTACCGCCGCACTTTCGCCCAGGCCACCACCAGCACGCCCAGCACTGCCAGTCCACCCATGACCCACGGGTCCAACCCCGTCACGACCCCCAGCACGGCATAGAGCGCGAGCCCGAACCCGGCGCCAACGCCGGTATTCCGCAACACGAAGATCATCCCCACGCCCAGCACCATCGACGGGATGGCGATGAGCCACGCAAAGCCAACACACCCGCCCGCAAGCGTTGCGAGCCCCACGCCGCCCGGCAATCGCGACAGCCCCAGCAGCGGCCAGTTGTGCCCGGCGATCGCAGCCGCCAGCGCGGGCAGCGCGAGCGGACCCTCCGCGCCGACGGCGTGCGCCAAGGCCACGGCCGCCGCACCCTTCCCCGCGTCCGCAACGAAGACCAGCACGCCCCATCGACGCCCGACCCGGCGGAAGACGTTGGCGGTGCCGGCTATCCGCGTATCCACCTCGCCGATCGCGATACCCTTGCGCCGGGCGGCAAGGTACGCCCACGGCAGTGAACCGAGCAGGTACCCCGCAACGATGGATATCGCAACCGCAGCGTAGACCGGCATGGCGCAGAGTCTAGCGCACTGGCGTCCCTCACTCCGTTCGGTCCGTAAGACGCGCGCTGCCCGTCGCCTGTGGGCTGTGATAGTCTCCCGGCGTTAATCCCCCACTGACACAGGACCGATATGAAGGCCATCGCGGTAGATACGGGCGGTACGTTCACGGACATGGTCGTCCTGGACCAGGACACCGGAGCGCTTGCCGTTCTGAAGCTTCCCTCCACGCCTGACGAGCCCGGCAGGGCCATCATCGACGGCCTGCGTGAGGCCTTCGGCAACGGCGTAGCCCCCGCCGACGTGCTCTCCCTCTCCCACGGCACCACCGTCGGGACCAACGCGCTGCTCACGGGAGCGGGCGCGCACGTGGGCCTCTTCGTGACCGAAGGCTTCGGAGCGATCAATGACGTCTGGCACCTTGCGCCCAGCGAGGACTCCTCCCGTGCCACCAGCGTCTACGTGGAGAAGAAGCCGCCTGTGCTGCCGCGCTACCGCAGGGAGGCGAAGGAGCGCGTCAACTACAAGGGCGAAGCCGTCGTGCCCCTGGACGAGGAGGCTGCGGCGGAAGCCGTGCGCTCCCTCGGACGTCGCGGCGTGGAGTCCATCGCCGTCGTTCTCCTCTTCTCGTTCCTGAACCCCGCGCACGAGGAGCGAATCGCCGAGATCATCGAGCACGAACTGCCGGGAACGACGGTGTCGCTCTCCTCCAAGGTGCTGCCGCAGATGCGCGAGTTCCCGCGCCTGAGCACGACGGTGGCGAACGCCTACATCTCCCCGAAGATGGGCACCTATCTCGCTACCCTGGAGGAGCGGGTCCGCGCCGAGCAGGTGACCAGTGACGCCCTCTACGTGATGCAGAGCAATGGCGGCGTCGCCCGCATAGGCAGCGTTACACCCGTGACGACCGTCCTCTCCGGCCCCTGCGCCGGAGCCATGGCGGCGATGGCCGTGGCGGCCACCGCCGGCTTCGACAACGTCGTCTCGCTCGACATGGGCGGCACGAGCACGGACATTGCCCTCGGCCAGCAGGGACGCGTCCTGGAAACGACGAGCGGCCGCATCGGCAACTGGGAGTTGGCCGTGCCCATGCTGATGATCAACACTATCGGCGCGGGCGGCGGTACCATCGCGACTGTCGAGTCCGGCGGCGGACTGCGCGTCGGGCCCGAGAGCGCCGGCGCCGACCCCGGCCCCGTGGCCTACGGCAAGGGCGGCACGCAACCCACCGTTACGGACGCGAACCTCGTGCTCGGGTTCCTCAACCCGGAGTCCAAGCTCGCTGGGCGGGTCAGCCTCGACCGCGACGGGGCGGAGCGCTCCATCGCCGGGATGGCAGAACGGCTCGGACTCGGCACGCTTGAGACCGCTGAGGGCATCATCCGCATCATCAACGCCAAGATGGAGGAGGGCATCCGCGCCGTCTCCACCGAGCAGGGCTACGACCTGCGCGACTTCGTGCTCGTGGCCTTCGGCGGGGCGGGGCCCGTGCCGTCCGGCAGGCTCGCCGCGGACCTGAAGATGTCCAAGGTCATCGTCCCGCCGGCTCCCGGCGTGACGTCCGCGCTTGGCCTGCTCATGGCCGACCCACGCCACGACTATGTCCGCTCCCGCCTGCGTCTCATGTCCGAGCTGGAAGCCGGCGAGCTGACCGCGATCATGCAGGACCTCCGAGCGCAGGCTGAGCGCGAGTTCACGTCTGAGGGCTACTCCCTCGACCAGTTGCGCCTCGAGTTCGGCATAGACATCCGCTACCTGGGCCAGGGCTACGAACTCACGATACCGCTCGGCGCGGATAGCCAGGTCTCGCAGCAGGACGTGACCGCGGCGCGCGGCCGCTTCGATGCAACCCATGAGCAGATGTTCGGCCACGCTGCGCCGGACGAGGAGGCGGAAGCCGTCAACTACCGGCTGCGCGCCTCGGCAGTCGTTCCCAAGGCGACGCTCAAACGGCAGGCCCACCCCGACACCGATTCCCGGGTCGCTCGGGTAGGGGAGCGGCAGGTCTGCTTCGACAGCGCACACGGAATGGCTTCGTGCCCCGTCTACGACCGCGCCCTGCTCGCTCCCGGCCACCGCTTCGACGGCCCCGCCATCGTTGACCAGTTGGACTCGACAACCGTCGTCTACCCGGGCCAGCGCGCCCTGGTCGACGATTACCTGAACATCATCATCGACGTGACCTAGGGAGGTGCCGCCATGGCACGCGTTGACCCCATCACCTACGAAGTGCTCCGGGCACGGCTGGACGGCATCGTCCGCGAGATGGAGAAAGCCGTCTTTCGGACCGGCTATTCGACCATCGTCCGCGAGTCGCACGACTTCAGCTGCGGCGTCCTGGACAGGCAGGGGCGGCTCGTCGGCCAGTCGTTCCATCCCGGGCACATGGCCGCCTACCCGGAGTCGATCAAGGGGCTGCTCCAGTTCTACAGCCTCGACGACATGGCCGAGGGCGACGCCTTCCTTGCGAATCACCCCTACTACAGCGGGTGCCCCCACGCCAACGACATGGTCATCATGACGCCCATCTTCCACGAGGACGAGGTCATCGGCTTCGCCGCGAGCATGGGGCACACGCCGGACATCGGCGGCGTCTCCGCGGGCAGCCGCAACGCCACCTCCCGCGACATCTTTGGCGAGGGACTGCAGATCATGCCCGTGCGCTACATGCGCAACTATGAACTGGTGCAGGACACGGCGTCGTTCGTCCGCGCCAACAGCCGCGTGCCGGAGATGATGATCGGCGACCTCTCCGCCAAGGCCGGCGTCTGTTTCACCATCGGCGAGGAGCGCGTGAAGGACGCCCTGCGCACCTACGGCAGAGAGACGCTCCTCCAGATGTTCGACGACCTCGGCGAGCGCACGGAGCAGCAGGCCCGCGACTACATCTCCCGCTGGAAGGACGGCGTCAGCGAGTCCGAGACCTGGGTGGACGACCCCTCCAACCCCGGCAAGCCCATCCGCCTCCACGCCGCCGCCATCAAGGAGGGCGACCGCCTCATCGTCGACTTCACCGCCACCGGCGACCAGGCCGCTGCCCCCATCAACGTGCGCGAGCCGTTCATCCGCGGCCTCGTCTACAACGGCGTCATCTGCATGACCGACCCTTACTTGCCCATCAACCACGGTCTCGCGAACGCCATCGAATGCCGTTTCCGGCCGGGCAGCATCATCTCTCCGGAGTTCCCCGGTCCCGTCGGCTTCTACTCCAAGACCATGGCCATCGCCGAGAGCGTCATCATGACCGCCGTCGCGAAGGCCGCCGGGCAGCCCACGCTCGCCCACGGCTCCACGCAGAGCTCCATCGTCATCGGCTACCAGGGCGACGGCGACCGCCAGTACGTGCAGTACGAGCTGATGTACGCGGGCGCCCGCGCATTCGACGGCGGCGACGGCTTCTCCGGCGTCGGGGCGCGCGCCAGCGGCGGACGCTTCACGAGCGTCGAGATCATAGAGTCCGAGTTCCCGGTGGACATGACGCGCTTCGAGGTGCTGCCCGACACGGGCGGCGACGGCAAGTCCCGCGGGGGTCCCGGCTACGTGCGTGAGTACAAGGTGCGCTCCGGCGGGCGCCTCTCCGGCGGCGCGGCCAAGCGCGAGGCCGCAGGCATGGACGGCGGCGGCAACGGCGCGAACGCATACGTTGTCGTGCATCCTGGCACCGACCGCGAGGAGCGCTATCCCGGTATCGCCTCCAACCTCGGCATGCAGCCCGGCGAGGTCTTCAGCATCGAGACGGGCGGCGGCGGCGGCGTGCTGCCCCCCACGGAGCGCGACCACGAACTCGTCAAGGGCGACATCCAGGACGGACTCATCACACCCGCAAAGGCGATGGAGGTCTACGGCCTCTCCGAGGCGGAGGTCGTCGAGGCGCTGGCGGACTGAGCGACCGGCAACCCTCCCATCAGGGTGTAACATACCCCCAACGCTCCAGCGGAGGTGCGGGATGGCGTTCGATCTGCTCATCAAGGGCGGCCTCGTCGTGGACGGAACGGGCGACGCCCCCACGGTCGCCGACGTCGGCATCGTGGACGGGCGCGTCGCCGCGGTGGGACGGCTCGATGGCCCGGCGTCTCGCGAGATCGACGCCGGCGGCTGCCTCGTCACCCCCGGCTTCATCGACCACCACACCCACTACGACGGCCAGGTGACGTTCGACCCGCTCTGCACCTTCTCCTGCTACAACGGCGTCACGACCGTCGTGAGCGGCAACTGCTCCCTGACGCTCGCCCCGGTGCGCGAGGGCGACGAATCCGCGCTCGCCGGGATGCTCGCGAAGGTCGAGGCCATCCCCTACGACGTGCTGATGAACGGCGTGCCGTGGGGGTGGCGCACCTTCGGGGACTACCTCGGCTCGCTCGATGACAACCTCGGCATCAACTTCGGCGTCATGGTCGGCCACTCCGCCGTCCGCCGCTGGGTGATGGGCGCCGACTCCCAGGAGCGCGAGGCCACCGGTGATGAGATCGAGGCGATACAGGCCGCGGTGCGCGAGTGCGTCGAGGCTGGGGCGCTCGGCATATCGTTCGACCGCAACCCGCGCCACGCCGGCATGGACGGCAAGCTCCTCCCCGCCAACGTCGCCTCCATCGACGAGCTGTACGCCGTCGCGGGTGCGCTGCGCGACCTCGACACCGGCGTCATCCAGGTCGGCGACCCGAGAGACCTCGAGTTGACCGAGGGCATCTGTACTCGGATGTCGGAGATCAGCGGGCGTCCGGTGACCTACCTCTCCATCACGCAGAGCGTGCTCCGCCCGGAGCAGTGGCGGGAGCACCTCGCCCACCTCGCCGATGTCGCTGCGCGCGGCACGGCCCGCATCTACCCCCAGATCAACCCCCGCCCCGGCCTGCGCTTTTTCCAGATGGACAGCGCCGAGTTCTTAAACTTCATGCCCACCTGGAAGCGCATCATGAACAGCAGCACGGCGGAGCGCGTCGCCGCGTTCGCCGACGCCTCGCTCCGCCCGCAGCTCGCGCAGGAGGTCGCGGAGCACAGCGACAACACCGCGCTGGGCTTCTCCGGGCGCTGGGACCACGTCGTCATCGTCAAGCCCGCGCTGGAGAAGAACCGGGGCCTCGCGGGCATGACCGCCGCCGAACTCGGCGCGCAGCGCGGCGTCAGCCCGATGGACGCCTTCCTCGACCTCGCCGTCGAGGAGGAGATGAAGACCTGGTGCGCCCGCAACCAGCAGAACAACGACGACGAGGCGATGGCCGCCATCCTCAACGATGAGCACACCCTCATCGGCCTGTCGGACTCTGGCGCGCACGTCGTGCGGGAGGGCGGCTACGGCTACGGCGTCCACTTCCTCAGTCACTGGGTGCGTGACAAGGGCATCATGCCGGTGGAGGAGGGCGTCCGGCGCCTCACTTCGTTCCCCGCGGACGTCTTCGGCGCCCCGGGGCGCGGCAGGCTCATCCCGGGCGGCAAGGCCGACGTGCTGGTGATGGACTATGAGAACCTCGGCCTCGATCCCTCGGAGGAGGCGTACGACCTGCCCGGCGGCTCGATGCGGTTGAAGCAGGTGGCCCACGGCATCCCGTACACCATCGTCAACGGGCAGGTGTTGCTGGAGGACGGTGTGCACACCGGCGCGCTCCCTGGCCAGGTCGTGCGGAACTCCCGCTACGAGGCTGGCAAGAACGGGAACGGAGCGGCGGGCTAGACGTTGTCCTGGGTAGTACTCGCGCTCGCAGGGGCGGCGGTCTCAGGGATCGTCAGCATCTTCGACAAGACCGTCATCTACCGCTACGCCACCACACCCCACACGCTGCCGCTGCTCATCGGCATAGCGCAGACCTTCGTCGGGCTCGTCGTGCTGGCTGCCGTCCGCGTGCCGGAGGGCGCTGCATGGGAGCCTGTCCTCTGGGCGCTGGTCTCCGGCGCGGTCTTCGGCCTCAGTGCACAGTTCCTGATACACGTCCTCTACTGGAATGAAGTATCGCGCACCATCCCGGTCTTCCAGAGCTACCCCATCTTCACCGCCATCTACGCCTTCTTCTTCCTGGGCGAGGAGTTGGGTGGGGTCGAGTGGCTCGCGGTGGCCGTCGTTGTCGCAGGGGCGGTGCTGATCTCGTTCCGGCCCGGTGCGACCTCCATCCGCAGCATCCTGGCGGACAGGGCGTTCGTGTTGCTCATGATCGGCAGCGCCATCCACGGCAGCGCGCACATATTCGGCAAGGTCGCGGTGGACGAGTTGCCGGTGCTCTTCACGCACGCGCTGCGCTCGCTGGGGCTCGGAGCCGTCTTCTTTTCCTTCAACCTGCGGAGCGGCTCTGTGGAGGACGTGCGCACATTCGTCCGGACCCGCAGCCCGGCGCTGCGGTTCGTCGCCATGAACGAGCTGATCATCGCCACGGTTGGGCTCCTCCTCCTCCTCTGGGCGCTGGCGCTCGGCCCCGCCGCGCTCGTGACCGCGCTGTCCGGCGCGCGCGCCTTCTTCCTCGTCGTCTACAGCACGGCGCTGGCTCTCGTCTGGAAGGGCGCGCTCGGCGAGGTCACGACGCCCGGCGCCATCGCGGTCAAACTGGCCTCCACAGCACTCATCGTAGGAGGCGTCGCCGCGATAGCGCTGGGAAGCGGGTAACCGATGTCCTGGTTGGCGGTCGTTCTCGCCGGCGTGGCGCTCGCCGGCCTCCTCAGCGTTCTCGACAAGACGGTCATCCACCGCTACGCCCGCATGTCGTTCTTCGCGGTCGTCTATGCCATCGCTCTCTCCATGGTGTGGCGCGGCGCCCTGGCCGAGGTGACGACGCCCGCCACGGTCACGGTCAAGCTCTTCTCTTCCGCCCTGATCGTTGGAGGGGTTATCGTCATCGCGATAGGAAGCGGGTAGCGATGTCCTGGGTAGTCATCGTGCTGGCGGGCGCCGCGCTTGCCGCCTGCATCAGCATCCTCGATAAGACCATCGTCCACAAATACGCCCGCACGCCGAGCACCCAACCGCTCGCCATCGGCTTCACCCTGCCGTTCGTCGGGACCGCGCTGCTCCTCGTCTTCGGTATCCCGGAGTCGGCCACGTTGGAAAACGTGCTCCTGGCGCTCCTCTCAGGCGCCTTCTACGGCCTCGGCACGCACATCCTCATCCACACGCTCTTCACGCGAGAGGTCTCCCGTGCCATTCCCGTCTACCAGACCTACCCCATCTTCACCGCGCTCATCGCGTTCTTCTTCCTCGGCGAGCGGCTGGGCGCTGTCGAATGGCTCGCGGTCCTCGCCATCGTGGGTGGCGCGGTGCTGATCTCGTCCGGCCCCGGCGCGTCCCGCGGTTTCCTTCCGGACAGGACGTTCATGCTGCTCATGCTTGGCAGCCTCATAGAGGGCAGCTCCTTCGTACTCGGCAAGTCGGCGGTGAACGAGCTGCCGGTGCTGTTCGTGCACGCCCTGCGCATGTTCGCCCTCAGCAGCGTCCTGCTCGTCTTCAACCTGCGACGGGCGCCGCTCGACGACATCGTCTCGTTCTTCCGCACCCGCAGCCCCGCGCTCGGGTACATGGCCCTCAACCAGTTCATCGTTGCCAACACGAGTCTCTTCCTTCTCCTCTGGGCGCTTTCACTCGGCCCCACGACGCTCGTCACTGCGCTCTCCAGCCTGCGGACGTTCTTCCTCGTCATCTTCACGATCGGCCTCTCGCTGATCTGGCGCGGCGCGCTCGGCGAGGTCACGACGCGCGGTACGGTGACGGTGAAGCTCGTGTCCACTGCCCTCATCGTGGGAGGAGCGGTCGTCATCGCGCTAGGCAGCGGGTGATGTCTGTCGCCGTTGTGACACTTGCCCCTTACCCGGTTGACCCCGTATCCGGTACGCTGGACGCATGGCCGACCCGTTGGCAGCACCTATAGGCCGCGTCTATACCTCATGGTTCAGCTATAGACTGGGTCTATAGGTCACAGCCACAAAGTTGAAAAACGATGAGTGCCTTGTTGCCTTGTTCGCGGGAAGCAGGCCACGGCCTGGGAAACACCCCCTAACAAGGTGATCAAGGTACTCAGATCGTAGGCTTGGATTACTCCTGAAGCGCTGAACAAGATTTCAGAGATCGGTGGCTTATGAGTTCCTTGTTCGAGCCCGCCCGTGGCGGCTCCGGACCTGTGTAAGAATGAGAGTTCCTGTCCCATGAACAGCACCGCGCCCCCACGACGCATCACGCTCTACCCGTCCTTCCGGGGGTGGTGGATCGTCGGCGTCTCGTTCCTGGCGCTCTTCACCCATGGCGCGGCGACCAGCTACCTCTTCGGCCTGCTCGTCGTCCCGATGGAGAACGACCTCGGCTGGAGCCGCACGATGCTCACCGGGGCGCTCACCGTCGCCACGTTCGTCTCCGCCGGGCTCGGCATGGTGCTCGGCCCCCTGTTCGACAGGAGCGGCGCGCGCCTGGGTATGACGCTCAGCGCCCTCTTCGGCGGCGCGTGTCTACTGCTCCTGGCGTTCACGAGCGTCCCCTGGGCGTACTACGCGTTGCTCGGGGTCGGGGTAGGCGCCGCGCGGACAGGGCTGGAGATCGTGGGCCCGCGCACGGCCATCGCCAACTGGTTCGTGCGCCGCCGTGCCGCCGCGTTCGCCTGGTCCAGCGGGGGACGCGCCGTGTTCGGCTTCCTGATGGTCCCCGTCTTCGCCGTCCTCGTCGAGCAGACCTCGTGGCGTGCCGGATGGGCCGTGCTCGGCGTCGTCGAGATCTTCATCCTCGCGCCGCTCGCCTGGCTCATCGTGCGGCGCAGGCCGGAGGACCACGGCCAGTTCCCCGACGGCGACCTGCCAGGCGCGGAGCGGTCGGAGCGGCCCGTCCTATCGCACGCCGTATCGGACGAAGACAGTTGGACGCTGCGGGAGGCTGTGCGCACGCGGACGCTCTGGCTCATCGTCATATCGATCATGCTCACCGGATTTCCCGCCACCGGCGTCATCGCCAACATGGTGCCGTACTTCATAGACGAGGGACTCGACCTGCGGTTCGCCTCAACCGCCTTCGCGATGTTCGGCTTCGGCGCGATGCTCGGGCGTCCCTTCTGGGGTTTTATCGCCGCGCGCTTCGGCGTTCGCGCCAGCCTCACGCTCTGGGGGTTCGGCTACTCCCTGTCCCTTGCGCTCTACGTTCTGGCTGACACGCCCGCGACCCTCTTTGCTGCTGCGTGGCCGGTGGGTCTCGTCATCGGCGGCTCGCAACAGTTGCAGTCTCAGGCGTGGCCGGACTACTTCGGTCGCAGGCACGTCGGCGCCATCACCGGCCTCACCGTCCTCCTCGTCACCCCCGCCATGGCGCTTGGCCCGCTCGTCACTGCGTTCGCCTTCGACCTCATGGGAAGCTACGAGCCCATACACACGGTCTACGCGGCGGGCTCCTTCCTCGCGGGCTTCTTCTTCCTCGCCGCCCGCCGCCCGAGGCGGAAAGTCCTGTCCACTCCGTCAACGGGAGGTGCATAGACCGGCACGCCACGCTGCCTGAATGGCCACTAGGCCGGGCGCGGAATACGGCATGAACACCGGTCATGCCGGCGAAAGACGTTGTCAGTTGACAGACCTACGGGCGGCGAGTACGTTCGCAGCACCGTGCGGCAGCTTGTTTCGTTGCTCGATGCAGAGGCCCGGTTATGGGACAAGAGGGGGGATGATGACCAATGCAACGCGGTCCCCATTTGTGATTGTCTTGTTGTTGGCCACCGTGGCCATGATTAGCTCGTGCTCCAGCCCTGAGCCGACGGCTACTCCCGTCCCTGTCGAGGTTGACGATGACGCCGCGGGAGCAGCACCGGTCGCCAAGGCGCCGCCCACGATCAGCGTCTACCCCTCCGTCATGAGGTGGCCCCAGGGGCGAAGCAACGGCGCAGGCGTCTGGATCATGGGGTCCGGTCTGGAACCGGGACAATGGTTCGAGTTGTGGGCTGGCGTGAACGGCGTCGACGACGACATCGCCTCTTTTGGCTTGGAGGGCGCATCCCTCCGGCAGGCGAACCAGGAGGGAGCCTTCGCGCTGGGCTTCTCGATCAGCGGGCGGGTAGAGCGGGAGGACCTCGAGACGATCCTGATGCAAAGCCCTCTCGAAGGCCCGGTAACCGTCTCTCTCGTTGACATGGATACGAGGGAGGTTCTGGCTACCACTCCCTGGCTCATATGTGGCCGCGAGCCAGTCGAGCCTTGGTGCGCCTCGGCCCAGGATGTGCTGATCCTTGCCGAGTAGTCATGGAGATGCCGTTGGAAAGCTAACCGTTCAACACATCTCAGACTCCGAGGTCCGATGCGGATTGGTGCCGGCGCCGTGAGGATTCGTACATGATTGCCAGCGCACAGCTGAATAGGTATCGACAGATTGCGCTGGCCGTCCGGTCAGAGAGAAGCACGTTCTTCATGGCGGCATTGCTCGTTGCCTTGGGCGTGCCCTTGGTCGGACCGATCGTCATCATCCTGGCGCTGAGTTTCAACACGGCGCATGAGATCTTTGCCGGCGAGTTTCTGTGGGGACTCGACAATTGGCGGGTCGGATTCCAGGACGGCCGTATACCTGAAGCCGTTTTCAATACGTTCATGGTGTGGGGCCTGGAATTCGTCATAGCGATGCCTGTCGCCGTGATCATAGCCTGGACGCTCGCGCGCACGCGCATCCCGTTCAGCTACCCGTTGGAGTTCCTGTTCTGGGTTGCCTACATCACGCCGGGAGGCGTTATCGCCTGGATCCTCCTCCTGGACCCGAACACCGGCTACATCAATCTGGCGGCCAGGAACCTGCCCTTCGTCGACAGGTATGTCTTCGACATCTTCAGCGTGCCCGGCATCATACTCACGGGCGTCATGGGCAACGGGATCGCTCTCAAGGTGATGCTGCTGACCCCGGCCTTCCGCAACATGGACGCCGCCCTGGAAGAGGCGGGGCGGGTTGGCGGAGCGTCGAGCCTGCGGACCGCCCTCCGCATCACTATCCCCTTGATGATCTCGCCCATCGCGCTGGTTACTGCTCTCCAACTCATGCGTGTGTTCCAGTCCTTCGAGGCAGAGTTCCTGCTGGGCACGCCGGTAGGCTTCTACGTCTACTCAACACTGATCTTCGATCTTGTCCGGCTGAACGAGCCTCCTCTCTACGGACAGGCCACCGTGTTGGCATCCATCACGCTCGTTGTGCTTGCCTTCATCATTCCCATGCAACGCTGGATACTCCAGCGCCGCCGGTATACGACCGTGACGGGGGCGTTCAAACCGGGCCTTACCGACCTCGGGGTCTTCCGCTGGCCGGCGTTCGCCGCGATATCGCTGCTCCATGCATTCCTGACCGTGGTGCCGCTCGGGGCGCTCGTACTGGGCAGCTTCATGGTGAGGAGCGGCTACTTCCAGATCGACCCCGTCTTCACACTTGATCACTGGGACTTCGTGCTCTCAGCGCCAGTGTTCATCAACGCAGTACGCATGACGGTGATCCTCGCCTTGACGGCGGGCATCTTCAGCCCCCTCCTGTTCTCCCTGATCGCGTATATCCTCGTGCGGACCCGCTGGCGCGGGCGGTTCCTCCTCGATTCCCTCATTTGGGTATCGGCGGCCCTGCCGGGAATGCTCACCGCCCTCGGTCTGCTGTTGATCTTCCTGTGGACTCCGGGGCTGCTCCTCCTCTACGGGTCGATCTGGGCGCTTATCCTCGTCGTCATCCTCCAGGGGAACACGACCGGCGTGAACATCTCGAAGGCGGCCATCGTTCAGGTCGGGTTCGACATGGAGGAGGCCGGCCGTATCTCCGGCGCTGGCTGGTTCACCGTGTACTTCAAGATATGGCTGCCACTGCTGATGCCGACGTTGCTTCTGCTGGGCGTCCTGAACTTCAACATCGCTGCGAGCACGACGGCAAGCATCATCCTGCTGGCTTCGCGAGACACGATCACATTGTCGATTCTGGCGTTGGAGTGGGCGATGCCGGGGGTCCTATCGCTCAGGGAAGCGGCAAGCGCGGTGCTCATCGTCATCGCGTCGATCACCATGGTGACTGCTCTCGTCGCCCGGCGAGTGGGGCTTCGGCTGGGAGTACGACACGGCTAGCCCATGGAACTTACAGGGGCAGAAGACACTGAAGGAGCCAGGTTCAAGCCCCGTTTCGAGGGTCCTGTATCGAAGCGTGAAGATACGCTGCAAAGCAGCAAGGGAGAGGGGGATGGTCATGGATACTGCACGGTGCCGGAACATGAGAGGAGCAGGTTTGGCGGTCATGTTGCTCGTGGGGCTCGTCGTAGTAGCGGCGGGCTGCGGTTCTGACGACCCGACGCCCACGCCTGCGGGGGCAGCCTCCACGCCGACGCCCGCGCTGAGTGAGTGGGATCAGTTGATCGCCGATGCCCAGGAAGAGGGCAGGCTGGTCGTGATCGGCTCCGGCGGCGGCGGGTCGCGGATGGAACTGGTCTGGGACCGCTTCACCGACGAGTTCGGCATACAGACTGTCGTGCAGCGCGGAAGCGCCCGGGAACACACGGACAGACTGATAGCCGAACAAGCCGCGGGCCGCTTCACGGCGGATGTGGGTACGATTGGAGGCGGCACCGGGGCTACCCGAGCAGCGCCTGCCGGGATCTTCGAAGAAACGGACGGTTGGCTGTTCCTGCCAGAGGTTGTAGACCGCTCCAACTGGTTCAACGGCCAGCACCACTACGCAGACCTCGATGAGAAATACCTGTTCAATCACTCCGCAGCCTTTGCCCACACCATAGAGTTCCACGTCAACACCGATAAGGTCTCGCAAGCGGAGATAGACGCGATCCAATCGATCGATGATTTCCTGGCACCGAGATGGAGGGGAGAGATTGTGGGACTCACTCCCATGGAACCGGGGGCGACCACCGGATACTACGAACTCTATCTGATGGGAGAAACGGACTGGTTGCAGACGTACGTGCAGGACCTGGACGTCGGCTTCTTCGGGGACTTCCGAACGGTGGAGGACCAATTTGCCCAGGGCGTCTACTCCATCTGCATCCTCGGTTGCGGCGACATCGAGGACTTGGCAGACCTCGGCTTGCCCGTGGAAACGGTGAGGAAGGACCTGGGCACGGTCGGGACGATGGTCGGAGGGACGTCCGCAAATGTTGTGCACGTGATGAAGGATCCGGCGAACCCCAACGCAGCGAAGCTGTTCGTCAACTGGTTCTTAAGCCGCGAAGGCCAGACCGCGGTTCATGACCTGGTTGCGGAGTACTCAGGAAGGACGTCGCCGAACTCCTTGCGGCTGGACGTTCCCAAGGACAACGTGGACCCGGCCGAGATCCAGGAGCCGGGCAGGGACTACGTCAACATCGATGCTGCCGAGCATGTCGCAAAGCGGGATGAGATCATCGCGCAGGTGAGAGAGTGGTTCCAGGCAGCGAACTAGAAACCGAGCCAGGGTCGCGGGGCACGAGCCCTGAGACGCGAGCGCAGTGAGTTCGGCCAAGCGTTTGGAGATGCAATGGCCGGGAGCATGAGAGCCCCGGCCATTGCATCTCGGCGTTGTGGAATGGCAGCGTTCCGCATCGATGAAGTCGGTGGGCACACGGCACGGGATGCGGGGGCGCCGGCTGGACGGGACTAACACTCACGAGTCTCGGAAACATTCAGCGGCAGATCGGCGGTGGCGGCGAGCGTCCTTCCGATCTCATCCTGCCTGAAGGGGATATCCATCCACGTTCTGTCGTGACGAACAAGGCTGAGTCCCTTTCCGATCATGCATCCTTCGCCCCCTCCTTCTAACCGTGTCCGTCGCAGGCGAAGATTGATACGGGCTACGTCGTCGAAGGGGAGCGTTTCACGGGTCTGAGCGTAGAGCCATCGCTGCTCGAGCACTACCACCCTTGCTCGCTCGTCAATGATAAAGCTCGTGGAAGACACGAACAGGAAGAGGGTTGAGAACCCCAGGAGCACCAGGATGACGCCGCAAACCAGCATCATCCGTACGCAGACAACGCTGTGTGATCTGAAGCCGGCCGCCAGCCCCAGGAAGATCACACCGAGGCTTGCCACGACGAACCCGATTCCAGTTGAGACCCAGAGCAGCTGGCGGTCGCCCGATCTGTCGGCGAAAACGGCGACCGAGGCCTCAGGGTCCGGGATGAAGACGTCCAAGAGGTAAGATTGCCACATGACCGCCCATGTAGCCATGCCTGCAGCGAGTACAAGCACTGCAGCTGGCCACTTCCATCGGGACATGGCGATGGGACACCGTCCGTGAATACTCGTCACCTTTCATCGTGTCGGGGCTTGCAGCTCGGGGGTTCCCGCCCCAGCCGCGGCCGGACTCTGCGACTGAGGGTGTTCGCAGCCGGCCGGCCTGAAGTTCTGCCATATTCTAGTTGGCGCGCGAGGCGGACATGAACGCAGTTGCGAAACGCCTCCCGTTCTATGGCTGGGTCATCGTGTTTCTCGCAGCGGTGAACAGCGCCTTTCAGACGGGAGGGGCCCATTTCGCAAGCAGCGTCTTTGCGGGACCGATGCACGACGACCTGGGGTGGACGAAGGCTACGGTCTTCGGGGCACTGACGCTCCGGGTGCTCGCCGGAGGCGTCCTGGGTCCTTTCCTGGGGCCCCTGGTGGACCACAGGTGGGTGCCCCGCGTCATGCTGCCGCTGGGCGCCGTGGTCTCCGGACTGTCCTTCATCCTGGTGACGTGGGTGGAAACGCCGTTCCACTACTACATGGCGTTCGGAGTCCTCGGTTCGCTGGGCGCGGTGTTGAGCGTGGGCGTGCTCGATGCGATCGTCATCAAGTGGTTCGTCCGCCGGCGCGCTCAGGCATTGATGTGGGCCAACATAGGTTCGCCCTTGGGGATCCTGATATTCCCCCCCATCATCATCCTGCTCATCGCCACCGTTGGCTGGCGCATGGCCTGGTTCTGGACCGGGCTTGGCGTGATCGCGGTTATAGCTCCTTTGATGCTGCTGGTCCGCACGAGTCCTGAGAGCGTCGGCCTGATGCCCGACAACGGCGCTTCTCCGGCGGGAGAGCGGGAGGCCGCGCGCGAGGTGGCGCCCGAGGAACCGAGCCTCACCCGCCGCGAAGCGTTGAGTACGTCCTCGTTCTGGATGCTGTCAACCGTTGGTCTCGTGGCGATGCTTGGACTGTCGGGGTTCCAGGTCCAATGGCTGCCTTTCATGGAGGACCGCGGGGTCGGCGGAGAGACAGGCGCCTCTGTCCTCATGGTGTACGGCGTTTGCGCGGTTGCCAATCGCTTCATCTGGGGGACAGCGTCGAGCCGCTTCCCGCTCCGTTACGTATTCACCTGCCAGGCGGGGCTGACCGGGTTGAGCGTCGTCTTGGTGATTCTGGTCGGTGAGCCGTGGATGCTGTTCGTGTGGGGGGCGACCCAGGGGCTGACTCAACCTGGATTCTTCCAGCTTCACGCCCTCACGGTCGCCAACCACTTCGGCCGCGACCACATCGGAGGGATACGCGGCATGATGCGGCCATTCATGACCACATCCAGTGCTGCCTCTCCGCTGCTGCTCGCCACGTTACGGGACAACCAGGGGAGCTATACAGGCGCGTTCAGCCTGGTCGCAGGCTGCTGGCTACTCGTCAGCGCACTGGTGTTCTTCACCAAGCCTCCCCGTCATAAGGTCACGTCGACCGTCGAACAGCCGTGATGAGTTCATGGGGTACCTGCCTCGTCGGCATCAGGTGGCAGTCCGGCTTCGAGGTACCGCTCCGTCCGGGCCGGCTCAGCGACTCCCATCGAAGCCATCCGTCCCACGATGGTCTCGAGGAGTCGGGAGAGGTCTCGGAGCAGAGCGTTGTCCTTCACCGTTCCGTCGAGTTGACAGTAAAGCATGGCGAGGTCTTCGGTCTGTCCCTCGGTTATCAGGTCGAACCATTCGTCGTCCCGGGTTGCCTTGAGTGACACGGAAGGCAGCGCCTGGAGGGAACGGCGGAGGTCTGCATCGGCCAGGAGTTCGCGAAGCCTGTCTTCGTCGTTGGTGTCGATGTTGAACTCGTAGTCGAAATCGCCGTAGCCCAGGGGGATCGCGGGTGGTTTCAGTTCGCTCTCCAGCCTGCGAAGGAACCCGTCCAGGGCGTCCTCTCCCTCAGGCTCCAGTTTCCGGCGCTGGCGGGAGATCGCGTCTCCCACGATGGGGCGCCGGCGCAACGACCAGACGAACGGGATGCGGCATGTGAACGGTACCCCGATCCGCGTCGCCTGGCGTTCACCGAAGAACGGGTTGGGCGGGGAGCCCTCCGGCGTATCGAAGTCGAAGACGATATACCACCGGCCTCGCGGGACGAGGACCACGGCGCCGCCTCCGCGCGCCTGGACGATCGTGCCGTTGTGCTCCCGTGCCACCCTCTGCCTGACGGCCCGCTTCGACGATCCGAATAACCATGCCATGGCGAAATCATAGCCGAGCCTTCGGTTCTCTGGTGCCCTGCTTCAAGCAGGGTTTGTGTTCGGGAGGGTTGCCGCCGCTCTGCCGAATGCGGTTCGTTGATTGGTGCAGGGTCGACCCTTGGGGTTGTCTTGCGAAGGGTCGGGCACTATGTCTGAGGCCCTCCGCGGCGCCGGAGCGCCAGCACGGCTATCGCGAGCGGGATCAGCAGCACAACCACGCCGATGAGCACCACCATCACCACTGGGCCCTGCCCCAGGATCGAGTCCAGGGTGTGGACGAGCCACCCCAGGAGTTCCGAGTCCGTTGGTTCGGAGTGATGCGCGCGCATGTCCGCCTCGCTTCGCCTAGGCCTCCGCCAGCCGCATAGGCATGTACCGCGCTGAAACCTCCCGCTCGCGCACTCTCCACGCCATCACCGAGGCCCCGACCAGCATCAAGACGCATACCAGCCAGACCGGGTCGTAGGAGAGGAAGTAGTCGTAGGTGAAACCTGCGGCAAGGACGGCGACGGCCCCGGCGCACATGTGCACCATGGTCAGCATCCCCGTGATGGACCCGGAATTGCGGACGCCGTAAATCTCCGCGGCGAGTGCGCTGGTCTGGGGCACGGTCGCCAGCCACGAGCTGCCCGCAACAACCGCGAACACCCACAGGCCCATCGGGGTCGGCAAGACGAGCAGCGCGAGGAAACCGATCCCTCGTACCGCGTACACCATGGCGAGCGTATTCTTCCGCTGAAGGCGGTCGGAGATCAGGAAACCCACCGCGAGCACGCTTGCCACGTTGGAGAAGCTGAGCAGAGCGAAGGCAAGCGCGGCGGTCGTCTCCGATATGCCTTCCGTGTTCGCGAACGACACGAAGTGGACGGCGATGACCGCCGTCGTCACGCCGCAGACGACGTAGGTGAGCGTGAGTTGCCACATGGGCGAGGAGCGATACGCCTGTCGCCAGTGGGATACGGCCAGCGGACCATCGACGAGTCGTTGCCTCTGCTGACCTTCCTCGGTCCCTGGTGAGTCGCCGTCCGGGCTCAGCCCCATCGGCCCCGGTTGGTTCCGGACCACCACCAGGACCAGCGGCAGCACGAGCACAAGCATGATCCCTGCGACGACTGCGAGAGCGACCCGCCAGTTGAAGAGTTCCAGCAGGAAGGCTGAGAACGGCACCAGGAGCATCGCGCCCCCGGAGCCCCCGGCGGTGATGATGCTCAGTGCGGCTCCGCGCCTGCGGACGAACCAACGCGCTATCAGCGGGGTGATGGGCGTGAACATCGCTCCGGCGTTGGAGAACGACGCAAGCGTGGCGTAGAAGAACGCCAGCATGAGTATGTTAAGCGAGAACGCCATCGCCAGCGTGCTGACGCCGAGCACCGCGACGCTCACGCAGGCGACCACGCGCGCCCCATAGCGGTCGGCGAGCCCGCCCACGACCGGCTGGGCAACGCCGTTCACCATCCATCCGACAAACGCAACGCTGGACATGTAGGAGACGGATACGTTGAACTCTTCCGTCCACGATGGAAGGAACAGCCCGAAGCTCTGCCGGAAACCGATGGAGACGAACGTCATGAACAGCAGGGCCGCCACGATGTACCAGCCGTAGAAGATGCCGCTCTGGCCCGTCCTGCCTTTCGCGCCGTGTCCTGCCAAGCCTGCTCCCTTCACCCGCGCTTCGGCGATTATATCCGCCGCCCTCTTGCCCGCCTTCCCCTGGTCAGGCAGGTGCGCGCTACATCTCCAGTCGCCGGTACCGTGGGAAGGCGAGGGTCGCGACGGCGATGATCGCCAGCCCCGCGATGCCGCCGACGAGGAAGGCGTTGTCCACGCCGTACACCTTGGAGATCACTCCGGCGACCACCCCCCAGAACGGCATCATGCCGATCTCCATCTGGTAGACGCCGATCACGCGTCCGCGCAGGTCGTCCGGCGTCATCGTGTGCACGACCGTCATGTTCGTCGTCATCACCAGTTGTACGAACATCTGCTGGAGCAGCAGCGCAACCATCGCCATCCAGAGGACGTCGACCAGGGCGACCACGATGATCGAGACCGCCGAAAGCGCGAATGCGACGGACGCCAACTGCCCCTTCCGGCGCACTGCGCTGAACACCGCAAGCAGCCCCGTTCCCAGGAACCCGCCCAGGCCCATCGCCATCAGCAGCAGGCCGAGGTACGTCCCGTCCTCGTTCAGCAGGATCTCGGCGGAATAGACCGGCAGTTGGTTGAATACCATGGCAAGCATCGTGATTGACAGCCCGAACGTCATCGCGGTCGTTATGCGCGTTACCGGCTCCGTGATCACGCGCCGGAAACCTTCCTTGAGGTTCTGGAACGGCGAGCTCTCCCTCGCTTGCGATCTGTCTCCCGAGTAGTACGGCGTCCGCATGCGAGTGACCATCAACAGCGCCAGGAAGAAGAGGCACCCCTGGATGAGGAAGTTCATGCCCGGGCCGAGGAACGCTATTACGAACCCCCCGATGGCTGGGCCGATGGCGCGCATGAGATTGAATGCCATGGAGCTCATCGCCGTGGCGTTCATCAGCGCCTCACGCGGCACGGTGTTCGCGATGAGGACCTGACGCACGGGGTTGTTCCCCGCCCACAGCACGCCGAACAGGAATGCGAAGACGTACAGGTGCCACAGCTGTTGCAGGTCATACAACAGCACGATCGTGAACCCGAACACGAGCAGGGTGACAAGCGCCTGGTCCACGAGCAGCAGCTTCCGCCGGTCCACCCGGTCCGCGATGACGCCCGTAAGCGGAGACAACAGCAATGGAAGCGCTCGGATCCCCACGACTCCAGCGACTTGAACGGCGTCGCGGCTGAGATCGTAGGCGAGCCAGCCAAGAGTCACCTGCTGGAACCACACGCCTCCCGCTACGAGGCCCGTCGTGAACCAGAGGATGCGGAAGTCGGGGTAGCGCAGCGCCTGTCGGGAAACGGCGCTCCGCGTTGCGGACGCGGCTGGCTGCGGGTTCGGCGCTTGCATGGAGGCTCCGTTCACTATACGCCTCCGCGTGTGCGGCGGCCTGCGCCGTTGTTTGGACTTGGTTGGAGTGGGGTCTATACTCCGCGCGGGAGGAAGGCAATGAACGCGAACATCGAGTTGGTCATCGACGCCGACGGGCATGTCCGGGAAGACAACGACGGCATCCGGGAGTTCCTGCCGACTCCGTTCCACAGGGACAGGATGCAGAACATCTTCCCGCCCTTCGACCACTTCCACGGCTTCCACCTGATCGAGCCAGACCCGGAACGCGCCAAGCGGGGTGTGGTGGGACCGGACGAGTGGCTCACGTTCCTGGACGACGTTGGGATTGACACCACCGTCCTGTATCCAACCCGGGGACTCGCCTGCGGCAAGATCACCGCCATCGACTGGGCGGTGGCTGCGACGCGGGCGTACAACGACTGGCTCCACGCGACGTACTGCGCCCGGGATTCGCGATTCAAGGGCATGGCGCTGATCCCGATGCAGGACCCCGTTGCCGCGGTGGAGGAGCTCCGCCGCGCGGTGACCGAGCTGGGAATGGTGGGCGCGATGCTGCCCTCGCGCGGCCTGAGCACACACCTGGGGGCGAAGATCTACTGGCCCGTGTACGAGGAGGCCGATCGGCTGGGCTGTGCGGTCGCCGTCCATGGCGGGTGTCACGATGGCATGGGCTTCGACGATCTGAACCGGTATGCGCCCATCCACGCGATGGGGCACCCGATGGGCGTGATGATCGGGATGGCCAGCATCGTCTTCAACGGCGTGCTGGACCGGTTCCCCAACATGCGGATGAGCTTCCTGGAAGGCGGGGTCGGCTGGTTCTTGATGGCCATGGAGCGGTTCGACCGCTCGCACGTCACCCACGTCGAACAGGACCCTGACGGAGAATACGGTCCGCACGGCGACGAGATACCCAGCGAGTACATCCTGCGGCACATCCGCGAGGGCCGGCTGTACATCGGCTGCGAGGGGGAGGAGCCTGCGCTCGGCTTCGCGGCGACACGCTACAGCCCGGATGCCTTCCTCTACTCCAGCGACTTCCCGCATGAGGTCACGACGGAGATGTGCAAGCGGGAGATCCAGGAGGTGCGGGAGAGCGAGGAGCTGGCGGACACCGACAAGGAGGCGATACTGAGCCGGAACGCCCTTCGCTACTACCGGCTGTGAGACTGTGAACATCCTGGTAACAGGCGGGGCGGGCTTCATCGGCTCACACCTCGTGGACAGGCTCGTCGCCGACGGCCACCGTGTCGCTGTGGTGGACGTGCTGGCCACTGGTACACGGGCCAACCTCAACCCACAGGCTGCGCTCTACGAGATCGACATCCGGAGCCCGGCACTCGCGGCCGCTTTCGAGGCCGCGCAGCCGGTGGCGGTCTATCACGTGGCCGCGCACGCCAGCGTGAGCGAGTCCGTCCGCGACCCGATGCACGACGCGGAGGTGAACGTTCTCGGCACGCTGAACGTGCTCCAACAGTGCGCGGCTTACGGGGTAGGGCGCGTTGTGTTCATCTCCACCGGCGGGGCGCTCTACGGCGAGCCTGAGTTCCTCCCCCCGGACGAGGGGCATCCTGTGCTTCCGTTGTCGCCGTACGGCGCGTCGAAGGCCGCCGCCGAGACGTACGTGCGGACGCTGTGTCCGCTCTCCGGCATCCGCTACACGATCCTGCGCCCCGGCAACGTCTACGGCCCGCGACAGGACCCGTTCGGCGAGGCGGGCGTCGTCGCCATCTTCGCCAACGCCATGCTGCGCGGCGAGCGTCCCACTATCTTCGGCGACGGCTCGCACGAGCGGGACTACGTGTACGTGGACGACGTGGTGCAGGCGAACGTGCTTGCGCTGGCGCAGGAAGAGGACGGCGTCTACAACATCGGGACCGGTGAAGGCACGACGGTCTCGCAGGTGTTCGACGCGCTCGCCGGGGCTACCGACTATGATGGCGCCCCGGAGCACGCGGCGGAGCGGCCGGGCGACGTGCACCGCATCTACCTGGACGTGCGACGCGCGGAGCAGAGGCTCGGCTGGCGCGCCTCAGTATCGCTCGAGGAAGGCATCCTCCGCACCGTCAACGCGATGCGTGAGGTGGAGGAACACGCAGAATGAAGCGCTCGCGTTGACAGCGGCGCTGTCGGGCCGACTATGATGGCGGGTAGTCCCGCGAGGAGTTGATACGTGAAGGACCTTATCTGGCCGTTCGGCAACGCTGAGGACATCGGCTACATCCTCTGGCCTGTGACCGCCGGGGGCGCTATCGGCGCCGGCGCTCTGCTCATCGTACTCAGCTTCGTCTGGCCGTAGAAGTCCATGGGCGAGGCGCGGTTCGCCACCGTCAATGGCGTACGCACGGCGTACGAGACGTCCGGGAGCGGCTTTCCGCTGCTCCTGCTTCACGGTTTCCCGCGCACGCGGCGCACCTGGGAGCAGATCACGCCCGCGCTCGCGGAGAGGTTCACCGTCGTTGCACCCGACCGGCGAGGCTACGGCGACTCGGAGCGCATCCCCGACCCCGCCGCCTACGGCCTCGCGGCGATGGCGGAAGACGCGGTCGCTCTGATGGACCACCTGGGCCACGAGCGCTTCGTCGTTGTCGGGCACGACAAGGGCGCGCCAACCGCGAGGCGCGTCGCCGCCGACCTGCCGGAGCGTGTCGTCGGCATGGTGCAGATCGACTCGACGCCGCAGGGCGTGGGCGAGGGGCGCCGCGACCCGAGCGGGCGGCAGTGGTACTTCGACTTCTTCCGCCAGCGCAACGTGGCCGAGCCGATCGTGAACGCGGTCCCGGAGCTGTTCTTCGGCCTCTTCCTGGACCGCAACCCGCATCTCTCGCCGGAGGAGCGCGCATTCTACGTGGAGGCGTTCTCCCTCCCCGGCACCGCGGACGCAGTCATCTGGGACTACCGCCTCGCGTTGGAGGAGGATCCGGCCTACTGGCGCGCCGAGGTCGCCGCCGGACGGAAGATTGCCGTGCCCATGCTGTCCATCTGGGGCGCCTCAGGCCCGTCGGTGAATGCGGACGTGCTCGGCGCGTGGCGCGAGGTCGCGGACGACGTCCGCGGCTGGCCGGTCGATGGCAGTGCGCACTATGTGCACGAGCAGCAGCCGGAGGCTACCGTCGCCGCTATCCTCGGCTTCGCGGACGAACTGGGACTGCCCTGAGCGCAGGCTCAGACTAGCGGGTCAGAGCGACCTGCTGCTCTTCCCTCGCCGCATCCGCCTTCGCGAAATCAGCCTCGCTGAAGTTGTAGAGCGTCGCGCCGCCGTAGAGGACGGCCGCCGCGGTCTCCCTCGATACCCCTTGCACGAGGTTGTTCGAAACGTTCGGGAAGTTCGAGTCGAAGTGCGGGTAGTCGGTCGAGATGCACATGCGGTCGGCGCCGATGAGCGATGCGGTCGCCTCGATCTCGGGCTCGCTGCCCTCCACGGCTGCCCAGCAGTTACGCCGGAAGTACTCCTTCGGCGTTAGCGAGAGGTAGGGCGCGTGGGTCTCCAGGTACTGCGGGTAGTCCCACTCGATGCGGCTGAGCACGCCAGGCACCCATGAGTTCTGCGCCTCCAGGAAACCGACACGCAGATTGGGGTGGAACTCGAAGACCCCGCCGATCACCATCGCGATGAGCGCCTGCTGCATCTCGATCCAGTGGCTTGCGACGTGCCGGTAGAAGCGGTTCTCGCCGTACAGCGTGTTCATGTGTGAGTACCAGGCGCCGGTGCCCTCATGGAAGCCCCACGTCACGTCGAGCTCCTCGTGCAGGCTGTAGAGCGGCTCCCAGTAGTTGGAGTGCCAGTAGCGCCCGTTCACGAGGTTCGGACGCATGAATGAGCCGACCGCTCCGAGCTCGGTCACGCAGCGGCGCAGTTCACGGCAGGCGAGCGTCACATCGTGGAAGGGGAGCATCGCCGCGAACTTCAGGCGGTCCGGGCTGTAGCTGCAGAAATCGGCGATCCAGTTGTTGTACGCCTGGCAGAGCGCGTTTGAGAGGAGCGGGTCCATGCCGTCCCGCGCGATGAGCCCCAGACCCATCGTCGGGAAGAGGACTGCGATGTCCACGCCCTCCATCTCCATCCCCATCACCTGGGCGACCGGGTCGTAGTTGCGCTCGATGGCGAAGCCCAGGTAGGGAGCGGAGCGCGAGCCTGAGAGCGGTTGGCGCTGGTTGGAGGAGACCTTCTTGTTCCGTTTCCGGTACTGCTGGAGGTCGTCGTCCCCGGCGCGTGAGAGGCCGTCGATCACCATATTGGAGCCGCCCGCACGGCCTGGAGCGCTGATGACGCGGTCCTTGAACTTGGGGTCGAGGTACCGGTCGAAGATGTCCGCCGGCTCCATCACGTGCATGTCGCAATCAACGAACCGCATGCCGTCCTTCATGGCTTCTCCTCCCTTTTCCAGCGCGGCTCAACGCCCTTGCGCGCCAACGAGCATGAGTATAGCGCGTTCGTGAGAGTGGGCCTCAGCCCTCTGGGAAGAGGGTGAGCACGAGGCTTCCGCGCGAGACGCCGTCTTTCGAGCTGGAACTCATGGCCAGTGCTCCCAGGGTCTCTTCCAGGGTTTCTTCCGCCTCCCGGTCGAGCGCCCCTGCGGTGTCAGACACGATCCTGACGATGCCCTGCAGGCTGACGTAAGCCAGTATGTCCAGGTTGTCTGAAAGCTCCCCTACGGCCCGGCGGTATTCCTCGTCAGAGGCCAGCGGCGCGCCCTCGCCCTGCTGCCGCGACACGATGATCTCTAACGTGTCCTCCGTCGTGCCGAACGTGAGAAAGCCGTCGTGCAGCACATAACCCGGGGCGTAGCCGATGTCGTCCACGTCGCTCAGGTCCAGCAGATAGGCGCTGCGGTCAGTTCCAACGTCGGCGGGCTCGAAGTCCCAGTCAAGTTCATCCTCCAGGAGGGAGGCGGCCTCGCGCAGGGCCGCGTCCAGTGCGCTGGCTCGCTCCGGCCGATAGGAGAACATCGCTACGGCGTCGATCGGCGTGTCCTCCAGATCGCTGTCGGCGCGGAGGACGCTTATGATCGCAGTACCCTGGAGGTGGTCGAGCAGGTCTGCTTCTATGTCGAATCCTGCCAGCCTGCTCCCTGCCCACAAGCCTACATCGAGCGCGTCTCCGAGGGTGGCATCACGCTCCAGCGGTTCCGGGAAGGGCTGTGCGGACTCCTGCGCCGCCAAACGGTCGACCTCCTCGAACCACTCGATCTGGGTGTACGGAGGAATGATTTCCAACATCTCTTCCCAGAGGTCGTCGCCGTAGAGGTCTGCTATCGCGCAGTCATGCAACGTTTCCCGCCACTCCGCGACCACGGGATTGAACGACGCAGCGGCGAAGCCGAGTGTGTCGTCAGGCAGCAGCTTGGCGGCCTCCGGGAGTTCAGGCGCTTCAGGCCATCCGCCGCTGGTGAGTGGCGTCACAGTGTCGAAGACGAGGCCGCGCTCAAACGCTCCTGCGGAGATCGCCACCCAACGTGGCGTGGATGCATAGAGGCCTCCGCAGGTGGCCTGTCCCGCGCCGGCAGCCAGGTCCAAGAGACCGCTCCCCAAGGAGTCTTCAAGGGCATCCTGGAGGTTCTCGTAGTCCAGGTAGACGGACATGAAGCGCCGTCCGGGCAGCGCGGCCCGCGCTTCCTGGAACGCGTCATTGGAAGCGAGGGTACGGGTCCGCTCGCCGCTCACCCTGTCCAGGATGATTTTGAGAGTGTGTTCAGCCGATGCGAGCACGAGCAAATCGTCGGACAACGCAATGGACAGCTCGAAATCGTCCCAGTCTTCCTCCTCCACCCAAGTGTCGAAGTCTCCGTAGTTGTCTCCGTCAAATCCGAGCCCGCCGTTATCTTCGATACTATCCAGCACGTTGTCGATGAAGTCTTCTGCGGCTTCCCGGTTCCGTACCGCCACAGTTGCTGCGAACTCAACAGTGCCATCTAGGGAGTCGACATCGATGAGCGCTGCAGAAGCCTCTGCCCCAATCCACTCCGCTAAGTCCTCGAACTCCGCGTCGAACGCCTCGTCAAGGAGGTCTTCCAGGTCTTCCTCGAATTCGCGGAATGAGGATATGTCCCGCATCCGGCTGAACATCTCTGTCATATGCCGACGCTGGCCGCCACCAGGATTGAGCGTCATCCACGAGTACGCGATGACGTTTGACGGGTAGTAGCGTGCTGAATGCTCGGGCGGGTCCGACACGAACGGTATCGCGAAGTATCCCAGGTAGACTCCGGCCCCGTACCCAATCCCACCGACTAACGCGAGTCCTGCTATCGCGGCTGCGACTTTCAGGCTGAAGGCCGTGATCAATACGAGGCCTCCACCTTCGCGATGAACTCGCGCACGTGCGGGATCATTGTGTCTGCTGCCTGGAACGCCTGCGCGTGCGTATGGTCAGGCAGCGAGAGGAATGACGCGTTGGGGGCGAGGGACGCGCACCGCTTGGCCGGTTCGTGGTTGCGTATGTCCTTCGTGCCCGCGTACACGAACGTAGGCAACATCATGTTCACGATGTCCTCGTCCGGCGCGCCCCAGTCCAGATTCGCGAGTTGCTGTGCGGCGTAAGCGTCTTTGTCGTTCGCCAGCAGGCGTTCGCGCTGCTGCTCAGGGAGCGGCCCGGCGTCCATCTCCATCGCGGTGACGTACACGTCCATGCCAAGCCGCATGATCTTCGCGCGCGCCTGCCAGCGGGCGCGGTCGAACTCAGGGACGGGCAAGGGGATGACCGGGTAGGAGCCGAGCACGAGAGCATGGAAGCGGTGTGGGGCCAGCATGCCGAGCGCCCAGCCGATGCTCGCGCCCATGGAATAGCCCCAGTAGAACGTCTTCTCGATGCCGAGGTCGTCAAGCACGGCGGTAACGTCGGATACCTTCTGTGCGCGTCCATAGTCTGCAGGTTCAGTCAGCTTCTCGCTCTGGCCGAAGCCGCGCGAGTCGATGAGGATGAGCCGGAACTCACTGGAGAGCGCCGCGGTATAGCCTGCGTTGTGCCAGTTCTTCGTGCTGCCGCCCATGCCGTGCATGAGCACGAGTGGGGGCGCATCAACCGGCGCATCGCCATTGACCTCGTAGTGGATGCGGACGCCGCTGTTGTCGATGAACCGGTCTTCGAACGACACGATGCTGCTCCTCGGCCCCGGGTTCTTCCTAGAGTGCGTCCTGGACGCCCGCGATGAACTTCCGCACGTGCGGGATCATCGTGTCCGCTGCCAGGAATGCTTCCATATGAGTGTGGTCCGGCACCGAGAGGAACGACGCGTTGGGGGCGAGCGACGCACACCGTTTGGCCGGTTCATGGTTGCGCCCGTCCTTCGTACCCGCATAGACGAACGTGGGCAGCGTCATGCTGACGATGTCCTCGTCCGGCGCGCCCCAGTCGAGGTTCGCGAGCTGCTGGGCGGCGTAGGCGTCCTTGTCGTTTGCCAACAGGCGCTCGCGGTCGGCGTCCGGGAGTGGCCCGGCGTCCATCTCCATCGCAGCGACGTACACGTCCATCCCGAGCTGCATAATCTTGGCGCGGGCCTGCCAGCGGGCGCGGTCGAAGTCAGGGACGGGCAGAGGGATGACCGGGTAGGAGCCGAGCACGAGGGCATGGAAACGATGCGGGGCCAGCATGCCGAGCGCCCAGCCGATGCTTGCACCCATGGAGTAGCCCCAGTAGAACGCCTTCTCGACGCCGAGGTCGTCCAGTACGGCGGTGACGTCGGACACCTTCTGCGCCCGACCGTAGTCTGCGGGTTCAGTCAGCTTCTCGCTCTGGCCGAAGCCGCGCGAGTCGATGAGGATGAGCCGGAACTCGCCGGAAAGCGCCGCCGTGTAACCGGCGTTGTGCCAGTCCTTCGTGCTCATGCCCATGCCGTGCATGAGCACGAGCGGCGGAGCGTCGTTCGGTGCATCGTCCACTTCGTAGTGGATGCGGACGCCGCTGTTGTCTATGAACCGGTCATCGAACGGCATGGACTGCTCCCTTTGCTCAGGTTCTGCTAGCGCGTGTCCTCCACCATCGCGATGAACTCCCGCACGTGCGGGATCATCAAGTCTGCAGCCAGGAACGCGGACATGTGCGTGTGCCCGTCCAGCGGCAGGAACCGCGCATTGGGCGCAAGCGAGGCTGAACGCTTGGTAAGCGTGTGGTTGCGGGGCATGGGGTAGTCGTCCTCGGTACCGGAGTAGACGAGCGCCGGTAGTGTCATGTTGACGATGTCCTCGTCCGGCGCGCCCCATTCCAGATTGGCTATCTGCTGGGCGGCATAAGCATCCTTGTCATTCGACAGCAGCCGGTTTCGGCTGTCCTCCGGCAAGGGGCCCTGGTCCATCTCCATCGCGGCGACGTAGATGTCCATGCCGATGCGCATGAGCTTGGCGCGGGCTTCCCAACGCACGCGGTCGATCTCCGGCACATCCGGCGAGATCACGGGATATGCCCCTAGAACCAGGCCGTGGAAGCGTTCAGGCGCGAGCATCCCCACTGCCCAGCCGATGCTGGCGCCCATGGAGAAGCCCCAATAGTAGGCTTTGTCCACGCCCAGGTCGTCCAGCACGGCGGTTATGTCCGATACCTTCTGCGCGCGTCCGTAGTCGGCGGGCTCCTTCAGCTTGTCGCTCTGCCCGAAGCCACGCGAGTCCACCAGGACAACTTTGAACTCGTTGCAGAGCTTCTCCGGGTAGCCGGCGTCCCGCCAGTCCTTTGTGCTCATGCCCATGCCGTGCACGAAGACGATGACGGGCTCTTCCGCAGGTCCCTCCTCCACCTCGTAGTGGATGCGGACGCCGTTGTTATCCACGAACCGGTCCTGATATGGCATCTGCTGCTCCTTGTCCCCTCGTGAGTCTTCTAGCGGGAGTCCTCGACCATCGCGATGAACTCGCGCACGTGCGGGATCACCACGTCCGGCGAAGCCATCGCGGACGCGTGCGTGTGCCCCTCCAGCGGCAGGAACTTGGCGTTGGGCGCGAGAGAGGCAGACCGTTTCGTAAGCGCGTGGTTCCGTGGCATCGGGTACTCGTCTTCGGTGCCGGAGTAGACGAGCGCGGGGAGGGTCATGTTGCGGATGTCCTCGTCCGGCGCGCCCCAGCTCAGGTTGGCTATCTGCTGGGCGGCGTAGGCGTCCTTGTCGTTCGCCAACAGCCGGGCCTTGTTCTCCTCTGCCAAGGGCCCCTGGTCCATCTCCATCGCGGCGATGTACACGTCCATCCCGAGGCGCATCAGCTTGGCGCGCGCCTCCCACCGCACCCGGTCGATCTCCGGTACTTCTGGCGAGAGCACGGGGTATGCCCCGAGGATGAGGCCGTTGAAATGCTCAGGCGCGAGCATACCGACAGCCCAGCCGATGCTTGCGCCCATGGAGTACCCCCAGTAATACGCCTTCTCCACACCGAGGTGGTCCAGAACGGCGGTGACGTCGGACACCTTCTCCGCGCGTCCGTAGTCGTCGGGGTCCTTGAGCTTGTCGCTCTGCCCGAATCCACGGGAGTCCATGAGCACGACCCTGTACTCGTCGCGCAGCTTCTCCGGGTAGCCGTGCATCCGCCAGCCCTTGGTGCTGCCGCCCATGCCGTGCACGAAGATGATGACGGGGGAGTCCACGGGCCCGTCTTCCACCTCGTAGTGGATGCGGACGCCGTTGTTGTCCACGAACCGGTCCTCGTATGGCATGGCATTCCTCCTTGTGTTCTGCGATCGAGTCCCGTGCGGATCAGCGCCTTCCGCCGTCCGCTTCGATGGCTGTTCCGGTGATGTAGCCCGCCGCGTCGGAGACGAGCCAGAGCACAGTGCCCGCGTGCTCATCCGGCGTGCCGAGGCGGCCCATGGCGCTGCGGTTCGTCGTCGTGGACCGGACGCTCTCGTGCCACATCGGACGGTGTGGGGTCTCGATGCCCCCGAGCGCGATGGCGTTGACGCGCACCTCCGGCGCCCATTCGTAGGCCATCGATTTCGACATGTTGATGACCCCGGCCTTGGCTGCGCCATAGGCGGCCTGACCCGTTCCCGGGTTGACCCCCGCGCCCGAGGCTATGTTGACGATCGCGCCCTTGCCCTGTGCCTTCATGATCGGCTGTACGGCCTTGGAGCACATGAACGCCGTGAGTACGTTCACGCGATAGCACTCGATGAAGTCGTGTGGCTCCAGCTCCATGAGGGCCCCGGAGCGGAACGTCTCGCCCCAACTCCCGCCAACGACGTTGACGAGGGCATCGATCCGCCCGAACTCGTCCATCGTCTGCGCCACCATGGCGTCCACCTCGTCCTGGTTGCGAACGTCCGCCGTGATGCCGAGCGCTCGGCTGCCGATGGCGCGTATCTCGTCCACGACTGGATGCACCGGCGCGTGGGGCCGCTCCCTTCCGACCGTCACCTCCTCCGGCTCGCGCGCCGCCACGACGACGTTCGCACCCTGCCGTGCGAGCGCAAGCGAGATGGCCTTGCCGAACCCCTGCGAACCCCCGGTGACGATGGCCACGCGGTCAGTCATGTCGAAACTGGGCATGGGCGCCTCCTCCTCTCCGCGCGAGGGATGATACATCCGACTCCGCCGCGGGGTTGTCGTGGTAGAGTTTACGCGATGAGCGACGCGGACGAAGCGGCGGTGCTCGCCGCCAACAAGGCGTTCTACGATGCGTTCAGCACGCTGGACATACGGCGTATGGAGGAGGTCTGGTCGCGCGAGGACGTGGTGACGTGCACCCACCCCGGATGGAGAGCGCTCGACGGCTGGGCCGAGGTCATGGAGAGCTGGGAGCGCATATTCGAGGGCGCGGCGATGATGACGTTCACGATCACCGGCGCTCAGGCGACGGTCGAGGGCGGCGTTGCGTGGGTCACCTGCACCGAGAACCTGACGTCGGTGGCCGGCGGACGCGTGATGGACGCGCATGTCGAAGCGACGAACGTCTTTCGCAGCCGGCATGGGCGGTGGTTGATGGTGCACCATCACGGGTCACCCGTCCTTGGCGCATAGGCGTCGGAGGCATTTGACCGGAGCGCGCTCGGAGTGGCAATCTTCATCCGTAAGCAAGCAAGAACGGCAGGAGCAGGGAGGTGACCGATGCTGACCCCAGAGCAGAATGACCGATTGACATTGGTTGGACCTGGGACGCCTATGGGCGAGCTGATGCGGCGCTACTGGCAGCCTATCGCCGGGGTGTCTGAGTTCAACGAGAACCCCACGAAGGCGATCCGCCTTCTTGGCGAAGACCTCGTGTTATACAAGGATGAGAGCGGCACGTTTGGCCTCATCGATGCCTCATGCGCTCACCGCCGCGTCAACATGCTGTGGGGCATCCCCGAGCCTAAGGGTCTTCGCTGTTCGTACCATGGCTGGTTGTACGACGAGACAGGCCAGTGCCTGGAGATGCCCGCCGAGCCCGGCGATTCGACCTTCCCCAGCCGCGTACGGCTGAAGGCGTATCCGGTAGAGACGCTTGGGGGCCTTGTGTTCGCATACCTCGGCCCGCAGCCCGCTCCGCTGCTGCCGCACTACTATCCGTTCGTGGAAGAGGGCAGGGTGAGGAGCATCGGCTGGACGGTCGTCACCTGCAACTGGCTCCAGATCATGGAGAACTCGCTGGACCCCATCCACGCCGAGTACCTGCATGGCTACTTCTCCAAGTACGCCCTCCAACGGATCGGCCTGCTGAAGCACCGGGGCGACATCTACGGCAAGCGTCCGCCGGAAGAGAATGAGGACTTCGGCCCATACTGGCGCAAGCCGAATCGCACCATGCGGCATATCTCTGCATCCACCAGCAGGTTCGAGCACGGCATCCTGAAACACCGCTGGCTGGAGGGCGAGGAGCAGGAGGAGTCCATCGGCTGGCGCTACGGCCATCCGATACTCTTCCCGAACCTGGAGTCCGGCACGGGTGGGCACGACTTCCAGATCCGCGTGCCCATGGACGACACACACACCTACTACGTCTACTACTACTCGGAATGGCCGCGCGAAGGCGAGAACCCGAACCAGCGGGAAGACGAGATACCCGTCTACCACGTGCCGATCGCCGGTGTCGACGAGTGGGGCCAGCCCATCTGGGAGCAGCTCGACAACAACAGTGGGCAGGACCACTTCGCCTGGACGTCGCAGGGCCCGCGCACGCGCCGTTACCTGGAGAAGCTGGGACAGTCGGACATCGGCATCATCCTCTTCCGCCGCATGCTTCTGGAGCAGATGCAGATACTGGAGGACGGCGGAGAACCGATGAATGTGTTCCGGGACCCCGCGAAGAACGACATTATCTGGCTGCCCTTCGACCGCATGGACGACGAGGTCATCGAAGGGAAGACGGCCACGCCCAAGAACCCCCACCGCCGCGGCGAGGCGATCGCGGCTGGGTCTTCCGGAAAGTTCAACACGTTGAACCTGGAATACGCCAAGCGCATCGGTGCGACCTTGCCGCCGCCGTTCCCGAAGTCGGCCAAGACGGCGGTCGAGGTCTCGCCGGGCTAGAAGAACGATTCGGAGTCGCAGCATGAATCTGGAAGGTATCGAAACAGGCACGCGCCTCGTAACCGTGAGTGGAGACGTCGTTGAATTGCTCGGCGTCAGCACAGACGGCGCCACCGCGAGCGTCCGGTTCGTGGACGTCCTCGGCGGCGCAGACGTATCTGAGGGTGAAGAAGCCTCACTACCGTCCGAGGACATCGCCACCGTCGACGGCAACCGTTTCGTGGGGCCTGGCCGCACTGCTTCCTACACCGGCGACAGCCGCGCATAGGCTGTCGCCGATACCGTTCGAGGACGGTGTTGACCCTCACGCAGCGTCAGGCTTTAGGCTGATGCTGTTATGAACATGCGCTCACGCTCCTATCGCGTTGGAGAGTTGGCAGCGCGGGTCGGAATCTCCGTTCGGACGCTCCACCACTACGACCGCCTCGGCCTCGTGCAACCGTCGGCACGCTCAGAGTCTGGCTACCGCCTCTACGGAGAGGCCGATTTACTTCGTCTGCAACAGGTGCTCACTCTGCGTTGCCTGGGACTTCCCCTGCGCCGCATCCTCGATGTGCTCGACGGTAAGGACTTCGACGTCGCTGCGTCGCTGCGTATCCAACGCATTGCCCTGCGGGAACGCATCGAGGAACTGCGGCGTGTCGAGTCGGCGATAGCGGAGGCGCTCGCAGCGCATGAGCATGGCGGTGAGTGGGACTGGAACCTGGTGCTGGTAGTTGCAGAGGCCGCCGGGAACAGTAGTGGAGGAGACTTGATGGAGAAGCACTACACCCCCGAGGAGATGGCGCAGTTCGCGGAGTTGCGCGCCGAGACGTCGCCTGAGGAGATTGAGGCTGTCGAACGTGAGTGGTCGGCGCTGCTCGCGGACGTCCGTACGTCGCGCGGGCTTGACCCTGCCAGCGCGGACGCAAAGGCGCTCGTGGCGCGGTGGGACGCGCTGCAGGAGCGGACGATGGCGCATTTCGCGAGCAAGCCCGGACTGATCGAGGCGATAGGTCGCAACTACGAGGCGGGTTCGTTTGAGGGCATGGATCGCGCGCCGCAGGCGGAGGACTTCGCCTTCATCCAGCGGGTGCGGGAGAGATCGGCCCCTTGACCGCTCAATTAGAGCGCCAGGCGCGTGCACGCTTGAGGAAGGCCTCTGGCTCAGCACGCCATTCCGTATAACCGATGGCGCCGCCGTTGGTCAGATAGTCGACCTTATCGTTGAGGCACGCGGTCAGCGCAGTCTCGGCAGTAGACAGCGTCCAGCCTCCATGCTCAACGGCGGGGTCGAGTGCGGTGACGGCGAGGACGCCCCCGCCGCCATAGGAATAGGCAACCTCGGTGTTGCCGACCGCTCCTCGGGCGACAGCGTCTATGGCGCCGTCGGCCAGGGACTCGATCATCTCCATCTCCGCCTTGAAGTAGACGACCTGAGGCATGTTCGGCGACGGCGGCAGAAGACGCTCGCGCCCTTCCAGGTCCGCCGAGGACCCGGCGGCGGTGATGCGGTAAGCGTCCGTGCCGTCCGCAGTGAGGGTCCCCGATCCGGAGACTATGCGGGTGCCATCGGCGAGGATTCCTTCAGGGTTCGCAAGGCCAGTGAGTTGGAGCAGGCGGGACTCGCCCGTGGTGTCGGCTATCGTGCCGACGCGGGCCTCGCTCGTGAGGCCATCGTGAGTCGCGTACCGCTCGGCGTCCGCGGCGCGCACCAGCAGCGACTGCTGGAAGGTGATGTGACCGGACGTGAAGTTGACCACGTGGTTGCCATCGGCGTCGCGCGTGCGAGAGTTGAGGATGGTGATGCCGCCTCCGGCGATGTCGAAATCGGGTGTGGAGGGGAGCAGCCAGATGCCGGGCCACTCAACGATGGGGATACGGTTGAACTGCAGTCCCGCTCCGTCCATCGTCTCCAGCGCCGTGAGCAGGTCGGCCTCATAGCCGGCGTGTTCGTGGAAGCCCGGGGAAGCCGGGTCTGCGTCCGCGCTGAAGCTCACCGGCTCAAAGAAGGCGTAGAAGGCGAAGTCGAGGGTCTGCCCGTCGGTGCACGCTGCGGGGGCCGGAGGCGTGGCGCTGTCTTCGCACGCGGCGACTATGAGCACTCCTGAGACGGCCAGCAGGGCGAGAGCAAGCGGGAGGATGCGGGGCGGCAAAAGCTACGCCGTTCCCAGGTAGCGGAGCGCGTTCTTCCAGCCGATGAGCTCGCGCTCCTCTGCCCCGAGGCCGAGCGCGTCGAACTCCTCCTCGGGCGATGGGTTCTTGGGGCCGCCGCCCTGCCAGTCGGAACCGATCATCACCTGGCCCGCGCCCACGTGGTCTATCAGGTAGCGCAGCGGGGCCGTTCCGAACGTGATGTCGTCGTAGTACAGCATCGATGCGTACTCCATCGGCGCCTTGGGGATGATTCTGCGTACGGCCTCGCGCGAGTGCCAGTTCTCGTCGCTGCGGGCAAGCAGTTGCATGAGCACGCCTCCGCCGTGGCTGATGCAGATCCGCAGATCGGGCAGCTCATCGAGCAGCCCGCTCCAGATGATGGACGCTCCCGCAAGACCGGATTCGATGGGGAACCCGAGCGGTGCGTCCGCGACGATGGGCGGGATGTGCGCCAGCCTGTCCGCGAAGGTAGGTCGGTTCGCGTGCGGGAACACCGCGAGGCCCAGTTCCGCGGCTTCTCTGAAGAACGGGCGGAACCGCTCCTCGCCGAGGCTTCGCCCTTCGATGTTGGAGCGTATCTCCACGCCGTGCAGGCCGAGCTCCTTGATGACCCGCAGCTCAGCCACCGCGAGCTCGATGTCCTGCATGGGCACGGAGCCGAGTCCGTACAGACGCTCAGGCTCCTCGGCGACCATGCCTGCGATGGTCTCGTTCAGATGCCTGGCGAGGTCCGCGCCGTCCCTGGGGTCCAGGTGGTACATCAGCAGTTCGGGCAGGGGAGAGAGCACCTGCCTGTCCGTGCCCTGGCTGGTGAACTCCGCGGCGCGCTTCGGCGCGTCCCAGCAGACGTCCCGCACCGTTCGATACTCCTCTCCGCTGATCATGATGGTGGAGCGTTCGTCGTCCTTCGGTTCCATGGACGGGAAGGCGTCGCCGGATGGGCGGTCGGGCGAGTAGGGGAAGTCCTTCGGGACGATGTGCGTGTGCATGTCGATGATCATGGCTCGTTCCTCGGCGCTGCCGCGCGGCGTTAGCCTAACATCAGGCCGCTCCGCTCCGCAGGGGGCGGGCTGCGCCCGCTTGCTGCCCGGAGTATGCTGTTAGGCGAAACCACGAGTTACAGGAGGTCAGCCATGGCGCTTCAGTTGGACCACACGATCGTACCCGCCTACGACAAGGTGAAGTCCGCCGAGTTCATCGCGCGGATCTTCGGGCTCACCTATGACGGGCCCTACGGCCACTTCGCTCCAGTGAAGATCAACGACAAGCTAACCCTCGACTTCGACGACCTGCGCGAAGGCGAGACGAAGCCGCGCTCGAACCACTACGCCTTCCTCGCCTCAGACCAGGAGTTCGACGACATCCTGGGGCGCATCAAGGAGGAGGGAGTCGTGTTCGGCAGTGGGCCCGGCTCGCGCACGGACGGAGAGATCAACTACAAGCACCAGGGCCGCGGCTTCTACTTCGAGTGCGAGAACGGCCACGTGTGGGAAGTCATCACCCACACCTACATCGCCAGCTCGCTGACCAACTGATCCCACACCCCTTCGCTAGGAGTTGCACCCTTGGACGACGCAGCACGCCAGGCACTGGAGACCGACAGACTGGTCGACATCACGACGACCGGACGCAAGAGTGGCAAGCCGCACCGCAAGGAGGTGCGGCTGCGCCAGTTGGACGGCCAGATCTATCTCTCCAACAACCCCGGCAAGCGCGACTGGGCGGCGAACCTGTTTGCGAACCCGGAGTTCACCTACCACCTGAAGCAGAGCGTCCAACGCGACCTTCGGGCCCGCGCCACTCTGGTGCGCGATGTCGACGAGAAGCGTGCGCTCCTCACGCGCATCCTCGAGAAGGAGGACGCTCTGGACACGGTGGAGGCGCGCGTCGCGGGCAGCCACCTCTTCCGCATCGAGGTCCTCGACTAGGACGGAGCGAAAGAACCGGCGCGACCGGGACTCTCTCACCTAGTCCGGCAGGAAGTCCAGCAGCGCGGCGTTCAGCTCGTCTGGCACTCCCATCGGGACCCAGTGGTCGCAGTCGAAGACCACCATCTTCGATCCCGGGATGCCGGCGTGCGTCATCTCCCCCATGTCCAGCGCGTTCGTCGAGTCGTTCCTGCCCCACACCACCAGCGTCGGGACGGGGATGTGCGGGAAGCGGCGCACCGTGTTGTAGCGGCGGCGCGTCTCCATGTTGTTCATGTGGTTCAGCACGCGCTGGTAGGCCGCGAGCCGCTCCGGGTTCTGGGCCAGGGCGTAGTGGTAGTCGGCCATCGCCTCCAGGTCCACACTGGTGCCCATCCGGGTCTGCAGGCTGTTGAGGATCTGGTCGCGTGACGGGGGCTGGAACTGCACCATGCTGGGCAATTGGCGGGGCATGGCCCCGCCGCTGGCGACGAGGACGAGTTTGTTGAGCCGATGAGGGCTCTCGTAGCCGAACAGCGACGCGAGCCAGCCGCCCATCGAGTGGCCAACGAGGTTGGTCTTCTCGAGACCCAGCGCGTCCTGGAACTCGCGCAGGAAGTCCACGAGATAGGCGAACGAGTACTCCTGCTCCAGCCAGCCCTCGCCTTTGCCCCACGCGAGCGCATCCACGGCGATGACGCGCAGCCTATTCGACAGCGGCCCGATGTTCAGCGCCCAGTCGTGCGCGCCGCTCGTGTACCCGACTCCGTGCACGAGTATGGTGGGATAGCCGTCGCCCGCCTCTATGTAGCGGGTCGTGCCATGGCTCATCTCCACGAACTTCTCTTCGGCGTTCTCGATAACCACGCCACCGACGTTCAAGCTCATCTCATCCTCCGTCATGAAAATGCGCCCCTGGGGGGTGCGCCCCGGTATCGTGCGAGTGCGCGGTTCCGGTGTCAAGTGCGGGCGCATTCGTGTACGCTTTCCAGCATGCAACCGAGAACGCCATTCCTCTTCTCCATGCACCCGTTGTACGCCTGGCCGCTCGCCGTCATTACCAGTGCGGCCCTGATCTTCGCTTTGCCCCTGGCGTTCGTCGAGCCTGCGGCGGAGGCCCCGGCCTCGGGAGAGGCTGCGGGTGAGACTTCGACTGAAGCCTCGGGTGAGACGTCGGAAGACCCTCAGACTCCGAGGGAGGTGCTCTCCACTGCGGGCGTGGTCGTCCTCATTGCTCTGCTCGTCGGGTCCGTCGGGTTCATTCCCGTGATGGCGCGCCGCAAAGGGGTGAGGGCCATGTGGTGGTCCATGGGGGGTGTGGGCGCGGGCTTTCTGTACCTCTTCACCGGCGGGTTGCCCTTGATACACCCGCTCATGGTGCTGCTCGCTCTGGTCTACATGCGTGCCCAGTCGCCCGCGACACCCGCGACGGCGCTTAACGCGGCCGTGCCGGGAGCGCAGGAGGCCGCCAGTGAGGTTCGGTTCGTTGAGGCACCGCCGGAGAAGGAGCCTGAGCCGCCGCCGGTGCGCCGCCGTCCGACGCGCAGGCGCAGACGTCCGCGCTGGTAGCGGTGTGCGGTACGATAGGTGCGGCGGGGAAGTGGCGGAACGGCAGACGCGCATGATTTAGGATCATGTGCCCAAAGCGGCGTGGGAGTTCGAGTCTCCCCTTCCCCACCAACCGTTACTGATTTCATAACTCGTCGGCTGAGGGCGATCTCCGCAACATCCGCCCCGTCGATGTCGTTGTCCAGCGGCGTGGGGATGGTGTAGTGGATGACGGCCTTCCCGGGCCGGATCGCGATCTCCTTCACGAACGACCGGATGAACGCCTTCGTCTCGGTGACCTCGCTCTCCATCAGGAACTCGCTCATCTCCCGCGCGTAGGCCGCAATCCGCTCGACATCCTGTACGCTGGCCCTGCGCAGGGCGAGGATGGAGCGGGCCTCGTCGGCCGCCTGCTCCAGCCGCTCCTGGTTCTCCAGGTGGTGGCGGATGCGTGGGAGAATCTCCTCGGTGGTGAGATCCGTCTTCTCGACCAGCTCCCAGAGGCGGTCCATGCGCCTGCGGATGTCGGCGAGCTCGGCGTCTGCTGCCTCGACGCGCTCCTGCTGCTCCCTGATGACGGAGTCCATCTCCTCGTTGACCATCTTGACGAGGTCGCGCATGTTGGACTCGGTGAGGATGTGCTGTCTGATCTGGTCGATGATGAGGCGCTCGAAGCGCTTGGCGTTGAGTCGCGGGGTCGCGCATTCGCCGCTGCCGCGCGAGAGGAGGGAGTGGCAGACGTAGTAGGTGTAGCGCCCGCCCTTGGCCTCCGCGGCGGAGAGTGCCTTGCCGCAGGTCTGGCAGGTGAGAAGGCCGCTGAGGAGGTAGGGGCTCGCGGTGCGGCGGGGGTGCGTGACCTTCGGGGCCTTGGAGCGCAGCATCTTCTCCACCTTCTTGAACTCCCGCTGGGAGACGATGGCGGGGAAGGCGTCCTCGACGCGGACAGGGGGCGTGTTGTCCTTGGCCCCGACTCCCCAGACGAGGGTTCCCGCGTAGGCCTCGTTGCCGAGCATGCGGTGGACGGTGGTCTTCATCCAGCGCTTGCCGTCGGGAGAGGAGACTCCCTCGCCGTTGAGGGTCTTGGTGATGTCGAGGATGCTCGTGCCGCTGAGGGCCATGGTGAAGATGCGCCTGACGACGGCGTCGAGAGGCGGGTCGAGTTCGAGGACGGGCCGTTTCTTGGCGCCGTCCTGGACGTGGGCCTTCCGGTAGCCGTAGGGGGCATGCGGGGCGACCCAGAAGCCGCGCGATGCGGCCTCCCGCATGCCGCGCACCACCTCCTGAGCGAGATTCTCCGAGTAGAACTCGTCGACGCTCTCGATGATGGCCTCCATGAGCTTGCCGGTGGGAGTGTCGTCGGCGTGCTCGGTGATGGAGACGACGCGGATGCCCTTCTTGCGGAGCATGGACTTGAAGGCGACCGCGTGCTCGCGCTTGCGCGTGAAGCGGCTGAACTTCCAGACGAGGATCACCTGGAAGGGAGCGTTGGCCTTGCTGCCCTCGTCGATCATGCGGCGGAACTGGGGCCTGTCTGCGACGCGTCCGCTCTCGGCCTCGTCGATGTACTCGCGGACGATGGCGTAGTCGTTCTTGTGTGCGTATTCGCGGAGCGCGCGGAGTTGAGCGGCGACGGATAGGTCGACGTCCTGGCGATCGCTGGAGACGCGAGCGTAGACGGCTGCAGTTGTCGGGTTCTGTCGGTCAGCCATTTGTGAGCGCTCCTTCTAGGTCGTGCCTTTGCAGTTCTGGGGTCGGCTGCGGGCAACCGAAGCCCTAAGGGGAATGGTCTGCTCCGTTCAGCGTGATGGTCAAGGGGCAGATGTCAGGTGTTCTGCTAGGTCGTACTGGTTCAGCGGGAGGTGAGATTCAGCATGGCATACGCACCGTCATTGCGAACGCTTTGGTGCAGATCCAACGGAGGCATGTGGCTCCGCGCGGTCAGAGAGGAAGGAGTGGTTCGGTCTACAGAACATGCGCAAGGGGATTGCCGTCCCCGTTGCGCACCACATCGGCACGCGTCCGGGTGCCGCCGAGGGTCCGTGGTCCTGAACTCAATCTGGAGCTCGCGCCCGTGACGCATGACCGCGCACGGGTTCCGAGCGAGCGGGACCCATTCCGAGGGCGGCGGCATCCAACAATCGGCCAAGAGTTGGCCTCCCCCTCCTATTCAAACCTGGGTGCCGGCTGCGTATCCTTGGGTACGAAGTCAAGCAGTTGAGTAGGGGGCTAGAGAGTGGCACCGAGTGCAGTCTCTCTGTTTTCCGGATGCGGCGGGACAGACCTTGGTATCCGGGAACTCGGGTTTGACATAGCCCTTGCAAACGACGTGTGGTCAGTGGCAGCCGATCTGTACCGGGCGAACCTCCCGGATGTAAGTGTCCAACTTGGTGACGTCCGGGAAGTCAAGAGCTTCCCGAACGCGGACCTTCTCATCGGTTGCTACCCTTGCCAAGGGTATAGCCAGGGTGGGACTCGTAACCCGGCATCTTCACTGAACTATTTGTATCGTGAGTTTGATCGTGCCCTGCGGCAAATCAGCCCCAAGGCATTCATTGTGGAGAACGTCGCAGGCATGGCACATGCAAATAACCGGACCCTGTTGAATAACCAGCTTGTGCGTTTCCGATTGGCTGGTTACACGGTCTCTTACAACGTGCTTGATGCCAAGGACTACGGCTTAGCCCAGACACGCCGCCGACTATTCATAGTTGGTGTGAAGAGTACACTTGGCATGAGATATGAGTTCCCCAGTCCAACGCACGGACCTCGTGCGGGGCTTGCATATACTAGCCAACAAGAGGTCATAGGGGGTATGGAGGAATGGCCAGAAGGCCAGTATTGCTCAGAGCCACTTCACTGGTACTACATGTCCAGGCGGCGTCGACATAATTGGAACGAACCCAGCGCTTGTATAGTAGGTCATTGGCGGCATGTCCCGCTTCACCCAATAAGCCCCCCTCTTATCCGGATTGATACCGACCACTGGCAGTTTCAGTATCCAGGACCGTTTCGCCGCTTGTCGCTGGCTGAGTGCGCCGCCCTCCAGTCCTTCCCGAGTGACTACCGCTGGGAATCAGTGCGAGTGAAGGACGGGTTCATGGCAGCAGGGAATGCGGTGCCTCCCACAATCGCAAAGGCGATAGCGTGCGCGTTGCCCGATATTTGGTGATGTGCGGAATCGTCAGAGGGTCTTAGCTTCCTGTAAACGCTTGGCACACCACCGCTGTATCGTAGGGCTTGCATTCCAATGGAATAGTAATGATGCAACCCTAGCTCGGTCAACAACCATGTTTCCATAGTCAACGATATCGGCCCAGTCTTCGTAGTTTGGAATCCATGGCACTGCAAATGCTTGAACGGGATTGCATCCGAAGTCAATCATTCGCTTCCATTTTTCTATGTTCAGTTCTCCAAGTTTCGAGTTCCAGTCTGTTCCTGTTGAGCAATTGGCAAGCAGGACGACTTTGGAAGATCGGCTATCTGAAAATGGCTTCCAAGCGACAGCATCGACGCCCATGTCCTTCTCACTTGCTCGAACTTGCCGAGTACTAAGGCGAGGTTGACCCATTTGCTTTGCAAGGTAGTTGAGCGCTTCGTTAGGGTGAGACGGTACTGGGTGTCTATAAGGGAATCCGAATCTAAGCGACTCCCCTGCCAAATACTGGGCGAGAGCCGCTGTGACTACTTCCTCGAAAAGCCTTCTCCCTTCCGTTTTCCCGGGTAGACCAGGAGCACTCAACAACAATAGGAATACGTAAGCGATAGCCTCATTCGCCCAAGTATCGGATGCAGTGAGAACGATACCGTCAAAGGTGAAAGGGTACCCCCTACCGATGACATCGCTTCGGCGTTGAAGCTCTTCGGAAGCATCGGCGATAGCCTCATCCTCGGCAGCATCGGGCCCAACACCGTCTTCATTGGAATCGTCAGTAGTCTCGCGGTAGGCCAGTTCCAAGTCTCCGCCTAAGGAATCTTCTGCCGATGGAGACTGGTGCAGAGCACTCCTAAAGTCCTCCAGGCTGCATGATAGCGAAGGACTGGTGAGAGCAGTAATCTCCGCTTCGTCTGCTAAGGAGTGGGCAGACTCATCAATCGGGAACCACGTCATTATTTCAGTGCCCTAACCAATCCTTGTGATTCCGTGACACAGTCATCAGCCAACTTCTTGATTGAATCGTTCGCGCGAGCGGGAGAAGCTAGTTCTGTCGCTTGAGTAAGCTTTTCTAGCGCTTGGCGAATCGACTTTTCTAGACGGGCCTCCGCAGCTGGAATTGCCTCTACTGCATCTCTGACCTTAGTGCCAGCCCTTAGCCTCTGCAGTGCCGGGGGACTCGACAGCGCCTTGGACAACAACTGAATCTCTCTTGATTCCTCAATGGCCGGTTCTATCTTTGCCTCCTTGTCGCCGTACAGATAAGTGGAGACCTCCTTGAGTTGTGGGAGATTAGCGTCTGCTACAGGCTTTGGCATTCCCTGTGCAGCAAGGCCCAGAAAGGAGAGTACAGGCCTGAATGTCAGAGCTGTGAACAAATACGAGAAAGGAGGGGCATGGCCATTCCTCGCCGGAATCATTGATAGTGAATCAGCTTGCTCCCATACCAAGTATGCTCTCAGAAGCCGAGGTGCGGTTTCATGGCGATCACCAATTTTTTGTTGGATGGAATCAAGATCATTTCCGTCGCTCACTAGCTGGGAAACGTATCTGGCTTTCGCATAGGAATCCCATCGTTTCACGCCGGTGATGTGCCGGTATCCTAGGTATGCTAGAACGGCCGAGCGACCCTCCTCATATACTCGAACAGGGACAGATAGTAACTCTTCCCGCCTGTCGTTGCTCAACGGAGGGGCGTTTACGCGTAAAGGGCGCCCACTGATAGGATCGATGAGGCGTTCGGTCAAACTTGGGTCCAATAGTATCTTCAAGGCGGCGAGCCGCCGGTTACCTTCAACAATTATGAGCTTTGAAGAATCGTCTGGATCGGGAACGCCAACCAATGGTTCTTCGTCAAAATAGCCGTTTATGGCAAAAGAATCCATCAACTCGCCCACTGAGTACGTTCTGACGATGAGGATCAAGAGTTGTTCTTGTGATGGTATCCCTTCCGTGGGAGGAAGGCGAGGATTTTCGGCGTCGAGCAGGAGGTCCTTGACTGCCCAGTCTGCGATAGGGTGGCGCTTGCGTGGACCCGCTGTGCCAACATCGTTCTGTGTAGTCATTCATGTGCTCCTACGTTGCCTTGCCCCGTCCGGCACAAGGTTACAACGACCGGGAGGGGCTGGGAATACCCCTGCCTCGGCTCGCCCACTCCATTAGCGATTGGAGGGGGAGCGATGAGCGGGCATCAACGGGGTGTAGCGGTTCGGCCTTGATGCACTCAGGGGTTCTAGCGGTTCTTGACTCCCGGGATGCCGGAGGCAATCCATCATTAGGTAGGGAGTGGTGGTAATGGGCGACGCAGGCATCGAGCCTGCCAACGTCATCTGCGGCAGGTGCATAGCGGATACACACAGGAAATCGGTCGAGCCGGCTCGAATCCCATGCCGCTACGCGCCGTGTCCGAGGAGCGCACGTTGGAGAAGGACCAGTTGAGTTCGCACTCGGCTGCATCCGTCGTTATCGTTGATATCATCACTTCATGCCAGCGGAGCCACGCGCTAAAGTGAAGAATATCCTGTATCCAGTACCTACAAGCCCTTCCGTAACGAAGGCGATGCGCGCCAATCGACGGTCGGACACGAAACCTGAGGTCGCGCTCCGCTCTCTATTGCACCGCAGCGGGCTCCGGTTCAGGAAGGACTATGCAATCCGTCGGCCTGATGGCAAGGCAGTCCATTGTGATATTGCGTTCACTGGCAAGAGGGTCGCCGTATTCGTCGATGGTTGTTTCTGGCATCTCTGTCCGGACCACGGGAGAATCCCCAAATCTAACCAGGCTTACTGGATTCCCAAGCTACAGCGGAACGTCGATCGAGACAGAGCAACCGACTCTGGACTACGAGAAGCCGGTTGGCGAGTGCTGCGGCTTTGGGAGCATGTTTCCCCAGAGGATGCTAGCGTGGAAGTCCTGCGCTTGTTAGCCGAAGTCTAGGTGGATTGGGAGCGGACTCACGGGTGCTTCTCCATCTGCTGCTCCGCTGACTGAGCGGCGTTCACTTGGGGGCGGAGCAGCGCGCCAGCCGTGCGGCGAACTGCCCCCTTCGTAGCCTTTGTGCTGCTCACTGCCGCTGCTGGTTTGCGCCTGCGTGGTGAGGGAACAGCACAGCCGTAGTCAGAATGACGGCTAGGAGGACATGGGACGTTGGGGAAAGAGGATTTCTGCGGTTCAGGGTACCATCCGACGGAAGGAAGTTGACGGGGATTCTTCGGTGGCTGGAGACGTCAAGGTCAACACACCAGAGCGGAGGCCCGTGATGGACGAGATGCGGGAAGCGACACCCGCTATCTCTGAGGAGAGGTGAACTTCTTGCTTCATCGAAGCGAGCGATCGCCAATCGTCTGGCTCCGCGTGTCACCGAGGCTGTTGCGCCTGAGCGGAGCCCATTGCTACACTCAGCCGAAGGCAGAACGTATGTTCTTCTCAAGCCATACACCCCATTCACTCCCGGCGCGCGACCGGGATCGGCTCTCGACGGAGCGGAGACGTGCGGCAGCAGAAGCGGAGACTGACCGAAGAGCAGGAGGAGCTGCGGTTGAGCGGGCTGCGGATGCTGGCCCGCTTGATCGCGCGCCGCTGCCTCGCCGATCTGGAGCCACACAGCGACCGGGGAGCCGAAGCCGGGGGCCGTGCTGCTGATGCCGGAGACGTCGACCGAGAGGAGAAGGCGGCGTGAAACGCAGACGGCCCTCCTCGAGGGTGAAGCTCAACCCTGATCGCGTGTGGGAGCTGCTCAACCGGCGTCACCTGAGCCAGAATGAACTGGCGGCGCTGGTCGGCACGTCGTCAGGCTACCTCTCGCAGCTGATGTGCGGGACGCGCAGCCCGTCGGCGGAGCTGCGCAGGCGGCTCGTGGACATGCTGGGCGTCCCCGACTTCGAGGACCTGTTCGTATTGGAGGCCGTCGAGGCATGAGGCGTAGCAGGCGGGCTGAGGCTCATCGCTACCTGGATGCTACGTTCCTGCCGGAGGGCTTCTCTGACGACCTGCGGATTCTCAAGGAGGCGAGCGGGCTGACGTGGAACGAGCTCGCCGACGTGCTTGGCGTGGACCCGAGGCAGTTGCACCGGTGGCGCTGCGGCACGAAGCCGAGCGGGGACGGGCTGTACGCGCTGCTGCAGCTTGCCGCCCAAGTTCCGGGCGGCGTTCAGTTGATTGTGAGAAGGCACGTCCTGGAGCCGATGACGCAGGAGTCAGCCGACGTCGGCGTCGGTTTCGGCGGCGTGAAGGGATAGAGGCCATGGGAGTTCAGCGTCTGAGATACAGGCGGGCGGAGTGGCGTCTTCCCGAGGATTTCCCAGTGCGGCTCGCGCGGTTCCAGGAGGCGAGCGGGCTGTCGACGCGGGCGCTTGCCAGTTTGCTGGGTGTGAGCCCCTACCGTCTGCGGCGTTGGAGGAACGGAGAAGACGACCCCAACCCTGCGCACCTGTTCGCGGTGCTGACAGTCGCCGGAGCGATGGGACTGCGGGACGGCGTCCTGATGTGCCCGGAGCGTGACCTTCCCGACGGGATCGATGTTGAGGCGCTGCGGCGCCGGGCTGGATGACCCTCTGCGGATTGCGACGTCTGAATGCCTGCGGCTAGGAGAGGAGCCGCTCCCGTCGCTCCTCGTCAGTGAGACTGCGGTACGATGCGCCCTCGTCATCCGTGGCTATCACGGAATGCTGGAGCAGGGCGATGCCCACATGCACGCGATCGCGCTGCGGCTCCACATGTTGGCAGCGTTCTGCCGCCAGCATGCTCCGATGAGGGTGACGGCAGAGCCGGTGTGCCTGGCCCGCCTCGATGTAGCCGATGCTGTAGCGTGTCATGCCGTCCGGAAGACACTCCGTTCGTGTGCCGTCGAGCGTATCACCTACGGTCCGCGCAACGTCCCCGATTCGTACTCTCAGCGTGAACGGGCGAGGCGACGGTATTCTGGGCGAGGCTGACCGCCGTCGGGAACATAGTGGTGTCGGAACCTGCGACGGCTGCGCCAGGAGAGAGGACTCAGCAGCGTCAGGAGTGTCGCGATGAAACCGAGGAAGCTGATACTTAGCCGGAAGGGGTTCGACAGCAAGGCGGGCGGGTGCCCGAGCCCCATCTTCACCCGCGACGGCACGATGGTTTCCCTGCCGATCCCCGTACGGCAGGGCCAGACGCGGTACCGTGACCTGCACCACAACGGTGAGAACATGGGCGACCTTGTGCGTGACCTCAGCGATGGTGCCTACGGCCGCTTGGCCTACGCGAACCTCAACCCGGATGTCAACAGGGCTGTTCGCCGGGAGCGAGACGAGAGATGGCGCGGCCTGTCCGGTCAGTTGACCCCCAGTGCAAGCGGCCACCTGCTGAATCAGGCCGTCGGAATCGGCGACGTGTTCCTGTTCTTCGGTCTGTTCCAATGGGTCGAGAAGGCGCGCGGCAAGCGTGGCAAATACCGGTTCATCTCCGACGAGCCGGCATTTCACGTGCTGTGGGGCTGGCTGCAGGTGGGCGGCGCCCACGTCCGCGACGACCTGGGGGACGACGATTTTCCCTGGGCTCAGGGACATCCCCATATGCACGAGGCCCCCAATCCATACAACCTGCTGTACTTCGCATCACGCGACCTCGACCTCGGCCGTGGCCGGATAGCTGACGGGTGCGGCGTGTTCGGCTACTACGACGACCGCCTGCGCCTGACGCGCAGTGGCGGGACTGCAACGCAGTGGCGGTTGCCGCGCTGGTTCCACCCAGGCGATAACAGGACCCCGCTGTCCAACATGGGCAACAACAAGTGGTCGTTGTGTGACGACGGGGTCTACGTTCAGCGCACGGGCTACGGTCAGGAGTTCGTGCTGGACCTCGACGAGTACCCGGAGGGCAGGCGCTGGGTCGCCAGCCTGTGCAGGCGGTTCGGCTCGGAGCAGCCCGCCTGAACAGCGTTTTTCGGAAGAAGTGGACTCAGCGCGACTGGAACGTCACCTCCGGCTCGTGGGCGCCGGGTGGGAATCACGCGCGCCCCAGTGGTCCCTCGTGCTCCAGCAGGCAAGACACAGGGGCTTGAAGTGTCCCTTCACTAGGCTAGACGGAGTATGATGTCTCTGGGGTTTCAAGGCATAGAGTTGAGCAACAGGCGTTGAACAGCACGACCAGCGTAGGAACATTGTAAGCATGAGTCAGATCCCGTTCCCTGTACGAGAGGGAATCAATCGGAACGAGCAACTCCTTCCTCCAGAGGAGCTTCCTGACCATGTCCGCGAGAAATTGCTTGCGGATATGCGAAGCATCGCTGAAGATGCACTTCGGTTTCAAGATCTACTCTATGAACAGATGTGCCCCATCATAGCAAGAGTCCTGAACAAGACATTGCCCGCGCAACCTCAAGGGGGCCCCTTCCGCTATTATGTTCCTAAGACTGTCAAAGAGTGTTCTTGGGTAGATTTCTATGACATATGCGAAGTGACCCACAAGTGCATACTGGCGTCGGGATACGACGCAAACACGTTTGCGAACGACACGAATTCCTATTGGGGGCACTACGGAATTGCTTGGAAGTACGAGACAGGGTGGGTTGTTCGGACACGCCCGGATCAAACCCAGCAGGACATCAAGAAGGCGTTCCAGTTGGTGTCAACTCCTGAGTATCAAAGTGTAAATGAGCAGTACGCGAAGGCCATCGGCCACCTCAATCGTCGACCGCCTGACTATGAAAATGCAGTTGGGGATGCAGTGGGAGCAATCGAGAGAATGGCTAAGATAATCGCTGGGCAACCCAACCGAGTGCTTAGCCAGCTCACGACACGTCCACCTTTGAATGGTTCAGTGCATAGAACGCTTCTGGCCATCATAGACAAGCTCTATGCTTACCGCGGAGACCAGTCTGAACATGGCGGAGTTGGTAAAGCAGCCATTGGACCGGCGGAAGCAGAGTTCATCCTTGCGACTAGCGCAAATACCATCATATACTTGGCGTCGAAATTCCCTGCTCGATAGTTCTCGAAGGCTAGCCCGCATGGCGGATTTCATCTGCCGGGTTAGTGTAGATATGCGCAAGCGTTGGCAGCTCAAACGGCCATCCTTCTGAAATCTCACACCATCTGGAAACGCAAACCGAAAGAAGGGAGAGAATCGCGTGAGATACCAGTTGGCCGTGGGGGTGTTGCTGGTACTGGCCGCGGCTTGCGCTTGTAGGCCAGAGCCCGCCCCGACTCCCACGCCTACCTCTGCGGCAACGCCGACCTCAACACCGATGCGAGCTATCGCTACTCCTGCCACGCAGCGCATGGCGGCACCCACGGCAACACCTACGGTCGTACCGACAGGAATGGCAACACCCACACCGGTACTCACGGCAAGGGCGACGCCGACCGCTACCCCTGTCCCGGCGCCCCTCATCTTGGACTTCAAGCCCATCATCGCGAGTGAGGCCGCTTGGGACTGCGTTGCCGGTCACGATTGGCCGACCAGCTTCGATCGCGAGAGGGACCCTGGCAACTTGATACTTCGGGACGTTGACGGCTACACGACCCGCTGCGGCTGGCACGAGGCGTTCCGCTCCCAGGCCAAGCGTCCGGAAGCCGTGTACTACCAGCTCTACGTCCATCCGGATGCCGTGGATGTGGGCGAATGGGACAGGGACAGGCGTTCCGCATTCGAGGAAGTTACGAAGGAGGTCTCCTTCCTAACTGGTCTGCGATTCGCCCCGTACGTGTCCGGGGAACATGATCTGGATGATCGGCTCCTCCTGCGGCTCGATGACACGCTGACGCTGATTGCGGCCTGCGATTCGCCCGAACACGGCATCGCGTCCTGCGGTAAGTATGGTCTGTACGGCTTCCTCGAAAGGGAGCGAGGCCGGCCCGGCTACCCAGTCCGGCCCTCGGTCGGCATCGACGTTACACGAGTTACGGGCGGACGCGAGTTCCGGCATGTCCTTAGGCACGAACTCCTGCACGTGCTGTTCGGGTTCTACCACGCCTATCAGGGTCCCAGCGTCCTCACCGAGTCCTACATGCCGGGGGAGGAACCCGACGGGTTCACCCTACAAGACGAGGAGATGCTCGGACTATACGGTGCCATCCCTGCGGGTATGCCTTGGGAGGAGATTCAAGGCCGTGCCTGCGTAGGGGTAGGGGATCAGTGCTACCGTCTCTATGAATGGTTCGAAGAACCTTGGTGGGAGTGGGACCAGTAGCGAAGGCGGGCAGACTGGTTTTCGTCGTCCCTGGAGGAGAGCGGCCCGGCTGCGTCCACCACTGCTTCGTAAAGCGCCGTCTTCATCGAAAGATGAAGAGAAGCACCGGGCATGCGGGAGCGCGGGCTAGGAGCCTACGGGTGGTAGGATGGCGCCATCACCAAAGCCGAAGGCACCTTGTGACGTACAATACGTGCAAGTGCAGCAGAAGGAGTCATGGGATTGTCCAGGGAGCACATAACGCACTACCTCCATGGTCTCAACTGTCCCATCCCCGGCTGCGGCAGACCTATGACCACCCGATACGGGTCATCGTTCGGCTGCTATCCCTGCGGCCTGAAGATCGAGTTCTCGGGGGTGATGAAGGACAGGCTGCGCGTCGGCGAGCCCCATCCTGTGCGCGGCCTCCCCAGATTCAATCCGCACTAAGGATGCTCTGAATAACCCGTCAACGTTGAGTTGAGCGGATGGACGGGGTTG
>JAPPHT010000044.1:0-30632 GCA_028874795.1 Chloroflexota bacterium
GATCAGCGACGGCCCGAACACGCGGGACTACCCGATGACCGTGACCGTCACCAACATCAACGAGCGGCCGGAGTTCACGCGCCGGGTGGGCGACCTGCACGCCAGCGAGATCGAATACGACTCCGGGATAACGGCGGCTGATCTCGCCGCCCTCCCCGCCACGATTGCGAACCAGTCCTATGTATACCCGTTCGAGGCCCGGGACGAGGAGGGCGACGACATCATCTGGACCATCACCGGGGCCGACGCGGCCGACTTCGTCATCACGGAGAACCCCGATACCACGAGGCCCGACTCTGACGAAGGGGCGCTCGTCCGCTGGAATATCGTGCCGGACTTCGAGAACCCGCTGGGTTCCGGCAGTGGTGGGACTGAGTTCTACGTCGTCACAGTAAACGCATCCGACGGCGCCAATGTCTCGGAGTGGGATTTCTTCGTCCGGATCGACGACGTCAACGAGCGGCCGGAGTTCACGGGGACCCCCGAAACGGCGATAACGCTCGACGAGCACGACGCAACCCTCGACGCGAGTTTCCAGGAGCCGCCCTACGCCTTCCCGGCCATCGCGACGTACACCGGGCGCGACGAGGAGGGCGGGGTCACGTGGTCGCTCACGGGCACCGACGCGGGCGACTTCGAGATCGACAGCGGCGGCAACATCACCTTCAAGGAGACGCCCAGCTTCGAGGACCCGAAGGACTCCGGCGGGGACAACATCTACAACTTCAACGTCGTCGTCACCGACGTCCTGAGCAAGACGAACCGGCGCACCGCCGAGCAGCCCGTCACCGTGACGGTGCGCGACATAGAAGAGACGGGCGTCATCATGGTGGACAACCTGAGCCCCGGCGTGGGTGACAGGATCACCTTCACGTTGTCCGACCCTGACGGCGGAATCGTCCTGACCCCACCCGAACCAGGGAACCCCTCACCCATCAGTTGGGCTTTCCAGAAACGCATGTCCGGAGGATGGCAGGCGATCGCGACGAACCAGGCGCTCGCACTGATGAATGCGTACACCGCTGGTGAGGACGACACCGGCTTCGAGATCCGTGCCACAGTCACCTATATCGACCGCAGGGGGTCGGGCAAGAGCGCGGAGAGCGAAGCGACGGCCGCGGTTACGGAGGATCCCCTGCCCAACGTGGCGCCTCGATTCCGTACGGGGACCAGCCAGGCGATCGACGAGGGGGCCGCCGGCAGGGTCCTCTCCGAACGTATAACAGCCACGGACCGCGATGGCGACAACCTGACGTTCGGTATCCAGCCCGGGCAGGACTCCGCTCTCTTCCAGATCGACGCGTCCAACGGACAGATCACAGCCGTCGGGGCGTTGGACTTCGAGACGGCGGGGTCGGAGGGCCTGCTGTTCTTCACCGCCACCCTGCATGACGGCAAGGGCCTGGACGCCAACGACATGGTGATCAACGACGACTCCATCGACGTGACCACCGTTGTATCGGTGCGTGTCATAGACCTGGAGGAAGACGGCGTAGTAACCCTCTCCGCCCAGGAGCCGGATGTCGGGGTGCAGCTGACGGCCACGCTCACCGACGGGGACGGCGGCGTCACGGGCGCCTCGTGGCAGTGGGCCTGGTCGGATGACGGGCGGACCGGCTGGACGCCTATATCGAGAGCGACGAACCGCAGCTACACGCCGACCGACGACGATGGGGACCGCTACCTGCGCGCCAGGGTCGAATATACGGACCGGCGCGGCGGCGGCAAGAGCGCGGAAGGGATCTCGAACCCCGTTCCCACTACGAACCGGCGCCCCCTCTTCCCGGCCACGGAAACGGGCCAGCGCACCGTGAACGAGAACTCGCGGGCGGGCACGAACATCGGCGCTCCCGTCGCTGCCGTCGACCCTGAGCGAAACGCACTGACGTACACGCTGACCGGCACGGACGCGGCCTCCTTCACCATCACGAGCACCGGGCAGATCCGGCTGGCATCCGGCGTGACGCTGGACTATGAGACGAAGTCGATCTACATCGTCACCGTGGAGGTGCACGACGGCAGGGACGGCACGGGCGCAACGTCGACCACCATAGACGACACGCAGAGCGTGACGATAACGGTGGCCAACCTCGAAGAGCCGGGGACCGTTACCCTCTCTTCGGAGACGGCTACGATCCAGGCGAGGGTCCCGGTGACTGCCAGCCTGGAGGACGACGACGGCGTCATCGGCTCCGTCAGCTGGCAGTGGGCGCGCTCGCGCAGCAGTACGTCGGGATGGGCCAACATCGCGGGGGCGACGTCCGACACTTTCACGCCGGCGGACACCGACGTCGGCGGCTACATCCGCGCGACCGCCAGCTACACCGACGGCGAAGACTCGGGCAAGACGGCCGTCAGAGTATCGCCGCGTGTGGGACAGCCGCCGCCGGTGAACTCGGCGCCGGCGTTCCCGGCGACGGAGGACGGCCGGCGGGAGATCCCGGAAGACGCCACCGGCGGCACGGCCGTTGGCGACCCCGTGGTGGCCACAGACTTCAACGACGACCCGCTGACGTACACGTTGAGCGGGACGGACGCGGCGCTCTTCACCGTCGGCGCGAACGATGGCCAGCTTCGGGTCGCGACCGGCGCGCAGCTGGACTTCGAGACCAAGCGCACCCTGCAGGTCACGGTAGAAGTCACGGACGGCGCGAACTCGCTGGGCGATCCCGACAACAACGCCATCGACGACCGGCAGAGCGTGATCATCACGCTGACGAACGTCAACGAGGCGCCCGTCGTCACCGGCGACGAGGAGCCGTCATTCCCGGAGAACGCCAACCGGGTGGTCGCGACCTACACCGGCACGGACCCGGAGCGCGACACGCTCACCTGGTCGGTCAGCGACACCACCAACTTCTGGATCTCCAACCGGGGCCAGCTCTACTTCCGCACGCCGCCCAGCTACGAGCAGCGCACGAGCTACCCGGTGACCATCACCGCCAGGGACGACGACCCGGACAATCCCCTCTCCGGCTTGCTCTTCGTGACCGTAGCGGTGACGGATGTCGAGGAGGCGGGGGTGGTCGCCATCTCCCCGTCACGGGGCTGGGTGGACGCGAACACGCGGTTCAGCGCCAGCCTGACCGACGACGACGGCAGCATAAGCAACCAGTCCTGGCAATGGGCGCGGTCGCGTAGCCGCGGAGGCGGATGGACAGACATCGATGGAGCAACGTCGCCCAGCTACACGGTGGGCGCGGACGACGCCGACCAGTACCTGCGGGCAAGCGTCTCCTACGAGGACAGCCGCGGCAGCAACAAGACGGCTTCCGCCGTCCTCGCTTCGGCCATCGGCGCTACGAGGTCCGCAACGAACACCGCGCCCGCGTTCACGGAGGACGATGACACCACGACGCCGGGCCGCACGGCCACCCGCAGTGTCTCCGCGGGGACGTCGGCGGGCCGGAACGTCGGCTCGCGTGTGCGGGCGACCGACTCCGACCCGGGCGATGTGCTCACCTACGCGCTGAGCGGTCCGGACGCTGGAGCGTTCGACATCGACCCGGCCACCGGTCAGATCAAGACGAAGGACGTCCTCGAGTACGACCCGGACGACGACAACACCTACGACGTCACCGTCGACGTCCACGACGGCTTCAACGCCAACTACATCGAGTCCACCGCCACGGACGACACCATCGACGTGACGATTACCGTGACTGCCGCTTCCACGGTACGGCAGCGGCCGCCGCCGCCCGGCGGCGGTTCCACCGGTGGCGGTGGGGGCGGCGGCGGTGGCGGCAGCACCTTCACTCCCATCGTCCCTCCGCCCGTGTTCGGCGAGGGGTTCCAGGCCTCGCGAAGCGCACCCGAGAACGCGAAGCCCGGGGACGATGTCGGCGAGCCGGTGACGGCGCGGGTGGTCCAGGGCGAGACGGTGACGTACTCGCTGAGCGGCGCCGACGCCGCGCTGTTCACCATCGATGAGCAAACGGGCCAGATCAGCGTCGCCGAGGGAGCGGTCTTCGACTTCGAGGGCGAGCAGAACACGTACCAGGTCACCGTGGCGGCGGAGAACTCGCGCGGCGGCACGGCCAGCATTCGGGTCGTCATCGAGATCACCAACGTGAGCCTGCAGGGCATCGCCAATGACTACGACACCAACGGCAACGAGCGGATCGACCTCGACGAGGCCATTGCGGCGGTCAACGCCTATACCGCAGGCACGCTCACCCGCGAGCAGGCGACGGAGATCGTCCGGATCTACTTCGCCGGGGAGAGCGCGTCGTGAGCAGGAGCGTACGACTGCTGTGTCTGCTGCTCCTCATGGTGGGCGTGGCCCTGATAGTGGCCTTCCTCCTGACGGGTAGCGTGGGAGCGTCCGGTCACAGCGCAACGCGATCGTTCGCCTCCCCCTCGGTTGCTCCGGGCGGTCAGATCGAGGTGACGATAACGGCCCGGAACTACGGTGTGTTCGCCCAGGTGGTGGAGACGGTCCCGGGTGGGTTTACGTTCCTTGGTTCCAGCCTCCCCGACGCCGCCGTGAGCGCGAGACTGGACTCGGTCACGTTCACGCTGCTCGGGGAGGAGCAGTTCACCTACACCGTGCAGGCGCCTGGCGTCGCGGCGGAGTTCAGCTTCTCCGGCACCGTGCGCGACCAGCACAGGACGGAGGTCCAGACAGGAGGGGAGACCAGCCTGCGTGTCGGCGCGCCGCCCACACCGGTTCCGACACCCGATGCGCCGCCCACGGCAACGGCCGAACCGACCCCCGCTCCAACCCCCACGCCGGCCCCGGTTGCCACACCGGTCCCGGCGCCAACTCCCACGCCGCGCCCAACTGCGACGCCAACAGCCACGCCCGGGACGACCGCTACACCCGGGCCGCTTCCCACGGCAACGCCGGTGCCTGAGCCCACCCCTACCCCCGGACCTCCGGCCCCTCCGACGATGACCCCCGTTCCGGTCGTGCCGCCGCTTGTGGAAGGAGACGGTATTCCCACGTGGGCATGGCTCCTGCCGCTCCTCATCCTCGTGCTGGTTCTCGGCAGCATCGGATACGCGCGCAGGCGACGCTAGGCCCTGCAGCCGTTGCTCGTCTGACCGGAGCGTTTGCGAAAGAGCCGCGGGACTCCTTCCGGCCGCGCCCTACCCGGTTCCTTCCCTGGCCTCCGGGCGGTGACGCCCCAGGGGGACCGCTGAGACCGGGACGCTATCCGGGCGACTCCAGCACCGCAGGCGGGTCGACGGCGCAGCATGCTCTCGGACCGCCCTCCGGTACGGGATCGGGCCTTACCGCGTCGCCTCTGGAAGCGTTGACTTGCTCCCGCAAACAAGGTAACAGGGGGAGGGCGGCCCACCACTGGCGTGGGCGATGCTCCGCGGCATCATCAAGAGATGCAGTGCCGAACGAAAAGGAGGAGTCAATGAAGTTCGTGATGTACAACGACAACCAGCCGGGCGTTCTGACCGATGCGGGCGTCATAGACATCGGTGACCTCTGCCCCGGCGGAGGCCAGGCCGCGATGGTCCACCTGGTCACCAACTACGAGGACCTGAAGGCCCAACTCGAGACCCGCGCGGCCGAGGGCACGCCGGTCGCCGGGGCGCAACTGCAGGCGCCGCTCCGCCCCGGCAAGATCCTCTGCATGGGCGGCAACTACCGCGAGTTCGGCGCACGGGAGCCTTCACCGATGTGGGGTTTCCTCAAGAGCATCGACAGCGTCCTGAGCCCCGGCGGCACCGTGGTCCTCCCGGAGATAGATGCCAACATCTTTCACCACGAGGCTGAGCTTGTGCTGGTCTTCGCCAAGGGCGGCAAGGACATCCCCGCCTCGGAGGCTATGGACCACGTCTTCGGCTACACGGCGGGTGTGGACGTCTCGGCCCGGATGCCGGCAGCCGGCGGCCGCGTCCCCAACACGCTGCCCATCGCGGAGCACAAGTCGCACCCCACCTTCTGTCCCCTCGGCCCCTGCATCGTGACCAGGGACGAGATCGCGGACCCGGAGAAGCTGCAGGTCACCTTGAGCGTCGACGGTGAGCTGCGCGTCAACTACAACACCGACGACCTCGCCCACTCCATCGCCGAGTCGATCGAGTACGTAGCGGGTATCGAGGAGATCAGCCCCGGCGACGTGCTCTTCATGGGCACCAACCACCAGGGTCTCGGCGCGATGCAGGACGGCGACACCATCGAGATAGGCGTCGAGGGCGTGGGCAGCTTCACCTTCTCGGTGAGCGACGCGCTCAAGCGCCGTTGGCCCAGGGGCATCGACGAGGCGTCGGCCAGGGATGTGCGCGAGGGCGCAGGCGGCCCCGGCCGCCAGGCCCGGCCCCTGCCCGCCGGATAGCAGGCGTTCGAGGGAAGCGACCGCGACGCCCGCACCGAGAGCGACGTTCGCGTCCATATCCACGGCTGCCGTCTCCTGCGTCAGGTCGCGCGACAGCGCGGATCACGATTGATTCGCGCTGTCTCAGGCCCCGGCGTCAGGGAAGGATGTTCTGGTGCCCCCAGCGGGATTCGAACCCGCGATCTCCACCTTGAAAGGGTGGCGTCCTAGGCCGCTAGACTATAGGGGCACGCATGCGAGCGGCGGCGCGCCTACGGGTAGATGGCCAGCTGTTCCAGCCCTGTCGCCTCCGGCAGCCCGAACATGAGGTTCATGTTCTGCACCGCCTGTCCCGCCGCGCCCTTCACGAGGTTGTCCAGCGCGGAGAAGACGACGAGCTTGCCCGTGTGCCTGTCCACCGTAGGATAAACCAGGCAGTCGTTGTTGCCCCAGGTCTGCTTCGTCTGGGGCGACTTGTCGGTCACCTTCACGAACGGCTCATCGCGGTAGTACTCGCTGTAGAGCTCGGCCACCGAGGCCGACGCCTCCTCCACAGAGCTGAACGCGCCGTCCACGAAGTCGGCGTAGATGGTGTCGAGGATGCCGCGAGTCATGGGGATGAGGTGGGGCTGGAAGAGCACGCGAGGCGAGTAGCCGTCCTTCATCCGGCGCAGCTCCTGGGTGATCTCCGGAAGGTGGCGATGACCGCCGACCGAATACGCGAACACGTTCTCGTTCACCTCGGAGAAGTGCGTCGTCATGCTCAGGCCGCGACCCGCCCCGGACACCCCGGACTTGCAGTCGACAACGATCTGCTCGCCTATGAGGCCCTTCTCGACCACCGGCGCGAGCGCCAGCAGCGCGGCGGTGGGGTAGCAGCCGGGGTTCGCGACGAGCTGCGCGCTGGAGATTCCCTCCCTGTCGAGCTCCGTGAGACCGTAGACAGACGTCTCCAGCAGGTCGGGCGCGGGGTGCTCCGCGCCGTACCAGAGCTCGTACTCTTCGGGGTCGCGCAGGCGGAAGTCGGCGGAGATGTCGACGACCTTCACGCCGTCCCGCGCGAACGGGACGCACGCCTCGGCCGAGGCGACCTGCGGCAGCGCCGAGAAGACGACGTCCACGCTGCGCGTGATCTCCGGCTCGATGGTGATGTCCATCCGCGAAAGGTGCGGCAGTGCGTCGCCCAGCTCTTCACCGGCCTGGCTGCGGCCCGTGACGCTGACGACCTCCGCCTCAGGGTGGCGGTACAGGATGCGCGCAAGCTCGATGCCCGCATACCCCGTCACGTTGATGATGCCTATCTTCATATACCCTCGCCCTGTTGGCCAACAGGCCATGTCCGGCCTCTATTGTAGACCACACCTGTCATTCCGAGCGTAGCGCAGCGGAGTCGAGGAATCTCTCAGGAGACGCTGCGTTGACGAAATCATCCCGAGATGATGTTGCGCGCTGAAGCGCGGGACTCCGCCTCCGGCTGCGCTCAACATGACAAGGCCGCACTCCACCCCCACCGGTTCACCCTCACTTGGCCCTCTCCCCTCAAGGGAGAGGGGATTCACGCGCCCAACGGCACGAGCTTCTTGTGGAACGGCTGGACGATGGCCTCGGCCTGCAGCCGCATCTGCTCCAGCATCTCGTCCGCGCCGCAGGCGGGATTGAAGACGAACTTCGAGGCGCCCGCGTCGATGTACTCACGCAATCGCGCCATGATCTGGTCCGGCGTGCCGAGCAGGTTGAGCTGCTCCGGTGGCACGTCGGAGCGTCGCTGCAGCAGGTACCGCTCCTTGATGTGGTCCGGCACGCTGCCGCTCTCCACCAGATAGCAACTGATCTGCAGGCCGTAGTGGTCGTCCTCTATGTGGTTGCCTGCTTCCGCGGCGTACTCCTTGATACGCGCAATGCCCGCCGCGACCTCCTCCGGCGTCATCTGCGTCGGCAGCCAGCCGTCACCCAGCCTGCCCGTCCGGCGGAGCCCCGCCTCAGACCTGCTCCCGATCCATATCGGCACGTTCGCCTGCTTCGGGCGCACGCCTATCGTTGCGTCCGTGAGCTTGATGAACTCGCTCTCGTACGTGACCCGCTCCTCCGTCCACAGGCGCCGCATCAGCACGATCGCCTCGTCGAGCCGCCTGCCGCGGTCGCGCTTGCGCACGCCCATCGCTTCGTACTCCGCGGGCGACTCCTGCCCGACGCCGACGCCCAGGACGAGGCGTCCGTTGGAGAGCAGATCGATCGTTGCGAGCTCGCGCGCGGCGGTGACCGGGCTGCGCATCGACATCAACAGCACGCCGGTGCCGAACTTCAGCTTCTCACTGCGTCCGGTGACGATGGCCATCCCTGCCAGGGGGTCCATGCGCCAGGCGGGGCCGACGATGCGGTCCGAGAACCAGATGGAGTCCCAGTCCAGCTCCTCCGCGGCGTCGACGTACTGCAGGAACGTCTCGCGCCCCTCGCGCGCCATCACCGAGGCCCCGGCGAGCCCTATCTTCACCGACATGCCATCCTCCGCCTGCTCGTAGTTGGCAAACAGACCGCCCGTCTCACAACCTCCGGCGTTGCCGTGGCCACGGGCGGCTCGAAGTGCAGTTCCAGCGCCTCGCGCAGGTTCGCCAGCGCATCCTCAACCGATGAGCCCTGGCTGGCCACGTCGGCCTCCAGCGCCTGAGCCACGTACCAGTCGCCTTCCTTACAGATACTTGCCGTGAACACTTGCTTCATCTGGCGGCACCTCGCAGCCATAGGGGACTCCTCGCTGTCCCGCTTCAGCATCGTAGCACACGCCCGCACCGCCCTTAAACGAAGCGCCCCGGCTCCATCAGGAGCCGAGGCGCCCGTCCTTTCCCCATGTCAGCACCGCCGGAGCGGAACCTCCACAGGGTGCACCCTGCCGCGCCTCCCGCAAGGACCCACCACTGAGGTCCCACGGGACACCGCGGGGCGACCGACATCGACCGGTCGGTCCCTAGCGGCGAGCAGCGGGTGACGCAGCAGTGCTAGGTAATGATGTATGCACTACGGATCACCCCCTTTCTGCGGCCTATCGCCGCACGCGCCATATTAGGCCGCGGAACCCCGCTTGCCAAGCCCATCCCGCGCGACTTTCGGGCGATGTGCGCGCAGTGAGTGGTGCGGGACCGCCCGGTGGTAATACGCTCAGGCACATGCGGACCGGCATCGCGCTCACGTTTCTCCTGGCGCTGCTCGCCACATCCTGCACTCCGGCTCCGGTACCGGACGGCAGGATCGCCGAGCTGGAAGCCACGATAGAGACCCTGCGGGCCACTCCCGCAACCCCCGGCCTGCAACGGGTGCGCCTCGTCGAAGCGTTCGACGGAGACTCGGGCATCGCGGCCGACACGAACGGAGACTTCGAGTTCAGGCTGTACGGCGTCGACGCTCCCGAGCGAGACGCCGTTTCGCGAGCGGCCCTTGAACAGCTGATCGCAGCGTTCGGCAACAACCTCTATGCGGAGGAACGGGACGTCGACAGGTACGGTCGAAGGGTAGTCGTGCTCCGGACCGGCGATGGTTCATACTCCGTGAACGTCGAGATGGTCCGGCACGGCTACGCCTACGCATATCTGTGGTTCGGCGAGTTGGAGGGTGTCGTTGCGGCTGAGGCCGAGGCCCGCGCGAATCGACGCGGGATATGGCGAATGCCTCGATGACCTAGCCGGCCCACCCTCGACCAGCCTCTTCACCTGCCCTTTTCGCCCACGCGATGACTTCCGCATAGGGGCCTCGCAGCGCCCGACTGAGCATCCCCCTTTTCGGGCCGCACGCCCGGCAGTAGAGGCCGCGCAACACGCGGAAGCGCACGATGCGCATGCCGCAGCCCGGGCACTCCAGCCCGGAGCAGCGGCGGTCCAGGGCAGGCTCCGGCGCGAGCGCAGGCCCGCGATGAGCGGTCGCGCGCGGGTCCGCTCCCAGCCTCACCGCCCACGCCTTCCAGCGCGCGCCATGCGGACGACGCCCCCTGCCCACCGCGACGTGCGCCAGCTCGTGCCGCAGCGTCGCCTGCGCCTGCTCGTGGTCGAGCCACGCTGAGAGCCGGATCAGCCGGCGGTCGTGGTACGCCTTGCCGAGCACGCGGTGCAGACGGCGCGACCACTCCAGCGCCGGTTGCGGCGCTATGCCGTGCTCCTCGCACAACGCGGCCAACAGGCGCTCCACCGAGGCGCGTTCGAGCGGCGAGATGGGACGCGGTACGCTCATAGCGGCTTGTGGCTGAGCGTAGGGGTCGGGATACGCGGGTCGTCGTCGCGGACGTGTCGCGGACGTTCTGGACAACGCTCGCTGAGAGGGCAGGCGTGGCAGAGCGGCCGCTGCGCCTTGCAGACGCGGCGCCCATGCGTGATGAGGTAGACGTGCAGGTTCAGCACGCGCTCCGGCGCGATGGCCTGCTCCAGCACGTCGTGCGCCTCGTCCGCCGTCACCTTCGGCCCGATGAGGGCGAGCCGCTTCGAGACGCGGTAGATGTGTGTGTCGACCGCCATGGCGGGCTGCCCCATCGAGAACGACAGCACGACGCCGGCCGTCTTCGGGCCGACGCCCGGCATGGCGCGCAGCCACGCTTTCGCCTCCTCCAGCGGCATGCGTTCGAGGAACGAGATATCGAACCCGCCCGTGCGCTCGCGGACGGAGCCGAGCACCTGCTGGATGCGCGGCGCCTTCTGATTGGCGAGTCCCCCGCTGCGGATCGTGTCCGCCAGGTCCGCCTCCGGCGCGTTCAGCACGTCCTCCCACGTCTCGTAGCGGTCTGCCAGCGCCGCGAACGCTCGCTCCGCGTTCACGTCGGACGTGTGCTGCGACAGCACCGTCCACACGAGCTCGGACATGCCGTCGAGGCGCTGGCGACGGCTCGGGACGCCGTAGTAGTCCTCCAGCAGGTCGTACACTTCGTCCGGCGTGTACGGCTTCACGCCGCGCACGCTGCGCGGGCGCAGCACCTTGCGGCGCGTCCTCCGGGGCGTACTCGTCATTCGATGCCCGCCAGGTGCGCCGCGTCGTTGTGGCAGGCGGCGCGCACGACGCCGTTCTCGACGTGCAGCTCCGTGATCGAAGCGTACGTCGTCTTGATCCAGTCCTCGCGGTGCGACGAGTCCGGAAGCCCGTGCGCGATCGATACCGCCATCCGCACCGGCGAGTCGTGCGTCGCCGCGAAGACCGTCCCGTCCGGGTGCCCAGCTGACATCTCACGGATGAAGCGCTCGATGCGCCCCCTCAGCGCGGCGAGGTTCTCGCCGCCGTCAAACGTGACAGTGTGGGGCTCGGTACGCCAGCGGTGGAACAGGTCGGGGTCTTCCTGCATCACGTCGGCCACGAGCGCGCCCGCGTAGCGTCCGTAGTCGAGGTCGCGCAGCAGGCGGCGGCGGCGCACGGGCAGACCGAGGGCGTCAGCGAGGGGCTGAGCGGTCTGCCGGGCACGCCACGCGGGCGAGGCGTAGACGGCCGTGATGGGTTCGTCGGCGAGGCGCCCGGTTAGAGCGGTGACTTGCGCCCTGCCCACCTCGTCCAGTCCGCCGCCGCCCTGCACGCGTCCCTGCACGTTCCAGGAGGTGCGGCCATGGCGGGCGAGGATCAAGCGAAGCATGGGCCCCTCACTGGATGTACTCGCGGACAGCCTCGCCGTAGCGCTCGTCGAAGGCGTTGCGGAGGCGGTCGAAGAGCGCGCGGTACGCCGGGGAGTCGAGGGCGTCCGTGGTCATGATAACGGCGTCCTCGTGGTTGTCCGCATAGTAGCGGCGGCGTATGCCGGCCTCGTGGAAGCCGTACTTGGTATAGAGCGCTATCGCGGGCTCGTTGGAGACGCGCGCTTCCAGCGTGACGACCTGCGCGCCCCGCGCCATCCCCATCTCGACGGCGCCGATGACCAACAGTTCGCCGAGTCCGCGCCGCCGGTACTCCTCGCGGACCGCAATCGACACGATGTGGGCCTCGCCTGCCATGTGCCACACGCCCAGGAACCCGGCGAGCAGGCGCCGCTGCTCCGGCGGCTCCGGCTTGTTGCGCCGGAAGAGGCGCGCCAGCGCGCCCGGCTTGCGCCGCACTGTGCGGAACTCCCCATCCCGCACACAGACGAGGTACTCCGCGGTGCGGTTCTGCATCTCGCGGCGGTAGTTGGTGGGAGGCCAGAGGGTGGGAAACGCCTCACGCTCCATCTCGGCGACCTGGTCGAGGTCGTCCCAGTCCATGGGGCGCAATGAGTAGGGGAGTACTGCTTCTCTGCGCACGTCGTCAGAACCGCCTGCGGGAACGGCGCGATTCTAGCACCGACAGGGACGGAGTTGGGTTTGCTAGCGCGACTTCTGCGCCTTCACGGCGTGGCGCCGGAGAGGGACGGTCCAAGCAAACGGCTGGCGTGTTCGATGGTGAAGCCGACCACGTGCCCATCGCTGTCGAAGTCGACGATGACGTCTTCGGCAACTTCCTCCGCCTCGGCAGCGGGGCGGCTTGCGAGGTCAACCGACAGCGTGTCGGTATCCTCGAAATACTTCACTACCGGTTTCATGGCCTGCCCCACTCTCTCAGTTTGCCTCTGTCAAAGAAGCGGTTATGCAGCTTGCCTTCTGCCAGGATTACCCTGAGCCACTTGCCCTCTTCCTCAATGAAGCCATAATACCGCACTCTGCCATCAGGTTGCCGTTCAGTGTGATAAGGGTGAGCCAATACCCTCTCGACCCATTCGTCGGTTGGCTCAGGGTGCCGAGCAATTGCTCTGCGCTCGTAGTATTCGGTGGTCTCCATACCCCAGCGGAAGGACTAAGCAGGAGCGAGGCCGGGGACTTCGTCGTCGAACTCGTTGGTAGGCGCGTAGTCCCGCTTCGCGCCCGACGCGGCGAGGCGCGCGTGCAGCTCGTACTGCTGCGCGTACAGCCCGCCGAGCGCGACCAGCTCGTCGTGGTTGCCCATCTCCACGATGCGCCCCTTCTCCATCACGACGATCTTGTCCGCGTTGCGGATGGTCGAGAGCCGATGCGCGATGACGATGGCCGTGCGTCCGTGCAGCATCCTGCCTATCGCCTGCTGGATCAGCTGCTCGGTCTGCGTGTCGACGCTCGCCGTCGCCTCGTCCAGCACGATGATGCGCGGGTCGGCGACGAGCGCGCGGGCGAAGCTGACCAACTGCCGCTGGCCCAGACTCATGTTCCCGCCCCGCTCCTCCATCATCGTCTCGTAGCCGTCCGGCAGGCTCATGATGTGGTCGTGCAGGCCCACGGCCTTTCCGGCCTCGTACACCTTCTCATCGCTCGCTTCCGGGTGGTTGTATCGGATGTTCTCCATGATGGTGCCGGAGAACTGGAACGGCTCCTGCAGCACGATGCCCATCTGCTTCGCGAGCGACTCGCGGGTCACGTCCCGCACGTCGAGGCCGTCTATCGTGATGCGCCCGCCGACCACGTCGTAGAAGCGGGAGACCAGCGCGGCCATCGTCGTTTTGCCCGCGCCCGTGCGTCCGACAAAGGCGATAGTCTCGCCGGGCCGCACGTCCAGGTTCACGCCTGAGAGCACTTCCTTGCCCGGTTCGTACTCGAAGGTCACGTTCTCGTATCGGATCGCGCCCTCTATCTGCGGCATCGTTGAGGCGTCCGGCGCATCCACGAGGTCCGGCTCGGTATCCAGCAGGTCGAAGATGCGCGCGCCGGATGCCATGGCCCGCTGCAACTGGGTGAACTGCATCGTCAGGCTCCGGATCGGGTCGTAGAAGCGCTGGATGTAGAGCGTGAACTGCACCAGCTGGCCCGCGCCCAGCGTGCCGCCGAGCACGAGCCTTCCGCCGAAGATGATCGTCGCCGCCAGGCTGAACGACATGAACATCTCCACCACCGGCATGAGGGAGGAGGCGAGCCGTTGGGCCCGCAGGTTCGTCTGCAGGTGATGGTCGTTCAGCCCGTCGAACGCCCCCATGTTCGTCCGCTGGCGGTTCATGCTCTGCACGACGCGCACGCCGTCCAGGTTCTCGGCGAGGGACGCGTTCACCTGCGAGATGGCGACGCGGACCCGCAGAAATGCCGGACGCGCGTGCTTCTGCCAGACCCAGATGATCACCATCAGCACGGGCAGGCTGGCGAACGAGAGCAGGGAGAGCTGCCAGTCCCTCACCAGCATGAACCCGATGATGCCGCTGAGGCTCAGCAGGTCGCCGATGCTCAGCACGACGATGTCCAGGAACTCCTGCAGCTGGTAGACGTCGTTCTGCGCGCGCGACATCACTGACCCGACCTTATGCCGGTTGTGGAACGACATCGGCAGGTCCTGCAGGTGCTTGAAGAGGTCGTTCCGCAGGTCGTAGATGACGCGCTGGCTCACGCGCGCAAGCAGCACCTGGTGCGCGTAGTTCGCGGCGTAGTGCACAACCAGGACCACTCCGAACCAGACGGCCAGCGTGTTGAGGCCGGAGAGGTCGCCGTTCTCGATGTACCGGTCTATCCCTATGGCGATGATGAGCGGTATCGCGACCGTCGCTCCGGTGTAGACGACGACCGCCAGCATGGCGAGGAAGACCGGGAACTTGTAGGGCCCCACGTAGGCGAGCAGGCGCAGGATGACGCGCTGGTCGTACAGCCTGGTGCCGTCTTCGTCGATGTCGCCCTGCTGGCCGCGCATCATCCAGCCGCCGCCGCCCGTGTTCATCATCATGGCGCGGCCTTCTCCTGCGCGGCGGGGCTCGTGCGTACAGCGGCAACGCCGTTCAGGCTCGTCGCGTACTGCAACTCCGTGACGTGGGTGAACAGACCGCCGGACTCGATCAGCTCCTCGGGCGTCCCCATCTCGCCGATCTCGCCGTGCTGCATCACGATAACGAGTCCGGCGTGCTGGATGGAGGACAGCCGGTGCGCGATGATGAACGTCGTCCGGCCTTTCACCACCTCCGCCATCGCGTCCTGGATGCGCGACTCCGTCCCCGCGTCGACGCTGGAGGTAGAGTCGTCCAGCACGAGTATCGGCGGGTCGAGCGCCAGCGTCCGAGCGATGGAGAGCCGTTGCCGCTGGCCACCGGAGAGCGAGACGCCCCGCTCGCCGATGACGGTCTCGTAGCCTTGAGGCAGCGCCATGATCTCGTCGTGTATCTGCGCCGTCTTCGCCGCGGCGATGATGTCGTCCATCGTCGCGTCCTCGCGACCGTACGCGATGTTCTCCGCCACCGTCGCGCTGAACAGGAAGACATCCTGTTGCACGATGCCTATGGCCGATCGGAGCGAGGGAAGCGTGCACTCGCGGATGTTCTTGCCGTCTACGGTGATGCGTCCGCTGTCCGGGTCGTAGAAGCGCGCGAGCAGGCTCATCAGCGTCGTCTTGCCGGAGCCGGGCGCGCCCATCAGGGCGGTCACCTGACCCGGCGTGGCCTCGAACGACACGCCCCGGACGGCGTCCCGGTTGGTGTAACCGAACGACACGTCCTCGAACCGGACGTGGCCGCGCACGTCCCCGATGGGCGCCGCCTCCGGCAGGTCGCGCACGGGCGAGTCTGCGTCGAGCACCGCGAACACCCGCTCGCCCGCGGACGCGGCACGCGCGAACGTGTTGACGAGGAAACCGAGCATGCGGATCGGCTGCACGAGCAGGCTGATGTAGAGGAAGAACTCGGTCAGTTCGCCCGGCGTCATGCGCCCTTCTATGACGGCCCTGCCGCCGAACCACAGGATGACGCCGGACGCGCTCCAGAACACGATCTGCATGAGCGAGGTGTTGAACGATTGCGCCCGTTGCACCTCGTACGTGCGGCTGAACACCTGTTGGTTCTGGTCCCGGAATTTCCGCTCCTCGTGGTCTTCCGCGCCGAACGCCTTGACGACGCGCTGCCCGGAGAGGTTCTCCTGCAGCACGGTGGTGAGCTTGCCCATCTCTATCTGCGTCTGGAGCCACATGTGGCGCATCCGCCTGCTCGCCCAGACGGCGCGCGCGCCGATGATGGGCGCGAATGCCAGGCTGATGAGGGCCAGCCGTACGTCCGTCAGCAGCATCATCGTCGCCGAACCAGCGGTGAACAGGACGATCTGCCCTGCCCTGATGAGCCCCATGCTCACGAACATCCGCGTCATCTCCACGTCAACCGTGGACTTGGACATCAGGTTGCCCGTGTGCTCCCGGTCATGGAACGCGAAGCTGAGGTGCTGCAGCTTGTCGTACAGCAGGTTGCGGATGCGGTAGGCGACGCGCTGGGAGACGGCCTCCGCCATATAGAGGTTGCCGTAGTTGAACACGCTCCGTACGGCGATGACTGCGATGACGAGCAGGCCCAGTCGCACGAGGTCGCCGCTGCCCGCCTCTCCCCCCGTGCCGACCGCTGCGTCGACGGCTCTGCCGACGAGCCGGGGTACCGCAAGGAAGAGTACCGACGCGGTGATGAGCGAGACCCAGGCTATGATGAGTCGCCCCTTCTCCAGGGCGGCGAGTTTCGTTATGCGCCAGAGGGTTCTTCGCATCGAGTATGAGGGGGGCCGGTAGCGTGGGTACGAATCCCGACCAGTATACGCCACCTTTAGTCACTCGTTAAGCCCGTACGGTTGCCGCATGGCGCGGCGGTCCGGCCGGGTCGGCATGACCCCGAGGCGAGTACGAGGCTGCTACAGCGGAGGGTTGAGCTCGACGCCGAGCGCCTGCTCGACCCACGCGGCGGCGCGGAGCAACCGCGCCTCCTTGAACGGGCCGCACGCCAGCTGCGCGCCGAGCGGGAGGCCGTCGCTCGCGAGCGCGATGGGCACCGATATGCTGGGGAAGCCGGTGAAGCTCCACGGGCTCTGGAAGCGCGTGTCGCCCGTCTGCGTGCGGTCGCGGGGAGCGGGACCTGACGCGGTCGGCATGATGAGCGCGTCGACCTGCTCCATCGCACTCTCTGCGAGCCGCTGCACCTCGCGCCGGTAGTCCGACGCCGCGACGTAGTCCCGAGCTGTGTGGGAGAAACCGTTCTCCAGGTAGACGGTGATCTTCGGTCCGTACAGGCTCTCGTTGCCCACGTAGAGCGGCGTGTGCCAGACCGCCATCTCGGACTCCTGCATGACGCGGTGGGCGGCGTACGCTCGCCCGAAGTCCACGCCGGGGTCGACCTCCTCGATAACGGCTCCCGCGTTCGCGAGCTCCTGCGCCGTCTCTTCCATCACGAGGCGCGTCTCGGCGTCCGATTCGTTCACGAACCAGCCCCGCACGAGCCCGAGGCGAGGCGCGGGGAGGTCGCCCTGCACCGCGGCGATGTAGTCGTCCGCCGGAACGTCGGCGGAGAACGGGTCGTCCGGGTCGTGCATCGCGAGGACGCTCAGCAACAGCGCCACGTCCTCGACACGCCGCACCAGCACGCCGACGTGATCGAACGACGTGGCCATCGGCACCACGCCGAGCCGCGGGATGCGCCCGAACGTCGGCTTGAAGCCGACGACGCCGTTGTAAGCGGCGGGGCGCAGCACCGAGCCGACGGTCTGCGAGCCGAACGCCCACGGCACCATGCGCGCCGCGACCGCGACGCCGGAGCCCGTACTGGAGCCGCCGGGCGTGTGCTCAGCGTTCCAGGGGTTGAAGCACGGCGCGGGGTCGCCATCGGCGAACTCGGTGGTGTGGAGCTTGCCCAGCAGCACCGCGCCAGCGTTCCGCGCAAGCGCGATGGGGGCGGCGTCGGCGTCCGGCACGCGTTCGGCCCATATCTTCGAACCGGCCGCCGTGCGGATGCCCGCCGTGTCGAAGATATCCTTGGCGCCATAGGGGACGCCCGCGAGCGTGCCTCGCGTGTTGTCGCTTGCCGCGTCGGCAGCGCGCGCCTGCGCGAGGGCATGCTCCGGCAGGAGCGTCGCCCACGCCTGCAATCGCGGCTCAAGCGCCTCGATGCGCGCCAGCAGCGACTCGGTCAGCTCGACGGAGGAGAGGCGGCGCGCCGCGATCTCGGCGGCGGCCTGCGTGAGGGACAGTTCGTAGGGTTCAGCCATGGGGCTTGCCTCCGTATGCCAGGCGCCCCTCGGCCGACGCCGCGTGGCGTGTCGGCCACCGTGGTCCCCGCTTCCGCGGGAATGGCGGGACGAAAGGCCGCAGGTGGAGGATCAGCGGACGCGCTTCGTGAACCCGAAGCGGACGCGCCTGCCGTTGCGCGTCTCATCCTTCTTGCTCACCCGCGCGATGAACTGCTCGGTCGTCTCCGCGGGTTTCTCTTTCTTCGCTTTCTTGATGCGGGGCATGGTCTGCTCGCTACTGGGTGAGATGTGCGTGGGAGAGTATACCAGTCCCGGTCTGCGGAGGTTGGACGTCGAGGTGTCCGGCGTCGCTCCACGCGAACAGCGCCGTGCGGCCGTCGTCCCTCCTCCGAACGCGGGATATGCTCGCGGAGCGCAGGCCCGAGAGCGACCAGAACGTCTCGTCCGGCAGGTCGAGCAGGCGCACGGCGAGCGCGCGGAACGCCGCGCCGTGCCCGACCACGAGCACGTCCTCGTTGGGATGGCGCTCCTTCAGCATCCCGGCGAACCCGCCAAGCCGGTCCAGCATCCGGCGGTAGGACTCGCCGCCGGGCGGCGCGAAGTCGAGGTCCCGCTCGTGCTGCACTGCCTTGATCTCGTCGTCCATCTCCGTCCACGTCTTTCCCTCCAGCTTGCCGAAGGAGACCTCGCGGAGACGCTGGTCGAAAACGATCTCGTAGGGACCGGTATTGCTGGCCGCAACGATGATCTCCGCCGTCTCGCGGGCGCGGATGAGGTCGCTGGCATAGACCGCCCCGAACCGGATGTCGGCGAGGCGCTGCCCGGTGAGGGCCGCCTGCTCGCGTCCGCCGTCGTGCAGGGGAACGTCCGTGTGACCCTGCACCCGCCGCTCCGCGTTCCACTGCGTCTCGCCGTGGCGGATCAGGTACCAGTCGTTCATCGCGGGACGTCCGGGCGCGGAGGAGGAGTGGGGCTGTCGATGACGGCGTTGCGCCCTTCCCACCAGGACGTGAGCGCGTCGAGCTCGTCCAGGTCCTCCTGGGTGAGCTTCCAGTCAACAGCCTTGACGTTCACCTCGACGTGCTCCGGGCGGTCGAACCCGGTCAGGGCGAGCACGACCTCCGGGTGCGCGATGACCCAGGCGAGGGCGAGCTCCGCGATGGTGTGGCCGCGCTCTCCGGCGAACGCCTCCAGTTGGGGGACCAGGCGCTCCACGCGCTCCGACCGGAGGCGCGTCACGATGCCGGTGGGCACCTTCGCTGCACGGCTCCCTTCCGGGTACGGCTCGCCGGGCCGGTACGTGCCGGTGAGCCAACCTCCGCCCAGCGGAAAGTACGCCAGGAGCGACCTGCCGTACGCGCGGCAGAACGGGATGAGTTCCAACTCGGCGTGGCGGTAGAGGAGGCTGTAGTGGTTCTGCGTCGACTGGAACTCAGCCATGTTGTTGGCGCGTGAGGTCTCGATCTCTTCCAGCCAGCGCCATGACGCCGTGTTGCAGTTGCCGATGAAGCGCACCTTTCCCTGCCGGACGAGGTCGTCCAGCGGACCGAGCAGCTCCTCGTGCGGGACCTCCGGGGAAGCGTAGTGCACCTGGAACAGGTCGATGCGGTCCGTTCGCAGCTTGCGGAGCGCCTCCTCGCAGCGGGCGAAGATGCGGTCTCGGGGCGTCTGGCCGCCGAGGTCGCGCAGGTTGAATTTGGTGGAGAGGTAGATGGCGTCACGCTTGCCGGCGAGGGCATTGCCGAGGAAGTCCTCGCTCTGACCGCCGCCGTAGACGTCCGACGTGTCGAAGAAGTTGATGCCGCACTCGATGGCGCGGTGCACCACGGCCGTCGTCTCGTCCTGGCCGAGCAGCGGCGGGCCGAACGGATAGCCGCCCGTGCCTATGACCGAGACGTCCATGTCCGTGCCGCCCAGTCGCCGGTACTCCATGAGCACTCCCCGCTACACGCCGTCCTGCTGGCCGGGGAAGACGAGCGACTTGATGACGACCGGCGCGGCCCCGGACGACGGGATGATCTCGCCGATGTCGATGTAGTCGAACTCCCGCAACTCGATGCCGTCGATAGAGATGACCGGGTTGGCGAGGCCGACTTCCTCGCGAAGGTGCAGCCCGAGCAGGCCGCCGATGTCCCCGTCGCTCACGAGCACGAGGGGGTTGCCCTTGTCCAGCAACGCGCTCATGGCGGAGGCCGCCCCGCGCGTGAATGCGTCCAGCCGGTGGAAGGTCGCCGACCCGCCCCAGCGGAAGCCGATGGCGACGGCCGTGTCCGCGTCGTGCAGGTCGAGCCGCGTGAGCCCTGCGCGCACGGCGCCGGCGATGACGTCCGGGTCGAGGTCGGCGACGGTGAGGTCCAGGTCCGGCGTCATCACCGGGATGTTGCGGATGGGGACGGACTCGATGGGCGAGATGAAGATGGTGCTGCCGCTCACCTGCACGGTGTACTGCGACGCGCCGACGACCGTCGCGCGGATCCCCGCCGCGGGCGCCATGAGCATCGCGCCGAGCTCAACGACGCGCTGCCGCATCGTCCGGGCGAACAGCGGCCCCAGGTCGCCGTAGCTGTTCCGGTCGTAACCGTAGACGAACTCGGAGACGCCGCCGGAGAAGATGACGGTGCCGACCGGCCCCTCGTACGACAGCTCCGGCAGGCGGAGCAGGCCCTTCGTCTCTTCCGAGACGCCCTTGCGGAGCACGACCTCCATGAGGCGGTCCACCATCTTGCCGGCGATGGCCTGCTTCTCCTCGTCGGAGAGCGTCGCGCCGATAGCCGCGTTCACGCCCGCCTCGTTCGCGTAGAAGCGCCCCGCCTCCTCGATGCGGACGATGCGGTCGTCCTCGTCGAACGCCAGAAGGCGCGCCCCTGCGTCCAGCGCCGTGACTTCGAGCGTCCTGCCGCCCTGGCACACGGCGATCTTGCTGGTGCCGCCTCCGATGTCGATGTTCATCACGACGCCGTGTGTCTTCTCCGACTCGGCGATCGCGCCGGAGCCGTGGGCGGCCATCGCCGCCTCCAGGCCGTCGCCCGCGCTGACGGCGACGAACTTCCCGGCCTCCTGCGCGAAGAGCTCCGCGATGGCGCGGGCATTGTGCCGCCGGACGGCCACGCCGGTGAGGATGAGCGCGCCGGTGTCGATCTGCTCGCGGCGGAGGCCGGCAGCCCTGTACTGCGCGTCGATGAAGGCCCCCAGGGCTGCGGCGTCTATGGTCGCGCCGTCGTCCACGTAGGGCGTGAGGAGGATGTCCGACTCGCGGATGATGGTGCGCTTGACGATGACGTAGCGCGTGTTGCGCCGTTCCAGTTCCAGCGCCGAGAAGACGAGGTGGGACGTCGACGAGCCGATGTCCACGCCCACGCTGGTGAGATGCAGCTCCTCCTCGCCGAGGAAGGAGCGGTCCGAGCCGGTGAAGCCTTCGCGTTTCGGTTGTGTCAAGGGAACTCCGGGGCGCGCGCGTCCGCTCCGGGGCGGTACGGCGGCGAGCACAAGTTTAGGAGGGCGCTCGCGGGAGCGTCAAGGAACGCGCCGCGAGCGGCGACGCTCCGTCCCGCGACCGGAGTAGACTCCGGTGCGAGGCGCGGAGCAGAGGCATGAGAGGCAGCATCCGGGCAGGGCCCGGTTCCAGCATGTTCAGCAGGCAAGGCCTGCCGCTGTTCGCCACGTACCTCATCTGGGGAACGGGAAGCGGAGCGCAGACGCTGGGACGGTCGCTGTTCGCTTTCGAGCTGGAGCAATCCATCTTCCTCGTCACCCTGCTGTTCGCGGCGCTGGGCATGTCGCGCATCATCTCCGCCCCGCTCACCGGCTTCCTGACCGACCGCATCGGGCGCAAGCCCCTTGCGGTGATCGGTGCAGCCCTGCGGGGCACCATGTCATTCGCGGTGCTCTGGGTCGACGACTATGCCGCTTTCTTCGTGGTGGAGCTCATCGGCAACACCGGCGTCTCGATGTGGCAGACCACCTCGCAAGTCGTCGTTGCGGACATGAGTTCGCCGGAGAACCGCGGGCGCGCCGTGGCGATGCGGAACTCGTCGCTGCGCCTCGGCCAGCTCCTCGGGCCTGTGCTCGGCGGGTTCATCGCGGTCACGTGGGGCCTGGCTGAGGTATTCGTGGTGAACGGCATCTCCAAGTTCCTGGTGATGTTCATCACGCTCTACATGATCGGCGAGACCCGCCCCACCCGCGAGCGCCGTCCGGCTGCGGAGCGGACGAGCCTGCGCGCCGACCTGCTCCCCATCGTCCTGAGCCGCGCCTTCATAGCGCTTGCGCTCACCACCATCGCGGCGGCGCTGATCGGCCAGAGCATGGTGCAGGCCATGTTCCCCATTGCGGGCAAGGTGGAAGCTGGACTGATCGAGAGCGAGATCGGGCTCCTCATCACCGTCGCAGGCATCATCACCCTGCTGTTCTCCTTCCCCAACGGCATGCTGGTCGACCGCTTCGGACGCAAGAAATCACTGGTGCCGGGTCTGCTGATCGCTGCGGGGGCCGCTGTCGTCCTCGCGAGGATGGGCGACTTCAACGGCGCACTGCTCGGGATGGCGGTCCTGGGTGTGGCGATGGCGATGACGATGGGCTCCACGCAGGCGTTCGCCATGGACCTCGCGCCTGAGGACAAGCGCGGCGCGTTCCTCGGAGTCACGGCCGCGTTCCAGAGCTTCGGCTCAGCGGTCGGGCCGCTCACCGCAGGCGCAATCGCGGAACTCTGGGGGTTCGGGACGTCGTTCACCGCCGTCGCGGTCTTCCTCGTCGTGTGCGCCTTGGCAATGGCGATGTTCGGACCCGAGACGCGCACCCGAAGGAGGCGCGACGTCAAGGGAACGACTTCGGACACGCCGGAACGAGAGTAGCCCGCGAAGCGGCGTCCCTGACTGTCGCTCCGAGCGAAGCCGGGAGCCTGCCCTGAGCCTGCCGAAGGGAGTCCCTCGGGAAACGCCTCGTCGCACACGAACGCCCCCGAGAGATGTTCCACCTATCGACGGAGCCTGTCCTGGGCCTGCCGAAGGGCTCAACCTGACACGGCAGGACCTGGTCAGAGGTTCAGCGTGATGGGCGCGAACATCTCCTCGATGTTGGCCCGCTTCTTCGTCAGTCCCTGCTCGTGCGAGTAGTCGATGAGCGTGTTGAGCATCGCCTCGTTCGCCTTCACCCCGTACGGGTACGGGTCGTCGCCGAACACCTCACGCGTCTGGCGCATGTACTCGCGTCCGAACACGAGGTCGGTCGGCAGCCGCGCGGGCAGCATCCGGACGGACAGCTCCTTCGCCTGAACGAACGCGTTGTAGAGGTTCAGCGCCACCCAGGGATACTCCCGGTAGACGTCGCCCCTGATCACGTAGGTGTGGTTGGCGGGGATGAACCCGTGCTCCTTGAAGAAGCGCGTGCCCTCCGCGATGCGGTCCGGGAACAGCGGCTTGATCTTGCTCAGGTCGCCCTGACCCCTGATGCGCCATGAGCGGTCCACGAGGTTCGGGCCCTGCCCGCCCGGCTCCGCGACTGCGGCCGGGTTCACCGATGCGATGTCCAGCTTGTTCGCCAGCAACATGGACGAGAGGCTCTCGTCCGCGGGTATGCGCTGGAAGGAGATGCCCTCCGGCGGTTCGAAGCCCGTGGCGCCGCCGTGGCTCATCTCCTCCGTCCGCTCCATGAACCAGTGCACCTTGTACTGCGACACGCCGTGGTCGTGGTCGATGATGCCGCGCATCCAGAGCGCCGCCGTCTGCTGGTACTCCCCTACCCCGATGCGCTTGCCGACAACGTCGGCTGGCTTCTCGATGCCGGAGTCCGTGTGGTAGTGGAGGTTCATGTGCATGAAGCTGCGGTGCGGGAAGACGGGTATCGCGATCCAGTCCGCTCCCTGCTCCCTCGAGATGAGGTACGAGGAGATGGAGAGTTCGTGGAACTCGAACTCGTGGAAGTTCAGGTGCCGCCATGCGCCTTCGGACATGCCCCCGAACGTGTGGATCAGCTCGATCCCTTCGGGCTGGACGCTCCCGTCGAGTATCGGCGCAACGCGGTCGCTGCTGGACGACATGAAACTGAGCCGGAGTTTCGGCTTGCTGACCATAGGTTCTCCTCCGCGATGTGATGAGTACGAGCGAGTGAAGGGCCTACCCCGCCGCCCGCGCGAAGATCTCCTCCGCGGTGCGCGCGATAGGGCCGTACTTGCCGGTGGGACTCCGCACGAGCCTGCCAGTGTCCGGGTCCTTCTCGCCGGACATCGGCAGGGCCTGGAACGCTCCGCCTATCCGGCGGCGCCCCTTCAGGTGACGCTCGCCGGGCGCTCGATGCTCGTCGAACGTGAAGATGATCTCGTTCTCCGCCGGGTCGCGGAACGTGTTCATCGGGTCGACGCCGTCCTCCACGAGCCGCATCTGCTCCTCCAGCAGCTTGCGGTAAAGGATGATGCCGACGTCCGACTGCCCCAGCTTCTCGAGCTCTCGACGGGCGATGGGGCCCTGCGTCCACCACGCCGCCGTGTCCTGGCCGATGACGAAGTTCACTACGGCGCGGCCCTCCTCATCGGCGTACGGCACGTCGTAGCCGGGAATCTCCTCCTGCGGCTCCAGCTCGATTCCCTCCGGCGGCACGTAGACGTTATAGAGGATGTGCCACGTGTGCGTGTCGTCTATGGGCACGCGCATCTGGAAGCCCGTGGTGCCGCCGAGCCAGTTCGGGAAGATGATGGGATGACCGACCGTCCACTCCGGGTCGTCCTCGGTGGTGCCCTCGACGACCCGCTTCTTGACGAGGCCGTTGGCGTAGCGTTCGAACCCGATCTTCTGGTGCGTGCGCCGGGCGATCTCGCTCCGGTCGGCTATGGCGCCCTCGCGCTCCAGCACTGCGCTCGTCAGGTAGACGTGCAACCACTCCGTGTGCACGGGGTCGAGCGAGTTCTCCATGCACTGCAGCCAGTTGCAGGGGAGGACGGTGACGCCGATGTCGCGCAGCACGTTGTCCCACACCAGCAGGTCCCAGCGCGGCAACAGAGGGGCGGGCGCCGGGCCCATGTACGCCCAGACCAGCCCGCCGAGCTCCTCTACCGGGTAGGCCGCGACGCGCACCTTCTCCTTGAATCGTCCGTCCGGGTGGACCGTCTCCTCGAACGGCTGTTCGATGCACTGCCCGGTCTCGTCCATCATCCAGCCGTGGTACATGCACCGCAGCCCATGTTCCTCCGGTATGCCGTAGGAGAGGTCGACGCGCCGGTGGGGGCAGAAGCGCTCGATGAGGCCAAGCGTGCCCGGGCGGTCCCTGTAGAGGACGAGGTCCTCGCCCAGGATGCGGACCGGGCGCGTGGGCCTCGCGTTCAACTCCGACGTGACGGCGACGGGTTGCCAGTAGCGCCGCATCAGTTCGCCCATCGGCGTGCCCGGCCCTACCCGCGTAAGCCGCTCGTTCTCAGCCGTCGACAGCATGACCGCACCCCCAGCCGGTGAACGTCGGGCGCATCTTACGCCGGGGCGTGAGGAGCGTCTATGCGGACGGCGCAGCCCGGCGCCGCGCCTGCGCGAATATCTCCTCCGCCGCGAAGGCGACAGGGCTGTACCTGCCCGTGAGGCTGCGGACATGCCTGCCCGTTTCCGGGTCGCGCTCGCCGGACATGGGGACGGCCATGAATGCGCCGCCGAGTTGCAGCAGGCCCTGCTCCGGGCGCGCGCCCGGAGCGCGGTACTCGTCGAACGTGCAGAGGACCTCGTTCTCCACGGGGTCGCGGAACGTGTTCATCGGGTCCGCGCCGTCCTCCACGAGCCGCATCTGCTCCTCCAGCAGCTTGCGGTACATGATGACCCCCACGTCTGACTGCCCCAGCTTCTCCCGCGTCCGGTCCGCTATCGGCCCCTGCGTGACCCACGCCGACGAGTCCTGCCCGACGACGAAGTTCTGCAGGTAGCGCCCGTCCTCGCCGACGTACGGCACGTCGTAGCCGGGTATCTCCTCCTGCGGCTCCAGGTCCACGCCCTCCGGCGGCACGTAGACCTGGTAGAAGAAGTTCAACGTGTGCGTGTCGTCTACCGGCACGCGCATCTGGAAGCCGTTGATGATGCTGACCCACGCGGGAAAGATGATGGGATGACCGACGGTCCACTCCCGGTCGTGCTCGGTCGTGCCCTCCACCACGCGCTTCTTGATGACCCCATTCGCGTAGCGGTCGAACCCGATCTTCCGGTGCGGGCGCCGGGGCATCTCGCTGCGGTCCGCCAGCACGCCCTCGCGCTCCAGCACTGCGCTCGTGACGTTGACGTGCAGCCACTCCGTGTGGATCGGATCGACGGCGTTCTCCACGCATTGGAGCCAGTTGCACGGCAGGACCACTACGCCTACGTCGCGCAGCACGTTGTCCCACACCAGCAGGTCCCAGCGTGGAAGCAGCGGAGCGGGCTCGGGGCCCATGTACGCCCAGAGCAGCCCGCCAAGCTCCTGCACCGGGTAGGCGGCGACGCGCACCTTCTCCTTGAACCTGCCGTCCGGGTGCACCGTCTCCTCGAACGGCTGCTCGATGCACTGTCCTTCCGCATCGAACATCCAGCCGTGATACATGCAGCGCAGGCCGTGCTCCTCGGGTATCCCGTAGGAGAGGTCGACGCGCCGGTGCGCGCAGTAGCGATCGATCAGACCGTACTCCCCGTTGCGGTCCCGGTAGAGGACGAGGTCCTCGCCCAGGATGCGAACGGGGCGTGTCGGCCTCGCGTTGAGTTCCGATGTGACGGCGATCGGCTGCCAGTAGCGACGCATCAGCGCGCCCATCGGTGTCCCCGGCCCCACGCGCGTGAGCCGTTCGTTCTCAGCCGTTGACAACATGCGCCGCATCATACGTGGGGCTGGTAGGAGCGTCCATGTGTACGCATCCTGACCACGCCTCGACCTCATTCCGGTAGCGCCGTGATAGTGCTGCGGTCGCACCGTGATAGCGCCGTGCACGCATCCCGCCACGCGCCCTCCGCCAGCCGGGACGGCGCTCCGTCCCGGTTTACCCCCATCACTCCACCTCTCCCTACGGGAGACCTTTGCATAAGTGAGCGGAAGTGCGATTGGGGGGGGGGGTCAGGATGAGGGCCCTTGGTGGGGGGCCTCGTACAGGTGTATGTCAATAGTATGACATATGACGGTTGCGCAGGATACGCCCCCCTCGTACAATTGACTCTGGCCCTCGGAAACACCCCGCCCTGGCCTGCGAGAGAACGCTATCAAATGCTATCAATTCCGGCGCTGCGGAAACTGACCCGCAGCCTCATCTCTGCCCTTGCCCTGCGACCCGTATCGGGGTAGTCTCGCGGAAAACGAACGGCTGGGAGCGCACCATGTACGACCTGCTGATCAGGAACGGGAGAGTTGCCGACGGCTCGGGCATGCCCTCGTTCATCGCCGACGTCGGCATCGTCGACGGACGCGTCGCCGACGTGGGCCGCCTCCCGGGCCCGGCGCACCGCACCATCGACGCGGAAGGGCGCGTCGTCGCGCCGGGGTTCATCGACAACCACTGCCACTTCGATGCCCAGGTTACTTGGGACCCGCTCTGCACCTTCTCCCCCCAGCACGGCGTCACGAGCGTCATCTTCGGCAACTGCTCGCTTACGCTCGCGCCGGTGAAGCCGGACGACCACGACGCCCTGGCGATGATGCTGTCGCGCGTCGAGGCGATCCCGATGGAGAGCCTGCAGGAAGGCATCCCGTGGGAGTGGACGACGTTCGGCGGCTACCTCGACTACCTGGACCAGCGCCTCGGCGTCAACGCGGGCGCGCTCGTCGGCCACTCCGCTATCCGACGCTGGGTGATGGGTGACGAGTCGTTCCAGCGGGCCGAGGCCACCCCTACCGAGCTCGAGGAGATGAAGCAGCTTATCCGGGACTCCATCCGGCAGGGCGCACTCGGCCTCTCGTTCAATCGCAACAGCGGCCACATGGACCTGCTCGGACGCCCCATCCCCGGCATAGTCCCACCCGTCGAGGAGCTGTACGAGCTTGCCACGGCGCTCCGGGACGTCGGCGCGGGCGTCGTGCAGTGCGGCGCCGCGTACCCGCTGGAGATACGCGACGGCTTCGCGACGAAGCTGGGCGAGTCCGCTCAGCGCCCCGTGGTCTACAACCAGATCGTCCACCATCCCAGCGAGCCGGACCGGTGGAAGCGCCACCTGGACATCGTGGAGCGCGGCATCGCCGAGGGGAAGCAGGTGTACCCCGTCATCAACCCGCGTCCCCAGGCCCAGCGCTTCACCATGCGCAACGCCCAGATATTCGACCGGATGCCCACCTGGCGCGAGGTGATGCTCGGCTCCGTCGAGGAGAAGGCCGCGGCCTTCCGCGACCCCGCGATGCGCGACAAGCTCCGCGCCGAGGCCGTGGACGGCAAGGACCTGCCTTCAGGCGCGCTGCCCGTCACGTGGGAGCGCATCTTCATCACCCGCACGCTCAAGGAGCGCAACAGCGCATTCAAGGGCATGAGCATCGCGGAGATGGCGCAATCCCAGGGCAAGGACGTCATCGACGGTTTCCTGGACCTCGTGCTGGACGAGGACCTCGGCACCGGAATGCAGAACAGCCAGGCCGGTGCCGATGACGGCATCATGGGCAGGCTCATCGCCAGCCCCTACACCGTCATCGGCCTCTCCGACGCGGGCGCGCACGTCGTCTTCGAGGCGGGCTACGGCTACAGCACGCTCGTGCTCGGACGCTGGGTCCGCGAGGAAGGCGCGCTCTCGCTGGAGGAGGCGGTGCGCAAGCTCAGCTTCATGCAGGCGTCGCTCTTCGGGTTGCACGACCGCGGCCTGCTGCGCCCCGGCTTCGCCGCCGACGTGGTGGTGTTCGACCCGGACACCGTCGGCGCGGAGGAGCCGGACGAGGTGAACGACCTGCCCGGCGGGTTGATGCGCCTGCGCCAGAAGGCGAGCGGCGTCGACTACACCATCGTCAACGGCGAGGTGCTGCTGGAGGACGGCGAGCACACCGGTGCGTACCCGGGCCGCACGCTCCGGAGCCGCGCACCCGTACCCGCATAGCAGTCCCGTCATTCATGCGAAAGCAGGGACCCAGAGGAATAAGCAGTTGGCGGAGGCTCCGTGTACCTGATGGCAGTCGTGCGCCGGAAGCAGCGGTGAGCAGGAGGTCCCGACCATGACAACGGAGATGGCCACGCTGGCCGGAGGCTGCTTCTGGTGCCTCGAGGCCGTATACGAGCAGGTGCGCGGCGTCGAGAAGGTCGTCAACGGTTACACCGGCGGCACGACCGTCGACCCCACCTACTACGAGGTGTGCACCGGCAACACCGGCCACGCCGAGGCTGTGCAGCTCACGTTCGACCCGGACGTGGTCTCCTACCGGCAGCTGGTCGAGCTCTTCTTCACGATGCACGATCCCACCACGCTGAACCGCCAGGGGCCGGACACGGGCACCCAGTACCGTTCCGCAGTCTACTACCACGATGACGAGCAGCGCCGGATAGCCGAGGAGACCATCGCCGACTTCACGGAGCGCCGCGTCTGGCGGGACCCCATCGTTACCGAGGTCCAGCCCCTCGACGTCTTCTACGACGCGGAGGACTACCACCAGCAGTACTTCCGCAACAACCCGTGGGCGGGCTACTGCCAGGTCATCATCGCCCCGAAGGTAGCCAAGCTCCGCAAGGAGCACCTGGAAGCGCTCAAGGCGTAACGGTCGCTTTCTCCCTCCAAGGACCCCTGCGTAGCGCGGGGTGCCATTGGGAGGGATGTGGGTGTCTGATCCCCCTGCCCTACAAGGGGAAAGGGTTAGGGAGAGGGTACTGCGGGGGTGGGGCTGGGGTGGACTAAGCCTCAGCGTCACCAGCGCGTTGACCTGTCGCCGCCCGGCCTCCGATACTTGGCGCCGCGCCACCGAACGGGTGGCACACATCTTTGCAACGTTCCCCAAGGAGGATTCATGGCCATCACCCGATCTGCGCGCGCCGTCTGGAGCGGCGACCTGTTCTCCGGCACCGGCACGGTGACCGCGTCGTCGTCCGGCGCGTACAACGAGCTTCCCGTCTCATGGAAGGCGCGGAGCGACGAGACGGCTGGCCCAAGCACGAGCCCCGAGGAGCTGGTCGCGGCGGCGCACGCCAGCTGCTTCTGCATGGCGCTTTCCGCCCGCTTGGGAGCCGACGGGAAGGTCGCGACCCGGCTGGAGGCCGACGCCACGGTGACGTTCGAGCTGTTCGAGGGCGGCGCCAGGGTCGCGTCCAGCGCGCTCAAGGTCGTCGGCGAGGTGCCCGACATGAGCGAGGACGACTTCCGGCAGGCCGCGGAGGACGCCAAGAACGGCTGCCCGATCTCGACCGCGATGGCGGGCAACGTCGAGCTCAGCGTCGAGGCATCGCTGGCGTAACGCTGTCGCCGGACCAGGCGGCCCAAAGAGAGGCGGCCGCCCCCGCGGGGGGGGGGGCCCGAGGATAAAAGGTGGCCGGGCCAGGGGGGCGAGAAAAACCCCCCCCCCCCGGTTATTTAAA
>JAPPHT010000044.1:30642-70543 GCA_028874795.1 Chloroflexota bacterium
CCGCGTCGGGGGATTTTTGCCGATCCACGCGCCGGTGCTGGGGTCTTTCAAGCCGAGCACGCCCGCCGGCGCCCAAATGACCGCGCCCAGCCGGTTGGGGGGGGGGCGCCTTCGTATCGAGCGTGGCCTGCGCTGGCGGACTAGTCCACGCCGCCCGCGAGTGTGATGAAGCCCTCGCGGAGCACGGGGTCCTTCAGTGCCTCCTTGCCGTCAGCGATCACCTTTACGATCTCTTCAGGCCCGGAGTAGCCGACCTCGCGTCCCAGAAGCTTGGCTGCCTCGATGAAATCGGGGTCGTGTGCCGTCGCGCGGAACGCCTCCACCCAGATCTGGTAGATGTGCTCCGGCGTGTCCGGGTGCAGGATGAACAGCCGGGACATGCCTTCGTTGATCGTCTCGGTCACGCTGAACAGCGTCTTCTGTTCGTCCGTCAGGTCGATGATGTCGAACAGGTGCGGAGGTATCTCGGCGCCCAGGTCCCTGGTGACGTACTCGTAGAACTCCCGGTCATCTGAGGGATCGGCCCCCCAGTAGAACAGCGGCACGATCAACTGTCCCTCTACCCACTCGGGGAAGAGGCTCCTGGCGATGTCCGGGCCTCCGCGGTTGGAGATATCGAGCTCGCCGCGGTCGAACGCTGCGGCGATGTCGGACGAACCGGGATAGCCGTAGACGTTCTTCACCGGTCCGCCGATCAGCTCGATGAACGTCGTTGCGATGCCGCCGCTGTCGCCTGGCTCGGTCGCGCCGACTACGAGGTCTTTGCCCTTGGCCACGGCCTCCTCCCACGTTGTGGCGAAGTCGCGGAAGGCGTACTGCGCACTCGTGGTCTTCACCGCCGAGGCCGTACCGACGATCTTGAGCGTGTCGGGGTCGAAGTCGGGCACGTCTATGCCCACCAGCTCGCGCTTGAAGAAGCGCGGGTGCACGACCGCGATCGCGTATCCGTCGGGATTGGAGTCGACGAACGTCGGCTTGAAGATCCGCTCGCCACCGCCGCCGGTGAGGTTCCGCACCACGAAGCGGGGGTTGCCCGGAAGGTGGTTCGGCAGGAACTTCGCCATGAGTCGGGCGTAAGTGTCATAACCGCCGCCCGGCGAGTAGCCGACGTTGACAGAGATGCGCTTGCCCCTGAAGTGCTCCTCGGGGTCGAAGCCCGGGATGGGAGTCGCCGTCGGACGCGGCACAGGGGTCGGTGTGGCTGCGGCCGGAGGTGGCGTGACGCCAGGTGGGAGCGGCGTCGGCGTCGCCGCCGGCTCCGCCGGGTCCTCCGGTGCCATCGCATCTGCCGGGGTCGGCGTAGCCGCCGGCCCATCCGCCGGCACAGGGGTCGGCGTTGCAGCGGGCGCGGGCTCCTCCTCGCCCCCGCAGGCCAGGGCCAGCAGCGCCGTCGTCAACAGCGCCGCGGTCAATGCGAAGTATCGGATCACACGCATAACCTTCCCTCCGTCCTTTGGTTAGTCCACTCCGCCCGCGAGTACGACGAAGCCCTCGCGGAGCACCGGGTCCTTCAGCGCCTCCACGCCGTCCCGCAGCACCTGTGCGATATCGTCCGGCCCGAAGTAGCCGACGTCGCGGTTGAGGAGCGCGGCCGCCTCGATGAAGGCCGGGTCGTGCGCGGTGGTCCGGAAGGCGTCCACCCAGATTTGATAGATGTGCTCCGGCGTGTCCGGGTGCATGACGAACAACTGCGACATCCCCTCGTTGATCGTCTCGGTAACGCTGTACAGTGTCTTCTGCTCCGGTGTCAGTTCGACGATGTCGAACAGGTGCGGAGGGATCTCGGCGCCAAGGTCGTTAACGACGTAGTTGACGAAGCCGGGGTCGTCTTCGGGATCCGCCCCGTAGCGGAAGACCGGTACGATCTGCTGGTTCTCCACCCACTCTGGATAGAGGCTCTTGGCCGTAGTCTCTGCCCCGCGGCTGGACATGTCGATCTCACGCCGGTCGAACGCCGCCGCGATGTCGGCTGTGCCAGGGTAGCCGTAGATGTTCCTGACCGGGCCGCCGACCAGTTCGATGAACGTGGGAGCGAGTCCGCCGCTGTCGCCGCGTTCAGTGGCGCCGATCTTGACCTCACCGACATTCGCCACTACCTCCTCCCACGTGGTGCCCAGGTCGCGGAAGACGAACTGGGCGCCCGTTGTGAGCACAGCCGAAGCGGTGCCGACGATCTTGACCGTGTTCAGGTCGAAGTCAGGCACGTCAACGCCGACCAATTCGCGCTTGAAGAAGCGTGGATGGACCAGGGCGAGCGAGTAGCCGTCGGCATCGCCTGCCAGCGCAGGGCGTATGACGCGCTCCCCGCCGCCGCCCGCGAGGTTCCGCACCACGAAGCTGGGGCTGCCCGGCATGTGGTTGGGCAGGAACTTGGCCATCAACCGGGAGTACGTGTCGTAGCCGCCGCCCGGTGAAAAGCCCACGTAGATCGAGACGCGTTTGTCGGCGAAGTACTCCTCCGCATTGAAGCCGGGCACGGGCGTCGCGGTTGGCCGCGGCACCGGGGTCGGAGTGGGGGGAACGGGGGGTGGGGTGGCGCCCGGCGGCAGAGGTGTCGGCGTTGCCTCCGGCTGGGCCGGCTCGGCAGGCTGCTCCGGCTCCATCACGTCGGCTGGAGTCGGGGTGGCCGTTGCTGCGGGCGCGGAGGTGGGTGTAGCCGCAGGCTCCTCATCTCCTCCACAGGCGACGGCCAGGAGCATCGCGCACAGCAGCGCAGCGGTCAGTGCCAAATATCGCTTCACAGGCATGACGTCTCTCCCCGTCCCTCAAGCGGGCTCGCAGAATTCTGGCGAACGATAACAGGCGCGCATGTCAATGCCAACCGTTGCGCGCGATATTGCGACCGATTTCGGTAGCCTTGATTGTTGCTTGGACTCCCTGCTATTCTCTTGCAAATCTTGGCAAGAGCGATGCGATGCAACACTACAGCGAATCGGTGGAAGCGATACGCGCAGCGGGACGCCGCGTCACGATACAACGTGTCGCCGTACTGGACGCCATCCGCGAGATGGAAGGGCACGTAGCCGTCGACCAGGTTGCCGCCAGAGTGCGCGAGAAGCACCCCCAGATGGACCTCGCGACCGTCTACCGCACCGCAGGGCTGCTCGGCCGCCTGCACCTGCTCAACGAGGTCTCCATCGGCGGCGTGAGCCACTACGAGTACGCCTCTCCCGGCCAGCGGCACGGCCACATGGTCTGCGAGCACTGCGGCAGTACGATCCACGCCTCAACCACGCACCTCGACCAACTGCGCGAGGCGCTGCTGCGCGACACCGGCTTCGAGCTGCACCTGGAGCACCTCACCATGAGCGGGCTCTGCCGGGAATGCCGCCGGGACGAGGAACACTCGCACAGCGGCCACACTCACGCGCAAGCGCAACACCACGAACATCCCAGGGCGGGCGACGCAGGCATACGTCGGCACGCCCAAAGCGAAGGGGAGGGACTGCTATGATCGAAGCCGGTTCCGGTGTATGGGCCATCCTGGCCATCGGGATGCTCCTGGGCCTGAAACACGCGACCGACGCGGACCACGTGGTGGCCGTCGCCACCTTTGCGACCGAGCACGGGAACGCCTGGCGCGGCCTGTGGGTCGGCGCCTCGTGGGGGCTCGGTCACACCACTCCACTGCTCGTTCTGGGCATCGTGATCCTCATCCTCAAAGAGGCGTTGCTCGACCGCTACGAGGCTGTCGCGCCGGTACTGGAGTTCGGCGTCGGAATCATGCTCGTACTCCTGGGAGCGCAGGTCTTCTACAAGCTACGACGGGGCTCACTGCACGCGCACGTACACGAACATCAGGGCCAGGCGCACGCGCACGTGCACGCGACGCACCGCGAGGGCAGCGAGCCGGGCAACGGCAACGGCCTGCACGAGGCCCTGCGCCCGCAGTTCCGCCTCAAGTCTTACGGCGTCGGCATCGTACACGGCCTCGCCGGGAGCGCAGCCGTGATGCTGGTGCTGCTACCCCAGATAGACGTTTTCTGGGTGGGACTGGGCTACCTCCTGTTGTTCGGCGTCGGGACAGTGGCCTCCATGGGCGTCATCACGATCATCCTTGGAGTGCCGTTCGCGGTCATGTCACAGGCGCGGCGGTGGTACCAGGCCGTCGCGGGAGTCGCGGGTGCGGCGAGCCTGCTGTTCGGCGCCGCGCTCATGGTGGAGATAGCGACGGGCATGACGGTCATCCCGTTCTAGGCCGGAGTCGCCCGCCAACCCCCAGTGGTGCCGCCTGTTCGATTTCGGGCTATAGTTCTGCTCTGTAGGGGGCGGATCTGAAAGGATGAGCGGGGGTGCGTAATGGCAACCGTGATCGACGCCGATACCCACGTGGTGGAGTCCGAGGCGGTCTGGGAGTTCTTCGACGAGGAACTGGCCCACTTGAAGCCGGTGCTCGTGGGCACTACAGAGCCGTCCACGGGGCAACCACGCAACCGGTGGGTCATCGGACGGCGGCTGATCCCGCAGCCTGCCGGGCCGGGCGGGCACAACGCGCAGGCGCCTCCCGCGGATGCCGAAGTCCTCGCCAGCAAGTTCTGGGGAGGCAAGTCGCTGCAGGACCTTCCCTACCGGCTGCAGGCAGCAGACGAGATGAGCGTGGACGTTCAGGTCGTCTACCCAACCCTTTTCATCGTCTACCTCACCGGCGACCCGCAACTGGAACTCGGACTGTGTCGCGCCTACAACCGATTCATGGCCGACGTGTGGTCGAATTCCGGCGGCCGCCTGCGCTGGATACTCGTCCCGCCGCTCCAATCCGTCGACCGGGCGATCGAGGAGATGCATTACGGTGTTGCGAACGGTGCGGTAGGTGTCCTCTTCCGCGGCATGGAGGGCAGCCGCTCGCTCTGCGACCCGTACTTCTTCCCCGTGTACGACGAGGCGCAGAAGCTCGGCCTGCCCGTCTGCATCCACACCGGCGCGGGCAACCCCGCTATCACCGAGGCCTTCGATACGACCATCGTACAGTCGTTCCCACAGCAACGGCTGCTGCCGCTCATCGGCTTTCACGACCTCGTATCTCACCGCGTGCCGGAGCGGTTCCCTGACCTGCGCATCGGCTTCATCGAAACGAGCGCGTCCTGGGTGCCGTACCTGCTGCACTACCTGAAGCACCGCGTACGCGACGGTAGCAACCGCTGGGAAGGCGGCGTGCTGAAGGACTACCGGCTCTTCGTCGCCTGCGAGGCGGACGAGGACATCTCGTACCTGGCGCAGTGCATCCCGGAGGACCAGCTCCTCATCGGCTCGGACTGGGGCCACACCGACCCGTCCGCGAACTACTCCATCGTCGACGAGCTCAACGCACGTGAGGACGTGGAGCCGGAGCTCAAGGAGAAGATCCTCAGCCACAACCCACGCAGCTTCTACCGGATGTAGGTGCGGGGGTATCAGCCCCTCAACCGCGGAGGAGCACCGTTCGCCCGCCGGCGCCGGTGGTGACGAGGTCTAACAGCGCCTCCACGAAGTCCGGGGAGTCGTTCGGCATCTCGATGCGAGCTGATCGCACACCATGGTCTGCTGCGGTCCGCATCGCCGCGACGTCGATGTCGAACAGTATCTCCAGGTGGTCGCACACGAACCCGAACGGCACGACGAGCACATCCCTCCGCCCCTCTCCCGCGAGCTGCTCGATGCTTTCCAGGATGTCCGGTCCCAGCCACGGCGTCCCGGTCTTCGCCGCGCTCTGGTAGGCGATGCGCCAGGAGCCAAGCCCCACGGCGTCAGCCACCGCCGCGGCGCTTTCGGCCAACTCCCGCGGGTACGGGTCTCCTTCGTCCACTATCCGTGCGGGCAGGCTGTGCGCCGTGAACAACACCTCGGCGTCCGTTGGCGTATCGAATCCGCGAAGCCCCTCCTCGATCCGGCGCGCGATGAGTGCCGTGAACACCGGGTTGGCGTGCCAGCTCTCGACGAACCGCACGGGGATGGAAGAAGCCGCACTCCGCAGGCTGTGCTCCAGGGCATCGCGGTACCCGGCGATGCTCATCCGAGAGTAATGCGGCGCCATCGGCAGTGCCACGAGTTCGTCGACGTCGTCGGCCACGATGCGGTCGACGGCCTCGGCGATGAACGGGTGCCAGTGTTTCATTCCGACGTACACGCGCCAACCGGCCGCGCCGCCATCCCGGTTCAGCCGTTCTTCCAGGAGAGCCGCAACGCTCCGGGTGATCTGCAGCAGCGGCGTACTACCGCCAACCGCCTGGTACCGCTCCGTGAGCGCAGCCACCGCCTCCGGACTGGGTTCCCGCCCGCCGAGGATCTCGCGGTAGTACGGTCCGACGTCGCTCAGGTCCTCCGGCGTCCCATACGCCATCAGCAGAACGCCCTTCAATCCAGACACGCCTCTGCTCCGTTCCTCGTTCAGGCGCTCGTCGCCTGCGCCGTACCCTGGCCTGCCCCACGCAGCGCCAGCGCGTGCACGCGATCGGCTGCTTCGCGGCCCTGCCGTATGCAGTCGGGAACGCCTACGCCGCCATAGGACGCGCCGCACAGGAACAGGCCTGCGTGCATGGAGAGCTCCCTGTCCAGACCGGCCAACCACTGCGTGTGTTCCACCCGATACTGCGGCAGGCCGTCCGCCCACCGGTGCACCCAGGTGCGCTTCGGGGCACCGCTCAGGCCGAGAAGGGGTCGGAGCGCCTCGCAGGCAGAGTCGGCCAGTTCAGCGTCGCCATACGCCAGCGACGCCTCGTCTTCAGCGCGCACGAACGCGCGCAGCAGGACATAGCCATCCGGGCTGCGGCCCGGCCATTTTGACGATGCCCACGTGCACCCCGCCACCGGCCCGCCCTCGGAGCGCGGCGCCAGGAAGCCGGAACCGTCCAGCGGGTGGGCGACGTCCTCGCGGCGGAACGCAAGGAACACGCTGACAGCGGGGGAAACCCGCATCCGTCCCAGCGCCTGGGCCAGTCCCGGGGCGAACGAACCGATCAGGTCGCCGGCGTCGCGTGCAGGAGTGGCGAGCACAACGGAGTCCGCTTCGAACGACCGCTCGTCGTCCAGCGTGACCCGGTAGGGCTGGGACTCTCCTTCGACGCGGTCCACGGTCACGACTACGCGTCCACCGATCATCTCGGTCCATTCGAGACGCTCCACAACCGCCTGAACGAGCTGTTGAGTGCCGCCTCTGAACGAGAAGAACGCGCTCGGCGGCTGTGCTGTGCCTTTCGCGGCCCTGCGCGCCTCGCGCATCCCCCGCATGATGCTGCCGTAGCGTTGCTCCCACTCCTCCAGCATCGGAAAAAGCGCGTCGATGCTCATGTCGTAGAGGTCGCCACCGTACACACCGGCCGTGAGGGCCTCCAGGAGCGTATCGGTGAGTTCCGCGCCGACGCGTCTCCGCAGGAATCCTCCCAGTGATTCGCGCCTCGCAGCGGTACGCTTTCGCACCAGGGGTTCGAGGATGGCGCGCAGCTTGCCACGCCATGAGAGGAACGACGCGTTCCATACGTCGCGCCAGCCTGCGGGTGCGGGCCCCATCAGGCCGGGAGGGATGCGGTGCAGTTTGCCGTTGCGCAGGAGCGATGCACCGCTCGCCTGCATGTAGACGATGTCGTCCTCGATACCGAGTTCGCGGGCGAGTTCGAGCGCCCACGGCTTCCTCGTGAGGAAGCCGTCCGGCCCGCCCTCTACGATGAAGCCATCCTCGCTCAGGGTACTGATCTTGCCTCCGAGCACGCGCTCGCGCTCGACGATGACCACGGACAGGTCCGTTCCCGCCTGGCGCGCGCCCTGCTCCAGGTACCAGGCCGCGGCCAGTCCCGTGATGCCCCCGCCGACGATGACTACCGAGAAGCGCTCCCCGTCCGGCGAACGATGGTCAGGAGGCATGAGCTCCATCCCATTCCCGTACGCAATCGATCATGTGCATGACGTTGTCCAGCGGGGTCTGGGGCAGGATACCGTGACCGAGATTGAAGATGTGGCCGGGGCGGCCTCCCGCGCGTTGCAGCACGTCGCGGGTCTGCTCCCGCACCACCTCCGGAGGGCCGAGCAGGACGGCAGGGTCCAGATTGCCCTGCACGGCGACGGCTCCCAACGAAGCCCACGCCTCGTCCAGAGGAACGCGCCAGTCCAGGCCCACCACGTCGGCGCCGCTCTCCCGGATGACCTCGTTGAGTCCGCCGGAGCCCGTCGCGAAATGGATGACCGGGGCGCCCGCCGCCTTGACCGCGCTAAGGATCTCGCGGGTGTAGGGGAAGACGTACTCCTGGTAGTCGCGCCTGCTCAACCAGCCGACCCAGCTGTCGAACAGTTGCAGCGCCTGCGCACCCGCGGCCGCCTGGGCCAGCAGATACGTCTTCACCATACCGCTGAGACGGCCCATCAGGCCGTGCCACAGGTCCGGCTGGCTGTACATCATCGCCTTGGTTGCGGCGTAGTTCCGTGACGGCCCCCCCTCGATCAGGTACGTGGCAAGCGTGAACGGCGCACCGGCGAACCCGATCAGCGCCTTCTCGTCCGGCAGCTCGGCCCGCACGAGCCTCAGCGCCTCCAACATGTACGGCACATCCTGCTCGGGCTCGAGCGGGCGCAGGCGTTCGAGGTCGCCGCGAGAGCGGACCGGAGGGTCTATGACCGGGCCGACCTTCTCCACCAACTCCACCTCGATGCCGACGCCGACCAACGGCGTCACGATATCGGCGAAGACGATCGCGGCGTCGACGTCGAAGCGCTCCAGCGGCTGCAGGGTTACGCTGGCGGCGAGCTCCGGGTTGCGGCAGATGTCCAGGAGGCTGTGCTTCTCCCGCACCTTCCGGTACTCGGGCAGTACCCGCCCGGCCTGCCGCATGATCCACAACGGAGTGCGCCCGGTACTTTCCATCCTGGCAGCCTTCAGCAGCGCAGGCTCATACCCGGTGTGCGTTGCGAGCGTACTCATCGCGTCTGCGTCCGGCTATCCGAGCAGGTCCAGGATGCGTTCAGGCTCTCTCTTCACACACGTGAAGATGGGCGTGTCGCGCAGGGTGTGACGCCTGGCCTCGGTGGAGCGGAGCTCGACGACGAGGTCCTGGAACTCGGCGAGCGAGTCTGTCTCGTATCCCACGATGAACTCCTGGTCACCCAGCCCGGTAGAGTAGAGCAGTATCTGGCTGATGTCGGGATGGGTCCGCCCCACGCGGATGTGCTCGTTCATCATCCCCTGCCTCGCCTCGCGGGAGATGAGGTACCACTCTATCGTCTTCGTGAAGGGGTAGAGCACGAAGTACCTTCCCTTCTCCTGCGTCTCCTCCGCGTGGTCCTGTCCCGTCCGTGCCTGGCCATACGTGGACCGCCGCAGGAGTCCGAAGTACGAGTGGCTGACTTCCAGGAAGCCCCCCAGCTCCGTGGCGAGCAGAGCGCCCAGCGTATCTTCGAGGGGTTCGAGTCCGGACGACGTCCGCCACAGCATGAAGTCCGTGTCAGGCCGGAGCCCGAGCGTGCTGTAGGAATGCGCCGGCGCCTCGGCTTCGGTCGCACGGAGGGTGGTGAGGAACTCTTCCTTGTGGCGGGTCCTCGTATCGGCGGCTTCCCGCCGCCATGATCCGTCCACCTTGAAGAACACGAACTGGACGCAGGTGTCGCCTGTTCCTGTGGGACCGTCTTTCAACTCAGGCCATCCTTGTCACGCGGCGGCTCCAGCCTGGCTGCCCCGCCTGGATTCGAACCAGGGTCAACAGATCCAAAGTCTGCTGTGCTACCACTGCACCACGGGGCACCGAGCCAGTGCATCGCTATTGTACCGCTCGGCGTCCCCGCACGGACCGGCGACCCTACGCCGGGAGCTGCGGTGAGAATTACGTAGCCTCCCAGATCGAGTTCTCGATCCGGGCGACGATGAGGCCGTCCTTCTCAGACTCGGCGAAGGCGCGTATGCGCTCCGGGTCGTCGCGGAAGGTCGCCCACTTCGCGCGCCGCTCGGCGTCGTCCTCCCACGCCAGCATGTAGTGGAACTTCGTGTTGTCGCCCACGGACTCCGTCCAGTACCCCACGGGGCGGAATCCGTGCCGCAGGAAGATCTCGTGCGTGACGTTCCCGAACCGCTGAACGACGGCTCGCAGTTTGCCCGGCATCGCATGGTAGGTGCGCATCTCGTAGATCATGGAACCCTCCTCAGCCGCGTGAGGATACCCCATCGCGCGAGCGGTCGCTCGTATTCACTCCTGCGCGGGACAGCCTACGGAAGCGGCGCATAGGTAACGACCGAGCCCTCGCCGATGCCAAGCTCCTCAGAAAGCCCCGCGTTGATCTCCAGCACGTAGCGTATCGGTGCGCCCGATGAGTAGAGCGGCAACGCCGAGCCCGGTGTCCCCGGCTCGGGGAAGGGCAACCGCTCCGCGACGCCCGTGACGACGAGGTCGTCCGATATCCAGACGATGTCTATGGGGAAGCGCATACCGCGCATCCAGAACGTCGCGCTCCCCGTGCCGCCCATGTCGAACCACATGCCGCGTCCCCGTTCGAGTCCGTCGCGCCCGCCGAGTCCCAGACGCCGCCGATCGGGAGTATCCGCCACGTCCACGCCGAACGTGAATCCCTCGATGGTCACCTCGGCCTGCGGATAGCCCGACGGCGTCGGCGTAGGCGCCGGTGTTGGCGTCGGCGAGGGCGCCGGACTAGGCGTTGGCGTGGGCACGGGTGTCGGGGTCGGCGTTGATGTGGAAGTCGCGGTCGGGGTTGGCGCAGGCGTTGACGTAGGGGCCGACGTGGGCGTGGGGGTGGAAACGGGGGTGGGGGTCGGCGTCGGGTCAAGCGAGCACGACAGTGCCGCCAGGGCGACCGCCGCGCAGAACGACAGCACGACGGGAAGCGCATGCCAACGGTGCGAAGTCATCGACCCATCGCGCCGGCGGCAACCGCGCCGTCAGGCCCCTTGTGCCTGCCGCAGCTGCAACTCCTCTGTCTCACGGTAGAGCTGCACGATGGTGTCGCGGTCCGGGCAGTACCTGTCCACGTCGTCGTCGATGTAGAGCCAGCCGCCCTTGGAGACCTTGTGGAAGTTGGCGCGGTAGTAGATGCTCCCCCTCGGTCCGCGGTTCGCAACCACCTGCGCCGCTGTCTCACCGTCCTGTTCCAGCAGCCGCTCCGGGCGCTCTATCGTGGACGGGTCGCGGAAGACGTTCATCGGCTCGCCGCCGTCCTGCACCACCTTGATCTGCTCCTTCAAGAGGTTCCGGTACGCGATGACCAACGCGTCCGATACGCCCAGGTGCTCCTGTGTCCTGTCTGCGATCTCTCCCTGGGACCACCACGCGATCATGTCCTGGGAGAGCACGTTGTCCAGGATCGGCTCGCCGTTCGCGTAGTCCAGCGGGACGTCGGCATAGGGGACTCCATGCTGCTCCGGCACGTTCACTCCCGGCGGGAAGTCGTAGTAGAAGTACTGGAAGTGCCAGGTGTTCGTGTCGTCCAGCGGCACGCCTATCTGGTACGACTTGCGGATCGTACCCGGCGCGTACGGCGCGAACGTGAGCGTATAGGGGAAGAGGAACGAGTTCGTGCCGATCGTCCAGGACGGCTCGTCCTCGCTCTTGTCCGATTCGAGGTTGCCCTTCGTGAACCCGAACTGGTTCCAGACGGGCTGGTACCTCGTGTAGACGCCCTTGTCGAGCTTGTCCTGCTGCTGGCGCATCGTCGCGTTGTAGCGGGCCCGGTTATCGTCAGTCAGCCTCCCCTGCCGTTCGAGTGCGTACTGCGCGAGCCGCCCGTGCAGGTAGACCGCGTGGCCCAGGTCGCCCCGGTTCTCCATGACCTGCAGCCAGTTGCACGGAAGACGGTGAGCGACGATCTGGCGGAACCCGCCCGGCCGCACGAACAGGTCCCAGCGGGGGAGCAGCGGGACGGGCGCGGGGCCGAGGTACGCCCACACGAGACCGCCCATCTCCTGTACCGGGTAGTGCAGCGTCTGCACCTTCTCCTTGAACGTGCTGTCCGGCGGCTCCAGCGGCGTCTCGATGCAACGGCCCTCCTCGTCGAACAGCCACCCGTGGTAGGCGCAGCGCAGGCCCCTTTCCTCCGGGATGCCGTACTGGAGGCTCATCAGGCGGTGCGGGCAACGCAGGCCGAGCAGCCCCAGCGTGCCGGAGCGGTCGCGGTACAGCGCCAGCTCCTCGCCGAGGATCTTCACCTTACGCACCGGGTTCTGGTCCAGCTGCTGCACAGCCGCGATGGGGTGCCAGTAGCGCCGCATCAACTCGCCGCCAGGCGTGCCCGGCCCCACCCGCGTCAGCAACTCGTTATCCTGCGCAGTCAGCATCGCGTGTCCCTCCCATCATGCTACGCACTCCGCTCACTGGCCCGTGCTGTCCCACAGCTGCGGCTGCCCGACCACGAGTCGCGGCGGCGGCGTGATACCCAGGTGCTCGTACGCTGCGCGAGTCAGCATCCTTCCCCGCGGCGTGCGGTTCAGGAAGCCCAGCTGCATCAGGTACGGCTCGTAGACGTCCATGATGGTGTCTGCCTCTTCGCCCGTAGACGCCGCGAGCGTATCGAGGCCCACCGGGCCGCCGCCGTACTTCTCCGCGATCATCCGCACGAGGCGGTGGTCGACCTCGTCGAGGCCGAGCGCGTCCACCTCCATCAGCCCGAGCGCCTGCGATGCCACTTCCTGCGTCACGCGGCCGTCGGCGCGCACCTGCGCGAAGTCGCGCACCCGGCGCAGCAGCCGGTTCGCCACGCGGGGCGTTCCCCGTGCGCGCTTGGCGACTTCTTCGACGCCTCCCTCTTCCGCCTCCAGCTCCATGATGCGCGCCGAGCGTCGCACGATGGCCTGCATTGCGGCTTCGTCGTAGAAGTCGAGCCGGTAGACCGAGCCGAACCGGTCCCGCAAGGGCGCGCTCAGCATCGAGTAGCGGGTCGTCGCACCGACCAGCGTGAACGGTTCTACCTTCAGGTTGATGCTCTGCGCCTGCAGCCCTTTCCCCATCACCCACGAGAGCGAGTAGTCCTCCATCGCCGGGTAAAGGATCTCCTCCACGAGTTTGCTCAGCCGGTGGATCTCGTCGATGAACAGCACGTCGCCGGGTTTGAGCTGCGTGAGGAGCGACGCCATGTCGCCGGGACGCTCGATGGCCGGCCCCGCGGTCGTGCGGATGTTTGCACCCATCTCCGCGGCGATGATGGTTGCGAGCGTCGTCTTGCCCAGGCCGGGCGGGCCGTAGAGCAGCACGTGGTCCAGCGGCTCGCCGCGCTGCAGGGCGGCGTCCATGGAGATCGTGAGTGTCTCTTTGACGCGCTCCTGCCCGATGTACTCGGCGAGGCGCCTTGGGCGCAGTCCGCCCTCCGAGCCCCGGTCCTCCTCGCGCGCTGCTCCTGAGACGATGCGTTCCTTGGCCATCCCGCCGCGATTCTAGCGCATGACGTGCAGGAGCCTGCACGCGACCCGAGTCGCCCCTGCTACAATCACTCACAAGGTAGCGTCACGGAGGGTGAGCATGGAGCGCACGTACGAAGTTGTGCTCGAACCGTCGGAGCAAGGCGGCTTCACTGTTTTCGTGCCGGGTATGCGTGGCTGCGTCTCCGAGGGCGCAACGGAAGAAGAAGCGCTGGAGAACATCAAGGACGCGATCCAGGGTTGGCTGGAGGTCTGGGAGGAGATTGAACGAGAGGAAGCCACGTGGCTCCGCCGCACCGTCGTGATTAGCCGTTGAACCGCCTTCCCGACCTCTCACACCAGCGCATCGTCCGCGCTCTGGAGAGGGGGCGGGTTCTTCATCAAGCGGCAGGGTAAGCACATTTACATGTACAACCCCGAGCGTCGAATCGTTGCAGTCATCCCTCGGCACAATCCGGTCCAGCGAACCACTCTCCTGAGAATTCTCCAGCAGATCGGGCTCTCCCCAGACGAGTTCAACGACCTCGTGTAGCCATCATCCTCCCCGCCTCTCACCCTGTACACTAACCCCATGACCGACGACGCCCACGAGCGCTGGCAACGCGAGACATACGAGCCCGCCGTCCGCCGCGTGCCGGAGCGCAAGCCTGCCTTCTCCACCGAGTCCGGTATCGAGGCCGCGCCCCTCTACGGACCGGACGGCCCTTCGACAGGCCCAGGACGAACGGACGGGGACTCTCAGGAGGACCGGCTCGGCTATCCGGGCGAGTACCCGTTCACGCGCGGCGTGCAGCCGTCCATGTATCGCGGTCGCCTCTGGACGATGCGCCAGTACGCGGGTTACTCGACGCCGGAGGACTCCAACGCTCGCTACCGCTTTCTGCTCTCGCAGGGGCAGACCGGCCTCTCGGTCGCCTTCGACCTCCCCACCCAGACCGGCTACGACGCCGACCACGACATGGCGCGCGCCGAGATCGGCAAGGTCGGCGTGCCCATCTCCAGCCTGGCGGACATGGAAGCCCTGTTCGACGGCATACCGCTCCGCGACGTCACCACGTCCATGACCATCAACGCCACCGCGCCGATGCTGCTCGCGCTCTACCTGGCCGTCGCGCGCAAGCAGGGCGCGCCGTTCGCCGAGATCGGCGGCACCACGCAGAATGACGTGCTGAAGGAGTACATCGCGCGCGGCACCCACATCTTCCCGCCCCTGCCCTCGCTCCGGCTGGCGACGGACATGTTCGCCTGGTGCGCCGCGGAAGTGCCGCGCTGGAACACGATCAGCATCAGCGGCTACCACATGCGCGAGGCGGGCGCGACGGCCCCGCAGGAGCTGGCGTTCACGCTGGCGAACGGCATCGCCTACGTGCAGGCCGCTGTCAACGCCGGGCTGAACGTGGACGACTTCGCCGGACGGCTCTCCTTCTTCTTCGCATCGCACAACAACCTCTTCGAGGAGGCCGCGAAGTTCCGCGCGGCGCGGCGCATGTGGGCGCACATCATGCGCCACCGCTTCGGCGCGAAGGACGCGCGCTCATGGATGCTGCGCTTCCACACGCAGACCGCCGGCGTCACGCTCCAGGCGCAGCAGCCCGACGTGAACGTTGTCCGCACGACGGTGCAGGCGCTCGCCGCGGTGCTCGGCGGCACGCAGTCGCTCCACGTCAATTCGAAGGACGAGGCGCTCGGGCTGCCCACCGAGGACTCGGCGGCGCTCGCGCTCCGCACGCAGCAGGTGCTTGCGAACGAGTCCGGGGTCGCGGAGACGATCGACCCGCTCGGTGGGTCGTACTACGTAGAGCGCCTGACGGACCTTATCGAGCGCGAGGCGTCGGCCTACATCGAGCGCATCGACGCGATGGGCGGCGCGGTGGCGGCGATCGAGGCGGGCTTCCAGCGCGGCGAGATCGAGGAGGCCGCCTACCGCCACTTTCAACTCGTGGAGAGCGGAGAGCGCGTCATCGTGGGCGTCAACGCGTTCACGTCGGAAGAGGACGAGCGCATCGAGTTGCAGACGATCCCGCCCCACGCGGCCCAACGCCAGCTCGACCGCCTCGCCCGCGTCCGCAGCGAGCGCGATACCGCGGCGAGCGAGGCGTCGCTGCAACGCCTCGGCGAGGCGGCGCGCTCTGCGTCAACCAATCTCATGCCGCCCATCCTCGAGTGCGTCGAGTCGTACGCCACGCTCGGGGAGATCTGCTCCACGCTGCGGGACGTGTTCGGCACATTCGAAGCGCCCCCCTAGCCACCCCCACATGTCCACAGTGGTTCCAAGGACCGTTCCGGCCTTACAAGGTATAGACTAGTCTAGTCTGGATGATATAGACTAGTCCTGATTGAAGAACGAGGAGGAACACCGTGACCACGCGAACCGCACCTCAACGTGACGACCCCACCCGCACGTGGACCATCGCCGAAACCAAGGCGCGGCTGTCTGAGATCCTGCGCCTCGCAGACGAGGAAGGACCCCAACGCATCGGCGTGCAGCGCGCGTTCATCGTTGTGCCGGAACGCGTCTGGCAGGAGCGGGCGCGTCCCCGCAAACCGCTCGGCCAGTGGCTCGTGGAGAACTTCCCCCGTGGCATCGACCTGGAACTCCCTTCCCGTGACGATGACGACCGCGAGATCCCCTTCGCCGACGAAGCCAACCGATGAGCGGCTATCTGCTCGACACGAACGTCATCTCGGAGTTGGCCAAGAGTCCACCGGACAGGCACGTGGTGACCTTCCTCAATACGATGGACGACCTCTGGATTCCTGTCATCGCACTGTACGAGATCGAGTATGGGTTGCAGCTTCTCCCGCAGGGAAGGCGGCGCAACTCCATCGCAGTTGCAATGACTGGGTTCTTGGATGAGTACAGCCAGCGCACTCTGTCGATGGACCGTGAAGCGGCGAAATATGCCGGCGGGTTGCGAGCAGAGGCGCACCGGTCCGGCCGACGCCTCAGGATTGCCGACGCCCTCATAGCCGGGATAGCTGCGGCGAACGACCTCTCGCTCGCTACGCGCAATGTCGCCGATTTCGACTATCTCCCCATCGAAGTGGCCAACCCCTGGTTGGGTGTATAAGCCGCTACGCGTGCTACAATCCCGCCAATCTGCTCGCATCGGGAGGATGAAGCGATGCTCTCCGTACAGGACAACGAACGCCTCACGCAGGTCGGCCCCGGCACGCCCATGGGCGAGCTCATGCGACGCTACTGGCACCCCTTCGCCGCAGCAACGGAGCTCGACGAGCGCCCCACGAAGCCGGTGCGCCTCCTCGGTGAGGACCTCGTCCTCTACAGAGACAGGTCCGGCACGCTGGGCCTCATCGAGCGCTTCTGCCCCCACCGCCGTGTCGACCTCTCCTACGGCATCCCGGAGGAGCACGGCCTCCGCTGCATGTACCACGGCTGGATGATGGACGAGACCGGTCAGTGCATCGAGCAGCCCTTCGAAGAGACCGTTCACCCGGACGGTCGCTTCAAGGAGAAGGTGAAGGTCGCCGGCTACCCCGTGCAGGAGATGGCGGGGATGCTGTGGGCATACATGGGCCCCGCTCCCGCGCCGCTCATCCCCATGTGGGAGCCGTACACCTACGAGAACGGCTACTCGGACATCGGCATCGCCGAGCTCCCCTGCAACTGGCTGCAGTGCCAGGAGAACTCCCACGACCCCGTACACCTGGAGTGGCTGCACGGCTACTGGGGCGTCGTCCAACAGCGAGAGAAGGCCATCGCTCTCGGCGGCGAGCCGGACCTGAGCCCCATCATCCCGCGCAACCACAAGGAGATCGGCTTCACCGAGTTCGAGCACGGCATCATCAAGCGACGCGTCGTCGAGGGCACGACGAAGGATGACCACGACTGGAAGGTCGGCCACCCCGCGCTCTTCCCCAACATCCTCTTCGTCGGCGACGGCGTGAAGTGCAACTTCCAGTACCGCACGCCTGTCGACGACACCACGACCCTTCACATCACCTGGTTCTTCTACAAGGCCGCGCCGGGCACGACGCTGCCGAAGCAGGAGAAGGTACCGCACTTCATCGTTCCGCTTCACGACGAGCAGGGGCACCTCATCCCGGACCTCGTGAACCACCAGGACTTCGTCGCCTGGATCACGCAGGGACCGAACGCCGACCGCGTTCGCGAGAAGCTCGGCGAGTCCGACCGCGGCATCATCCTCCTCCGCAAGCAGCTCATGGAGCAGATGAAGATCGTCGAGGACGGCGGCGACCCCATGAACGTCATCCGCGACCCGGACAGGAACGGCAGCATCGAACTGCCGCTGGAGCGCTGGCCCTCGTTGCAGGAAGTGAACCGGCTCTCGGTCTACGTCACGGCGCAGGCCGGAGAGACCGAGCAGGTGAAGAGCAACATCCAGGGCGTGCTCGACACCTGGGCCGGCCACGCCGACGAGGTGATCGCGAGCAACAGGAGTTAGCTGGTAACCGTCGGGAACACGGAACGATGCGGCGCTGAACCGGCCGCATGGGAGGAGCAGCGATGGCCAAGAACGGCTTCCTCGTCTTCGACAGCGACATGCACATCATGGAGCCGCCGGACCTGTGGCAGCGCTACATCGACGAGCGCTACAAGAGCGCCGCGCCGGTCGGCATCACGTCCGAGAACGTGCGCGACCTCCGCATCAGCTGGCCCGACCTCGCCGCGGTCGCCGACGGCACCGGCGCGGGCGGGACCACCATCAACCGCGTCGGACACAACTACGAGAAGAACCAGGTCCTCTACAGGGACCACTCCTCGCGCGGGTGGGACTCCTACTGCCAGCTCGAGGCGATGGACATCGAGGGCATCGACGTCGCCGTCATGTTCCCCAGCAGGGGCCTCAGCGTCCTCACCCGCCCCGACATCGACCCCGGTCTCGGCGCCGCCATCGCCCGTGCCTACAACGACTGGATGTACGACTTCTGCTCCGTCGACCCCAACCGGATGTTCGGCGCGGGCATGATCTCCGTCTACGACATCAACGACGCGGTGGCGGAGACCCGGCGCGCGGTGGAGGAACTGGGCTTCAAGGCTGTCTTCGTCCGCTCCAACGTCGTCAACGGCAGGAACTGGCACGACACCTGGTACGACCCGCTGTGGAACACGCTGGAGGAGTTGGATGTGCCGATCGGCTTCCACGAGGCCTCCGGCTCCATGTCCAGGCAGGCCGGCGAGCACTTCGACAACTTCATGCTGCGCCGTGTTTACGCGCAGCCCTTCGAGCAGATGATGGGTCTGGGCAGCTTCGTCGGCGGCGGCGTCCTGGAGCGCCACCCGAGGCTCCGGGCCGCGTTCCTGGAGGCCAACTGCGCGTGGCTCCCCTGGCTGCTCTGGCGCATCGAAGAGATGCACGAGCTCGAGCTCGACGCCTACATGCCGGAGCTCCAGGAGAACCCCATCGAGATCTTCAAGCGCCAGTGCTGGGTCTCCATCGAACCGGACGAGGCGCCCGCCAAGTACGCCATCGACTACGTCGGCAGCGACCAGCTCGTCTTCTCGACCGACTACCCCCACGGCGACTCGCGCTACCCGAACGCGGTCAACGCCTTCCTGGAGCTGGACCTCACGGACGAGGAGAAGCGCAAGATCCTCTGGGACAACTGCGCCCGCTTCTACAAGGTGGAGGCGCCCGTCCCGGTCTAGGCCGCAAGGCAAGCGTTTGACGCAGGGGCAGGCAGTCATCCGGTTGCCTGCCCCTCTCTATGCGATCCGTAAGGCCGATGCGGATATCCTTGCGAGAGTCGGTCAGCCATGAGGGAAGGTGACCCCGCGTGAACAGGGAGATTATCGTCGCGCTGGACGCGATGGGCGTCATCTACCAGCCGGGAGCGGACGTTGACGAGTTGGTCATCCCGTTCGTCCGGGAGCGGGGGTGCACGAAGGCTGACGCCGAGATCGTCGCCCTCTACAACGATGCCTCGCTCGGCCTGCTGAGCACCCGGGAACTGTGGACGCGCCTGGACGTCGCCGGAGACCCCGAACATCTCGACCGCGGGATAGCGGCCCGCTACACCGTCACCGACGGCCTCCACGACTTCCTCCGCTGGTGCGGGGACGCGGGTCTCCCCGTCGCCTGTATCTCGAACGACGTCTCGGAGTGGGCGACCCTGAGGGCCCGGCACTTCAGGCTCTCAGACGCCATCGCGTCATGGACGATAAGCGGCGACGTCGGGGCCCGGAAGCCGGACGCGGCCATCTACGAGGCTTTCCTGTCGGCGGTGTCTCCTCACACGACGTGCGTCTTCGTGGACGACAGGCCCCGGAACGTGGCGGCGGCGGCATCCAGGGGTATGCACGGCGTGCTGTTCGGCCCGGGCGCCGCCACCTTCCCACAGGCGATGACGGTGGCTGCCGATTTCGCGGTGCTGAAAGGGCTGATACAGGAGATGCGGGCTGACAGCAGCGCCCGGTAGGACGCCTCATTGTGCGTGAAGCGCTCCTCATTGTGCGTGAAGCGCTATTGAGATACGCTTGCCTCACATTCATCCGAAAGAGGTGACGCCAGATGGTAATGCAAGGCACCGACATGAAGGTGGCGGAGACGCCAACCGGGCAGCTCGAGGACTTCCGCATCCCCGACGCCTACGAGGACTGGCTGGACAGCGAGGGGGTGATGGTCCATAAGACCTACTACGTTCCCAACTGGCACGAGGTCGAGGTCGGCCCGTGGGAACGGAAGGGCGGCGAGGGCGCCGTCGTTCACATCGACAACGCTCTCCTGCCGAACGACCTCCACGTGGTCGACATCAGGCCCGGCGGTAAGTCCGAACCTGAGCACCACATGTACGAGATCAACTTCTACATCGTCCAAGGACGCGGCGCCACCACCGTCTGGATGGACGAATCGAGCAAGCAGACCTTCGAGTGGAGGACAGGCTCACTCTTCACCATCCCCCTCAACTCCTGGTACCAGCACTTCAACGGCTCCGGCGACGAGAAGGTCCGCTACATGGCGACCACCAATGCCCCGCCCATGATGCGCCTCTTCCGCGACACCGACTTCATCTTCAACAACGACTTCATGTTCCGCTCCCGATACTCCGACGACGAGTCCTACTTCAGCGGCAACGGCAAGCTCTACAACAAGCGCATCTGGGAGACCAACTTCATCCCCAACGCCCCGGACATGGCCCTCTACGGCTGGAAGGAGCGGGGCGCCGGCGGCATCAACGCCATGCTGCAGATGGGCCAGAACGACATGGGCAATCACATCTCCGAGTTCCCCATCGGCACCTACAAGAAGGCCCACCGCCATGGCCCTGGCGCTCACCTCTTCCTCCTCAGCGGCGACTCCGGCTTCTCCCTCCTGTGGACGAAGGAGGACCGCTCCGACATGGTGAAGTGCGACTGGCAGATCGGCTCCATCGTCATCATCCCGAGTGACGGCACCTTCCACCAGCACTTCAACTCCGGCACCAAGCGCGCCCGCTACATGGCGCTGCGCGGCGGCAACGGCGGCTTTTACGCGCCCAACCAGCGCGCCACCGCCGACGTGAGCATCAAGGAGGGCGGCATCCAGGTCGAGTACGAGGACGAGGACCGCGAGATTCACGAGATCTTCGAGGCCGAGCTCGCCAAGTCCGGCGCCCAGTGCAACATGAAGGCCTTCATCCCCTACTGCACCGGCGTCGCAGGCGTCACCAGCGAGCGCGACACGTAAGCGCGACTCGTCATTCCCGCGAAGGCGGGAATCCCGCAGCCCTCGGGGAGAGGGTTCGCGGTGAGGGTGTACCCGTGTAGGCGCATCCCTGTGAGCGCCGAACCGGAGCCGCCTGGCGAAGCGAGGGCAACAAGAAGGGCGGGGGCAGAGCCCCCGCCCTTCTTCTGCGTCTAGGGAACGAGCACCGCCACGACCGCCGGCGCACCGATGCTCCCACTCGCTGTGGGGAGAACGGCGAGGGTTGACTGTGACACCCGCCTCTTTCGCGGTCTGCTCCTGCCCCCTTACCCTGTTCTGTGTCGACCCGCCAACCTCGCAGCCAACCTCTGCGCGGCCTTCGAGCGCCGTGGGACCGAATGAGACCGAATGGGGCCGTCAGGCGAAATACCGCCGCTCAGGAGTGAAATGTTGCCAATTGTTACCAGATATTACCGCTGGCGCGGCGAAGCTCTTGCGCTCTACGAGCGGACGGCAATTCTTCACGCCTGGAGAAGGAGCAACACTCGCTCACTTCGCGGCGCGGCGACCCGTGGCGCAGAGGTCGGAGAGGACACAGGACGCGCATCGCGGCTCGCGCTTGGTGCACACGTCCTTGGCATGGGCGTCCAGCAGCGCGTGGTACTCGTTGAAGAGCGCAGCGTCGTGCGGCAGGTGCCGCTCGAACAACGCCTGATAAGCGTCGTAGCCGCGCAGCCGGTGGCGCGGCAGCATCCGGGCGACGATCCGCTGGGTGTAGACGTCCATCACGAACGACGGCAACCCCGCGGCGTACAGCACGATGTCGTCCGCCGTCTCCGGCCCGATGCCGTGCACCGCCAGCAGCTCGGCGCGCAGTGTCTTCGGCTGCATGGTTCGCCAGACCTCGATGCTGTCGTCGTAGCGGCCCAGGAAGTCAGCCATCGCCTTCAGCTTCCGCGCCTTGGCGTTGAAGTACCCGCTGGGACGGACGACCTCGGCCAGCGCCTCCTCTGGCATCGCGCGCAGCGCCGCCGGCGACATCGCGCCTGCCGCCTTGAGGTTGTCTATGGCGCGCGCGGCATTCGTCCAAGCCGTGTTCTGCGTCAGGATCGCGCCGACGATCGTCTCGAACGGGCCGTCGCCCGGCCACCAGCCCTGCGGGCCGTGGTGCGCGAGCAGGCGGTCGTACGTCGTGGTAAGCAGCCGCGTGATGCGGGCGGAGCGGCGCGGGCGGGCGGGGGCAGGTCGTGCCATGCGCCCGATGCTACCAGCCGTCCCCGCTTGGTACACTCAATGCCATGAGCGCCTTCATCGAACAGCTGGACGCGGCAGCCGCGCGCAACCGGAGCCTCCTGTGCGTCGGTCTCGACCCCTCCCTCCTATCGATGCCCATCGACGACATCGCCGAGTTCAACCGGGCCATCATCGCCGCCACGAGCGACCTCGTCTGCGCGTACAAGCCGCAATGGGCCTTCTACGAGGCCGAGGGCATCCCCGGCATCGAGGCGCTGCAGGCCACCATCGAGGCGGTGCCGGACGGCGTGCCCGTCCTGCTCGACGCCAAGCGCGGCGACATGGACAACACCTCCAGGGCCTACGCAAAGGCCGCGTTCGAGACGTGGGGAGCGGACGCCCTGACGGTGAACCCTTACCAGGGACGCGACGCGATGCAGCCGTACCTGGACTACGCGGACAAGGGCGTCTTCGTCCTCGTGCGCACCTCCAACCCCGGCGGCGCCGAGTTCCAGGACCTCACCGTGCGCGGCAACGGCGTCGAGGGCCCGCTCTACGAGGAGGTCGCCCGGCAGGCGGTGGCATGGAACGACAACGGCAACGTCGGCCTCGTCGTCGGTGCGACCGTACCGGACGAGCTTGCGCGGGTGCGGAGCATTGTCGGCTCGATGCCGATCCTCATCCCCGGCATCGGGGCGCAGGGCGGCGACCTCGAAGCGTCCGTGCGGAACGGCACGGACGCAAACGGACGCCGCATCCTCATCTCCGCCTCCCGCAGCGTCATCTACGCCTCCAAGGGCGCGGACTTCGCCGGTGCCGCCCGCGCCGAGGCGGAGCGTCTCCGCGGCGCCATCAATGCAGAACTCGACCGGATGGGCAAGCAGTGGGCGTAGTCAAGAGTCGCATGGTCCCCTCTCCCCCTGGGAGAGGGCTGGGGTGAGGGTGTTCCCGTGGCCGTAGAGTTCCATCTCGGCGAGCGGCTCACGCTCCGCAAGCCGCACCCGTGCGGCGGCGTGGAGTGGCGCGTCGAGCGGCTCGGCGCCGATGTCGGCATCCGCTGCCTCACCTGCGGTCACTACCTGCTTACACCCCGCCGCAAACTGGAGCGCGCCACGAAGTCGCACCTGCCCCCGCTCTCCGTCGAGGGCTCCGCGTAGGACTCCTCACTCCGCCTCGCTTCCACGATTGCTTCGTTCCCCGGACGCAGCGTAGAGCAGCGGCGTGAGGAGCGCCGTGCCGAGCATCATGACCCCCATGACGGTGACCGAGGCCGACAGGCTCGTCAACGATGCGAGCGGGCCGAACAGCAACGGCCCCAGCATCTGCCCCGACGCCCAATAGATGCCCACGACAGCCATGAACACGCCCCGCTGCTCGGGGCTGCTCGCCATCGCCGTCAGGCTCACGTTCAGGATCCGCCCCGCGTTGAACGATAGCCCGAGAATGAACATCAGCCCGATCGCGACAGTGTAATCCCCACCCCACATGACGACTGCGAACAGCGGCAGGCCATGCGTCGCCAACGTCAAGGCGTAGGTCGGCCGCTGGCCCACCCGCTTGAGGAGGCTGGGGAACGCGAAGCCCATGATGATCGCCCCGAACGCGTGGACAGCCATCAGCGCTCCGAACGCGTCGTCGTCGAAGCCGAACTCCTTGTACAACGCCGCCCCAACCGATGACAGCGCCGCGACCTGCACGGAGGTCGCCAGCGCCATGAGGGCGGGCAGTATGGTGGCGCGGTTGCGGAAGACGCCCGGCACCGGCCCGAGGATCTCGCGCAGTGTCATCGCCGCCTGCCTGGGCAACTGCGGCGTTACGGCCACGATGAACATGGCCCCCGCCGATAGGCCTGCGGCGATGAGGAACCCTTCCTGGTAACCCAGCACCACCGCAACGAACCCGCCGCCCGCATTGCCTGCCAGTCCTCCCACTGCCGCGAACCCGAAGAACCGCCCGATCAGCGTCGTCGGCCGCGACTCGTCGATCCGGCTGCCGTAGGACTGAGAGGAGGTCCAGTAGACTGCGCGGGAGGCGCCGAACAACACCTGCGCCAGCAGCAGGGCGAACAGCGTGGAGGAGAGCGCGAGCCCGAGCGACCCCACTACCAACGCCGCGATGCTCGCCTGGATCACCCATCGCTCGCCGATACGGTCGGAGATGACGCCGCCGAATATCCGTACCGTCACCTGGAACAGGCCCTGGCCCGCGATGATCAGCCCGAGCCAGGCAGGGTTGTAGCCGAGCGAGATGATGTACAGCGGCACGAGGACGATGAGGCCCCCGAGCACGACGCTGTACGCGGTGGTGTGAATGTAGAGGCCTGCTTCAGCGAGGAGCGCGCGTGGTGCGGCGGACATCGCCCGCATGGTATCGCACCTCGGTGCAAGGCGTGCCTAGCCTTTCGCTTTGAGCGCGTCCACCTCGTTGCGTAGGGAAACGACCTCGGCGCGGAGCGACGCCAGTTCGACTCGCACCTGCTTGAGTTCCACTTCCACGACCGTAAGCTCCGACTTGGTGACCATGCTGTTGTGCTCCCTGGATGTTTGTTCAGTCCTGACCCGGCTGCCCGGCGCGGAAGGCCCCTGCGCGCGGGACCCGGAGGGCATAGCCGTCCTTCGACGCGAAGACCGACGGCAGCCTCGCCGCCTGCTTGCCGCAGGATGGGCACTCGGCAGGGCTGTCTGCCTCGCTCATGGGCCTGCGCTGCTCGAACTCAGCCCCGCAGTCCTTGCAGCGGTACTCGTAAAGCGCCATCTCATCCGCTCCTTATTCTGTCGTCGAGCAGGGGGTAGTTTAGCGCGTCGGGGGCTATGCTGTGAGGTATGCAGTTGAGTGCCGTCTTCTTCACCATTGACGTGCTGACGGACGGGCGGTCACCCCCCGAGGTGGACCCGCGCGCAGCCGCAGCAGTGATCGAGGCGCTGGACGCGCGCGGCCTCGTTTCTGCCGCCCTCTCAAACGGCCCTTCCGAGCCTGCCCGGGCGCTGCTCGAAACGCTCGGCCTCATTCCGCACGCACTCGTGGGAGCGGATGACAAGCGGAAGACGATGCCAGCGCCAGACCTCGTGTTCCGCGCCTGCGAGGTGGTGGGTGTGCCTCCGTGGGAGGTTCTCCTCGTGGACTGCACTGATGCCGGACGCCAGGCGGCAGCTTCTGCCGGATGCCTCTTCGCAGGCGCAGGCACGGCCGGAGCATTCACGATAGGCGCGTTGGAAGAAGTGCTCGGCATCGTCGACGGCGCCGGGCCGTCGCGTTAGGCCGGGTCGCCCGCGTGGGATGTGCCGTGAGCCGATGGCGGCGGAAAGGCCGCCACGAAGCTGTTGACCCCCACCTTCACCGTCTCCCCCACCTCAGCGGGGATGTGCACACCCATGACGCAACGCACCGGCCTGCCGGAACGGAGGCGCAGATTCACTGCCTTGGAGGTGCCGTGGAATTCCACGGACGTCACTGTCGCTTCGACCGACGGATCGGACTCCGGATGCAGGCGTACCGTCTCGGGACGCACGCACACGATCACCAGCCCCTTCGGAGGGTAGGGATTGCCCACCGGAAGCACACCCAGTTCACAGCGGACGTAGCCGCCTGAGCATTCGCCCGGGAGGATGTTGGCGACTCCCATGAACCGTGCCACGCCGAGCGACGCAGGGTAGAGGTAGACCTCCGACGGAGAGCCGGCCTGTTCCAGCCTGTTGTCCAGCATGACGCAGAGCTTGTCGGCGATGCTGAACGCTTCGTCCTGGTCATGCGTCACGAAGACGGCTGTCGTCTCCGCGTCCCGCAGTATCTGTCGGATGTGAGCCCGCACGTGCCGCCGCAGGTTCGCATCCAGGTTCGAGAATGGCTCGTCCAGCAACACCACACTCGGCTTGGGGGCAAGAGCTCTCGCGAGGGCGACGCGCTGTTGCTGACCGCCTGAGAGTTGGTCCGGCATGCGCTCGGCCTCCGCCGTCATCCCCACGAGTTCCAGCGCCTGCTGCACAGCGCGCTCACGGCCAGGACCGCGAGGCACGCCGAACGCGACGTTCTTGCGAACGGTGAGGTGGGGAAAGAGCGCGTAGTCCTGGAACACCATTCCCACGCGCCGGCGCTCCGGTGGTACGAACTCCCGCGGCCCAACGACGGTCCGGCCGTCTATAGTGACGCTCCCCGCATCCGGCGTCTCGAAACCGGCCATCAGACGCAGGGTTGTTGTCTTGCCGCCACCGCTTGGGCCAAGGAGCGCGACCATGCTGCCGCGTTCGGCGTCGAACGTGGCTTCACGGAGGGCGGTCGTGCCGTTGAACGACTTCGCCAACCCCCGCACCCGGACCGCGGGCCCTTCGCCGTATACGAACGTCTCGTGCGCTCTGCGACGGGGAAACGATACGCGCATACCACAACGATACGTCCAACCGATGCGCTGTGCAATGGGCGCACTTAGTGTGTCTGCGGCACGGGTCAGTCATCCGACGCGGTCAGCCGCTGCTGCACTTCCACCTGCACGAGCGCTTCCCGGATGTCGCGCGACCTGCCCTGGTATACCGCGGTACTGATGTCCCGGCGGTCGTAAGCCTCGCGCAACGCCCGCGCCTCGGCGAGCAGCTGTTCGCGTGTGGCGCCGACAACGGTCATGCGTTTCCGCCGGAGCAAAGACAGCAGCAGAAACGCGACCGTCGCCCCGACAGCAGCGGGGACCGTGTACCGGACGTACCACTCTCCAGCCGACTCGCGGGCCACGTCGAATGCAGACCTCTTCGGGAGACCCGAAACGGAGAGATCGAGCACTTCGGCGGGGGCGATGTCCTGTCCTTCCAACAGCCGGAGCAGGCGTCCGTCGAAATCGGTTGCGCCAAGGTCCGTGAGGCGCGAAGACGAGGGTGTGGCGACGTCCACAGGTACAACGAAACGCACCGACTCGGCGCCGAACCGCATCGTGCGCGACAGGTCGAGAGTTGGCTTGTCGTAGTCGAGGCGGTACACGAACTCGAACTGGTGCGGCTGTCCGGAAGCTGTCGGTGGGATGGGCGAGTTGAGCGCGAACCCGCGGTCGACGGTCAATACCTGCCCGCCGACGATGTTCGACCGCACGTCCAGGTTGTAGGCGCCTGGAGGGAGAGCGAAGCGCATGAAGCTCAGCATCGCGGGACCCTGAGCATTCAGGTCCGGGGTGAGCGTCAGGCCGCTGTCGTTCCGCACGATGGCGCGTTCAAGTATCTCCACGAACCCTTCATCCGGTACGGCGCCGGTCACGATGACGGTGTGGCTCTGGACAGTGAGGACCGCCGTGTCGTGGGTGGCGTCGAAGACCGTGACGACGACGGGGTCGGCCAGTCTGCCGGCATCTCGGAAGGCAGAGTAGCTCGCGCCCTGGTATTCGACGGAGAAGAAGAACTCACGCCCCTCGGTGGCGGCGGCAGTGAAGCTGAACGCGCCGGCGGCGTCAGGGAGCGCCGTCTGCTGGGAGACGAGCGTCACTCCCTCCAGCACGTTCATCGTGACGCGGGCCTGTGTGGGGTCGAATGAAGAGGCGTCCCCTCCGTGCTCCACGGTCCCCGATATCTCGACCTCACCACCTTCCTGAGCCAGCACCGGCATAGGCGCCAGAGTAAGGAGGAGGAGGGCGACCGACAGGGCGGCGCGCGTCATGCTTCTTCCTCCGTCGTGTCGTCCGACTGCAATGCGCGCAGCTCAGCATCGACGCGGCGCTCGATGGCCGCCGTGGTCTCGCTCACCTGCCGCTGCTGGAGTATGAGCTCCGCCGCTCGCTGGCGCGCCGACTGCAACTGTGCGCGGTACTCGGCCTCCGTCATGTTTGCCAGGAAGTACTCCTGCTGCAAGGCGCGTATCTCCTCGTAGACGCGGTCGCGGGCCCGCCGAATGCCCGACTCCAGATCGCTCGCGGGATCGTAGAGCGAGACTCCGCCATGCCGTGCAGCCCAGAACGGATAGACGAGGACGGCGACAGTGACGACGAGCAAGAGCGTGAGGATGAGGATGGTCATGGCTGTCGCGCCACGGCGGTCGCCGCCGCAGGCCTATGCCATCCCCGCGCCGGGTGCAGTGCCCGGCGCAGAAGGGACTGCATAGGAGGCAGCGCGCTGCCGCGCGGGCCAGAGCGCAACCACGGTGCCAAGGATGACGAACGGCCCGGCCAGCCACATCCACCAGACCATGGGGTTCACGAGCAGGCGGAACGCAGCGGTCTGGCCGTCCGGCTGCAGCTCGCTGAAGATCACGTACAGGTCCTCCTGCGGCGTGGAGCGTATGCCCGCCCGGGTTGAGATCATGGAGAACGACGGATACACGCCCTGCCATGCGTTGAGCATACCCAGGCTGCTGCCTCGCCTCGTGACCGCCAGAGCGGCGGTGCGCTCGGTCCGGTCGGCGAATGTCTCGCCGCTCACGTCCACGAACTCGATCGTGTACTCGCCTATCGTGGCCCGCTCGCCGACCGTGAGGAATACGTCCCGCTCCTCGCTGTAGAAGGAGGAGCCGACGATGCCGAAAGCAAGCATGACGACAGCAAGGTGGACGACGTAGCCCCCGTACCGCGGGCGGTTGGATGCCACCAGCCGGGCGAACGCAACCGGCCACAGGGCGCCCGTGGAACGGCTGCGGGCCACCGTACCCCGCACCCACTCCCGCACGATGCTGACACCCGCGAACGTGCTGACGGCAATACCGATCACAACGACGGGCAGCGTGACGCGGAAGAGGAGAGCGGCAGCTACCGTTATCGCGAGCGTCACCATGCCGGGCACGATCAGGGCGCGCCTGACGGTCTGCCACGTCGCCGTCCGCCAGGGCAGCAAGGGACCGATGCCCATCAACAGGACCAGGGCGAGCATGAGGGGACCGTTGACCGCGTTGAAGAAAGGCTCACCTACCGTGATCGTGCGGCCTGTAGCGAGCTCCGAAATAAGCGGGAAGACGACACCCCACAACGTGACGAAGGCTATGCCGAGCAGCAGCAGGTTGTTCACGAGGAACGCCGCCTCCCGGGAGAGCGGCGATTCCAGCGACGATGTACCGCGCAGGACCGCCAGGCGGTAGAAGAACAGTGCGAACGACGCAACCGTAACGACGCCCAGGAACGTTAGGAACACCCAGCCAAGCGTCGACGCGCCGAACGAATGCACCGACGGTACCGGTCCACCGCGATTGATGAAGATGCCGAACGCCCCGAGAGTGAAACTTATGTTGATGAGGGCGATGTTCCACATGCGGAACATCCCGCGGCGCTTCTGCACCATGATGGAATGGATGAAGGCGGTAAGCGCCAGCCAGGGCATGAAGGCGGCGTTCTCAACAGGGTCCCAGGCCCAGTACCCGCCCCAGCCGAGGATCGTGTACGCCCACCACGAGCCGAGCAAGAGGCCGATGGCAAGCAGCACCCATGCTGCCAGTCCCCACACGCGTCCAGCGTCAACCCAGTCGTCATCGACGCGGCCTCGCAGCAAAGCCGCAACCGCCAGCGAGAACGGGACCGCGATCGCGACGAGGCCCGTCATGATGAGCGGCGGGTGCGCGAACATGCCCGGGTGCGTAAGCAGCGGGTTGATGCCCTGCCCGTCTGCCGGAGCGCGCTCCAGCGTGTCGAACGGGTTGGCAAGGAAGAAGAGCACCACCAGGAAGAAGAGCAGGATGAGCATGAGGACGCCGTTCGCGTACGGACGGAGCGAACCCAGCCGCTGGGGGGCGAGCGCCATGGAAAGCGCGGCCATGCCGCTCAACGCGAAGGCGACGTAGAGGAGCGATCCCGCATTTCCCGCGTAGAACGCGACCCAGGTGTAGACGCGCGGCATCGCAAGGTTGCTGTTTTCCGCCACGTACCGGATGCTGAAGTCGTTCTCGAGGAAAGCGTAGACGAGCGCCCCCATCGACACCGCGAGCGTCAGCGTGATCAGGTAGTTCGCGCGCTGAGCGCTGACGACTGCCCGAGCATCACGCCGCTTCGCGCCCGCGAACGACGCAAGCACGCTGTAGGCCGCGAGGAGCAGCGCCAGGAGTATGGTCGCCGTACCGAGGTTTGCCATCCGTTCAGCGCTCCTCCGTGCGTGAGTCCTCGCCCAGTTCCCGGTCCACGAGATCGAACGGTAGCGGGGCGTCGCTGGCGGCGCCCGTAGCGCCTCCGGCCGCCGCCATCGGCGAAGCCTCAGCCACCGGACGCCTGCTCATATTGCGTATCGCGAAGGCCACCGCAGCCGCTCCAAGGAGGAGTACGAGCGGCGGGACCAGCCAGGCCAGGAGGGAGAAGCCGCGCGTCGGGGGCGACGCCAGTATCCCTTCGCCGTACGATTGTACGAGGCTGTCCATGATGGCGTCGTCGGTGGCGCCGCTGCGGAGTTGCGTCCTGATGGCCTCGCGCATCGCATCGGCGATAGGCGCGTTGGACTCGTCGATGGTCTGTCCGGCGCACTGCGGGCACATGACGCCGGAGTAGATGCGCTGGGCACGCTCTTCCAGGTCGGGGGGAAGCTCATCGTACCCCTGCGCGTTAGCAGGCACGGCCGATGCCACGGAGAGGGCGCAGAGCATGAGAAGGACCGCCGCGGCGCGGCTGAGGCTTGGTCTGATAAGAGCGGTCCTCACGGCCAGCGGCGCCTCGGCGGCTCTACCGCCGCCCGCGCTAGAGTTGCCCCCGGAGATCGAGGAGGCGGAGAGTCCGCTCCTCTTCGGAAACATCGTTGATCGATTGGAGAACAGCCTGCCGCTGAGCGACGGTTGCGTCGATCAGTGTTACGAGCGCCCAGCGGTCTTCCTCAGTGAGCAGGGGTTCGAAAGCGGGCATGTACCCTACGCCGCCCGAGATGCTGCCGAACGCCTCACCGGGGGTCACTTCGGTGGTTCCCGTGTCGCGGATGACCACGATACCGTCACCGTCGCCGAACGCCGGAGGCCGGGTGACGTTGTGATCGCTGAGCAGGCCACCCACGTAGCCGTCGCCGCCCGCGGTCAAGCCATGGCACATGGAGCAGTTCTGCTTGAAGAGCAGGGCGCCGCGTTGCATGGCGAGCGGGTCTCCGGCGAGCGGGTTCGGCAGCTCCTCGATGTTCTCTATCTCTCTCACGGAGATGTAGCCACCCTCCACCGGATAGGAGTCTTCCGGCGGCAGGAACCGTGGGGGCTCCTGCGACTTCATCGTCTGGTTGTAGTGCATCTCCTGGAAGACGTCTATCGGGTAAGAGCCGGTGGAGCGGAAGGGGTCTCCCGGTGAGCATGCGGCAGCCACCGAAGCCAGTGCGACGACGGCGGCCAGCAGCAGGAGGGTGTTGTGACTGCGGGGCTGCACTGCTTGCCTAACCCTCCTCCTTCTTGATCTCTTCGGCGCCGGCGCTCTGCAGGGCAGATTCGGCTGCGCCCGCCCGCTCCTCCGGGCAGTCCACGATGATGCCTATGTAACCCTCGGTGATGCGCTCGTCGTAGAGGCCGAGCTTGCGACGCGGCAGGCGGGACTCGAAGAGCACGCCGAGTACCGTGAAGATGATGGCGCCGAGCATGGTGTTCTCGTACATGATGATGGTCATTGGCGGGATGCTGAGCAGGGGCTTGCCGCCCGTGACCAGCGGGTAGGAGATCTGGGTGCCCGCCGTCCACAGCAGGCCGATGGCGAAACCGATGAGCGCCCCGACGAGCGGGAACATGAAGAGCCGCGTCTCCGGCTCATGCTCGCCGAAAGAGCCCTCGGGGAACGGGCTGCCGGAGTAGACGTCAAGGTCCTCGACGGGGAAGCCGTCCTCCTTGAGCTTGGTCATGGCCCCTGCGGCTTGTTCAGGGTCCTGGAACAGCCCCATCAGTTTCGTGTTTGCCATCGAACTCTCCTCGCTCCGCCAGCTAGTGCTCTTTCACCAGAGCAGGGACCACACGGTCGCCCACACGGACCTCGTCTATCAGTTTCTGGCCTTCCTTCTCCTCCCAGACGGGGATGAGCGGGAAGAACTTGCTGAACAGCATCAGGAGGAACGCCACCAGCGCGATGGAGCCCACGATGAGCGTTACCTCCACGGCACTCGGGCGGTACGTGTCGTAGGTGAACACCCATGGCCCCTTCCGCATGAGCGCGGGCACGATGATGATGAGACGTTCCAGGAACATGCCGACGTTCACCATCAGGCTCGTCCAGAGCATCCACGTGAAGCTTCGTCTGACGCGCCGGAACATCCACAAGGGCACCGGGATGATGTACGAGCAGACGATGAACACCAGGAACAGCCAGCTCCACGGCGGCTCGAAGAGGCGGAGGTGCCACACGGTCATCTCCTGCTCTTCTTTCAACCACAGGGCGAATACCAAGTCCAACCAGAAGAAGAAGAGCCAGGCGGTGGCCACCACGATCAGCAGCCTCGCCACCGCGTCTATGTGCTCCTCCCAGATGAAGTTCTCCAGGCGGTAGAGTTTCCGCATCAGGATCATCAGCGTGACGACCGCCGACACGCCCGAGTGCACCGCTCCGATAACGAAGTATGGCGCGAAGACAGTTACGTGCCACGACGGAACGAGGCTGACGCCGAAGTCCCACGACACGATGCTGTGCACGGAGACGAACACAGGAAGGATGAGAGCTGAGAGGAGGATGCCGGCGATGCCCTGCAGCTTCCACTGCCTGGGATTGCCGTGCCAACCAAGCGCCAGGATGCCGTAGACCGTGCGGCGCCAGCCGGTGCTGCGGTCACGGATGATGGCGAGGTCCGGTATCAGTGCGGTGTAGACGAACAGGGAGCTGGAGGTGAGGTAGGTGATGATCGCGGTGGGGTCCCACACCAGCGGCGACCGCACGTCCGGCCAGATGCCGCGCGCCCAGTCGTAAGGGAATACCCAGTAGAAGATGCGCCAGGGCCGGCCTGCGTGGATCAGCGGCTGCAGGAGGGAGGTCATGAGCGCGAAGACGGTCATGGTCTCGGCGGCGCGCACCATCGGTCTGCGCCATTCCGCCTGGCTCAGCCTCAGGATGGCAGAGATCATCACGCCGGCGTGGCTGATGCCGACCCAGAAGATGAAGTTGGTGATGAAGAATCCCCAGAAGATGGGCTGCTGCAGGCCGGTCACCCCCAGGCCCTGGTTCATCATGAAGCCGAATGCGCTCGCCGCCCCAGCTACGATGAGCCCCAGGATTGAGACGATGACGACCCACCACATGGGCGTCCTGAGCACCACGTCCAGGAGCTCCCTGTTTATCTGTGCGTCGGTTAGTGTCCTGCGGTAATACATCCGGCTATCGTCCGTGCCTGCACGGCTAGTGCGACTTGGCTATCACTCTTGCGTAGCGGTTCAGGTAACGCCTCACCTTCACGAGCCTGAGTCCTTCCCCCACCTCCCAGATGGAGACCACCGGGATGATCTTGCTGACGAGCATGAAGAGCAGCACACACCCGGAGATCGCGCCGATCATGATGAGCAGGTCCGGCGGAGCCGGCCACTGCGTCGCGGGGCGCGGGTCCATCACGTGCAAGCTCGGGTCCTCAACCGAGAAGGCCGAGACGTACAGCCGCACCTGGTTCACCAGCGCCCCTATCACGACGCCGGTGCCCACGAGGGCGGGGCCCCACACACTGCGGCGTACCGGGTTCCAGACCAGTGCCACAAGCGGGCCTATGAAGTTGAGGAAGAAAGAGATCATCAAGGCGCCGCGGTACTCGTCGAGCACCAGCAGCCGTATGACCTCGCTCTCGCCCGGCTGGCGCCCGTACCAGAAAGTGATGAAGCTCGCCCACCAGAAGTAGAACCAGAGCAGCGAGAACGCGAGCAGCGGCTTGGACAGGGCCCAGAACTGCTCCACGCTGAAGTACCTCTCGTAGTTCCCCAGCCGCCGCATCAGGTACATGGTGAGCAGGGTCATGCCCACCGCGCCCTGCAGGCCGTTGACCACGACCGTCGCTGGAATGATGGCGTCCTTCAACCCCGGGATCAGCCCGTGGTGGAAGTCCGAAATCATGAGCGTCTGTACGAGCGGGTACGTGAGCAGGTACATCGCACCGGCAAGCAGCGACCCCTGGTAGAGCACGCGCCACTGGCGAAGACCGCCGACCCATCCAAGCGACAGCCAGCCGATGACACGCTGGCGTGGAGATGCTGGCAGGTGGTCGCGCGCCGCCGCCAGGTCCGGCAGGGCGACGGCCCACAGCAAGGCCAGCCCGATGAGAGCCAGCGTGCCGTAACCGATGATGTCCCACAGGCCCGGCGCCCCCAGCGGGAACTCGAACCAGATGCTGAGCCTGCCGTCTATGGAAGGAAGGGCGATGAGCGCCGGGATAAGCATGAGCACGACGAGCAGACCGGTGATGGCCATGTTCTCGGTGACGCGAGTAAGCGGCCGCCGCCAGTTTGCCTTGGCGAGGCGGAGCCCCGCCGAGATGACCGGCATTGCCGTGAACGTCGTAACGATGAATGCGAGCGTTGCGACGAAGTAGCCCCAGTTCTCCCGGTTCTCGTCGCTGAAGCCTTCGGATAAGCGGATGACGAACCCCACGATGCCGAGGACGAACAGAAACGCGAGCACCGTTACCCATCCCCAGAAGCGATGGCCCAGTTCCTGGAAGCGGCCAAGCACGTCCCTCGCGACATCCTGATGCGTCGGCAGCGGCCCGGCGGTCAGTTCGTGTTCGCCGTTATGCATGAGCGTCTACCTGCTTCAGGTACTTCACGCTGGGGTTGGTGCCGAGCGCTTCCAGCACACGGTATGCTCGCTCGTCCTCCCACTTCTGAGAGACGCGGGAGTCGGGGTTGTTGAGATTGCCGAACGTCATGGCATCGGTCGGGCAGGCCTGCACGCACGCGGGATTGAACGCCTGGTCCTCCACCTGTTTGCCGCCGCGGGTGCTCCGGCGGATGCGTTGGATGCAGAAGGTGCATTTCTCCATGATGCCGCGCGTCCGCACGGTAACGTCCGGGTTCAACTGGTTCCGGAGGTCCTCCGGCCAGACCGGCTCCCAGTAGTTGAACAACCGGGCATGGTACGGGCAGTTGTTGCCACAGAAGCGCGTGCCCACGCAGCGGTTGTACACCTGAACGTTCAGTCCCTCGCTGTTGTGGTAGGTCGCATACACCGGGCAGACGGACTCACACGGGGCGTTGTCGCAGTGCTGGCAGAGAACGGGCAGGAAGCGTGCCTTGATGTCCGGGTAGTCGCCTTCCCAGTAGCGCTCCACGCGGATCCACTCGATGGCACGACCATCCAGAAAAGCGGACTGATCGTTGAGCGGGATGTTGTTCTCAGACTGGCAGGCGATGACGCACGCCTGACAGCCGGTACAGCGGTCCAGGTCTATGACCATCCCCCACTTGTGGTCTGCTCTGTTCTTTACCTGTGTGCGTGTCGCCATGACTAGTCCTGCTCTGCGCTATGCCTTGTGCACGTATATGAGTTCTTCGCCATGGAGCTGGCGGGCGGGCTCGATCCCTTCCAGTTTCGGCACCACCCTCGTCCGGGTAGTGCCGGAGACGCGGACGCGAGTAGCGCCCCAGGCGAATGCCCCCGTCTCCGCATCTTCCGCGGGCTCCAGTATGTCCAGCACGTTCGCGCCGCGCCGCGCCGCATAGCTGGTGAAGGCACGGTGACCCTGCCCCATCGGCACCGCGGCCACACTCGGAGGCGTAGCAGGGTTGATGTAGACCGGCACGCGGATGGTGCGACCCGTGGACGACTCCACGATGACGACGTCGTTGTTCTTGAGCCCCAACTCATCGGCGGTGTGCGGGTTGAGTTCCACCCATGTGTCCCACACGGCGCTGGTGATGGGGTCCGGCGCCGACTGCGCCCATGGCAGGTGCGCGTACTGTCCGGCGCCCACCCCGATGCCTTCGAAGGGGACCAGGTGAAGCGGATAGCGCTTCGAGTCAGCTGGCGAAACGTTGGGAGGCCGCGACGGAAGGGCCGGCAATTCAGGACGGGAACCGTCCGCGGTCGCCCGGATGTCCCACCATCCGCCTCGTTCCAGTGTGCGCTTCCAGAACTCCACGAACGTAGGCTGCACAACGGAGCCGCGTTTCCGCTCGTGGAGTTCCATGGCGAGCGAGCGCACCGCCTCACGCATGTCCGCTCCCGGCAGGTCGGACAGACCGAGCTCGCTACCTGCGCTCAGCAGCACGTCGCCGAAACTCCAGGTCTCGTGGAAAGGTCTCACCGCGGGCTGCTGGAAGCCGACGGTCGTATACCCGGGGCCTGGATTCGGTTCGTCTGTGCCCCATTCTTCCAGGGGAGTGTGGCACGGGAGGATGAGGTCGGCGAGTTCGCTCGTCTCGTCGAGGAAACTCGAGAAGCTGACGATCGTTTCCACGCTGCGCAGGGCGCCTCGGGCATCAAGCTCGCCGGGCAGGCCGTAGGCCAGGTCGGCATCGCGCACGAGTACGGCCGTGATGTCGCCGGAGCGCATGTCAGCCAACGTTTGCTTCCAGTCCCGCAGCGAGGTTGTCCGGATGCGCCCGCTGACCGGTTCCGGGTTGAAGACAAGTCCACCTGGCCGGTTCACCGAACCCACGAGAGCGTTCAGCGCATACACGGCGATCATGTTGAACAGGCCGTTCTCCTGGGCCGCGGAGGGGCCGCCGCCGATCACGAGCGCCGGCCTGTTGTGGCTGTCCGCCAGCTCGTGCGCCAACTCCGTAATGACGTGGGCGTCGACGCCCGTCTGCCATGCAACGCTATCGGGTGCAAACGCCTGCAATGCCCTTGCGCCCTGCCCGCCGGTCAACGCGGATGCGGCATCCGCGTCCGCCGTGCCCTCGTCGATTATCGTGTAGGCGATAGCCATCGCCAGTAGGCCCTCGGAGCCGGGCGTCGCATAGACCCAGTGGTCGGCGGCCGCAGCCGTGGTCGAGTAACGGGCGCCGACGTGCACCAGTCGTCCGCGGGAGCGGCCCGCGCCCTGGCGGAACTCGCCATAGCCGCGCGAGAAGTGCGTGGGGTTGACCCAGGTGCCCAGGAAGTCCGCACCGAAGTTCAGTATGTAGCTTGCGTGCGCGATGTCGAAGTCAGGCTGCGTGTTCTGCCCGTACAGTTGCCTCAGGGCCTCGCGGACGACGCTCTCACAACCGAGCGGGTCGAAGCCCTGAAGGCGCACGCCGGAACCATCGGCGAACGCCTTCACAACGTCAGCTACACGTCCACGAAGCAATGGAGTCGCCAGCAGGACCTCGCCCTGGTCCCGGCCGTTCAGGATCCTGACGAGCTCCCGGATGCCGTCGTCCCATCCGATCTCGACGAACGGTCCACCTTTGGCGATACGGATCAGCGGGTGCTTGATCCTGTCCGGGTGGTAGAGCGCCTGCAGCAGGGCCTCTGCGCGTATGCCGTGTTTACCCGTGTTTACAGGATGATCCGGGTTGCCCTCTATCTTCTTGGCGCGCCCTTCCATCACCCGGACGAGCAGACCCTCGCTCGCCATGCCGAGCTGGGCAGCGGTCGCGTAGTAGTTATCTCTGCCGGTCACGAGGTCTTCCGGCATCTCGACGGGGCTCTGCACCTGGATCTCGTGGTCCGGCACGCGGCAGCCGTTGAAGACGACCGCGCCTATGCTGGTTACGCCTGCCCACTTGAGAAACTGTCTGCGCGTCAGTGGCATTCGTCTTCTCGCCTAGTAGTGGCACGTCGTGCAATCGGTCGGCGCATCGTTGTCACGGTGGCAGTCGACGCAATCGCGCATCTTCAGATTTCGGACCTGCTCGACGACCTGCATGCTCGCGATGTCGCCGTGGCAGGTAGAACAGGGGAACCCCTGCTGGATGTGCGGGGCATGAACGAACTGCACGTGGTCCGGAAGCCGGTGGACCCGCACCCAATTGACCGGGTCAGGTAGTTCCGGGGGATCCAGTGCGAGCTTCTCCGGGTCTCTTATGAACTTGGCTATTTCGGCCTCCGCCGTGGAGGAGGACGACTGCTCGCCCGTGATGCGATCGAAGTCGTGGCAGAACCAGCACTGAGCGACAGCAGGAACGGTCGCCGCCTCTTCGGTAGCAACCGTCCGGTGACAGAACTGGCAGTCCAGGCCTGCGGTAGTCACGTGAACTGTGTGTGGGAATGCCACCGGCTGCGTGGGTCCGTCTCCGAAACCCAGGACAGCGGGAGGCTGCGCCCACCATGCCTGTACGAAGAAGTAGGCCACGAAGGCGAGAACCAGAGCGGCGACCAGACCTATGACAGGAACGATTATCTTGACCAGGGAGTTGCTCATCGCTCGCTCACCGGGTAGTCCCCGGCGTTACTGCGCCCCCCTGTAGAACAGATCAGATATGAGGTCCAGCCTCTCGATGAAGAGCGAGATGGCGTAGAGCTCGAGCGCCAGGAAAAGCGCAGCCGCTCCGTAGAGCGGTATACGGATGCGGCGGGCAACGTGCGCCGGGATGTCGCGGGAGATGGCAAGCGACGGGATCATGCCGTGGGCCAGGAGCATGGATGCTCCGAAGCCGAGAGCCGACCCCAGCAGGAACCACAGCGCCGCAAGGAGGTCGGCGGCCGCCGCCCAGTCAGATGCCGTTATGATCGAGGGGTCCGGGCCGGTCATTCACATCGTCCGAGGGCCTGCGTTTCAAACAGCGTCACCGGAAGCCCTGCCTGCTTCTGGATTGGGCGGAGAGACGCTGCGCGAACGTACCATCGGCGATGCTCCCGCCAGGAGAAGCACGTTAAACCACTCTCATGGCGGGTGTCAACAGTTTGTGATGAATTTCGCACACGCCATGAACAGGGGCGCCGCACGCTTCACGCAGAAGCATCAACTGGCCGTCTCACATGGCCCGATCGCTTGCAATCCGACGGTGTCGGCCTACAATTGTCTGCCGTGGCCGGCTTGGCCAACGGAGTGCAGCAGACGATGGCAGGCCAGAATCAAACGACTTCACGGAACACCGTTACGCGGCGCGGCTTTCTCAAGCGCGTCGCCTTGGCGGGCGCAGCCGCGTCTGCGCTGGGCATCCTCGCCAGGGGCCGGTTCGCCGGCATCGGACAGCAAGGGCGGTCGATGCCTGCCGATCTCCCGGGCGCGGGTTCCATCTTCCAGCCACGCGGCGATACGCGCATCCAGCGTTGAGCGTAGACATCGCTGAGGAACGCGTCACGTAACTATCCCCGGATGGCGAATAACCTTGCTCTGTGCGTTGACGACGCACAGAATCCTCTTATACGATGCGCCAGAATCACCTGATGCAGCAACTGCGCGAGCGGGACTCCTCTGGAAAACGCCGACGGACCAGGTCACGCAGCGCCTGCTGGGGAGTGAAGCGTTGGACAACATAGACCGACGGATCATCGAGACGCTTCAGCAGGACGGACGTGCATCCCACGCGCAGATGGCGCGCGAACTGGGGCTGAGCGAAGGAACTGCTCGGCGCCGCCTCGCCAAGCTGCTCCAGGATAAGGTCATCAGGGTCGCCGCTATCCCGGACCCCGAGAGGCTCGGCTACCACACCTCCGCATTCATCGGCCTGCAGGTGGACCCGGCCCGGGTCGAAGCCGTGGCCGACGAGTTGTCCGACCTCCCCGAGGCGGAGCACGTCTCCATCACCACGGGGAGCTACGACATCTTCATCTGGGTGAACCTGACGAGCTCCGAAGCCCTCGCCTCGTTCCTGCACAACAAGGTGGGCATCGTCGAGGGTGTCAGGCATACGGAGACTTTCGTCAGCTTGGAGACTCGCAAGCGCGCCCTCGGAGCCGGACTGCTGTAGCGCACCGGCCGGTTGACACTGTCCAGACCGCTCCGTAGCATGGAATCACCGGGCCGAGGTAGCTCAGTTGGTAGAGCACAGCACTGAAAATGCTGGTGTCCCCAGT
>JAPPHT010000042.1 GCA_028874795.1 Chloroflexota bacterium
CGCGGGGGGGGGGGGGGGGGGGGGGGGGGGGGGGGGGGGGGGGGGGGGCGCCGGGCTGGCCAGACCATCGGCGTGCCGCTCTCTCGCGGGGAAGCGCACGGAGCGTCGGATTCGGGTAGGATACGGCCCGTCATGCGTATAGACGTTCACGCCCACTACATCCCCTCGTCGCTGCCGGAGCTGGCGAACCGGCGGGGCGGGTTCGGGCCCGCGGCGAACATGCGCGACAGCATGTCCGACCTCGACCAGCGGCTCGCCGACATGGACGAGCGCGGCGTCGACGTGGAGCTCGTTTCCGCGCCGCCCTACGTTCAGAACTCCACGCCGGACCTCTGCCGGCAGATGAACGACAAGACCGCGGAGGCGATCGCGGGTTCGGAGCGGTTCATCGGGCTGGCGACGCTGCCGATGCAGGAGCCGGAGGCCGCAGCCGCCGAGCTGGAGCGCTGTGTCAGGGAACTCGGCTTCCGGGGGCTGGAGATACTGACGAACGTGCAGGGAGAGAACCTCCACTCGGCGCGCTTCGCTCCGCTCTACCGCAAGATGCAGCAGTTGGACGTCGCGGCGTTCGTGCATCCGCAGAACGTGCTCGGCCAGGACCGGCTCAGCGAGTTCTTCATGAACAACATCATCGGCAACCCGAGCGACACCGCGGTCGCGGCGGGCTGCCTCATCTTCGGCGGCGTGCTGGAAGAGATGCCGGACCTGCGCTTCGTGCTCGCGCACGGCGGCGGCACGTGCCCGCTGCTGCGGGGCCGGTGGGAACACGCGTGGCGGCAGCACCTGGTGGTGGACACGAAAATCAGCCGTCCACCGTCCGAGTACTTCCGCAAGCTCTACTTCGACACCCTCACGCACAGCACCCCGGTGCTGAACTACCTCGTCGAGACGGTCGGGCACGAGCGGCTCATGCTCGGCAGCGACTACCCCTTCGGCATGGGCGACTACACGCCGCCCGTGAGCGTGCAGGCCGTGCCGCGTCTCACCGACGAGCAGCGCGAGGCGATCTACTCGGAGAACGCCATCCGCGTGTTCGGCCTCGACCTCTAAGCCTATCCAGAGCGTGCCTGCGCTCCCCTGAGGTGCAGACGATGACAATCACTGAGAGCAGCCCGACGGTGCAGAGCGCCGATTTCCAGGCGGTTCTCGCGCGCATCGCCGACGCGGGCGACGCCATCGAGCGGGAGCGCCAGATACCGCAGGACGTCATCGACGCGATGGTGGACCAGGGGCTCTTCCGGCTGCTGGTCCCGCGCTCCGTCGGTGGACTCGAGATCGACTACCTGGACTACCTGGCCATCGTGCAGGCGGTCGCCGCGGCGGACGGCAGCACCGCGTGGTGCTTCAACCAGAACAACATCCTCGGGACCATGGCGTCGCTCATGCCCGAGTCGCTGGCGCAGGAGATATGGAGCGACAGCCGGTCGATCCTGTGCAACGGGCCGCCCCAGCATTCCAACTTCGTCCAGGTGGACGGCGGCTACTCCGTCAGTGGGCGGTGGAACTTCAGCAGCGGCTCGCGCCACGCGACCTGGGCCGTGGGGCTGGAGCGCGTCGCCGACCCCACTGCGCTGAACTGCATCATCCCCAAGGGCGAGTTCACGTTCATCGACACCTGGCAGGTGAACGGCCTCAAGGGCACCGGCAGCTTCAGCTTCGAGGCGAAGGACGTGTTCGTCCCCGCCAGCCGTGTGTACCTGGAGTTGAAGACGCCGCGCGAGGACGGTCCGCTCTATCTCATCCCGCGCAGCCTCTTCTTCGGCTCCGGCTTCGGGATGGTGGCGCTGGGCGTAGCCCGCTCCGCGCTCGACGCCGCTATCGAGATCGCGACGCGGAAGAAGCCGCAGGAGCAGACGCTGCTGCGCGACCAGCCCGCCATACAGCGCATCATCGGGCAGGCGGAGGCGACCTGGGGCGCGGCCAACGCCTTCCTGCAGGAGAAGGCGGTCAAACTCTGGCGGAAGGCGCTGGACGACCACGAGTTGCCGCTGGAGCACCGCATGGAGCTGCGGCTGGCGAGCACCCACGCCATCCGGCAGGGCGCGCTGGTGACCGACATGGCGTACTCGGTCTTCGGGTCGAGCGCGATCTTCGAATCGAGCGTGATACAGCGCAAGTTCCAGGACTCGCACGCGATAACGCAGCAGATCCAGGGGCGCTACGAGCACTACGACAGCGCCGGGCAGTACTACCTGGGCTTCGAGCCGTCAGGCCGGATGTTCTAGGGAAGCACGCTCGCCGTGGCAACCGTGAACGAGAACGTCCGCTACGAGCCCCATGAGAACCCTCCGCCGTTCATAGCCCTGGGCACGGGCCTGCAGGCGGCGCTGGTCATCCTCGCTCCGGTGGCGCTGACGGTCGTCATCGTCGTACGCATAGCTGAGGAGTCGGACAGCTACCTGGCGTGGGGAGTCTTCGCGGCCCTGGTCGTCAGCGGCGTCACCACCGTTCTCCAGGCTGCCCGGCTCGGGCGGATCGGCTCCGGCCACGTGCTGATGATGGGCACGTCCGGGGCCTTCATTGCCGTGTGCGTGGCCGCGCTCGTCACAGCGGGTCCCGCCACGATGGCAAGCCTGATCGTGGTGTCGTCGCTGTTCCAGTTCGCGATGGCTGCGCGGCTGTCGCTCCTGCGGCGGATATTCACGCCTGTCGTCTCCGGCACCGTCATCATGCTGATCGCGGCGACGGTCATGCCCATCGTGTTCGGCATGCTCACGGACGTCCCGGAGGACGCTTCCCCTACCGCCGCCATCGTTGTCGCTGCGGCAACCCTGGTCACTGTCCTGGGCCTGGTGTTGCGCGCCCCGCCCCGTTGGCGGCTGTGGTCGCCCATCATCGGCATAGCTGTGGGTTGCGCCGTCTCCGCGCCCCTCGGACTGTACAACGCGCAAGGAGTGCTGGACGCAGCGTGGGTCGGCGTGCCCCTGGGCGCGTGGCCGGGGTTCGACCTGACCCCGGGCGCCGAGTTCTGGGCGCTGCTGCCCGCGTTCGTCATCGTCACGCTGGTGGGCGCCATCGAGACCATCGGCGACGGCGTAGCGATCCAGCGCGTCTCCCGCCGCAGGCCCCAGGCGACGGACTTCCGTGTCGTGCAGGGCGCGCTCAACGCCGACGGCATGGGCAACCTGCTCTCCGGCCTTGCGGGCACCCTGCCCAACACCACCTATTCGTCCAGCGTCGCCCTTGCCGAGGTCACCGGCATCGCGGCCCGGCGCGTGGGCGTCGTCATCGGTGTCATCATCGCCGTGCTTGCGTTCCTGCCGAAGATCGCCGCGCTGCTGATCGCCATTCCGAGTCCCGTCGCCGCGGCATACATCACCGTGCTCCTGGGCCTGCTCTTCGTGCAGGGGATGAAGATCGTCATCCAGGACGGGGTGGACCACCGGAAGGCGGCCGTCGCGGGCGTCGCGTTCTGGGTAGGCACGGGCTTCCAGAACCAGTGGATCTTCGCCGACCAGCTGGGCGACGGGTTCCTGAGCGTCCTGCTCGGCAACGGCATGACGTCCGGCGCCCTCGTGGCCGTCATCATGATGCTGTTCATGGAACTGACGTCCGCCCGGCGCAGACGCCTCACCCTGGCGTTGACAACGGAGAGCCTGCCGCAACTGCAGGAGTTTCTTCGGGGCGCCGCCGCAAGGGCCGGTTGGAACGACGCTGCGACAGGCCGCCTGGTGCTCGTGGGTGAGGAAACGATGGCCAGCCTGCTGGCAGAGGACGGCGAGAGGCCGGAAGGCGCGGGAGCGCGGCGGCTGGTGGTCACCGCTCGTACCGATCACGCGAAGTCCGAGCTCGAATTCGTGACCGGCTCGGAAGGAGAGAACCTGGAGGACCGGCTCGCCTACATGGGCGAGATGCCGGATATCGCGGATGAGCGGGAGATATCGTTCCGCCTGCTGCGGCACTACGCGTCGTCCGTGCGCCACCAAAAGTATCACGGAGAGGACATCGTCACCGTCAGCGTCGCAGGTTCGTCGGGCACGCCCACGTAGCGCGGCGTGAGGGCGCGGGAAGGGCTATGATGCGCGCATCGTCCCCTGGCAGCATCACTTGAACCGCACCGGTCAACCTCCCCGCAAGCCCCGTTTCTTCTACGGTTGGGTCGTCGTAGCCGTCGCGGCGCTGGGGAGTTTCAGCGCGAGCACGGAGACGTTCCCCGTGCTCAGCATCTTCCTGAGGCCGATCACCGCGGAGTTCGGCTGGAGCGTGACAGCGTTCACCGGAGCGATCAGCCTGGGCGGGATCATCGGGAGCGGGGTCGCGCTGGCGACGGGACCAGTCGTGGACCGGTTCGGCCCGCGCTGGGCGCTCACCTTCGCTTACACGCTCATCGGCGCCTCCTTCATCCTCATGTACTTCATGTCGGAGCTGTGGCACCTGTACGCCCTGCAGGTCTTCGCCCGGAGCATGAACACCGGCGTCCTGGCCGTCGCCTCCGCGGTCATCGTGCCGAACTGGTTCATCGCCAGGCGCGGACGGGCGACCGCCTACGCCGGGCTCGGCTTTCCCGCCGGCGCGTCGCTCATTCCCCTTTTCATCGCTTTCATGGTCAGCGCATACAGCTGGCGTGAGGCATCTCTCGGCGCGGGCATCATGATCCTCATCGTCTCCGCCGTCCCCACCGCTCTCCTGCTCCGACGCAGGCCGGAGGATATGGGGCTGCTTCCGGACGGAGAGCTGCCGCGGTCGGCTGCCGACGCGCCCGCGCGCGACCTGCGCGTTACCGATTACTCGCTGGGGCTGGGACAGGCCGCGCGTCACCCCGCAATCTACCTGCTCATCATCGCCATCTCGCTCTGGTGGTTCGGGCGCACGGGCGTCATGCTGCACGCCGTGCCCTACCTGACCGACGCTCTGGCGGGGCCCATGACGGACACTACGCTGCCTCACCCGGTGGCCGTCTGGGCGCTCGCCGTTCACTCCGCGGTCGGCGCATTGGGAGCGGTCATTGCGGGCTTCCTGCGGGACAGGATCAGCGTGCGCTACCTCATCGCGGTCGACTTCCTCATGAATGCGCTCGCCTTCATCCTGCTGCTCGTCGTGGACACGGCGCTCCTGGCGATGTTGTGGGGCGTGTTCTACGGCCTCGCGCAGGGAGCCTCCGTGACGCTCCAGCGGCTCGCGTTCGCGGACTACTTCGGGCGCCGCCATCTCGGCTCGATCGAGGGCGTCGCCCGCGCGTTCACGAACATCACGCAAGCGGCGGGCCCGCTCGCCGCCGCGCTGGCGTTCGACCTCACAGACAGCTACCGCGCCATCTTCACCGTGTTTGTGGTCGTGAATGTCCTCGCCGCTCTGCTTGCAGGAGTGGCCAAGCCGCCTCCCCCACCGGAGGAGGGAGAGCAGGGGCAGGGCTAACCTTGAATATGGCTTCTGCATATTCAAGGTTAGAGCGTAAGGTTGAATATGAGAGTGCGAGCACCGTGCGGCGTATACCCCTCTCCTCGATAGACGAGGCACGGCTGAAAAAGAGCCGTGCCTCGTAGTGTGCACTCTGGATTCCCGCCTTCGCGGGAATGACGGAGATTCTAGATCTGGCCGGAGCGCTGGAAGACCTTGCCTTCGGTGGCGATGGTGGGGGCGACGACGAGCTCGGCGCGCTCGTGGAACTCGGGGATGGTCTGCGCGCCGACCATGCTCATGCACATCTGGAGCGCGCCTACGAGGTTGTGTGTGCCGTCCATGCGGTGACTGGGGCCGAAGAGCACCTGCTCCAGGCTGGCGTGCATGCCGACGTTGACGCGCGTCCCGCGCGGCAGCGCCGGGTGCGGGCTCGCCATGCCCCAGTTGAACCCCTGGCCGGGCGCCTCGTAGGTCTGGGCGAACGGGGTGCCGATCATGACGCCGTCCGCGCCCGCCGCGATCGCCTTGCACAGGTCGCCGCCGATGCGGATGCCGCCGTCCGTGATGACGCTGACGTACTTGCCGGTGCGGGAGTAGAACTCGTCGCGCGCCGCGGCGACCTCGAGCGTCGCCGACACCTGCGGCACGCCGACGCCGGTGACGTCGCGCGTCGTGCAGGCCGCGCCCGGCCCCACGCCGACGAGGATGCCGTCGATGCCCTGCTCCATCAGTTCGAGCGAGGCGCTGGCGGTCACCGTGTTGCCGACAACGACCGGGACGCCGATCTCGCGGACGAGGTCGTTCAGTCGCAGGCCGGTGAAGCTGCTGGAGATGTGCCGCGCGGTGGTGACGGTGGACTGGACGACGATGATGTCGGCGCCGGCCTCGACCGCGATGGGCGCGAGGCGCTTGGTGCGCGCCGGGGTCACCGACACGGCGGCGACCGCTCCTGTCTCCTTGATCTCACGGACGCGCCGGCCGACGAGGTCCTCGCGGAACTCGGCGGTGTAGACGCGCTGCATGACGTCGGTCGCCTCTTCCTTCGGGGCGGAGGAGATGGCGTTCAGGGCATCGGAGGGGTCGTCGTAGCGGCAGTAGAGGCCTTCGAGGTTCATGACGCCGAAACCGCCCGCTTTAGCCATCAACCCCGCAAAGGCGGGGTTGACGATGGCGTCCATGGCGGAGGCGATGATGGGGATCGAGAAGCGGTATGGTCCTATGGCCAGCTGGGTGACGGAGAGCTCGGGATTGGTGGTGACGTCACCGGGCACGATGGCGACTTCTTCGAATCCGTACGTCCTGCGGAGCTCCCTTATACGGACTGCTGGTAGCACCATCGCACGGCCCCCCTTCGTGTTGTGGTTATTAGGCCAAGTGTACCCAAGTGGCAGGGCGCGAGTCAAACGTTTGAGACAGATTTCACAATCACTTTTCGGGCATCTGCGCGATCACACTGAGCGCAGCGCAGGCGGCCCGCCTCGTCATGCTGAGTGAAGCGGAGCCCGCGCTTTAGCGCGCGGTATCCTCTCGGGAGACGTTGGCGCAGGCAGGAACGCCCCGCTCGAGCGTACCCCCGCCTTGACGGTCTCGTAAGACGGCAACAGACTGTCCCACAGGGGCGACTGCCGGGCAGGCCGCCCTAGGTTGTGTTCATTGCGCTTTCGACCATCGGGGCTCTGGCGGCAGGAGACGTTCCTCAAACTCTGGGTAAGCCAGACGTTCACGCACGCCGGTTTCCAGGTACAGTTCCTCGCGGTGCCGTTGGTGGCAACGCTCCTTCTCGATGCAACGCCCCTGCAGATGGGCATCCTCGCCTCGTTCGGCGGCGCTCCCGCGATCGTCGTGGGCGTGTTTGCCGGCATCTGGATAGACCGGCGGTCGAAGCGGTCGGTGCTCATCGGCGCGGCCTGGGGGTACGTGCTCGCTCTCTCGGTCATCGCCGTTGCCGCATGGCTCGGCTTCCTCAGCATCCCCCTCCTGTTCGCGGTTGCCTTCGCGCTCGGGGGGCTGCGGTTCATCGCTGACGTCACCTACCGCGCGTTCCTGCCGTCGCTCGTGCAGCGGACGCAGATCATCGAGGCGAACAGCAAGCTGGAGATAGGGCGCTCCGCGACCGAGATCGGGGGACCCGGCTTCACCGGAGTGCTCGTCCAGGCTGTGTCCGCGCCGTTCACCCTCGCCGTGGGCGCCGCCGCCTACACGGTTTCGGCGCTGTCGCTCCACCGGATGCGGCCGCAGACGGACGTTTCGCCGCGGGCCGCCGCCCTGAGCGTCCGCAGCGAGTTGCGCGAGGGTCTCGCGTTCGTGTTGAAGAGTCCCGTCCTCAGGGGCCTGGTGATCGCCGCGGCGATGGTCGGCGGGTCCAATGCCCTGCTGGACGCGGTGGGACTGCTTTACCTGGTGCGTCGCCTGGAGCTCACGCCGGGCCTGTTGGGGCTCGTGTTCTCGATCGCCGGCGTCGGCTGGTTGATCGGGGCCTCGCTTGCGAAGCAGACGACGCGGAGGGTGGGACTCGGCAGGTCGACGGCGGCCAGCCTCTTCCTGATGGGCGCCGCGGACATCATCATTCCGCTGGCCGGCGGACCCCAGCCCGTCGTGCTTGCGCTGCTTTCAGGGGCCACGTTCCTGTTCGGGATGGGCCTCGTTACGTACATCATCGGCCGGACGAGCCTGCAGCAGAGCATGACGCCGGACCACCTCCAGGGAAGGGTGAACGTCGTGCTCAGGATGGCCTTCCTGGGGGCCATTCCCATCGGAGCCCTGATAGGCGGGGCGCTCGGCGAGACGATCGGGCTGCGCCCCACCCTGTTCGTCGGGGCCGGAGGCGAACTGCTGACAGGAGTCTTTCTCCTGTTCTCGGCGGTCTCCGCGGTGCGCGAGCCACCGGATGTGCGGGAGTAACGTGCAGGGCCCAGCGCCGTCGTCTTCTGACGCTGTCCCGTTCCCGCTGCTACCATGCGCCCCGCCGCGAGTTCTCAAGGCACGCGCGCGTGGAAGGTCGGCATGTCTATCGCGGACAAGCACATCGTGTTCGGGGGCGCGGGCGGCCGGGGTGTGAGCACACCCTGGGGCACCATGGGCGAGATCGCAGGGAGGGCGCTCGAGCCGTACGGCTACGACGTCTTCATCGAGCGCGAGTCATGGGGCGTCAACAACCCCCGCTGGGTCGGGGACGGCAAGGTCGACTTCGGCGCGACGCAACTCCGCGCCATTCGGCAGGCCTATGACGGCACGGGCCCTTACGCGGCGGACGGCCCACGGGACCACCTGCGCGTCCTCGCCTGCATCAACCATCCCGGCTGGTTCGCCATTGCCGTCCGCGCGGAGACCAACATCGTCGACCTGGCACAGGTCCGCGAGCAAAGATTGCCCGTCCGCGTCCTCAACAGGGCATCTCCCTCGGCGATCAATCTCATCCTCGACCACTACGGCCTCTCCCGCGAGATGATCGAGTCGTGGGGCGGCAGGTTCCTCGTCGACGAGGAGGCCGTCGCGGGCGTCTCTGCCCAGGCCCCGTTGTGGGTGCGCACGGGCGAGTTCGACCTCATCGCCGGCTACGTCTACGCCTCGTACACCCTGGAGGTCCGCGTGTGGCACGACGCTACCATCCTGCACAACATGCGTTTCCTCCGGATGCCCGACCCGCTCATCGAGGCCGTCGCCGCAGAGATCGGCGGGCGTCCGGGTACCCTGCCCCACCACCTCATGCGCGGCATAGATGTCGACATCCCCGCTCCCCGGCGCGGACTGCAGGCGTACTACGGGCGAAGCGACATGCCCGACGACTTCGTGCGGCTGCTCGTCAGAGCGTTCGACGAGGACCGCGACCTCTTTCGCTCCGTACACCTCCCGTTCTCCTACGACCCGAACAACGTCGCGGACACCGACGGCCTTCCCCTGCACCCCGCCGCCGAGGCCTACTACCGCGAGAAGGGGTACGTCAGCCGGCGACGGCAATGACCTCCTCTTCCGCGTTGACGCACTCCCCCGCCGGTGCTACATTCGGTTGCAGGAGTTAGCACTTGAACGAGCCGACTGCTAATCCGGCGACACCCGCCCTCAACACCCGCAGGCAGGCGCTGCTGGAGATCATCGTCAGCGACTACATCGAGACGGC
>JAPPHT010000008.1 GCA_028874795.1 Chloroflexota bacterium
TAGTCTGGTGTTGCACTTCGTTTGTGAACTTAGGGAATCCAGCGTGCGCGGGCAGGGCACGCGGCGAGGCGTAGGGAGTGGGAGGCCTGTCATTCCGAGCGCGGCGGAGTCGAGGAATCTCTCGGAGGGTGTGTTGGTGTAGGGGCGTCCCTTGTGGGCGCCCTGTTCGGTCCCCTCTCCCTTGAGGGGAGAGGTCGTCGCGTAGCGCCGGTGAGCAGCAGCCCCCGTCATCTCCGCCGTCAGATGTGTGACACCTGCCCGTTGCGCGAACGAGCCACCCCTCCCTACCCTGTTCTGGACGGCTTAGAGTTCTCCCGCTTGATGCCTCAGCAGGCCCCTGTCGGAAACTGTCGGATTGTGTCGGATTGCTGTCGGATGTTGGTGGGTGCGCCGTAGGGTAAGCGGGGAGGAAATGGCGGGTGCGGAAACCAGGAACAGGAGTGAATGGCATGGAAAACCAGCAGAATCCGACAGATTCGACGGCGACATCGGACCTCCCCGCTCGTTTGACCCTCCCCAGGTCGTATGGTAGCGTGGCCCAAAGTCGGACGGGACGCTCTGCAGGAGTCCCCGCCGTCCTGCGAGGCGGCGTTCTCGGGCGCGTGTGGCGCGGGGAGGAGAGGCGACCGATGCAAAGCCCCACCGACGCACGCGGTTCCCTCAGAGACCTCGTCGACGACCTCCTCCGGGACCAGCGCCTCATCCTCGTCTCCAATCGTGGCCCCATGGAGTACCACGTTGCCCCCGGCGGCGATTTGCAGGCCCGTCGCGGCAGTGGAGGCGTCGTCACCGCCCTCAGCGGCCTTACCAACCACGTCGACTTCACCTGGATCGCTTCCGCCATGAGTGACGGCGACCGCCGTGCCGCACGAGCGAACGAGGGCATGGCGGTGCCCTCTCCGCTCCCCGGACAGCAGGTCTCCGTCAGGTTCATCAATACGCCGCGCCGCGCCTACCACAAGCACTACAACATCATCTGCAACCCCCTGCTCTGGTTCATCCAGCACTACATGTGGAGCTCTCCCTATACCCCCCGCGTGGATGCCACCGTGTACGACGCCTGGGAGAACGGTTACGTGTACGTCAACCGCGAGTTCGCCGACGCCGTCGTTGAGGAAGCGGGTCGCACCGACGCCCGCCCCCTCGTCATGGTGCACGACTATCAGCTCTACCTCGTGCCGGGCATGGTCCGGGAGCAGCTGCCCCACGCCCGCATCCACGAGTTCGTCCACATCCCCTGGCCCACCTCGAGCTACTGGGAGCTCCTCCCCGCCATGATCCGCACTGCCATCTGCGACAGCCTCTGTCAGGCTGACATCGTCGGCTTCCAGGCCCCGCGCGACGTCCGCTCGTTCCTTGGCAGCTGCGACGCCTTCCTCGAGGACGCCGTTGTCGACTACGGGGGCTCCCGCATCCACTACAAGGGACGCACCACGCTCGCCCGCTGCTATCCCATCTCCATCGATGTGGACGAGGTGCGAGCGATCGCCAACTCGGCCCGCGCCGATGAGTATGAGCAACAGCTCACCCCGCACCTCGGCAAACAGACCATCGTCCGCGTCGACCGCGCCGAGCCCAGCAAGAACATCGTCCGCGGCTTCGCAGCCTACGAAACGCTGTTGGACAGGCGTCCCGAGTTGCGGGGGAACGTGCGCTTCCTCGCGTTTCTCGTCCCGTCCCGCACCCACATCCGCCAGTACCAGCGCTACACGGAGGAGGTGGACGCCATCATCCGGCGGATCAATGAGCGGTTCGGCACCGACGACTGGATCCCCATCAAGGTCTTCTTCGAGAACAACTACACCCAGGCCATGGCGGGGATGCGCCTCTACGACATCCTGCTCGTCAACTCGGTGATAGATGGAATGAACCTCGTCGCCAAGGAAGGCCCTGTCGTGAACCGGAAGGACGGCGTCCTGGTCCTGTCGGAGTCCGCGGGGGCCTATGAGCAGCTCCGTGTCGGCGCCCTCCCCGTCGCTCCGGCGGACGTCGAGGGGGCGGCCCGCGCCCTCGACGAGGCGCTCTCCATGTCGTCGGAGGAGCGCAAGCGCAGGGCCGACCGCATGCGGGAGTGTATCGAGCGTGAGGACATCACAGACTGGCTGCGCCGCCAACTCGTCGACCTCGATTCCCTCAACGACCGGCCCCCTCTCCCTTGAGGGAACATGTGCGTAAAGGGGCGGAGAAGCGATGGGCGGAACTGTTGATACCCTCTCCTGAGGGAGAGGGTACCGCTCGGGGGGCCTGCGGCGAGGGCGCTCCGATGGAACGGAGTGAGAGACTTGCGCGTGCTTGCGCAGATGCACGGAGGTAGATAGTGACCCATCCCGGTTCCTCCTCGAACGGACAACAGGTCCTGCGGTTCGGCGTCATCGGCGTTGGCAACGCGGGCGGCGGAGTGCTCCATATGATGCGCGAGGAGCCCAACGTCGAGGTCGTCGCTGCGGCGGACGTCCGTCCGGAAGCCCTTAAGGCGTTCCGGCGGGACTTCGGCGGAAAGGCGTACGACAGCGTCGAAGGGATATGCCGGGACCCTGACCTCGACGTGGTCTGGATCGCGACGCCCAACCACTTTCACTGCCCGCACACGGTGCTCGCCGCCGAGCACGGCAAACATGTCGTCCTCGAGAAGCCGATGGCCCTGTCCCTTGGCGAGGCGTCTCTCATGGTCGAGACGGCCGAGAAGCATGGCGTCAAGCTCCTCTCCGGCCACACGCGCGCGTTCGACCCTCCCGTCCAGACCATGTGGCGCATCATCCGCTCCGGTGAGGTCGGCGCGATTAAGGCGATGAACGTGATGTCCTTCACCGACTGGATGCTCCGGCCTCGTATGCCCGAGGAGGTTGACGTGGAGCGCGGCGGTGGCGTCGCGTTCCGCCAGGCCCCGCACCAGATCGACTCGCTCCGGTTCCTGGGCGGGGGCCTCATCAGGAGCGTGCGGGGGACAACGGGCATCTGGATGGAGGGGCGCCAGGGCGCGCCCGGATACTACTCCGCCTACCTCGAATTCGAAGACGGCACGCCGGCCACCATCGTCTACAACGCCTACGGCTACTTCCTCGCCTCGGAGCTGCTGCCCTGGGAGATGGAGGCGGGCGCCCAGGCCGGGGATCGCGCTCGCATGCGGATGGGCATCAACACCGGCACGTGGGACCAGTCTCAGGCCAAGGACGAGATGCGGGTCGCCAGCATGCGCGGGCAGCGCATCGACGGCGTCGTCGACTCTGGCCCCCCGCGCATGCGCTTCCAGAGCGACCTCGGTCTCCTTCTCGTCACCTGCGAGCGCGGACTGCTGCGCCAGTCGCCGAACGGGATCTACGTCTACAACGACGACGGCCTCCGGGAGGAGCCGATTAACGTGCGGAAGGGCGGCGACCCGACCATCGAGGAAGCGTACAACGGCATCGTGCGCGGTACGCCCATATTCCACGACGGCCGCTGGGGCATGGCCACCCTCGAGGTGCAGCTGGCGCTGATGCAATCGGCCCGGGAGCGGCGCGAGGTCCTGATGGAGCACCAGGTGCCGGTGCCTGCGGACATCGCCCACTGACTTGGAGACGTTGGGAATGCTCTTGACGGAGGTGCCTCGATGCCGGACATCCGGATGAGTCTGATTGGAAGTCCCGCCGATATCGTCAACCCACTGTTCGACGGCGAAGTGAAGCCGGAGGGCATAGAGCTGACCGCGACGCGCGCCGACGGTTCAACGGGCTATTGGCGCCAGTTCACGTTCAACGAGTTCGATGTCTCCTCCTTGTCCGTCGCCTCGTACATCATCGCCCGGTCCAGGGGATACGACGCCGTGGCGCTGCCGGTATTCGCGTCCCGTCGCTTCATGCATGCTGAGCTTCGTCACCACGCCGACTCCGGCATAAGCGTTCCCGCCGACCTGAAGGGCAAGCGCGTGGGGGTCCCCGAGTACCAGATGACCGCGTCCGTCTGGCTGCGCGGCGTTCTCGAACACGACTTCGGCGTCTCCCAGTACGACATCCACTGGTTCATGGAGCGCAGCGAGGAGTTCAGCCACGGCGGCGTGACCGGCTTCGAGCCGCCGCAGGGCATCTCGTTCACGCGCATCCCGGAGACTGAGAGCCTCGCCTCCATGGTCCTCGACAACCGGATCGACGCGGTCTCCGGCCTCGGGGCGGGGGCGGGCGTCCAGGGCAATGTCATAGACCGCTCGTCCCGGATACGCGGAAGCGGCGACTGGAGCAGGGTGAGACCCCTCTTCCCCAGCCTCATCGAAGAGGGCTCGCGGTTCTACGAGAAGTACGGCTTCATCCCCGCCACGCAGATGTACACCATCCGAAGGTCCACCTACGACACGTACCCGTGGGCTGCGTTCAACCTCTACGACGCCTTCGTGAGGGCGAAACGCCGGGCGGAGGAGACGCTCAACGAGCGCATCCCCTCTTTCATGGTGTTCGGCCGGGAGTACATGGCGCAGACCCGGAAACTGCTGGACCGCGACCCGTTCGTCTACGGTGTGGAGGCCAACCGGCCCATGCTCACCACCGTCATCGACTTCCTCCACGAGCAACACCTGATCGAGGAGAAGCCGAGAGTCGAGGACCTCTTTGCGCCGAGCGTGCTCAGCCTCTAGGGTCGCGGGGCGGTCGACGAAGCGTGCCCACTATCGAGGCGCGCCCGGTCGGCTACGATGAGCGTTGCCAGCTCGTGAAGGCGTTGAGCATCATCAGGCCGTCTGCCGCCATCCGGTTGCAGTTCCCCCGCTCGAGCAGGAAGTACTCCACGATGCCGCAGTAGCCTTCCTGCGCCTCCAGCCAATCGCGCAGCCGCCTGTTCCAGGCGGTCACTTCCTCTGACGACGGCTGCCGGGAGAAGTCTGGCATGTTGTCCAGCAGCCAGTTCCTCTCGTTGAGGAGCTCCGCGAGCTTGACCGTGTGCGGCCTGGACGGGTCGGGCACGACGAGGGGTCGGGGCGTAGGAGTCGCAGTGGCCCGGGGACGGGGCGTCGGCGTCACTGTCGGCGTTGGGGTTGGCTCCGGGGTTGCCGTGGGGGTCGGAGCGGCTGTGGGAGGAGGCTTTGGAGTGGGTGTCGCCGTGGGCGTGGGTGAGGGACGCGGTGTCGGAGCCGCCGCAGTCAGCGTCGCCGCTATGTCCTCGCGCTCCTGTCCCGCCTCGATGGTGGCCTCAGCTGCTGCTTCCGCGCTGGCTGTCGCGTCGAGGTCGGGTCCTTCGCTCTCCGAGCAGGCGGCCAGGGCGGCGACCACCAGAGACAGCAGGACGAGGTATTTCATGAGCACCTGGACAGGGGCAGGCTGATGCTCGTCGGATGATACGCACACTCGCTCCCCGTTGCTATAACTCCAGGGCCAACTCCGCAAGGAACCGTCCGACCGCATCGGTATCCGCCAGCGCATAGTCAGCTGCCGCCAGTAACTCCGATGGAGCGTCCGCTGTTGCGACCGCTGCGCACAAGCCGCGGACCTCGCCGGCCTCGCGCATCTCCCGGATGACCACGAACGCCTCCGCGTCCGTCCGGTCGTCTCCCAGCACCAGTGCCGACGCCAGCCCTTTTTGCTTGATGAAAGAGCGGACTGCTTCTCCCTTGGAGAGTGGGACCGGCGAGCGCACCTCAACGACCATCTTCCCCTCGCGGATGGCCATGCCTTCAGCGTGGACGGCCAGGAAGCCGAGAACTTCCCTTCGCGCAGCTTCGGGATCGTTCGCGTTGCGGTAGTGCACGGAGAGGCTTACCCCCTTCACCTCGAGCAGCACACCGGGCGTTGCGATGCCGTTCCTCACCGCCTCCGCGATCTCCCGCACCCGTGGAGCGTACGGCGCGGCTGCAGGTTCGATGCTCGCGACGCCGGCCTCCCACCACTCCGCACCGTGGTTGCCGGAGTAGACCAGCGATTCGAGGCCGACGATCTTCCGGGCGTCCGCAACGCCTCGCCCGGTGAGAGCTACTACTGGGATGCGCTCCACGAGTGTCCGCAACGCCTCGCGGGTCGTGTCGGGCAAGGTGGCGGCGGCCGGGTCGGCGACGATGGGAGAGAGCGTGCCGTCGATGTCGGTGAAGACGCAGGATGGCTGGTGCGCCAGCAGCGCGAGCGCTTCCTCGCGGTGGACGAGCAGGTCCGGCAGGTCGCTCACGGACCCGCCGACCCCGGCGGTGCGCTGGGTGGGGGAGGGGAGTCGAACACCACCTTGCGCACGGGGTAGTTGATCTCTATGCCTTCCTGCTTGAAGCGCGCGTGGAGCCGCTTGATGAGGTCGTTCGTGACGATGAACGAGCCGACCCTGTCTCTGGCCTGCAGGAATACCCAGAAGTCGATGTTGGAGTCGCCGAACCGCTCGAAGCCGAACCACGGCTCCTCGCGCTCCGCCTCGGGGTTCGCGGCGATGGCCTCGCGGGCGACCTCCAGCGCGATATCGTTGACACGCTGCAGGTCGCTGTCGTAGCTCACGCCGCACGTGACGAGGATGTTCATCCGCGGGTCCGGCCGGCTGTAGTTGACCATGATGGAGCTGGACAGAACGGAGTTGGGAATGATGACGTCGTTGTTCAGCCAGGTGCGTATCCTCGTGCTGCGGAATCCGACCGATTGCACGTACCCCGCGGGGCCTCCCTGTAACTCGATGTAGTCGCCGTTTGAGAATGCGCCCTCGGAGAGGACGTTCGTTCCGGCAAAGAAGTTGCTCAGCGTCGGCTGCAATGCAAGCGCGACCGCCAGGCCGGTTATGCCGAGACCGCCGAGCAGTGGGCTGATGCTGATGCCCAGCATATCCAGGACAATGAGCCCGCCGATGGCGTAGACGGATAGCGGGATCACGCGCCGTACTACCGGGAGCATCCGGTCGTCGAGGTTGGTCCTGGTGGAAATCGCAATCGTGAGGCTGTACCAGTTCGCAACCGCCATGAACACGTTGGAGACCGCGACTGCCCCGACGATCACGAGTGCAGCGCCGCCGATGGTCGTGATCTCGTCGTGCCAGGGTTCCGCATCCGGCCAGAGGAGCAAGGCGATCATCGCTCCCAGGATAAGGAGGAAGAGCGCTCCGGGTCTGGAGGTGGCGCGCATGATGGAGTGCGCCAGGCGGTAGCTACGACCGCTCGCCCCGGTAAGGTACTTGCGGGTGATGAATCGCGTCACGAGGTAGAAGGTGAACGCGGCGAGAAGAGAGCCGACCAGAACGCCGCCGGCGACGAACCGTTGGAGGTGGGGGTCTGTTGTCAGCGGATCGAGAGGCACGTCTCACCCGGACCGGACTATCTCCAGTAACGATAACTTCCTGGTCGCGCCGCGTGCAGATGGTAGCGATGCGCCCTTCAGCGGAACCTGCGCCGCACGTCAGGTACGCGACTCCTTGCAGGCTACGGCACTCCTATAGTAGCGTTATCGGGACGGTTCCATACGATACCGATGCTCCGCCGGAGGCCCAACCGCCCATGTCCGTAGCAAGCGCCGCGCCGCGCAACGCTCGCATCGTCTACCTGACGCTCATCATCCTCGGAGTAGTGGCCGCCATTGTGGCGTCGACCGTCATCGGCGTCATCTCCTACAACTACGTCACCCGCGACGAATTGCGGAACCCGGTCCCGCAGGAGAAGGATCATGGCGGAGGCCACGCCTCGCTCCCGGCCGGGTTCACCTACCTGTAGGATGCGCCGCACCCTGCGCCTATAATCCGCCTATGACAACGGGGCCTTTCAGACTGGATGGCATGGTGGCCGTCGTTACCGGCGGCAGCCAGGGCATCGGCGGGGCCGTGAGCACCGCGCTTGCGCAGGCCGGGGCTACCCTTGCAGTGACCAACCTTCCGTCCAAGCGTTCCGATGTGGACGCGTTCGTGCGCGGGATAGAGGCCGCGGGCGGAACGGCCCGGGGCTACTCTCTGGACGTGACCGTTGCCTCCGACATAGGCCCGGCCTTCGACGCCATAGCTTCCGACCTCGGCGGCCTGCACATCCTCGTGAACAACGCGGGTGTCAGTTCCCGGATGAGCGCCCTCGATGTTTCGGAGGAGCACTGGAACGCGGTACACGGCGTGAACCTGAAGGGCGTGTTCTTCGCGGCACAGGCGGCGGCGCGGCACATGCTGGATGCCGGCTACGGGCGCATCGTCAACATCGCGTCGCAGTTGGCCGTCACCGCGGGCCCCAACCGTGCCGTCTACGTGTCGGCGAAAGGGGGCGTCGTCGCGCTCACGAAGGCCCTGGCCACCGAGTGGGCCATGCAGGGCATCACTGTGAATGCCGTCGGGCCGGGTCCCACCGATACGCCCATGACCCGCAACCCGGACTCCGCCCGTGGCGATACCGACTTCCTGCGCCATTCGCCCATCGGAAGGAGGCTGCAACCGGAGGAGATCGCGGGGGCGGTGGTCTTTCTCGCAAGCAGGGAGGCAGGTGCGGTCAACGGCCATCACCTGTTGGTGGACGCCGGCTGGAGCGTCAGCTAGGCGCGTACACCGAGGTCTCCGGGCGGAACGCCGCCCAGCACGACCAGAAGCTGTTGACGTGCGGCAGCACGTCCAGGCGGCTGTCAACAAGCGGCCCGCTCGTCGCCTCTCCAGTGATGCTCCACGTTGAGCCGGTCTGCTCGTCGACGAATGAGCCTCTCTCTGCTCTGAACGTGAGTGTCCTGCCCTCCAGCCGGGCATCGAATGCGACCGCCGCGCCCACGTCCCGGCCCTGCGCAACATGCGCACTGCTGAGCGCGGACGTCGTGCCTCGCTGCCAGAACACCGCCGCCGGCTGCCCACCGATCATCAGGTTCACTGCGCGAGAGAAACCAAGTGCCGAGAACGGTACCGCGAGTCCGTCGCCTTCGTTCCGCAACCCGAGGACTCTCGCTCGCGCGGGCAGCCTCGGGTCAGTCTCCCCGGCAGAGGGGGGCGGCTGGGTGAGATCGGCGTTGAAGTATGGGTTGAAACCGTAGTCGATATCGAAGCCCGACGCCTGCGACAGCACGGTCCCGGAAGGGTAGGCGCGCTTGAAGTCGTCCCAGGAGATGACTGCGCTGGCCGCGGGCGGAAGCCTGAGACCTGCGAGCCCGCCCGCGATGGATGCGCCGTTCGACTGCTGCCACCAGGACTCCGTTGCCTCGTCGAACAGGACGCGGTTCTCAGAGCGCGTAACGCTCGCCGCGCGGAACTGTAGCGTGAGCGTACCCGCGGTGCGCTCGTACACTGCCGCGCTGTTGCAGCGCGGGCAGTACGTGGCCAGGAGCGGCAAGCCGCCCAGCCAGTCATTCACCGCCTCGTGCCAGAGGAGGAGGCGCAGCGGGTACGCCCGCGCTTCGCCCCCGGCGAACGCGGCAAGCACCGGTTCCCTCCCAATCAACCATCCGTCCGCCTGGTTGATAGTCTCGTACCGCGGCTGCGTGATGACCGGGATGCCACTGCGCCCGTCCGAGACCACCACCGCATCGCTCAGGTCACTCGCCACACGAGAGAAATCGGTGCTCCACGCGTCGGATGGGATCGCGGCTGCCTCCAGCACGCGCGCCGTCTCCTCGGGTGTCAGGTCGTGCACTGCAGTGGCGCCGTCTCGCTCTGTCGTGGGGAGCCGCCACCATGCGAGTGCGACGGTGCGCTCACCTGGTTGTGTGAGTGTCCAGGCGAGCCGTGGAGAGGGGTCGTCGCTCTTAACGAGGTAGTAGCCGCTGATCAGCTGGCACGTTACGCCGGTGTGCTCCGTCCCGGGACAGACCTCGGTGCCAACCGGGCCCGACTCTCGCAGGAACCACCCGTCGAACGATGCGGCGTTGAACCTCAGCGGAAGGCCCAGCTGCGAGCCGTCTGCGGATTCCACCCGTACCTCCGCAAAGACGTGTTCGTATCCGGGCTGCGGTGGTTCCGGGCTCACGCCGCGTTCCGCCTCGACGAGCGCTACGGTCAGTGCATGTCCTTCAGGCGATACTGCCCTTATCGATGTTCCTGGTGCTTGGGGACGCTCGAATGAGCCGCCTTCTTCCGACACGTAGCCGGGGCCTGAGACGTTCTCCTCCCGCACTTCGCTGCCGCACCCCGGCGCGACGCTCTCGGGGTCCAGCCACCAGGCGCCGTCCGCTATGGACCAGCGGTCTGCCTGCGTCAGCGGCGGCACGCTGGCCCGCCCCAGCGCGTGCGCGTGGCGCTGGACCGTAGCCTCGTCACCCTCCACGTCCATGCCGGCGATGCGCCACTCAACAGAGGGTAGGCGGACCAGTTGGACGCGCCCAGCGTCCTCACGGGCGATGGCGGCCTCGACCGCCTCGGCCGCTTCTCGCTGGGCATTCCCGGCGTGGATGGCGAGCGAATCAACCCCACACGTTTCCTCGCTGCCTGGTAGCAGCGAGAGCGCGAGTCCTCCCCAGTCCTCCTCGGCGAGGTCTGCGTATGCGAATCCGGCGAACTCGCGCAGCAGTTCGGACGAAACGAGCGCCGACGCCTCCGGCGGCACGATGGGGAGACGCTCCGCTTGGGGTTCGTCCAGCACCGCATCCAACGTGGCGATGAGGCTCAGCACCAGCGCGGCAAGCAGGGCGGAAGCGAGCAGGCGGCGCTTCATCACCTGCTGTTGCCGCGGCGTCGCAACTCCTCGACGAGCGCGGGGACGAACTCCTGCCAGTCGGCCATCACTCCCACGTCCGCCTGGCCCCTGAAGAACGCGGCTCGGCGGTCGTTGTTGACCACGAGCACCGTGCCTGCGCGCTGTATCCCCACTGCGTGATTGAAGTCGCCGCGCACGCCGATACCGATGTACAGCCGCGGTGCGATGGAACGCCCGGTCAGCCCCACCTGCCGCTGCCTAGGCATCCAGCCTGCCTCTACCACGTCCCTCGTACAGATGAAGTCCGCATCCAGCAGCGTACGCAGGTCGTCCAGCTCCTGGATACGCTCCGGTCCGCCGACTCCCATGCCGATGCACACGACGGCACGGGCCTTGTCCAACGAGGCCGCATCGTCCTCCGGCGCCGCGCGGAACTCGACCCGCATCGGACCCTCGCTCGGCGTGGAACCAACGTTGACCTCCGCCACGGGAACGCTCCTGGCGTGATTGGGGCGCAGCGCGCTGAACACGCCGGGACGCACCGTCGCCATGTTCGGCAGGGTCCGCGAGTAGATAGGCGCGACGATGTTTCCTCCGAACGCCGGCTTGAGCTGCGCCAGTCCCGAGTCGTCCACGTCCAGCCCGATGCAATCTCCGGTCAGGCCCAGGTCCAGTCGCGCGGACGCTCGGGCCGCCAGGTCACGCCCGTTCGGTGTGGACGGCAGCAGCACGGCGAACGGTTGCCGCTCGGTGATCGCCTCTGCAAGCACTGCCGTGTGAGCCGCCGTGGAGTACACCGAAAGCTCGCTGGCTGCCGCGACCATGACTGCGTCGGCGCCTGCCTCGCCCAGCGCGGCCGCGTAGCCTGCGGTCTCCTGTCCTCCCATGATGAACGCAACGACACGGCCGCCGAGCGCGTCCGCCACCGGTTGTCCTGCCGCTAGCATCTCCAACGTCACGGGTCGCAGTCCGCCCTCGTCCGCCTCGGCGACAACCCACACTTCTGGACCGCCTGCGGGGCGGGGAGTATCCCCTGCTGCATCCGAGCTGTCCGCGCCATCGGAGTTGGAGTCGAGGGCACCCCGCTCGGTTAGAGCCGCGACCGCCTCCCGCGCCATCTCCACCGCGCTGCCTTCCTCGATGATCCTGCCCTCGCGGGACGGCTCGATCTGCCGCACCTCCGCCACCCATGTAGGCGATCCCGCAGCCCCGAACCGGGAAACGTCGTCGGCCAACATCGCCGCCGTCAACTCGGTTATCTCCCGTTCCTCAGCGGCGCGCACCGCATCGCGAGGGGCCTGCGCATCATGTGAGACACCCTCCGTGACCGAGACGAGCAGGGGGAGCGCGCCCTCCACCACCTCGGTCCCATTCTCCAGCGCCCGCTCGGCACGCACTGTGCCGTCGTCGGTCACGTCCAGCCTGCTCACGCTGGTGATCTGCGGGACGCCCAGCAACTCCGCGACCTCCGGCCCGACCTGTCCCGTCTCAGCATCGACGCTGTTGTTGCCGAACAGCACAAGGTCGTAGCCGTCGCGGGAGAGTGCGAGCGCAAGAGCGCGGGACGTAGCGAGCGTGTCCGCTCCAGCGAAAGCAAAGTCGTTCAAGTGGAACGCGTCGTCGGCCCCCATCGCGAGGCAACGCACGAGGCCACGCCTCGCTTCGGGCGGTCCCATCGTGTACACCGCGACGCTGCCACCGAGCGCCTGTTTCAGCTCGACGGCCCGGTTGACCGCGAGTACGTCGTAGGCATTCAACTCGCTCGGGACGCCCTCCCGGACGAGGCGCTTCGTCTCCGGGTCGAGGCGAATGCGGGATATCGCGGGCACCCACTTCACGCAGACGGCTATCCTCACGCTTCCTCCTGTCGGCGACCATGGCCTGTGCGCCACACAGTTTAGCGTCGCGCGTTCCTTGTCGCCCGGCCCCCGCGTCTACTCCGCCCCACGCTGTCGGTACTGAACAGCCTCCGCCAGTTGCGGCATCCCGATGACGTCCTCGCCGCTGAGGTCCGCTATCGTCCGCGCGAGCTTGAGCGTACGGTGGAACGCTCGAGCGGAGAAGTGCATGCGCTCCATCACGGCGCGAGCCAGACCCTCGGCCTCGTCGTCCAGGCGACAGTACTTCCAGACGTCCGACGGCCCCATGTCCGCATTGGCCTGTACGCACGACTCGCGGAAACGGGCCTGCTGCACCTGCCGCGCCTGGCAGACGCGCTCCCGGATGCGTGCCGACGGCTCGCCTGTCGCGTCTCCCGTCAGCTTGTCGTATTCAACGCGCGGTACGTCTATGAAGATGTCCATCCTGTCCAGCAGCGGGCCCGAGATGCGCTTCTGATACCGGCTGAGGAGTTGCACAGAGCACGTGCACGCCTTCCGAGGGTCGCCGTAGTTTCCGCAGAAGCAGGGGTTCATGGCGGCGACCAGCATGAAGCTGGCCGGGTAAGTGGTAGAGCCATTCGCCCGGCTGATGGTGACCACCTTGTCCTCTATCGGCTGTCGCAACACCTCCAGGACGCTGTGCCCGAACTCCGGCAGCTCGTCGAGGAAGAGCACGCCGCGATGACTGAGCGACACCTCTCCCGGCTTGGGGATCCGGCCGCCGCCGACCAGCCCTGCGTGGGAGATGGTGTGGTGGGGCGAGCGGAACGGGCGAGTCGAGACGAGCGGAGTGTCGTCACGCAGCATCCCCGCGATGCTGTACACCTTCGTCGTCTCGAGCGCCTCGGTGGGGGTGAGCGGGGGGAGGATCGAGGCCATCGCTCGAGCAAGGAGCGTCTTGCCGCTTCCTGGTGGACCGGTCATCAGCAGGTTGTGTCCGCCTGCGGCGGCAATCTCCAACGCACGCTTCGCCTGGTCCTGCCCGCGAATGTCCGCCATGTTGATGGCGTACTCCTCAGGCGCGATTCGGGACAACTCCACGGTGGGCGTGTGCGTGAGGATGGGCGCGTCGCCCCTGATATGGTCCACCAGTTCGCGGAGCGTGCGAGCTCCGAGCACTTCCACCTCTTCCACGAGCGAGGCCTCGTCCGCGTTCGTCTGCGGCACGACCGCCGTCCGCATGCCCCGGTCCCGGGCGACCCCGACCATCGGGAGGATGCCGTCGGTGTGCCGGAGGTGGCCTTCCAGCGACAGCTCGCCGATAAGCACCGTCTCGCCCAGCATGATGTCGACCTGGCCGCTGCTGGCGAGGATGCCCACCGCGATGGGCAGGTCGTAGGAAGGTCCTTCCTTTTTGATGTCGGCGGGGGCGAGGCTTACCGTGATGCGGCGCATCGGGAACTCGAACCCGGAGTTCCGTATCGCCGCGCGTACGCGCTCACGCGACTCCTGTACCGCGGCGTCCGGCAGCCCCACCACCACGAAGTGCGGCAGGCCGGGCGCAACGTCCACCTCCACCTCAATGATCTGTCCGTCGAGTCCGGTCAGCGCGCACGTATTCACTTTGGTCAGCATTCCTTCACCTCTTCGTCGCTCGCAATGGTGCTGCGGGCAGTCGCAACAGAGGTTAGGAAGCCACCCACCGACCGCGAAAGGAGCGGATGTCACATCGGTGTATCAGGGGATCATTTTTGACACTGAACGTTGGCCGCACGCGACGGAGCGGAGTGCTACACTCCGCACTGTCCATGTGCGGGATATTCGGATACACCGGCCCCCGAGAGGCGTCCAGCATCCTGCTGGACGGCCTGACCCGCCTCTCCTACCGCGGGTACGACAGTGCTGGCCTGGCGGTCGTGGACGATTTCGGCCACCTCTCGGTCAGGCGGGCTGCGGGCAAGCTGGACAACCTGCGGCGGCTCGTGGAGAACGAGCCGGTCATCGGACGGCAGGGCATCGGTCACACGCGGTGGGCCACGCACGGCCCTGCCTCCAACGTCAACGCGCACCCGCACACGGACGGAACTGGCGATGTCGTCGTTGTCCACAACGGCATCGTGGAGAACTACGCTGAACTCAAGGCGCGGCTGACTGCGAACGGTCACCAGTTCCTCTCGCAGACTGACACCGAGATCATCCCCCATCTGGTCGAGGAGTTGCTGGCCGACGGGCTGGCGCTCGAGGAAGCGGTTCGCCTCGCTGCCGGACGGCTGCGAGGCGCTCACGCGATCGCCTGCATGCACGCCCGAACGCCGGAGACGCTCGTCGTTGCGCGCATCGGCAACGCGGGCGGCATCGCCGTGGGAGCGGGCGATGGCGAGATGCTCATCGCGAGCGATCTACCGGCGCTCACACCCTACGCTTCTACGGCCATCCTCCTGGAGCCGGGCGAGACCGCCGTGGTGAGGCGGGACGGGTTCGAGCTGCGGATGCTGGACGGCCGGCCTTCCACGCGCACGCTGCACCCGGTGGGCGTGAGCAGCGGGGCCGCGGCGAAGGGTGGCTACAAGCACTTCACGCTCAAGGAGATACACGAACAGCCGGAATCGGCGATGAGCGCGCTGCACGGGCGCATCGCGTTCTCACACGGCCGGGCCCAGCTGGACGAGATGCCGCTGCCGCTCACGGATGCGGAAGCGAGGGCGCTGACGCGCGTGGTCTTTCTGGGGATGGGCACGAGCGTTCACGCGGGCATGGTGGGTGCGCGTTACGTGGAGACGCTCGCCCGTGTTCCCGCGTCGGCGGAGAACGCTGCCGAGTTTCTCCACAGGGAACCTGTCCTGGATAAGCACACCCTGGTCGTCGGCGTCACCCAGTCAGGGGAGACAGCGGACACGTTGCAGGCGCTGCACGAGGCGCGGATACGCGGCGCGCGCACCGCCGTCATCACCAACGTGCCGGAGAGCGAAGCCACGCGCGCCGTGGAACACCCGTTGCTTATGCACGCGGGCTATGAGATTGGCGTGGCGTCGACGAAAACGATGGTCAACTCGATGGTCGTCATGTACCTGGCAGCCTGCGCGCTGGGCCAGCGGCGGGAGGCGCTCGGGGCGGAAGGCGTCGTGCGCTGCGTGGAGGAGATCACACGCCTGCCGGCCCTGCTCGGGGCCGCGATCGAGATGACTGAACGCGATGCGGAGGACGTCGCGCGGCGTCACCTGAACGCGCGGCGCTTCCTTTTCCTGGGGCGCGGGCTCATGGAGCCGATCGCGCGCGAGGGCGCCTACAAGATGAAGGAGACGAGCTACATCCACGCGGAGGGCATGTCCGCCGCGGAGATGAAGCACGGCCCCATCGCGCTCATCGACGCAGACACACCGGTGGTTGCGGTCGCGCCGCGCAACACGCTGTACGAGAAGATGTTGATCAGCATGTCGGAGGTGCGGGCCCGCGACGGGAAGGTCATCGCCATCGCCACGGCGGGCAGCGTCGAGATCACGGCCTATGCGGACGACGTGCTGTGGGTGCCGGAGTGCCCGCCCTTGCTGCAGCCGATGGTGGCTGTCGCGCCGCTCCAGTTGCTCGCGTACCGCACTGCGGACCTTCTGGGCAACGACGTGGACCAGCCGCGCAACCTGGCAAAGAGCGTTACCGTCGAGTAGCGCGGAGCATGGCGGTGGCGCTCGCATGAAACTGGGTGTCACCTATCTCGGCAACCGGTTCGTCCGGCACTACGCGGACAGGGACCTTCCCGAGATCGTCCAGGCCGGGTGCGACTACGTCGTGCACACTTTCAGTGAGTATGACCTGGCATTCCATCCTGGCGAGATCGGCGCCCTTGTGGATGCGACTCACCGGAGCGGCCTCGAGGCCTGGTTGGACTGCTGGGGGCTGGGCGGGCTCTTTGCGGGCGAGGCCTTCAGCGACTTCCTGCTTCGGCACCCTGAGTCCTGGCAGGTCCGGCCCACTGGAGAGCGTGTCCCGGTGGCCTGTCCGAACGCGTCTGCGTTCCGCGAACTCGTCCAGGACTGGATTGAGGCAGCGGCCGGGGCAGGCGCTGACGTGGTGTTCTTTGATGACCCGCTGGCCCCTGAAGAGGCCGCTTGCGTCTGCGACGGTTGCCGGCAGGCGAGGCCGACCTTCCCGGAAGCGCAGGATGGCCGGACGTTTCAGCAGTGGAGCCTCGCTCGCCTGATCGAGGCCGCGTGCGACGGTGCTCGGAGGCAGGGACTGCGCACCGCGGTTGGCGTGCTTCCGGGTCCGAGCCTCCCGGAACAGCTGGCGGCTGCCCGCGCGGCCGACGTGATAGCGGTGTCGCCCTTGTGGCGGGCGCACGGGCAACCCGTCTCCCCTTACGTGTACGACGCTTGCACGGCAGTCGCGAACGCATGCGGCGACTCGGGGCAGGAGCCCATGGCCTGGCTGCAGGCCTTCTCGATACCGGCGGGCCGGGAACAGGAGATAACTCAGGCTGCCGGGGCGATGGCCGCAGCCGGGATAGCCAACGTCTCCACGTGGTGCTACCGCGCGGGCGAACAGATGACGGCGGTCCGTGCGGGGCAGCCGCAACTTGCGTGGGAAACGGTGGTGGCCGTCTACCGCTCGTTCAGGGCGGCGTCCAGCGGCGCGTGACGAAGGCTCAGGGGCGCGCCAGCACCAGCGCGAACATCTCCTCCGGGTCGGTGAACCAGCGGACGTTTCTGAATCCGGTTTCGTTGAGCGCTTCCCCTAAACCGTCCTTCGTGAACTTGTAGGAGCTTTCGGTCCAGATCGTCTCTCCCGCTCGGATGCGCACCGTGTTGCCGCTCGCGGGCAGCGTGAACGCTACGTCAGTTTGGGCCTCGAGGTGCATCTCGATGCGCGAGTGCTCGGCGTTGAAGAACGCCCGGTGTCTGAACAGGTCTATATCGATGTCGATGCCCAGAAGGTCGTTCACCGCCTTCAGGGAGTTGAGATTGAACAGGGCGGTTATGCCCCTGGCGTCGTTGTAGGCCGCCTCGATGATGCTGGTCTCTTTGATGAGGTCTGCGCCTAGGAGCAGGGCATCTTCGCTCCGGGCCATCAGCCCCCGGACCTCTGCCAGGAAGCGTTTCCGCTCATCCGGGTGAAGATTGCCTATCGTCGAACCGAGGAACGCTATGAGCCGTGTCCCTTCCGGGCGGGGAATGGCGGAGAGGTGGCGCTCGAAGTCGCCGACGACAGCGACAACCTCGCCGAGGTCCGGGTACGCATCGAACAGCGCCTGCGCGCCTTCACGCACCGCCGGCTCGCTGATGTCGAAGGGGATGTAACGCTTGAGGGTTCCGGCTCGGAGGGCGGGACCGATGAGCGTCCCGCTCTTGGCGCTGTTGCCGGGCCCCAGCTCGACGATCTCCTGGGGACGCACGTCGTCGATGATCTCTGCGCCGAAGCACTCAAGCAGCGAACGTTCGATGCGGGTGGGGTAGTACTCCTCCAACCGCGTGATCTCGTCGAACAGCTCGGAGCCATCTTCGTGGTAGAGGAACTTGGGGCTCAACGTCTTCGGCTCGGCGGTCAGCCCTCGGACGATCTCCTCCGCCGCGGACGCACGCTCTTCGTCTGCAGACGTTCGGACAGTGACGGCAAACGTTCCGGTCATCTCAGTAGCCTCTCCTCGGTCGTCTTGCTCCCCCCGGCCAGCCGGGCCAGCACCCAGTCCCCGAAGGCCTCGGCGACGGAAGAGTCCATCGACGTTCGCCGCACCATGTACAGGCTCCGAACGGTGTCCAGGCCGGTCAGCCGCGCAGGGTACACCTGGTCGAACTCGTGCTCGTGGACGGCGAGCGACGACACGATGCTGAAGCCGAAACCGTTGTTGACCGCTGCCAGCGTCGCATGTGTCGAGTTGACGACCATGACCGGGGTGTAACCCGGGTCCTTGATACCTGCTCTGTCCAAAGCCCGGTGGAGACCGGTCCACGTGCCGGACCCGGGTTCCCGCTCGATGAAGGGCAAGCCCTTCAGTTCCGTCACGTCGACCGATGCCCTGCCTGCGAAAGGGTGCCGTCCGGGCACCGCGAGCACCAATTCGTCTTCGGCAACCACCGTCCACTGCAGGGAGGGGGCCGCCGCTCGCATTCCGACAAATCCCAGGGCCGCGTCGCCCTCGGCCACCTGCGCCGTCGCCGACGCCGAATCGGTAACGGCAACGCGTGGCCGCACCCGAGGATATATCTCGGTGAACTGAGACAACAGGCGCGGGAGCAGGTACTCCCCCGGCGCGGTGCTGGCCGCGATGCGGAGCTCGCCTTCCACCGTGGCATCGTCGCGCGCCAGCGACTCCACGATGCGGTCGTGCGCGGCAAGCGTGTCCACGGCGTAGGCGAACAGTCTGCTGCCGGCGGCGGTCGGCATAATGCGCTTCCGGTGACGGACGAGCAGATCCACGCCAAGCTCTGTTTCGAGCCGCTGCACGTGCCGGCTCACCCCCGGCTGGCTGACGTGCCGCTCACGTGCTGCCTCCCGGAAACTGCCGGAGCGGCAGACGGCAACGAAGCTTCGCAGGGCGCCCACGTCCATAGTTCGATGATAGTTTGTAATCGATGCGGCTGTCAGCCATCACGAGACGGTATCATGGCCGCATCCCACTACGAGACTGACGGAGGGTCATGCGAAAGATCGCGACACTGATGGCCGCTGCCGCTCTGCTGGTAGCGATTGTTGCATGTGGCAGTGAAGAAGAGCAGGAGCTGCTCATCGCCGGGATCCCGGACCAGGACGTGAGCGTGTTGGAAGAGCGCTTTAACAACCTCGCCGAGTACCTCTCGGAAGAGACAGGGTTGAACGTGCGCTACGTGCCCCAGGCGGACTACGCCGCCGTCGTCACCTCTTTCAAGCAGGGCGACCTCCATCTCGTGTGGTACGGCGCACTCACCGGCGTGCAGGCACGGATCGCCGTCCCCGAAGCCGACGCCATCGCGCACCGCGCGCGCGACGGCGAGTTCCATTCCGTCTTCGTCGCCGCGCCCGGCTCGGGCATCAGCGGCCTCGATGACCTGCGCGGCAAGGCGGTGACGTTCGGCTCCGAAAGCTCGACCTCCGGGCACCTGATGCCCCGCTACTACCTGAGCCAGGCGGGAGTCGACACGGAGACGGAGCTCGGCGACATCAGCTTCAGCGGTTCACACGACCTTACATGGAAGCTCGTGGAGGGCGGGTCGTTCGACGCAGGCGCGCTCAGCGAGGCCGTCTGGGAGAGACGCGTCGCGAACGGCGAGGTCGACACGTCCAAGGTCGACGTGTTCTACCGAACACCGGCGTACGTCAACTACCACTGGGTGGCGCACCCCTCGATCGGCGACGTGTTCGGCGAGGACGCGTTGGACAACATCACCGACGCGTTGCTCACCATCGACGTTGACCGGGGCGGGCAGGCGAAGGGGATCGCGGAGTCTTTCAACGGCGAACGGTTCGTTCGCACGAGCAACGACAGGTACCAGGCGATTGAGGATGCTGCGCGTGAATTCGGCATTATCGAGTAGCGAGGCCTCCGTCACAGCGACGGCGGTCCCCGCCGTCCGGTTCGACGGCGCCTCGCTGCGCTACGGCCCAACGACAGTGCTGGCGCCGCTGGAGTTCGCCGTCGAGCGCGGCACCCGGGTGGCCGTGATCGGGCCGAGCGGCGCGGGTAAGACGACGCTCCTGCGCCTCATAGCGGGGGCGGCGGCCCCGTCGACCGGTAGCGTAGAGCTGCTTGGAAGGGACGTCGCGAGCCTGCGGCCCGGCCGCGAACTCGCCCGCCTCGTTGGCATGATCGCGCAGCAGTTCGACCTCGTCCCGAACCTGTCGGTGCTCCACAACGTGCTTGCCGGAAGGCTTGGAGAATGGGGTTTCGGCAGGTCGTTGCTCTCCCTCGTCTGGCCCAGCGACCAGCGCTTGGCGTTCGACGCGCTCGAACGGGTCGGCGTCACGCACCTCGCGCACCAGCGCGCCGCGCGGCTCTCCGGGGGCGAACAGCAGCGGGTCGCGATAGCGCGCGTCCTCGTTCAGCGCCCCACTGTCGTCCTGGCGGACGAGCCCGTCGCCTCGCTCGACCCTGCGCGTGCCAGGGAAGTGGTGCGTCTCCTCACCGACGTGACCGAGGAGCAGGGCGAAACGCTCGTCGCCAGCATCCACTCGATCGATCTCGCCCGCGAGTTCTTCGACCGCATCGTAGGCTTGCGGAACGGCGTCGTGCAGTTCGACGTGCCCGCGTTCAGCATCCGCGACCGTATGCTCGAGGAGCTGTACGAGATCGAAGGACTGCGGAGTGAGGTCTGAGCCTGCATCCGTGGCGCGTCCCCGCGCGATCGAGAGCCGGCGGGCCATCACGCTCATCCTCTTCGCCGCCTTTGCGCTCAGCCTCGCCGGGGTCGATTGGAGCGATGGCGTTTTCCGACCGCGCGGCGTGGGCGCGATCGCCGACACGCTGGGTGCGCTCTTCCGGCCTGACCTGTCGCCGGACCTGCTCCGTACTGCGGCCGCCGCCGCGTGGCAGACACTGGTCTACGCGGTCGCCGGGCTGACGGTTGCCCTGCTCATCGCCATCCCGCTGGGCGTCGTCGCATCGGGGACCATCGCGCGCTCGCGTCTCGGCGCCGTCACGCAGATAGGCTCAGCGCGGGCTGTTCTTGCCTTCTTCAGGGCCATTCATGAGCTCGTTTGGGCCCTCCTCCTCGTTGCCGCGATCGGCCTCTCACCGATGGCGGCGGTGCTGGCTCTGGGCATCCCCTATGGGGGCATCCTGGGCCGCATCTACTCGGAGCTGTTGCAGGACGTGCCGCAGGCCCCGCTGGACGCGCTGCGGCGCTCCGGGGCGTCGGAGTGGCGCGTGTTCCTGTTCGGGCGCCTGCCGATGGCGCTCCCGGACATGGTCTCCTACACCTTCTACCGGCTGGAGTGCGGGATCCGGTCGGCAGCCGTGCTGGGCTGGGTCGGGCTTGGTGGGCTGGGTTTCCAGGTCCAGATAGCGCTTGAGGACCTCGCCTACTCCCGCGTCTGGACGTTCCTCTGGGTCCTGGTGGTCATGGTCGTGCTCGTGGACCTCTGGAGTTCCCAGGTACGGCGGAGGCTTGCGCCATGAACCCGGCTCCAACCGCCGCTTACGTGTCAGGGAGCGGGCGTCCGAGGCTGACGTTCGTGTCGGGCTCCGTGCTGGCGATGGCCGTCCTAATGCTCGCCGCCTGGACGTATATCGCCTTCGGCCAGTCGTGGCCGAGCCACGGCTTCTTCTCCGGCGAGACCGCTTCACGGGCGTGGTCGTTCCTCCGCGACCTCGCGGGCGTGGGACGCGAGAGTACGCCGGCGTACCTGGAAGGCGCAGAGTGGGCGGCGGCCGGGCGGCTCGCGCTGACCACTCTCGCCATGAGCGTCCTCGCGGCAGGCATCGCCGCCGTCGGGGCCCTGCTCACCTTCATGTTCGCGGCGCGCAACGTGATGGTGGGCGAGTTGGCCCCCTACCGCAGCCCGCTCTGGACGGCGTGGTTCGGGGTGGTGCGGCTTGCGTATGCGCTCAGCCGCTCCGTGCCCGAGCTGATATGGGCGATGCTCCTGGTCTTCATCTTCTCACCCGGCATCCTTCCGGGCGCGCTTGCGCTCGCGGTCCACAACTTCGGCATCCTCGGCAAGCTCACCGCGGAAGTCGTGGAAGGCCTCGACACCCGCCCGGCCCGGGCCCTCAGGACCTCAGGCGCGGGCTGGTTCCAGGTCATCGTTTACGCCATCCTCCCCGCCGCCTTGCCCCGCTTCATCACTTACCTGTTCTACCGCTGGGAAGTCATCATCCGGACAACCATTGTCGTGGGGCTGGTGGCGGCCGGCGGCCTCGGCATGGAGTTCCGGATATCCCTGAGCCACTTCCACTACACCACCGTGACCCTGCTCCTTATCTGGTACCTGCTGCTCGTGCTGAGCGTCGACATCGCCTCGGCGGCGATGCGCCGCCTAGCGCGCTAAGGGTACGCTGCAGTGGGCTGTGAGGCGGGTGGAGTTGTCATGCTGAGCGGAGCGCGGCGGAGTCGAACTATCTCTCAGGAGACGTCCGCTTTTGCAGACCTCGCGCTAGCCCCTGCGCCTGGCGCGACCTCGTCGAGCAGCGCAGCCCAGTCGGCGTACTCGCGCTGCGGATCGAGGAGCGAGCGGAGCGGCCCCTCAGCCTCTCTGAGGCAGGCGAGGAAGGCGGGGTCGCTCTCGCAGCAGAGCAGCAGGCGCCGAAGTTCGGAACTGTCCCCAACCGGAAAGTATCCCGGATAGTCGTCGCCAAGCAGCCCCACGTTGCCCGGCATCCGCGACGCCAGTATCGGGACGCCGTCGACCGCCGCCTCTGAGACGACGTTGGCCCCGCCCTCCGAGAGCGACGAGATCACCATCACCCGGGACCGCTTCAGCAACCGGCGAGCGCGCCACGAAGGCAGCCCGCGCAGCCAGGCGTACCGCGGATGGTTCGCCGCGAGTGCGTTGGCCCGACGCGTCATCGCCGGGCCCATCGAGTCACCCATCTGCAGCACGCGGATGCGCGACTCCCGCGGGAGGCGGCGCGTGGCGTCCGCTGTCAGGAACGGGTCCTTGACCGGCCTCAGGTGCCCCACGACGCTCACGTCGAAATGGCGCGCGCGGGGCGATGGGCCGGACGCGGGCGTGGGTCTCGCGGACTGCACGATCGTCCGCACCTTCCCTTTGTGCTCCTCCCTCAGTTCGTCGACGGCGAGGCGCTGGAGCGTGACCAAGCGCTCTGCAGCGTCGAGGACCGGGCCGCCGCCCTCCCCGTACAGCGGCCCGTAGACGTCCGTCCCCGCGAGGAGCACGACGACGGGGCTGTCCGGTCGGCGCGCCTTGAACGCCGCGACGGACTTCGCGCTCCGCAGTGCGTGGATGGCGACGAGCAGGTCGAAGCCCTGCCCTTCGTATTCCTGGCTGATCGTGACGCGGTGCCCCAGGCTGCGCAGGATGCCGGCCCAGCGGTTCGCCGTGACGCGGTTGCCGTTCCGGCTGTACGGCGGGGCGGGCGTCACGAGGCCGATGTACAAGGGCGTTACCTCCGGATCAGGCCGCGCAGGTGCGGAAACCGCACATCACGTCGCGCCGGTCGGGTGTGTAGAAGTTGCGCCAGGTGTTACGGATCAGGCGGCTGCGCGTACTCCACGCCCCGCCGCGGAGCACCTTGTGCCCGCTGAACCACGGCTCGGAGTACTCCTTGTACGGGTCAGCCACGAACCCCGGGTACGGGCCAAACTCCGTTGCCGTCCACTCCCAGGCATTACCCAGCATCTGCCTGCAACCCAGCGGCGTGTCGCCCTCGGGGAGTGCGCGCACGTCCACGGTGCCCCGGCCCCGGAAGTCGAGGTTCGCGCGCTCGGGAGTCGGCCGTTCGTCGCCCCATGGGTACAGCCGCTTCGGAGCGCCGTCGGCGCCGCCCGCCGCTGCGAGTTCCCACTCGGCCTCCGTGGGCAGACGTCTCCCGGCCCAGGCGCAGTAGGCGGTCGCCTCGTGCCAGTTGACGTGGATGATCGCGGCGTGCGGGTCGATCGGCAGCCAGGCGTCGTAGCGCCGCGCCAGCCATGTGCCGTCGCTCTCCCGGTGCCAGTAGACGGGATGCTCCGCTCCGAGCGCCTGTTTCCACCACCAGCCTTCGTCCGTCCAGCACGAGCGGTCGCGGTAGCCGCCTGCCTCGACGAAGCGCAGGAACTCGCCGTTGCTCACCGCGGTGGCCGCCATCGCGAACGGCTCGACGCGCACCTCGTGTCCCCACTTCTCGTTGTCGAAGACGAATGGCAGCTCGCCTTCGGCCGCGCCCATCGTGAACGTCCCGCCGGGAACGGCGATGTCGTGCGGCTCGAAACCGGGCTGCGGTGAGGGCAATGCTGTCGACCCCAGCACCGGCTCGGGGAATCCCAGCGTCTGTCGCGTGTATGTGAACGCCTCCGCGTGCATGTCGGTGTGGATCGTGGCAAGTTGGATGAAGTACTGCTCGAGTGCATCTGGTTCGCCGTTTCCGAGCCGGCCCGTCGCTTCGCGGGCGATCTTGCGCGCAAACGCCCGGGTCTCTTCCCACGATGGGAAGCTCAGCCGCCAACGGGTGTCGTGCGCGATGGCCGCTGAGTCGTAGAGAGCGTCCGAGTGCGGGACCATGCTCTGCGCCTCGTACAGGTTACGCAGCGTCCACTTCTCGAAGAACCACCCCACGTGACCGACCTCCCACAGCGCCGGGTTCACGATGGGAATCATGGGGCCCTGCTGCTGGCGGGCGTCGAGGTCGGCGGTCAGTGCGAGCACCGTCTCGACCGAGTCCAGGGCCTCCTCGACGAGTTCGTCGGTTCTTCGCGGCGGCGCGGGCGGCAGGTCGTACGCGCTCATGGCGATGACCTCCCCACCGTCAGGCAGAGACCTCGATCGTGTTGGCCGCGTCTTCCTCGGCGACGACCCGTCCGATAACCGCTCCGGTAACTCCGCGCTGCGCGAGCCCGTCCACCACCGTTTGCGTCGACGCGTGCGGCACCGCGATGAGCAGGCCGCCCGACGTCTGTGCGTCGCAGAAGATGAGCTTCTCTTCGTCGGTGATGTCGGGGTCCCAGGCGATCTGCGCGTCGAACGCATCGAGGTTGTTCCGCGTCCCGCCCGGAACGACGCCGCGCTCGGCGAGCTCCCGCACGCCGGGCAGCAGCGGCAAGTCGGAGAAGCGGAGCTTGGCGGCTGTGCGGCTCGCTTTCAGCATGCCGAGCAGGTGGCCCGCCAGCCCGAAGCCCGTGATGTCGGTCGCGGACTTCACGCCTGCGTCCGCCATCGCCTCGGCCCCGGCCCGGTTCAGCTGGCGCATCGTCGCAACGGCGCCCGCGAGCGTCGCTTCGTCGGTGACGCCGGCCTTCGCCGCGGTCGTGATGATCCCCGAGCCGAGCGGCTTCGTCAGCACGAGGTCGTCGCCGGCCGCTGCCGCTGCGTTGGTGACGATGCTGTCCGGCCGCACGATGCCGGTGACCGACAGCCCGTATTTCGGCTCGCGGTCCTTCACCGTGTGTCCGCCGGCGATGACGATGCCCGCTTCCTTCGCCACGTCCATCCCGCCGAGCAGCATCCGCCCGAGCACCTCCTTCGGCAGGTCCTCGGGGAAGCAGACGATGTTGAGCGCAAGGAGCGGGACGCCCCCCATGGCGTAGACGTCGCTCAGCGCGTTCACCGCCGCGATGGCGCCGAAGTCGTACGGGTCGTCGACGATTGGCGGGAAGAAATCGATCGTCTGCACGACCGCAAGGTCGTCCGTCAGGCGGTAGACCGCGGCGTCGTCGCTCGTGTCGAACCCCACGAGCAGGTCGTCGTGCTGCACATGGGGGAGATGGCTCAGGACCTCGCCGAGGTCCTCGGGGCTGAACTTGCCTGCTCAGCCCGCGCAGGTGGCCAGACTGGTGAGACGGACTTCTTTCTGTTGCATGGCGTGATTATAGACCCTTGGCAACTCCTGGGCGCGCCCCCCTGCGCGGCGGGAGTGGTGCAGGCCCTTTTCCTTGCGCCAGGCTTGACCTGCCAAACCGTACGGGGCAGACTGCCACGGGGCGGCGGACTCCAGCGCGGCCCCGCCGGACCCCGGCCGAGCACTCCGTTGTTGAGGGGGTGGCCGATAGCAGCCAACGCCACAGGAGAGACCGTCGGTTCGAGGCGGGCGGTGCTCAGCGCTGGCGCCGTAAGTGTGCTGCTGGGCACGTCCGACTTCACGATAGTCGCGCTGGCGCTTCCTTCCTTCACTGAGCAGTTCGACGCTTCCACGTCGGCGGTCGTTTGGATCGCGCTCTCCTACCAGCTCGTGGTGCTTGGCCTCACGCTGCCAATGGGTCGCCTGGGGGACCAGTTCGGCCACAAGGCCATGTTCGCCGCCGGGGCTGTCGTCTACTCGCTCGGCCTCATGAGCGCCGCCGTCGCCCCGGGCATACTGGCCCTCATCTTTCTCCGGGCGGTCCAGGGCGCGGGCGCGGCGATGATGGTCTCCGTCTCCTTCGGGCTCGTGGCGAGCGCCTTCCCGGCCAACCAGCGGGGCAGGGCGTTCGGGTTGATGGGCTCGGTCGCGGGTTTCGGGCTCATGTCGGGCCCGGCCCTCGGAGGGATTCTCCTTGAGACGCTGGGGTGGCGCTCCATCTTCTGGGCGCGGGCGCCGCTTGCGCTCGCCGGCTTCGCCATCGCCGTGATCTATCTCCGGAACATACAGGTAACGTCGGACAGAAAGATCGATTTCGCCGGCGCGGCGCTGCTCTCCGGGGCGCTGGTCCTGATGGCCGTGGGACTGAATCGAGGCTCCGCCGAGGGCTGGACGTCGCCGCTCGTTGTCCTGATGTTCCCGCTGAGTGCGGCTGCGGCCACGGTCTTTGCGCTCCGCTCCGTCCGCATCGAGAGCCCCATCCTGGACATACGGCTCTTCCGGGACCCGGTGCTTTCGGTTGCCGTCGTCCTGATGATCGTGGCGGGTGGTGCGATGGTCGCGGTGCTCTTCGTGATGCCCTTCTACCTCCTCATCGCGCGCGGGCTTCCCCCGGCGACCGCCGGCCTCGTGATGCTGGCACATCCTGCGGCGGTCATCGTGTTCTCCCCGGTCGCCGGACGTATCTCCGACTGGATCGGCGCAAGGGCGCCTACTGCGGCGGGGCTGGGTCTGGTGGCGGTCGCGATCTTCCTCTTCTCGGGCCTGCACCCCGCCACGCCGGTCCTGCTTATCGTGGCCATCCTGGTCATGAGCGGCCTCGGCGACACGCACTTCCAGACACCCAACCAGGCCGTGCTCATGGGCGCGGCCCCGCGGGACCGTGTCGGCACCGTCTCCGCTCTGGTCCCGACCCTTCGCTACATCGGGATCATCACCGGGATCGCGTCCTGCGAGGCGATCTTCACCTCCGGTCTGGGGCCCTCGGGGCTGGAGGGAGCGGATGCGGAAACGGTGACCTCTGCGGCGCGAACGGCCTTCCTGGTCATCGGCGGAGTGGCTGTCCTCTGCGCGCTGATAGCGCTCTTCCGCCCGAGTGTCCGCGCCTCAGCCGCGGGCGGCTCCCAGCGTTGACCGCAGCCGGGGGTATGCCTCCAGCGCGTTCTCCTCGAAGATCCGGCGCTTCTCCGCCTCAGTGATGCCGGGGACTGCGTCGACGTACGGTTTCGTATCGTCGAAGTAGCGCCCGGTCCGCTCGTCGACTCCGCGCACCGCGCCGATCATCTCCGACGCGAACATCACATTGGACGCGCCCACCACGCGCACGAGGAGATCGATGCCGGCCTGGTGGTAGACGCACGTGTCGAAGTACACGTTGCCGAGCAGCAGCTCGTCGAGGGGCGGTCGGCCCATGTCCTGCGCGATGCCCCGGTAGCGGCCCCAGTGGAACGGGACGGCCCCGCCGCCGTGCGGGAGCACGAACTTCAGTGCCGGGAAGTCCGAGAACAGGTCCGACGTGAGGAACTGCATGAAGGCCGTCGTGTCGCCGTTCAGGTAGTGGGCGCCCGTCCCGTGGAAGTTCGGGTTGCACGACATGCTGACGTGGACCATCGCCGGCACTTCCAGCTCCACCATCCGCTCGTACAGCCCGTACCACCAGCGATCGGTCAGCGGCGGATCGGTCCAGTAGCCGTCCGACGGGTCGGGGTTGAGGTTGCAGCCGACGAAACCCAGCTCGTTGACGCACCGGTCGAGCTCCGCGATGCACTCCGACGGCGAAACGCCCGGCGACTGCGGCAGCTGGCAGATGCCGATGAAGTTGTCCGGGAACATCGTGCAGACCCGGTGGACGAGGTCGTTGACCGTGCGGGTCCACTCCATGCTTGTCCGGGCGTCGCCGTAGTGGTGCGCCATCCCGCCTGCCGTCGGGGAGAAGAGCGCCACGTCGGTTCCCCGCTCGCGCTGCAGCTTGAGCTGCCCGTTCTCGATCGTCTCGCGGATCTCGTCGTCGGTGATCGTGAGCGGCTCGGTGAATGGACGTCCTGCGCTCTCGATCTGGCGGGCGCGCCATTCGCGAAGCTGGCGGGGCGCGGTCGTGTAGTGGCCGTGGACGTCGATGATCATGCGCGGATTCTACCCCCATCGGCAGGCGTCCGCCTCGCTCGTCCGCGTTGACTGCCATGGACGCGTCGGGTAGTTTCACGCGGAGCCTTCGACACGCAGGTCAGCCCCACGCCATGAGTCGCCCATCCCTCGCCCCCTACAGCCCGGAGCCCCTGCAGCGCCTGCTGCAGCGGGCGGCCGCGCGGTGGCCGGGCGAGACCGCCATCGTGGACGGTGAGCGCCGCTTCACGTTCGCCGAGCTGGACGCGTACTCCGGCAGGTTCGCGTCCGCCCTCACGGCGATGGGCCTCGGCAGGGGCGACATCGTCGGCATCCTCGCGCCGAACTGCGCCGAGTTCGAGATCGCCTTCTTCGGCATCCTGAAGGCCGGCGCGACCGTCACCACCGTCAACTCCGGCTACCGTGAGCGCGAGATCGCATACCAGCTGGAGGCGTCCGGTGCGCAGGCGCTCATCGTCCACCACACGCTCGCCGGCGCCGCGGATCTCGCGCTCTCCGGCGCCGAGGGGGTGAAGGACCGCATCCTCATCGCGGAGACGGCGGACGACGCGGCGTCCTTCTGGACACTTATCGAAGCCCAGGGCGGCCCGCCGCCCGAGCCCGTGCTCGACCCCTACGAGGACGTCGCCGCGCTGCCTTTCTCCTCCGGCACCACCGGCCTGCAGAAGGGTGTCATGCTCACCCACGCCAACCTCCACACGAACGTGCGCCAGAACCTCGGACGCACCGGCGAGGAGGGCGTCGTCCGCCGCGGCGACGTGATGCTCGTCCACCTGCCGCTCTTCCACATCTACGGCATGACCATCCTCCAGCTGAGCGCCATCGCCGCCGGGGCGACGCAGGTGATGATGGGCCGGTTCGACATGCGGGAGATGCTGTCGCTCATCGCCGAGCACCGCGTCACCGTGCTCTACACCGCCCCGCCGGTCTGCCTCGGCCTCTCGCTGACGCCCCTGCTCGACGGGTTCGACGTCTCGTCGCTCCGCTTCCTGCTCAGCGGCGCGGCCCCGCTCTCCGGCGAGCTGCAGACGCGGCTCGCGGAGCGGCTCGGGTGCGCCGTTATCCAGGGCTACGGCCTCACCGAGACGTCGCCCATGACCAACGCCGACTTCACGGACGAGCGCGGCAGGCCCGGCACCATCGGCCCCGCGATACCCGACACCGAGGAGCGCGTCGTCGACCTCGAGACGGGCGAGCGCGACCTGCCGCCCGGTGAGCTCGGCGAACTGCTCATCCGGGGTCCGCAGGTGATGAAGGGCTACTACCGCCAGCCGGAGGCGACCGCGGAGGCCATCACCCCGGACGGATGGTTCCACACCGGCGACATCGCCAGCATGGACGAGGACGGCTACGTCCGCATCGTCGACCGCAAGAAGGAGCTCATCAAGTACAAGGGCTTCCAGGTCGCGCCTGCCGAGTTGGAGGGCCTGCTGCTGGAGCACCCCGGCGTCGCCGACGCCGCCGTCATCCCGAAGGCCGACGAAGAGGCCGGCGAGGTGCCCAAGGCCTTCGTCGTGCGCCAGGAGGACGAGGGCCCGTCCGCCGACGAGCTGATGGCGTTCGTCGCTGAGCGCGTCGCGACGTTCAAGCAGCTGGGCGAGGTCGAGTTCATCGACGCCATCCCCAAGAACGCCTCCGGTAAACTGCTGCGGCGCGTCCTCATCGAGCAGGAGCGGGCGCGCCAACCGTGAGGAGGACTGCCCGTGGCCTACGATGAACGCCTGACCGAGCGCGTGCTCGACATCCTCGGCGCGGAGCCGTCGCTCGTGCAGAAGAAGATGTTCGGCGGCGTCGCCGTCATGCTGCAGGGCAACCTCGCCTGCGGCGTCATCAGGAGCGACCTCATCGTCCGCGTCCCGAAGGACGAGTACGAGGCCGCGCTGGCGAAGCCCCACGTCCGCGAGATGGACTTCACCGGCAGGCCGATGCGCGGCTGGGTCGTCGTCGGCCCCGAGGCCACGGACGACGACGCATCGCTGGAGGACTGGGTCGCCACCGGTGCCGCCTACGCCCTCAGCCTCCCGCCCAAGTAGCATCTACGCACCCAGCGACCGGCGTATGTCCCACTCGTGATGCGCGGTGTCGTGCGCCACCGTGAGGATCAGTTCCGCCAGCGATTGCTGCCCGCGCGTGGGGTGAGAGAACATGAAGTCCCGTCCGGCACAGGCTGCCATCGCGTCCGCCCAGATGTTGGCCGAGTGCCCGAGCGACCATAGCGCGGTTGCGAGCGGCATGCTCTCGTAGGCGCGGGCCGCCGCGACGACGTCCTGATCGGTGGGGCGCAGCGTTGTCTGCCCCGCAGCGACCGCGCTCACGATGCGCTCGGCCCAGTTGCGGATGTTGTCCGCGACGTGCTCGACGTACGCCGTAACCGACCACGTCAGGTCGGGGTGCCGCGCGCTCCCGTCTGCGCCGTCCAGCAGCTCCGCGTACCGCCGCGGCGTGTCGAGGATCAGCGCCGTCGCCTCCTCCGGTGTGATAGACCACGAGTACCCGCACTCGCGGCACGGGTCTCCGTAGAAACCGGCTCCCCACATGGTCATCGTTGCTCCTCTTGCGTTGTCATCGTCGCTCCGTCACCCCGGCCTTCGTCGTTCCCGCACAGGCGGGAACCCAGGGTGCGCGGGCAGCGCACGCGGGGCGGGGCTCGGGGAGGTGGCGTCTCACTCTGCGCCGTTCACCCCCATCCCCGCATCAAGTGCGGGGCAGGCTCTAGCCTTCCCCCATCGAGGGGGAAGGGACCGAAACACCCTCACCCCCAGCCCCTCTCCCAGAGGGCGAGGGGAGCCGGGCAGGACGCCATTCCCGCTCTCCTCCGTCATTCCTGCGGAGGCAGGAACCTCGTCCCCCACCTCGCCCTCTGGGAGAGGTGGACGCGCGACAGCGCGGCGGGTGAGGGTTGGAGCGCTACCCTCCCCACGCGCGGCGCGCCGTCTCCACCACCAACTCCAGCTTCCGCAGCTGGTCCTCCCAGGTGATGGGGTTGCCCTGCAGCGTCGACGAGAAGCCGCATTGGGGGCTGAGCGCGAGGTCGTCGGCATCCACGTACTGCGACGCCTCGTCGATGCGACGGAGCAGCGTGTCCTGCGATTCGAGCTCACCCGCCTTCGTCGTCACGAGGCCCAGCACCACCGTCTTCCCCTTCGGCATGAACCGCAGCGGCGCGAACGTCCCCGCGCGCTCGCTGTCGTACTCCAGCAGGAAGGCGTCGACCTCCAGTTGGCTGAAGAGTTGCTCCGCGATGCGGTCGTAGCCGCCGGACGTGTGCCACGCGCCGTAGGCCCCGTTCCCCCTGCAGACGTGCATGGCCAGGAGCGTGTTGCTGCGGTCGAACCCGCGCAGGCACGAGTTGTCCGCGTCGATGTCCTCCTGCAGCGCCCGGTCCTGGTCGACCCCCTGAGCGGCCCACTGCCGGCGGCGCTCCTCCGGGATGTAGTCCGGGTAGTGCGGGTTGTCCAACTGCACGTATGGGCAGCCCTCGCCGATGAGCGCCACGACCTCGTCGCGGATGATGGACGCCACGTCGGCCAGCACCGCCGCGCGCGACTCGTACACCGTGTCCGTCACGCCCGGCTTGTAGCCGCGCGCCACCACGTAGCTGGCGGCGGGCATCGTCACCTTGTACGGCCCCGGCGCGTGCTCCTTGATGAACGACGACTCGTGACCGGTGAGCCGCCGAACCTGCCGCAGAGGCTCGCCGATGATGCGTCCGCCCGCCGTGCCCGGCATGCCCATCGGGTTCTCCGGCGTGATGCCGGGACCCTCCCAGTCACCCTTGCCGCCCTGGAACGGCATGCGGACGGGCGGCTCGCCGACGATGAACCCCTCGACCGCCTCGCCGAAGTCGCCGGCCCACCCGCTGCGCCGCAGTTCGCCGTCCGAATAGATGCCTATGCCGGACTGCTTCTGCAGGTCGATCACGCGCAGGATGTGCTCGTTCTCAATCTCGCGCAGCGCCTCCTCGGAGATGCTGCCGTCCTCGAACGCCTGCCGCGCCTCCTTCACCTCCGGCGGCCGCAGGAAACTCCCAACGTGGTCCGCTCGGAACCGGGTTGCCATCGCTGTCCTCCTTCTTGTCTCGTCGTTCCTGCGCTTCAGCGCCCGCGGAGAGCAGGAACCTCGCAGCCCTGACCCACCGCCCCGCCAGTCAACCCTCACCCACGCGCTGAAGCGCGTTGCCCTCTCCCAGGGGGCGAGGGGATCAGACACCCCTCACCCCGCCGGTTCGCCCCCGTCCCCTCTTCCTCGGGCACCCAGGAGGGATGCCCCTACACCGGTCTGGATTCCCGCCTTCGCGGGAATGACAGGCGAAATCTACCGCAGCGAGAACCCGCTCACCGGGTGGTCGTCGTCGATGCCGGGGCCGCTGCCGCCGTCGGCCCAGCCGAACTCCCGCAGCAGCTGCTGGCTGTAGCAGACGCGCCCACTGACGGCGTCCAGGGGCTCCGTTGCCAGCAGCAGCACGGCCTGCGCGAGCACGTTCGGGTGCTCGCCCCGCGGGTCGTCGTACCCCGTCACGAGGTTGTGGAACACGGTGCCCGGCGTCGGCACGATGAGCGACGGCGCGACCGCCGCGACGCCAACGCCGTCCACGTACACCTCCGACGCGAGCCCCTGGGTGAAGCGCTCCAATGCCGCCTTCTGCGCGCCGTAGCCCGTGCCTCCCTTCAGCCGGAACTCCTCCGCGCCCTCGCCGACGTACGGCCCGTGCCCCGGCCCTATCGCCGCGACCGACGAGATGTTGACGATGCGGCCGCTCTTGCGCGGGACCATGTCCTCCAGTACGAGGCGGCTCAGGATGAACGGCGCGTGCAGGTTCACCGCCCACGAGCGCATCCAGCGGTTGACGGCGTAGTCGGTCACCGGCACGAAGTAGGAGAGCGCTGCGTTGTTCACCAGCACGTCCACCGGCCCGTAGAGCGACCGCGCTTCCAGCACGAGCCGCTCGCACTCTTCGGCCTCCGAGATGTTGACCGCGACCGCCGACGCCTCATGCCCCGCGCCGCGGATGCCGGCGACCGTCTGCTCGAGCGAGCCTTCCAGCGGGTGGTCGCCCTCGCGCAGCGTGCGCGCCGCGCACACCACGCGGCCGCCCTCCGCCGCGAGCACCCGCGCGATCTCCGCCCCGATGCCCCGGCTCGCCCCGGTCACGATCACCGTCCGCCCGTCCAGCTTCCCCAACGCTCACCTCCATGTAGGCGATGTATTGTAGTGGGCTTGCGCCCCTGCTTGTCATGTTGAGCGGAGCCGGAGGCGTAGTCGAAACATCTCTCGGGGATGGCCTGCTCATGTTGGGTAAGGTGTCCGCTCATGGTGAGCCTGTCGAACCGTCCTGCGGAGCCCCGCGCTTTAGCGCGTAACCTCGCAGCCCAACGGGGGGCGAAGCCACCGTCATTCCCGCACCGGCGGGAATCCAGGGTGACCGGGCAGGTCACATGGTGGGGCTGGGTATGGGAGGCGGCTGGTTCCTTCCCCCTCGATGGGAAGGCCAGGATAGGGGTGAACGGGTGGCGGGAGGTGCTTGGTGTAGGGGCACCCCTTGTGGGTGCCCTTCGCTTACCTCGCCCTCTGGAAGAGGTCGACGCGCTTGCGCGGCGGGTGAGGGTACTTGGTTGGTGTAGGGGCGTCCCTTGTGGGCGCCCTCGCCCTCTCCCTGCTAGGGGAGAGGGTTAGGCTGACCGCTCAGGGAAGGGCAACGGCCATAACGCCCGCAGCTATGCTGCATAAGTTGACTGCGGTGCCCAGGATGTAGTGGACGCTTCGAACCTTGTGCATGCTGCTCCCCTTTCCGCGGCCGTAGCCGCAACGTGTTGCTGCTGTCGGACTTGACCTATGAAAAACCTCCCGACTGGGGGAGGTTGTTAGGCATGGTGCTCTATCAGCCTAGAAGTAGGTGATGAACGTAACCATGCTGGCCACAATGCCTATTACGTAATAGGCGTTACGTACCTTGTCCATCGTGCCTCCTTTCTGCAGCCCGCGACTGCCAAGCTATGTCTACGAACCGAGGCTAGACCCCACAGCCGTAGACAAAAAAATAACCCCCCAGACATACCTGTGGGAGGTCTCTTTGCCAAAGCGATGGCTTCGTCCTGCAGAGGGCAGGGGGGCAAAGCGCCTTGTTGTTTCTTGGCTCGGTGAGGCGCTGTCTTCGCTTCTGTCCTCTTGCCCAATCCTGCCACATCCGGACGGTTCGTGTCCAACCTTCGCGCGCTCGCGCGCGTGCGCGCGAGAACCTCACATTCTTCTCCATCCTATCGCCTATGTGACACGCGCCCGTTGCGCCCCCAACGCACCCCTCCCTACCATGGGTGCATGACTACACAACCCGCTCCCGCGCCCTACAACCACATACTGCCCGACGTCCTCTCGCCGCAGGATGTCGCCTACCTCAACCGGCTCGACCGCGCCCTTCGCTGCGGCGTCCCCGGCTGCGAATGCGCAACCGGCTCCACCCTCCACTGCCCTTCCCACGGCCACGCCGAGGCCCCCACTCTTACCGTCGTCTGGGACGAACGCCGCGAGATCCTGGCGTTCCACTGTCCCTCCTGTCCCCCGCCCCGCATCTACGACGCCCTTGCGAAGCGCGGCCTCGCCCCCGCATCGGAGATCTACAACGCCTTCGGCGCGCAGGGAGCCGGACTCCAGCCCTTCTACTTCTTCATTCAACAGCCGCCCGACTGGCTCTGGCCCAACCGCATCCCTCTCGGCAAACTCACCCTCATCGCCGGATACCCCTCCTCCGGCAAGACCTCCATCGCCCTCGACATCGCCGCCCGCGTCTCGCGCGGCGCAGCCGCCCCCGACCAGCCGGACGCTCTGTTCCCCTCCGCCCCTGTCGTTCTCGCCCTCCTCGACGACAACCCCAAGGCCGACGTCCTCCCCACTCTCCGCCTGTTCGGGGCCGATCTGCAACGCGTCTACCTCGCCGACCTCCTCTCCCCCACGCACCCCGTCGACTACTACCCCGACGACCCACCCAACGACGAGGACGACGGGTACTTCTACCAGGAGGACGACGACGAGGATGAGGATGACGAAGAATACGTCTTCGATAACGACGGCAATGAAGTGCGCGTTCCCCGTCGCAAGCCGGTCGGCATACGGGCGCCTGCGCGGGACCCGTTCTGGTCGTCCCCGGCCCCTGGCTCTAGGCTCGTCGCGCCATGGCCCAGCCTCGACAAGGTCATGGCACGACTCGCCAACTACATCGCCGAGGGGAAGGCTGTCCTCCTGATCGTAGACCAGGTGGAAGACCTCGCCTCGATGCACCGTGCCCGCCTCTCCACCATCCTCGGCATGCTCAAGGCCCTCGCGGCGCGTACCGGCGCGGCCGTCGTCGCCCTCACCCACAACCCCGCCCTCAACTATCCGCGCGCCGTCACCGCCATGCAGAACCGCCTGGCGCAGGCCTCCGTCGTCTTCACTACCGCCGTCGTCGGGCCCGGTGAGCGCCGCTTCCTCGTCCCCCTCCGCCCCGCCATGAGCGACGACACCCCCGCCATCCCCTTCGTCCTGCCGCCTTCCGACGCCTTCACCGTTGCCTGGCGCAAGCCCGTCTTCCCCGCCCACATGAACGCCCTCGCCGGACCCCGCCCCGACGACGGCGCGAGGACCCGTGCGGCGCAAACCTTCCTCACCCGTGCCCTCGCCGACGGCCCCCGCCCCGCCTCCGAGATCGAGCGCGAAGCCGCGATGCATGGCATATCTCGCCGTACCCTCTTCCGCGCCCGCGCCCTTGCCGGCATCAGGTCCACCCGCATCGGGGCCTCAGAGGGGCCTGGCGCGGGCGCATGGTATTGGTCACTCCCGTCGCGCAGCACTCCGCAACAGGATGAGACACCCCGATGACCGCTCAGAACTTCGAAAACACTGGCACTCTTGCGTCCTTAATGCCGGGAAGCAGGCCGTGGCCTTGGAAACACCCCCGATTAAGAGTGCCAAGAGTGCCAGATTGCCATCCCGCTTCACTCCTGAAGTCGGCCTTAAGAGTGCCAACTGCGATGCCCCCTGGCACCCTTAATCCCAACGTGCTCCAACCCCATCACGCCAGCGAAGCCCGGAACCAGCCGACACGTCACTCGCAACCGGGTTGCCCCCCTCGCCCACTGGGAGAGGGGCTGGGGGTGTGGGTTGCCGCCATTGGAGCAGGGGGGTGCGCCGTGGAGGACCTCGACGCACCCCCTACTCGGAGCCGGTGTCGGTCAGCGGAGCGTTCCCGCGATCTCCTCCGCCTGCCTGGCACTCAGAATCTTGAAGACCTTGCTGGACGGGTCCTCCGCCGCTACGCCGCGGACCGCCTTCGCTCCGTTCTTAAGAGTCACCACCTCGGGGTCCTTGATGACCACTACCTTCCTCAGTTTCACCGAATAGGCCGTCAACTCTGCCATTTCCCGCCTCCTTACTGTTGTGTTTTCCCGGCGCACCCCCCAAGAGGGGACCAGTCAGTGGTAGAACATCAGATCCACCATGAAGCTGGCATCGTCCGGGTCCATGTCGACAAGCACTGCGTTGAACTCAGCGTCCGCCTCTTCCGGGTCGAGCTGGTGCTCTGCCGCGTTGGCCACGATAGTCGCGAAGGTGAGCAACTCATGCAGTTCGAACTCGCGCGACTCCGGGTAAGGCGGCGTCACGAAGTCGCCGTCGACCGCTCGCTTCCAGCAGTCCGCGCACTGACCGGTCCCAGTTGCCATGCACTTCCCGCCGCGTACTTCGCAGTTCGGCATCTGATCCGCATCGATCCGCCCTGGTCCGCCGTACCACTTCATCGCACGCCTCCGTTTCCGTCACAGCAGCCCCATTCAGATCCGCGGCCGCCGTATCGCCGTCACTCCCTGGCCGACGAGCACTCCATCGCGGGCACCAGGCCCTTCAGGTTGTCGCGCATCAGGCCGAAGCAGGCGCCGTGTGGATGTCTGCGCCGCTCCGGCCGATCTCACGGCAGGCAGCGCAGCGGCGGCACCGCTCCGGCCGACGCCCGACGAGTCCGTTCCCGATGGCGCTATCGGAGTCTGCGCCGGTCAGCCGAGCATCCCCCGCACCTCTTCGGCGTCCTTGTCACTCACGATCCTGATGACCCTGCTGGACGGGTCCTCCTCCGCTACACCGCGGACCGCCTTCCGCCCGTTCTTCAAGGTCACGAGCTCCGGGTCCTTGATGGCCACCATCTTCCTCAGCTTCACCGAATAAGCCGTCAGATCTACCATTCCTGCCTCCTTACTCTGGGTTTTCCTTCGAACGCCTAAGGGAGGGGTGCGCCCGGAGGAAATGCGGCGCACCCCCCCTCAGGGTGGGAGCCTGTCCGGTCACGAGCACTCCATGGCGGCGCTGAGGCTCTTCAGGTTGTCGCGCATCAGGCCGAAGTAGTCTCCATGCTCGTCCAGTTCCGCCTGAGTGACGCTCTCTATCGAGTGAATCCTGTAGATGCCGGCCCCTGTCTCGTCGGCGAGCGCCCGTTCGTTCTCACCGGAGAGCACGGGTTCGAGCAGCACCGCCGTGATGCCGAGCTCCTTGATACGGTCGGCGATGGCGGCGAGGCGCTGCGGCGACGGCTCTGCTTCCGGGGAGAGGCCGGCGATGCCGACCTGTTCCAGGCTGTACGCCTGCGCGAGGTAGCCGTACGCAGAGTGCGACGTGACGAACTCTTGGTGGACGCAGGAGCTGAGGCCCGCCTCGAACTCGGCGTGCAGTGCCCCGAGCTCGGAGGAGAGCGTAGCGAGGTTCGCCCGGTAGACGTCAGCGCCCTCGGGGTCCGCTTCGATCAACGCTCCGGCTATGCGCTCCGCCTGGGTGACGGCGAGCAGCGGGTCGAGCCAGAAGTGGGGGTCGAACTCACCGTGTCCGTGGTCGTCCTCACCCTCATGTCCATGATCGTCCCCTTCCATATGGCCGTGCTCGTCCTCGTCTTCGTGCCCATGCTCGTCTTCATCCTCATGGCCGTGTTCGTCCCCTTCCATGTGCCCATGCTCATCCTCGTGCCCGTCTTCCACGAACGGCAGTGCCGCCTCGGCGTACGCAGCCTCGACCACGATGCCGGAGACGTCGTTGCCCAGGGACTCGAGCGCGCGATGCAGCCAGGGCAACAGGGTGAGGCCATTTATCGCTACGACATCGGCCTCGGCGATCATGAGGAGCTGGCTGGCCGTGAGTTCGAACGCGTGGGCCTCGACGCCGGGTGGCACGAGGGTCACGACTTCCACGCGGTCGCCGCCGATACGCTCGGCGAAGTACTGCATCGGGTAGATGCTCGCGACCACGCTCAGCGGTTCCGGGGCACTGACCGGCGTGTCTGTGGGCGGAGGGCTGGTTGGCGTGTTCGTGGGCTCGGGGGCCTCCGAGCAGGCCACGATCGCCATTGCCAGCACTCCGGCAATGAGCAGCTTGCGCATGTTAGTGAGATGCAGTCTCGTCATTTAACCCTCCGTAACCATTCCTTGGACCCAGTGCGAGGCGAACGTGCGTTTCCATGCATATGGGTAAGCGGGAACCTGCCGGCGCTTACCGCAGGCAGCGCCCGACCGTTGTCACGGCTCGTACCGTAGCGGGGCTTCTACACACTGGCAATACGTTGTATCAATAATATCCAAGATGATACTGAGCTCCAGGCCTTGCGGGAACAACGCAGCGGGGTGACTGGCGGGCAGTCACCGCCCCGGTGGGGTATGGGGGGCGCGCCGGGGAGGACATCGGCGCACCCCCCAAGAGGGGGCCAGCTGAGCTACGAGCACTCCATCGCGGTGCGGAGGCTGCTCAGGTTGTCGCGCATCAGACCGAAGTAATCTCCGTGTTCGTCCAACTCGGCCTGGGTTATGCCGTCCATGGGGTGGATCGTGTGTATGTTTGCGCCGGTCTCGGCGGCGAGCACCTGCTCGTGCGAACCGGCAAGCACAGGCTCCACGAGTATGGCCCCCAGGCCGAGGTCGTTGATGCGGTCGGCGATGGCGGCAAGGCGCTGCGGTGACGGCTCCGCGTCAGGAGAGAGCCCAGCCACGGACACCTGCTCCAGGTCGTAGGCGAGGGCGAGATAGCCGTATGCGGCGTGCGACGTGACGAACTCGCGGTGTGCGCACGAGCTGAGGCCCGCCTCGAACTCGGCGTGCAGCGCCCGGAGCTCGGAGGAGAGCGCGGCGAGGTTCGCCCGGTAGACGTCGGCGCCCTCGGGGTCCGCCTCGATCAAGGCCCCGGCGATGCGCTCCGCCTGGGTGATGGCGCGCAGCGGGTCGAGCCAGAAGTGGGGGTCGAACTCGCCGTGGGCGTGCGCATGCTCGTCCTCATCCTCGTGTCCATGCTCGTCCTCATCCTCGTGTCCATGCTCGTCCTCATCCTCGTGTCCGTGGTCGTCCTCTTCGCCGAGGACGCCAACGAAGGCGATGCCGGTGGGCGAACCACCAACGTCCCAGACCTCTTCGACCTCGAGGTGTTCGAGATCGACCGAGATGACCTCACCGTGGGCCGGGTCCGTGAGGAACATCGTCTCCCCGACGATGATCAAGCGGGGCCGCGCGTCCTCACCCGGCTCCATGACGTGGAGGTGCGCGATCTCATCGCCGTCGTGGGCATCGAGCACGTGAAGCTCGCCTTCGGCGGTGAGCAGGTAGAGGCGCTCGGCGTGCGCGCCGACGGCGCCGGCCGCGACCGGTTCGCTGAAGACCTGCCGGAACTCGCCTCCCTCGGGGTCGATCAGCCAGATGCCGTCGTCGGCGAATCCCTGGCCGTCGAAGTAGGAGGCGCGGCCGAAGAAGTGGTGCAGGTCGTGGTGCGAGAAGAAGGAGCCGATGCGCGACTCTTCCCGCATCTCCGGCGGGTTCTCGATGAAGTCGTGCTCGTACCCCCCGTCGTGCGGGTGCAGGAAGAGCACGCCGCCAACGCACCCGAGGATCACGCCTTCCTCGTTGTGCGTCTCGCCGTGCATGCCCGGGCAGGAGCGGTTGCTCGCATCGTAGACAACTTCCCCGTCCAGGTCCCAGACCTCGATCCCGACGGGCAGGCTGCTGTCGGTGTTCTCGGGATAGTCGGGGTTCCTGGTCGTCACCGCGATGTGGTCCGGTGTGATCGCAACAGCGGCGCCGTGCTGGGGGCCGGCCTCGAAAGCGATCGGCTGGTAGTCGCCCTGCGTGTTGGTTATCTCTTCCTCGTTGTAGAGGTAGACGTGGCCCTCAGCGTCGGCGAAGACCGCCGTCCAGCCGTAGCTGTTGACGAAGTGGACCGGCCGTTCATCCGTCACCACGGTGGGGTGACGCGAGACAGGCTCACGCACGAGGTCGAAGTGGTCGCCGTGCTCGACGAGGAAGACGCCGCCGTCGAAGAGGTGGATGCCGTCGTCGTCGTCTCCGGGTCCACGTGCGAGTACGAAGGCGTAGCGGTGGGTGGGGCTGGGGTAGATGGCGGCCGGCGGCGCGCTGATCTGGAATGCGCCGGAGTCGAGCTCCTCTGTGGAGAGGTCGAGGACCGAGAGGTGTTGCGCCTCGAGGTCCGCGATCAGCAGGCGTCCGTCGAAGGCCGACTCTTCTTCATGGCCGTGCTCATCCTCTTCCATGTGCCCATGCTCGTCCTCGTCCTCGTGGCCGTGTTCGTCCTCTTCCATGTGCCCATGCTCATCCTCTTCTTCATGGCCGTGTTCGTCCCCGCCTTCTTTGAAGGGCAGCGCGGTCTCCGCGTCGGCAGCCTCGACGACGATCGCGGTGACGTCGCTGCCGAGGGACGCGAGCGCGCGCTCCAGCCAGGGCTCCAGCTCGAGGCCGTTCATCGCTATGACGTCGGCGTCGCCGATCGTGATCAGGTCACGCGCCGTGAGCTCGAACGTATGGCCCTCGGCGCCGGGGGGCACAAGGCTGACGACTTCCACGCGGTCGCCGCCGATGCGCTCGGCGAAGTATTGCATCGGGTAGATGCTCGCGACCACGCTGAGCGGCTCGTGGGTAGTAACCGGTGTATCCGCAGGCGGAGGGTTCGGGGGCGTGTCCGTGGGCGCGGTATCCCCTGCGCAGGCGACGACCGCCAGGGTCAGCGCCCCGACGACTAACAACTTGTACCAACTAATGAGAGCGTATCTCATCAATTAACCTCCGCCAACTATCCGTTGAGGTTCAGTCTGTATGCACGTGAGCCCCGTGCACGTGGATGTCTTCACCGCCCTGACCGCTCTCTCGACAGCCGGCGCAGCGGTGATACAGCTCCAGGCGGTGCCCGATGAGTTCGCTCCCGACGGGGGCCTTCATGGCGCGGAGCATCCGTTCGATAGAAGGATGGCGAAACTCCTCGATGCGTTCGCAGCCGACACAGACGAGGTGATGGTGATGGTGTGCGTCGTCCAGCGAGTAGCGGGGCGAGCCGTCCGGCAGGTTGGTCTTGCAGAGGACACCGGCGTTCCCGAGCAGGCGCAGCGTGCGATAGACGGTCGCCCGGCCCAGAGTCGGCAACTCGGCTACGATCTCCTCAGCGCTGAACGAGTCGGTCCGTCGAGCGAGCATCCTCGCCATCTGACGACGTGGCCAGGTCATGCGGCTGCCGTGCTCCTCCAACGCCGCAAGGATGTTGGACTCGGCCTGCATGACCGCGCTGGCCGATTTCGTGGGGCCCTTCACCATGGTCTGAACGGTATTGCCGCACTGGCATACTGTCAATACGGAGTATCAATAAGATACAAGAGTGATACCGCTGCAAACCCTCACCCCCAGCCCCTCTCCCAGAGGGCGAGGGGAGCCAAAACAGGGGGAGGCGAGGTTGCGCGCTAAAGCGCGGGCCTCCGCAGGAACGACGGGGAACCCCCGAGAGATGTTTCGACTACGCCCTCGGCTTCGCTCAACATGACAGCCCGTCGCCCTGCTCCGCTCCATTCACCCCCATCCTGACCTTCCCCCATCGAGGGGGAAGGGACCGGAACAAGGCTGCGCGGTTCCTGCCTCCGCAGGAACGACAGGACCCGAGAGGATTTCGCGCGCTAAAGCGCGGACTTCGCTGCGCTTCGCTCGAAATGACAATGCGCCCTCTACCTCCCAACCCGCAGTACCCTCTCCCTAACCCTCTCCCCTTGTAGGGCGAGGGGAGCCAAACAGGGGCAGGCGAGGTTGCGCGCTAAAGCGCGGGCCTTCGCAGGAACGACGGGGAACCCCCCGAGAGATGTTCGACTACGCCCTCGGCTTCGCTCAACATGACAAGGCTGTCGGCTCCATCCACCCCCATCCCTGACCTTCTCCCATCGAGGGGGAAGGGACCGGAAAAAGGCTGCGCGGTTCCTGCCTCCGCAGGAACGACGAGGCGGGTGTGGCGCGCGGGGTGGTTTCGCGCTAACGTTGGCTCCATGCGCGACAAGGTCTACCCCGACTTCGACGCCGCCGTCGCCGACATCCCTGACGGGGCGTCCATCATGCTCTCCGGCTTCGCCGGGCCCGGCACGGCGCGCAACCTCATCGCCGCCCTCCACCGGCAGGGCGCGAAGGACCTCACGCTCATCTCCAACACGCCCGGACGCTGGCAGGACGACCGTATCGACTCCGGCGTGCTCGTGAAGGACGGGCGCGTAGCGAAGATCCACGCCGCTTTCACGGCGTCGCCGCACCCGTCCGTGCCGTCGCCGTTCACAGACCTGTACGAGGCGGGGAAGATCGAGGCGGAGCTGATGCCACAGGGCACGCTCGCGGAGCGCATCCGCGCGGCCGGGGCCGGCATCGCGGCCTTCTTCACACCCACCGGCGTCGGCACGGAGATGGCGGACGGCAAGGAGACGCGGGTCTTCGACGGCAGGGAGTACGTGCTGGAGACCGCGCTGCACGCCGACTACGCGTTCGTGCGCGCGCGCCGCGCCGACCGGTCCGGCAACCTGCAGTACCACCGCACTCAGCGGAACTTCGGCCCCGTCATGGCGCGCGCCGCGAAGGTGACGATCGTCGAGGTCGACGGGCCTGTCGTCGAGGAGGGGGACATCGACCCTGACCACGTCCACACGCCGGGGCTGTTCGTGGACCGCATCGTCGTCGTCCCGCCGGACGGCATACAGGAGGAGCCGCCCGAGCGATGAGGACGCTGCGCATGCCTCCCCACCGGTTCACCCTCACCCCAGCCTTCCCCCATCGAGGGGGAAGGGGCCAGGCGCCCCGCACGCCGCCCAGCCCGAGGGCCCTCACCCGCCGCTGCGCGCCGACCTCTCCCCCAGGAGAGGTGGGGATACGAGGTCCCTGCCTTCGCAGGAACGACGAGGCTGTGCTCCGTCTAAGGGGTTGCGATGACTGAACACCCTCACCCCAACCCTCTCCCAGCGGGAGAGGGGGCCAGACAGCCTCTCGACCGGCAGACGATGGCCAACCGCCTCGCGATGGAGTTTCACGACGGCTGGGTGGTCAACCTCGGCATCGGCATCCCGACGCTCTGCTCCAACTTCGTGCACCCCGACCGGCAGGTCATCTTCCAATCCGAGAACGGGCTGGTGAACTACGGCCCGCTCGCCGAGCGTGGCGAGGAGGACCCGAACCTGGTGAACGCGGGCGGGCAGTACGTGGTGGAGATGGCGGGGATGGCCATCCTGGACCACGCGGACTCGTTCGCGCTGATCCGGGCAGGCTACGTGGACGTGACCGTGCTGGGCGCGTACGAGGTCGCCGCGAACGGCGACTTCGCGAACTGGAAGGTGGCGGGCGCGAAGGGAGGGGGCATCGGCGGGGCGATGGACCTGGCCGTTGGGGCGAAGAACGTCTTCCTCGCGCTGGAGCACACGACGCGCGACGGCAAGCCGCGGCTGGTCGAGCGCTGCTCGCTGCCGGTGACCGCGGTCGGCGTGGTCAAGCTCGTGGCGACGAACCTGGGCCTGTTCGAGATCACGGAACAGGGCTTCCTGCTCACCGAGATCGCGCCCGGCTACACGCCGGAAGACGTGCAGGCTGTCACGGGCGCGCAACTCAGCATCGCGCCAGATCTGCGCGAATTTCGCCGTCGTTAATGATTCGAGAACCCCGTGTTAAACCTGCTATGCTTTACTTGTCGTAGGAAGTATCGCGTCGGAGAACTGGATGGATCCGGTCGGTTGGATGGAACGGCTGGCCTCGCACTACGAGGTGATGCGCAGCCGGTACCCGGAAGAGAAGCTGATCATCCTGTTCGACATCGACGGCACGATACTCGATACGCGCTACCTCGTCATCACTGTTCTTCAGTCCTACGATACGACCCACGGAACGTCCCATTTCCGGAACCTTCGCATATCGGAAATAACGACACACGAGGACAACATCCGGGAGCTGTTGGTACGGTTCGGGCTGTCCACGACTGAACGCGAGCAGATCGCGGCGTGGTATGAGCGCGCCTACTGGTCTCCGGATGCGGTGCTGTGGGCGCATCGACCGTTCTCCGGGGTCATGGAGGTCATGCGGTGGTTCCAGATGCAGCCCGATACGTTCGTGGGGCTGAATACCGGCAGGTCAGAGGCGATCCGCGCGGAGACGCTCGATTGTCTGAATGAGCTGGGCAAGGAGTACAAGGTCCGGTTCACCAGCGACCTGTTGCACATGAATCCAGGCCCCCGGGACCGGAACGTCCCGCGGGTGAAGGCTGCCGGGGTCCTGCAGTTCCAGCGGGCGGGATACCGGGTGTTCGCCGCAGTGGACAACGAGCCGGCCAACCTGGCGGCGATCGCCGAGGTGGACCCCTCCCACCAGATCATGCTGCTTCACGCCGACACGATCTTCGAGTCCCAACGGAAGGCGCTGCCGCCGCGCTCCGTCAGCGGGGACGTGTACGACCTCACGCAACTGGCCCAGGAGACGGACCTGCCGCGGCACGTCCAGCTCGTGTGGCACGGGACCAACGACGCGCGCAACCTGCGCCTGTTCCTGGCGTCCAACGTGACATGGGGTGAGGCGGACGTGCGATTGGCCCCGGCGTCCGAGCAGCTGGTGCTCCGGCACGATCCGCTGGACGGCGCTCATCCCTGCCGGCAGGAGGACCTGCTGCTGCTGGAAGACGTGCTGGAGTCCGTGGGAGCCTCGGGGAAGTCCATCAAGCTGGACCTGAAGGAAGGCGGCCCGGTGGTGCACGAGAGCCTGGCGGCGCTGCGGGCGGCCGGTTTCGACGATTCCCGGGTCTGGTTCAACGCCAACGCCAACCTCTTGGGAAGGGAGGGGTTCGCTGTCCTGCAGGACGCCTACCCCTCCGCCATCATGCAGTGCCCCATCGACGCCATGGTCCCTATCCTGCTGAGCAGGCCCGAGGAGGGACTGGAGTGTCTGGAAGAGCTGCGCTCCTGGGGCATCAACCGATTGTCAGTAAAGTGGAACACACCGCAGATGAGCAGGCTGGTGGAGCAGTTGACCTCGTGGGGGTTCGAGACCAACGTCTACAACGTGCCGGACCTGAAGGCCTTTCTGAAGACGGCACTTCTGCTGCCCAGATCCATCACGTCCGACTTCAACTTCCCGCAGTGGCACTACTTCGGCAGGGGCTCAGGCCAGGAAGGCAAGTACCACGAGTACTCCATCAAGACCGAGGCGCCCCTGACCCAGTGAGCGGCACGGAACAGGCGGGGGTTCTTCCACGGCAACCCCGATTGTCCTCACCCCGCATCAAGTGCGGGCAGGCTCTAACCTTCCCCCATCGAGGGGGAAGGGACCTGACACTCCACCCTACTCCGCAGTACCCTCTCCCCAGCCCTCTCCCCTAGCAGAGAGAGGGGATCAGGCCGGGCAAGCAGGCGTTTGCACACTGAGCGTGCAGGGCGCATCATGCACGCATCCAATCATCCAGGAGGGTGAGATATGGCGTTGAACTCGGAAGACCTGATCACGATCCCGGGGGCAGTGAGCCGCTACGTGCGGCTGGAGAACGGAGCGCGGGCGCACTACATGACGGCGGGGGACGTTGGACCCGCGGTCGTCCTGCTGCACGGCGGCCTTGCCGGCTCGTCCGGCGCTGCGGGGTGGCGGATGCTCATGCCGTTCCTGGCGGAGAACGGGTTCCGCGTATACGCGCCCGACCGCCCCGGCTACGGCTTCGCCGACACGCGGGAAGAGTACTGGCCCCGGCACGGCTGGAAGAGCCACACGGACTTCGTCAGGATGTTCGCCGATGCCCTCTGCCTGGACCGGTTCCACATCGGCGGGAACTCGAACGGCTGCCAGAACTCGGTCTACTTCATGCTCAACAACCCGGAGCGCGTGATCAGCGCGCCCCTGATCGCGACCGGCGGCATCGGCAACTTCGCCGGCGTCCCGGCCGACCAGCAGAAGCGGAGCACCGCGCTGCGAGACGCCGGCCCGTTCGACGGCACCAAGGACTCGATGTACCGGATGCTGGACGCGATCACGTTCCGCAAGGAAGCCCTTGTCGACGACGTGCTGGAGATGCGGACGCGCGCCGCGCGGAAGCAGGTCGACTCGCTGGCATCATCGAACCTCAACCGTCCGCCAGACGACCCCAACGAATACCAGTGGTGGAACGTCGCCGGCCGCCTCAACCAACTGACCATCCCGATGATCTACCTGCACGGCCTGCAGGATGCGTCGGCGCCGGTCGAGAACGCGTTCCTGGCCGAGCCCCTGCTCCCGAACATCCAGTTCTTCTACATCGACCAGTGCGGGCACCAGTGCCAGACCGACCAGCCCGACATCGTTAACAACGTCTTCCTGGAGTTCCTCCGGGACGGCAAGGTGAGCTCCGAAACCGCGGAGCGCGCCGGGATCTCGAAGAACCGGCCAGCCCTGGTGTAGCCATGGCGCCGGCCACCGGCTGAACTGACCGGGTTACGAAGGACCGGCGCTGTCCTGCGCAGCGCCGGCCCGCCTGTCCGGAGAGCGAGGTTCAGGCCATGAGCGACTACAAGATCTTCTCCAGCGATTCTCACGTCAGCGAGCCCCCGGACCTGTGGACCGAACGCGTGGACAAGGCGTTCCGCTTCCGCGCTCCACGAGTCGTGCCCCTGGAGCGGAACGGAAAGCCCGAGGACTTCCTGGTCTACGAGGGTTTTCCCCCGCACCCGGTGTCGGTCGGCCTCGCCGCCGCCGCGGGGCAGGGGGACAAGGTCGCGTACCGCGAAACGGGGCGCGGCTACAACGAGGCATTGCCAGGGGGTTGGGACCCGGCCGCGCGCCTCCTGGACCAGGACGTCGACGGGGTCGAGGGGGAAGTCCTGCACACGACGCTGGGGTTCCGCCTGTTCTGGCTGAAGGACGCGGCCCTGCAACGGGAGTGCTTCCGCGTCTACAACGACTGGCTGTCCGAGTTCTGCAGCTACGACCGCCGCCGGTTCGCTGGCGTGGCCCTGATCTCGCTATACGACATCGAGGCGGCCTGCGAGGAGTTGCGCCGCGCCCGGAGCATAGGCCTGCTGGGCGGCATGATAGGACTCTCGCCGCCGCCGGACAGCCCGCCTTACAGCTCCCCTCTCTATGACCGCTTCTGGGCGACGGCCGAGGAGTTGGAGATGCCGCTCGTCCTGCACGAGATCACCGGTGGAGCGGAGAGCCGCTTGATCATCGCGTACTGGGACGAGCACGCAAGCCTGGGGACCGTCATCAATCACCACGAGGCACAACGCACCCTCGGGATGCTCATCCTCTCGGGCGTGCTGGAGCGTTTCCCGCGACTGAAGATCATCTCAGCGGAGAACCACGCTGATTGGATACCGGTGTTCCTGAAGCGGCTGGGCAACGCCTTCCGGAACCGGCCTTCGTCCTACCCGACGAAGCTTTCGATGCCGCCGGTGGACTACTTCCATCGCCAGGTCTACGTCACCTACATGAACGAAGCGGATGCCATCGAGAACCGCGAGCTGATAGGTGTGGAGAACCTGGCCTTCGCTACGGACTACCCGCACGGCGCTTCCACCTGGCCCAACTCGCAGCAGATCGTGGAACGGGACTTCGCCGGCCTCCCGGAGGAGGACCGCAGGCGGATGGTCCACGACAACATCCTGCAGGTGTATGGCCTGACGGCAGCCCTGGTCTGAGCCATCTCTTTCACCCCCATCCCAACCTTCCCCCGTCAAGGAGGAAGGGGATCAGGGACCTACCGCAGGGCGGTGAAGGCGCGCTGGGGGTTGACGGTCAGGATCTTGTCAATGGTGGCGGCGCTGAGGTCGCCGCGGCGGTCCAACTCCTCGGCGAGATGGTCCTCGCGGAACGCGTCACCGTGGGGGAAGTCGCTCGCGGTGACGAGGAAGTCGTCGCCGAGCCGGTCCACGACGTACGAGAGGTCGTCGCCGACGGCACAGGAGACGAAGATGCGGTCGCCCAGCCAGTCGTCGATGCGGGTGTGCTTGCGCTCGCGCAGGCCCTTCACGATCCAGGGGGTCCAGTCGCAGCCGATCTCCAGGATGACGACGCGGAGGTCCGGGAAGCGGTCCATCGCGCCGGAGTCCATGAGCTGCCAGAAGCCGTAGATGACCTGGTTGAGGCCGCCGCTGTAGGGATTCGTCTGCGGGAACTGCTGGCGGTCCGGCCGGGGGTATGGCTCGGCCATGTGCCGCAGCGTCGGGGACGTGCTCCCGGTGTGGATGAGGATGGGCAGACCAAGGCGGGCGGCCTCCTCGTAGATGGGCATGAAGGCGGGGTTGCTCAGCGGCATGTCCCACGGGATGCCGTGCGTGTAGATGCCGGCCGCGCCGCCGCGCTCCTTCACGCGCCTGAGCTCAGCAACGGCGAGGTCGGGCCGCCGGTAGGGGACCACGGCGGCGAAGAAGAGCCGCCCGTCCGACTTGGCGCACTGGGTGGCCATGAAGGTGTTCCAACTGCTGGCCAGCGCAGCCTCCAGTTCCGGGTTCTCGGCCACGGGTCCCTGCCAGATGGTGGGGAAGACGACCTGCTTGTCGATGCCGGCCTCGGCCATGGCGGCGATGCGGCCCTCGATGTCGGTCAGCTCCTGGACTCCGATGTCGGCGCCTTTCTGGAGGGCGCGCTTCATGATCGTTGGCGTGCCGCCGTAGAGGCGTATCTTGTAGTCGATGACCCATGCGGCGTTGTGCGCGCCGAACACGGTGTCGTCCGGGAACTGGACCGGGAACGGACGCTGCCGCTCGAACCCCGGGGGCAGGTAGTCCCAAGTCTCGAGCCCTTCTTCGACGTGAGCGTCGCAATCGATGACGGCCATGTTCCCCTCCTCGCGGGCATCGGATCTCGTGACAGGCGTGAGGATACGGCGGGCACGCGCCCGCGCCAAGTGGTGGCGTCCGGAGGGCCCTCACTGCTACGCCGATTCACCCCCATCCTAACCTTCCCCCATCCAGGGGGAAGGGAGCAGACAGCCCCCTCTCAGGCTCCCCCGGCATCTGCCGGCTGGCCGAGGACGCGCTCGATGAACTGCGATGCTATCTCCAGCCCGCGCGGGTCGATGCTGTGGCCGAGGCCCGGCAGCAGGTACGCCTCGACCGGGAAGCCGAGGTCCGCGAGCGTCTGCGCCGCCGTCGCGGTCGATTCGGGGGGCACCACGGGGTCCTGCTCGCCGTGTACGAGGACGATGGGCGGCTTCTGCCGGACCTCGTCGGCGAGCCATTCCGGAAAGAGCAGCCTCCCGCTCAGACCGACGACGCCGGCGACGGGGCGCTCCATGCGGGGCGCGGTGTAGAGCGAGGTCATGCACCCCTGCGAGAACCCGATGAGCACGCAACGGTCGTGCGTCAGGCCGTACTCGTCCAGCAGTTCACCGACGTAGGTCTCCACGACCTCGCCCGCCTTCCGCAGCCCGGCGACGCGCTCCTCCGGCGGCTCCAGCGGGAACCAGCGGCGCCCGAAGCCGGCCTCCACGTAGGGATTGGGGGCGTCCGGAGAGTGGAAGGCCATGTGCGGGAAGCGCGGGCCGAGGGCGATCGTCAGGCCGATGAGGTCGTTGCCGTCGGCTCCCAGGCCGTGCAGCAGTATGGCGAGCGAGTCGGGCGCTCCGCCAGCGTGCGGTCGGCGGGATGGGCCATTAAGTGTGGGCATCGAATCTCCTTCGTAGCGAACGTTCCCCGAGAGATGTTTCGGCTACGCTCAACATGACAAACGCCGCCACGCACTTCCCTTCAGGAGCGCAGCGGGCGTTGTGAGATAATACGCGCATGACGACACGGACACGAACCCGCCCCCCGGGCTCCCAGCGGATCTCCCATACGGCGGAGAACTACCTCCTCTCGCTCGCCATCCTCCAGGAGGACGGCCTGAAGCCGCACATGAGCGAGCTTGCCTCCTACCTGCGGCGCATCCCGGAGGGGGAGGAGGTCGGCACGACGCTGGCTTCGGTTTCTGGCATGGTGCAGCGCATGGCGAAGGAGGGGCTGGTCCACGTTACAAAGGAGAAGCGCATCGACCTCACGCAGGCCGGGTTCGCCCGCGCCCGCGACGTGGTCCGCCGCCACCGTCTCGCCGAGCGGCTGCTCGTGGACGTGCTCGGCGTCCCGCTGGAACTGGCGGAGGCGGAGGCGCACAGCCTGGAGCACGGCATCTCGCCCGACCTCGTCGCGCGCATCGAGGAGCGGCTGGGTCATCCGGATACGTGCCCCTACGGCCGCCCGATCTACAAGGCGGACGACACCGAGCTCCGCACGTCCGACCCCGGGGCGTTCCGACTGAGCGAGGCGAGGAAGGGCCCCGCCTACTTGGTTACGCGGATCCCGGACGAGGACTTCCCGCTGCTCTCCTACCTCGTCAAGAGCGACGTGCTCCCAGGCAGGCGCATCGTCATCGAAGAGGTCGCTGACTACCGCGGCGTCGTCGACGTGAGCCGCGACGGCCAGCAGGTGTCGCTCGGCATGGACGTCGCGGCGCGCATCTGGGTGCGGCCGGCCTAGCGGGAGTCCTTGCGCAACTGCGCTCGGCGCAGCGTAGTTCTTCCCACCCTCCCGCCCGTACGCTTGTGGGGGACACCCCCACGCCCCCGGCAGAGGGGAACACCCCTCTGCGCTCCCCGTTGGGCACCCACACCCCGCCGGTTCACCCCCATCCCCGGAGGGCCCTCACCCACGCGCTGAAGCGCGTTGCCCCGTTCGGCAAGCTCAGGGCAGGCTCTCTCCCTCAAGAGAGGGGAGCAGGCCCCCGAGAGATACTTCGACTCCGCTGCGCTCCGCTCAGCATGACAGGCCTCCACCCCACCCCGCCGGTCCGCCTACATCCCCGCATCTAGGGTGGGGCAGGACCTGTCCTACCTCATCGAGGGGGAAGGATCAGCGGGGCTGGGTGAGCACGTCGACGACGGCGGGTTTGCCGGAGCGGACGATGGCTATCGCCTCGTCGAGCGCCGGCCCGAGCGCGTCCGGCTCCGACACCGGCCCGAACCCGGCGACGTCGAATGCGCGGGCGAGCGTTGCGAAATCGGGCGCGGGGTCGGTGATCTGGATGCCGATGCCCTTGTTCTCGACGGGGCGGTCGCGCCAGCGGGCCATCCGTTCCTGGTGCTCCTCGTCGTTGTAGTACGAGCGGTTGTTGAAGACGACGACAAGCAGAGGGATGCCGCAGTGGGCAGCTGTCCACAGTGCGTTCGAGGTCATGAGGAAGTCGCCGTCGCCGACGACGCTCACGCAGAGGCGACCGGTGCCCTTGTAAGCGAGCGCCGCGCCGACCGACGACGGCAAGCCGTAGCCGACGCCAGCGCCGCGTCCGCCGCCCAGTTCGTGGGCGTGCTCCGTGATCTCGAGCACGTCGCGGACACGCCGTCCGTGCGAGTTGACCATCGCCCACTCCGTGCCATGCACGCGCGCCCCGATCTCGCCGTAGAGCCGGGCGGCGGAGATGGGCGCGGCGTTCCAGTTGTCGCTCACCCACTTCGCCGCCGCCGCGCGCATCTCGTCGTGCATCGCGGTCACCCGCGCGCGGCGCTCCTCCACGGCTGAACTGCCCGCGAGCCGCTCGCGCAGCGCGGACACCAGCAGTGGGACGGTCTGCGCGGTGTCGGCCGCGATGGGGACCTCCACCGGCAGCAGCCACTGGTTGTCGGTCACCCAGTTCTGCCGCTCCTGGTCCAGCAGCGTGACGTGGATGAGGCGCGTTCCCTGCGGCACGGCGAGCTGGAGCGCTCCGCGCTCGCGCACCGACGGCCCGAGCGGCACGCCGAGGCTCGGCACGTCCAGCGCGAGCACGACGTCTGCCTCGGCCAGTGCGCGCTCACGGACGCCAGTGAGGTCGAGCGGGTGCGTGTTCGGGAAGCCGAAGCGCCCCTCGGCGTCGACCACGGCACAGGCGAGCGTCTCCGCCAGTTCGACGACGGCAGGCAGCGCCGATGGGTTGCGCCCGACCTCGCCGACGACCATGACCGGCCACGACGCACCGGCGAGCGCGTCGACGGCCTTTGCCAGCGCGTCGGGGTTCGGGGCGGGCGGGGCAGGGGGGCGGAAGAGCGATACGTCCGGCACGGGCAGCGCCTCGTCCATACGCTGCTCCTGGATCGTGCTGTCGAGGCAGATATACACAGGCCCTTTCGGGTCGGTCATGGCGGTGCGCACGGCGCGCAGCAGGGACTCGGGCATCGCCTCGATGCTCGCGGGCTGGTCGTCGAACTTGACGTAGTCGCGGACGGCGTTGCCCTGCACGAGCGCGGTGTGGACCCAGTCGGTGGAGCGACGCTGGTTGGCGTCCTGCGGCCCGCCGCCGCCGAGGTTGATGATGGCGGAGCGGTCGCACCAGGCGTTGAAGATGGCCATGGAGGCGTGCTGCAGGCCGACGACGTTGTGCAGGCCCGTGGCGATGGGCTCGCCGGTGACGCGGAAGTAGCCGTTGGCGACGGCGACGGCGATCTCCTCGTGGGTGCAGAGGACCATCTCCGGGCCGCCGGAGCTGAAGTTGACGATGGAGTCGTGCAGGCCGCGGTAGCTTGCGCCGGGGTTGAGGGCGATGTACTTCACGCCAAGCGCGCGCAGCACCTCGACCATGTAGTCGGAGCCGTAGACGGCGGCGCTGGGGGTGCTGCCGCCGCTCATGGGGGTGTTCTTCCGGGTGGTCGTTGACATGGGGCGTCCTCCTTCTGGCGCTATTGCATAGCCTATTTCGCCCCGCTCTGCCAACCCTCACGCCTCGCCCCGGAGGGCCCTCACCCTAACCCTCTCCCCCAGGAGAGGGGACCACACACTACAGACGGAGGAGGCGTTCGGCGTTGCCATGGTAGATGGCCTCGCGTTCATCGTCGGTGCAGTCGAGTCGGTCGACCATGCCGATGTGGTGGCCGTCGCCGAAGGGGTGGTCGGTGCCGAGGAGCATCCGGTCAGCGCCGACGACGCGGTAGCAGTGCGCGAGGGCTGCGTCGTCGTGGGCGACGGTGTCGACGTAGATGCGCGGGAAGTAGTCGCTCGCGGGACGCACAGCGCCCTTGACGTTCGCGCGGATGCGCCCGCCGAGGTAGGGCAGCACGCCGCCGACGTGGGGCACGATCAGCTCGAAGCCGGGCTCGTCGTCGAAGATGCCGGACTGGATGAGGCGGACGGTGGCGAGCGTGGTGTCGTAGATGAAGCCCATGCCGGGCATGAGTGCGCCGTCGAGCGCGGTGGTATTGAGGGGTGAGGTGGGGTGCATGTTGAGCGGAGCGCCGAGGCCGGCGATGCGGCGGTAGACCGGCATGAACTCCGGGGCGTCGAGCGGCTTGCCGAAGGTGTTGGAGAAGACCTGGAAACCCTTGAAGCCGAGGTCGATCACGCAGCGCTCGGCCTCCGCGATGGTCCGGTCCGGGTCGCCGAAGCCAAGGCTGCCCCACGCCGCGAACTTTCCGGGGTACTGCTCCACGACGCGGGCGAGGAAGTCGTTGATGCGGATGGCCCAGTCGTCCGCCTCGGCGCCGCCGAGGAGCTCAGGACCTGGGATGCCGTGGCTGAGCACGGAGAAATCGACGCCCATGGCTTCCATCGCCGCGAGCTTGGCCTCGACCTCGCGGTGCCCGGGCGGGGAGACGACGCTGAACGCCGGCGAGCATGCGGTGATGACCTGGCCGTCCCTGATGACGACGTTCGGGAACTCGTTTCGCGTCGCCAGATAGTCGGCGAAGTCCTGGAAGTAGGTGTGGGTATGGACGTCGATCTTCATAGGGCTCCTCGGAGGCGAGGTTCCTGCCTTCGCAGGAACGACGCGGGGAGATTATGTTGCCGGGACGAACCGCATCGAGAGCGAGTTTACGCAGTGGCGGGTGTTGGTGGGGGTGAAGCCCTCGCCCATGAAGACGTGGCCGAGGTGTCCGCCGCAGCCGGCGCACTCAATCTCGATGCGGAAGCCGTCCGGGTCGGGCAGGCGGTTGACGGCTCCCTCGACCTCCTTGTCGAACGCGGGCCAGCCGCAGTGCGCGTCGAACTTGTCGACGGAGCGATAGAGCTCGGCGTCGCAGCGGCGGCAGACGTAGGTTCCCGGCTCGTAGAAGTTGTCGTACTCGCCGGAGAAGGGGTACTCGGTGCCCTTCCGCTCGATCACCCAGCTTTCCATCGGGGTCAGTTCGTTCCAGGCCATCTGATCGTCTCCCTTGGCTTCACGCGGCCCTTGCGCAACTGCGTTCAGCGCAGCTTGGTTCTTCCCACCCACCCGCCCGGCACGCTTGTGGGGGACACCCCCACGCCCCCGGCAGAGGGAATCCCTCTGCACTCCCGACAAGCTCACCTCGAACAGTCAGGCGACCACGCCAGAGGGCCCTCACCCCCCGCTAATTCCCCGGTTCACCCCCATCCTAGCCTTCCCCCGTCAAGGGGGAAGGGATCAGACAGGTCGGATACTACGCGAACGCGGGCCAGACGTCCTGCTCGAAGCGCTCCCACTGTCCGGCCTGGTCCCACGAGGCGAAGCGAACGATGACGGTGTCGGCGCCAGCGTCGGCGAACTCCTGAACGCGCTCCGCGACCTCGCCGGGCGTTCCCCAAGGACCCCAAGAGCTTCCCCAGTGTGCGACCTTGTAGTAGTTGATGAGGAAATCGTGGGCCTCGGCCTCAGAGGCCTGCCGGTCAGCGCCGAGGTTGACGGTGAGGTAGTAGGCTCGCTGGAAGGGCTCGGCATCTCGTCCCATCTCGGCACGAACAAGGTCCACCCTGCCGACGGTCTCGGCGTACTGCTGGGGCGAATCGGTGATGCCGATGATGCCGTCGCCGTGGCGTGCAGCGCGGCGCACCTGCGCCTCGGAGCCGGTCCTGTAGTGGGTCGCGAGCAACAGCGGCACGCCGCCGGGCTGCGCCGGCTTCGGGTCGAGCGTGAGGTCCTCGAACGCGAAGTGCGAGCCCTCGAACGCGATATCGTCCTCCGTCCAGAGGCGCTTCATCAGCCGGACAGTCTCGGTGAAGCGTCCGGCGCGGGTCTCCGGCGCGACGCCGGCGGCGATCCAGTCCGACCGCTGGTCGTCGTTGAAGGCGCCGCCGACGCCCGCACCGATGACGATGCGCCCGCCGGAGACGATGTCGGCGGTGGCGATACTGTGCGCCAGCGGCACGGGGTTGCGTATCGCAGGCAGCAGCACGGCGGTGCCGATGCGGACGCGCGAGGTGCGGGCGGCGATGGCCGACATCGCGGTCACGGGCTCGAGCCGGGGTTTCGAGACGAGGCTGTCACCGACCCAGACCGAGTCGAGTCCCGCAGCCTCAGCCCGCTCCGCCAGCGTCAGCATGCCCTCCGCGGAGTACGGCGTACCCTCGCGCTGCGCGCGCATCACCATGCCCCTCGTGCCCAGCAGCAGGCCTATCTTCGGTTTCGTCATCGCTATCTCCGTTCGACGGCGTCGGATTGGGAATCATCGGTCTCGCCTCGCGCTGGCAGCGGGGGCGGGGCGAATCGCCGGAAGTAATGCAGCCACTCCATCCAGTCCAGCAACAGGGGTGCGAAGTTGGGGAGGCCCCATTTGAGGCGCTGGTAGTGCGTGTATTCGTCCACGTCGGTTGCCACCGTTGGCAGATTGAGCGTGCGTATGGTAGTTCCCGCTCGCTTGGCGGCTGCGCGATGCCTCGCGTAGCTGCGTGGGCCCAGTTCGATGTCCATCTCCAGGCCTGCGGGAATCAACAGCGCATTTGTGCCGCCACCCGTAGCCGCAGGAACACCGACCGGACGGGTCAACGCTCGTCCCACAAAGAGGATCTCGATCACATCGTCGGGTGTCAGCAGTGGGATGTCACCGGGGAGATAGAGAGCGGCGTCCATGCCGTCGTCGTAGGCGTCCTTCATCGCCAGGCGAACAGTGTCGTTGAGATTCTCCGCCGGGTCATGCGTCCATTCTGCTCCCGCCGAGGTAGCTATGCGCCTCACGGCCGAATCCCCTCCCACTACCAGACACTGACACACATCTGCTCGAACGACGGCGGAAACGACCCTCTCCAGCATCATCAGCACGAGCCCGCTGCATAGCACGTCGGGCAGGAGCATCTGCAGCCGGGTTTTGGAGTCCATCAGGTCCTTCATCGGGATGACTACCCGGCATTGCGGCAGTTTCTCTGTGGTCACGCTCTCCTCCGCTCTAGCCCTGACTATTGTGTCCCGACACGAGCGCCAGCACCTCGCGGGCCAGGGCCGTCTTGTCGGCGTCCGTCGTCATGACGGTCGGGGTGACGTGCGCGGCGATGCCGAGCGCCTCGACCGCGGAAGCCTCGGGTGCGTCGCCTTCGTCGATGACGAGCGTGTCCACGAGCCCGGCGTAGCGTCGCGCGACGCCGACGTTGCTGACCTCCTCACCGAGCTCGGCCATCATCTTGGCGGCGGGCCCTTTCAGCGCTCGCCCGCCGACGATGGGGCTGACGGCGATGCGCGGCCCCGCGAAACGCTCGATGGCGTCGCGGATGCCCGGGACTGCAAGCACCGGTCCGATGCTCACGAGCGGGTTGGACGGGCAGAAGACGATGGCGTCCGCGTTGGTCAGCGCCACGCTCAGGGCAGGGGAGCCTGGCGCGTCGTCGGCCCCTGCGAACCGTACACCGGTGATGGGCGGCTCGCAGGCGTGGCGCACGAAGTACTCCTGGAAGGCCATCTCGCCGTGCTCCGTCAGCGCGATCGTGCGGACAGGGGCGTCCGACATCGGCACGACGGGGTGGCGGACGCCGAGGGCCTCGCATATCGCGCGGGTGGCCTCGGTCAGCGTGCACCCGTCCGCGAGGAGTTCCGTGCGCCGCAGATGCATGGCGAGGTCGAGGTCGCCGAGCTTGAACCAGGTCTCGCCGCCCAGCCTGCCGAGGGCATCCAGGGCGCGGAAGGAGTCGCCAGCGACGCCCCAGCCGGTCTCGGGGTTCGTTAGCCCGGCGAGCGCGTAGACGACCGTGTCCACGTCCGGCGAGACGTGCAAGCCGTGGAACGTCTCGTCGTCGCCGGTGTTGACGGCGACGGTCAGTTCCTCAGGCGCAAGGAGGCGCGACAGGCCGAGGGCGAGTTTCGCGCCGCCGACACCGCCCGAGATGGCGAGGACTCGTGGCATGGCGCTATCCCTGCGCGGCGGCAAGCGCCTCGGGCAGTGTCGGGCCTTCCAGGGCCGGGGCGCGCTGTCCCTCGTAGCGGAAGGCCTCCAGCTTGATGAGTTCGCGGTAGGAGCCGAAGCGCTCCGGGTGCTCGGCTGCGACGTCCAGGGGCTCCGGCTCGTCCGGTTCCACCTCGTAGACCCGGCGGGTCTCGTAGAGCGTCGTGCGCTCGACGGGGAGGCGTCCGGCGTCACGTATCCAGCGGCGCAACCCGGACGGCGGGACGAGCTGGCCGTAGGAGGCGCCCGCGGCAGTGGAGATGCTCTCGTTGATGAGGGTGCCGCCCACGTCGTTGCAGCCCGCCGCCAGGAGCAGTTGCGCTAGCTTCGGTCCCTCCTTCACCCAGGAGCACTGGATGTTGTCTATCCAGCCGTGGAGCATGATGCGGGCGATCGCGTGCATCCGCACGACCTCCGCGCCGGTCGCGCCGGGACGCATCTCCTCGGACATCTGCTTCACGAACATGGGCGCTTCCGCGTGCACGAAGCTGAGCGGCACGAACTCGGTGAAGCCGCCCGTGGCCTTCTGGATGTCGCGCAGGTAGGCGAGATGCGCGGCGCGGTGTTCGTTCGTCTCGACGTGGCCGAACATGATCGTTGACGTCGTGGGGATGCCGAGCCGGTGTGCGGTGGTGATGACCTCCGTCCACTGGTCGACGGTGATGCGTCCGGGAGCGATGCGGTCCCGAACGCGCTGGTCGAGTATCTCGGCCGACGTGCCAGGGAGCGAGCCGACACCGGCGTCGCGGAGCCCGCGCAGGTAGTCCTCGATCGTGCCGCGCGAGCGCACCGCGCCGTAAAGCACCTCCTCCGGAGAGAAGCCGTGGATGTGCACGTCCGGGAGTTCCGCTTTCAGCTCGCGGGTCAGGTCGATGTAGAGGGAGCCTTCCATCTTGGGAGGCAGCCCAGCCTGGATGCAGACCTCCGTTGCGCCGAGGTCCGACGCCTCCTGCGCGCGACGGATGATCTCGTTGAGCGGGAGGAAGTAGCCCTCCTCCTCGCGAAAGTCACGGCTGAACGCGCAGAAGCCGCATCGCTTGATGCAGACGTTGGTGAAGTTGATGTTGCGGTTCACGACGTAGGTGACGCGGTCGCCGTTGACCTGCCGCCGCAGCTCGTCCGCCGTGACCATCAGCGCCAGGAGCGCCGGGCCATCCGCCTCGAAGAGGCGCGTTCCCTCCGTTACCGTGATCTCGCGGCCTTCGAGGGACTTCGCGAGGATGTGGCCTATATCCGCGGGGACGCCGCTCAGCAGCGACTCCAGCCCTCGCCAGCCGGGTTCAGTCTGTCCGTTCAGTTCACTCACTGTTCACAACTCCATCGCTCCAGTTCCGGTTTCACATAGCCGTCATCGTCGGTCAACTCCGCGAGGCGGTGCGCCACCCGTGGCGAGCGCGCCCACATACCCGAGAGGACGTGCGAGGGGTAGAGTGCGGTGCGCTCGCGCAACTCGTAGCCTGCCTCCCGCGTCAGACTGCGCAAGCGCTCCGTGTCGGGCCACGCAGCCTCCGGGTTGATGAAATCTTTCGTGAGGGGAGAGACCCCTCCCCAGTCGTTGATGCCGCAGAGCAGGTAGGTCTCGTAGCCGTCGGCCTGCAGGTTGGGCGGAGCCTGGATGTTCATCCCGGGGCCGAGCAGCAGCCTGGCGACGGCGAGCGTGCGCAGCATGTCCAGCGCCGAGGGTTCCGGCGCTCGGCGCATACGGGTCGCGGGTTTGGCGCGGAAGTTCTGAATGATGACCTCCTGGACGTTGCCGCAGCGCTCCTGCACGTCCCGTATCGCCAGCAGGGAGTCGACGCGCTCCTCCGGCGTTTCGCCTATGCCGATGAGGATGCCGGTCGTCATGGCAACACCCAGTTCCGCCGCCGTCTCCAGGGTGGCGACGCGCTGTTCGGGCCGCTTGGTGACCGTGCCGTGGTGAGGTCCGCCAGGCTCGTGCAGGCGGAGACTCGCGCTCTCCAGCATGATGCCCATGCTGGCGTTCCAGGGGGCGATCTCAGCCATCTCGGTGCGATCGAGCGTGCCGCAGTTGGTGTGCGGCAGCAGGCCGGTCTCCTCCAGCACGAGCCTGCTCATCGCGGCGGTGTACTCGGGCGTCGAATCGAAGCCGATCTCCAGCAGCGTTTCGCGCATCTCCGGGTGACGTTCCTCCGGGTGGTCGCCCAGGCTGAACAGCGCCTCCTTGCAGCCGAGCTCCGCTCCGCGGCGAGCGACGGCGAGCACCTCGTCCGGCGTCATGGTGTGCGCGCCGCGCTGGCGGGGACCCTTCACGAACGTGCAGTAGCCGCAGCGGTCGCGGCAGAGGTTGGTGAGGGGCAGGAAGACCTTTCGGGAGTAGGTGACGCGGCGGTGGGGGCGCGCGCTGTCGTTCAGTTCGCAGGCGGCGGCCATGAGCACGGTCAGGTCGACGGGGTCGCTCGAGGCGATCAGGCGATAGCCGTCGACGGCTGCGAGGCTTTCGCCAGCAAGCGCCTTCTCGATGACCGCCTGGGTGGAACTACGAATGGTCTGCGTTGCCATCGCTCCCCGGAATGGAAGATGCGTAAATCACACCCGCGAATGGCACGTGACAGTGCTCTGCGGGCCGAGGCGCGATGGGCCTCCCACGGAACATGGATGGTACCATGCACGCGGAGGCCGGCCAACCATGGGAACGAAAACACTTGCCGTGCGGTCGCTCGCGATCGTCGTGCTCGGGATCGCCGCGCTCGTATCGCTCCGCGAGTTGCGCGACTGGCTGGGCGACTGGGCCGCGTTACTCTGGACGTGCGCCACGATGTTCTTCCCGTGGGTGGCGGGCATGGCCGCAGGCCACCGGATCGGCGTGGACATGCCGGCCAAGCTGACGGGGGCAGCCATCGGCTTCATCGTCGTCATCGCGCCGCTGTATGCGTTCGCGGCGATGCCGCTGCGCGACGTCCCCACGAGCGAGGACTGGTGGATGCTTGCGGGCTTGTTCGCCGCGCTCGGGGCGGTGCTCGGCGGCATGGCGCTTCCGGTGGGCGTGCGGGTGCGGAGCGCGCGGCGCAACGCGGACGCGTAGCGGGATCAACACAGACGCCTCCAATACCAGACAAGGGGCGAGATTCCCGCCTTCGCGGGAATGACGGTTGGGGAGGAGTGCCTCTGACATGGCAACGCTTGCAGGCAAGACTGCGCTCGTCACCGGCGGTGCGAGCGGCATCGGGAAGGCGATCGCCGAACGCTTCGCGACAGAGGGAGCGCACGTCGTCGTCAACAACGTCACGGAGTCCGGCAGCAAGGTGGCGGAGGCCATCGGCGGGACGTTCGTTCAAGCCGATCTCTCGGACCCGGAACAGACGCGGTACCTCGCGGAGGAGGTGCTACGCGAACGCGGCGGCGTGGACATCCTCGTGAACAACGCGGGCGTCCAGCACGTCGCGCCCATCGAAGAGTTCCCGGAGGAGGAGTGGACGCGGATGCTCCAGATCATGCTCACGGCTCCCTTCCAACTGACGAAGCACCTGCTGCCCACGATGAAGGAGCGGGGCTGGGGGCGCATCATCAACATGTCGTCCGTGCACGGCCTCATCGCCAGCCCGAACAAGTCCGCCTACATCGCCGCGAAACACGGCATCATCGGGCTCACGAAGGCGACAGCGGTGGAGGCCGGAGCGCACGGTGTAACGGCCAACGCGATCTGTCCTTCGTTCGTGCGGACGCCGCTCGTCGAGAACCAGCTGCCGGACCTCGCGCGGATGGCGGGCGTGAGCCTCGACGACGTGGTGGAGCAGGTGGTGCTCGCACAGGCGGTAGTCAAGCGGTTCATCGAGCCCGACGAGGTGGCAGGGCTTGCGCTCTTCCTCGCGTCGGACGCGGCGAGCGCGGTGACGGGCGCCGCCTACAACATAGACCTCGCGTGGACGGCGCGCTGAGTCCGTCCACGACCGGGCTGCGAGATTCCCGCTTTCGCGGGAATGACGGTGGGAGCGTTCTGGACGGCGCGCTGAAGGTTTGACGCCCGGCCCAGGCGGGCGTACGCTCGCGGCATCGTCCGACTGTTGGAGGAGGTTTGCGATGACGACGACACAGGACGCTCCGGCGGGTGTACTCGACCTCTCCGGCGAGGTGCTGATCTCCGCCGACTCCCACGTGATGGAGGAGCCGGAGTTCTGGCACAGCAAGTTGCCGGATGCGCTGAAGAGCGAAGTGCCCGGCTTCCCGCCGCGACCTAAGACCGGCACCGAGATGGACGACCAACGCCCCGGCGGCTACGACCCGAATGAGCGGATCAACGAGATGGAGACGGATGGCGTATCGGCCGAGGTACTTTATCCGACGCTGGGGCTGCGGCTCTTCAGTCTGGAGCACCCCGAGGCGCAGGAGGCGTGCTTCCGCATCTACAACGACTGGCTGATGGAGTACTGCTCGATCGCGCCGAAGCGGCTCGTCGGCATCCCGTGCATCGCGACCTACGACATAGACAAGGCCGTCGCCGAGCTGTACCGCACGCATGAGGGCAGCCTGTACGGCGCGCTGGTCTGGCAGGTCCCGCACCCCGACCTGCCGTTCACGGGCGACCACTACGACAAGCTGTGGGCCGCGATGCAGGAGCTGGACGTGCCGGTGCACCTGCACATCCTCACCGGGTTCGACTACAGCGCACACACGAATTTCGGGGATCGGAGGGGCAACCACCTGCTCGCCCACCGGGGCTCCGTGAACCTCAAGCTGCAGAGCGTCACGAATTCGCTGTTCGACCTCATCTTCACGGGCGTGTTCGAGCGTTTCCCGCGCCTCAAGGTTGTCGTTGTGGAGAGCGAGATCGGGTGGATACCGTTCGTGCTGCAGCAGTGGGACTACTACTTCAAGCGGTTCAGGGAGTCCCGGCCGATGCCGATATCGATGCTCCCGAGCGAGTACTTCTACCGGAACTGCTACGCGACGTTCTTCAACGACTACGTAGGCGGGCAGCTGCTCTCCTGGTGGGGGCAGGACAACTGCATGTGGTCCACGGACTACCCGCACCCGAACTCGCCCTGGCCCAACTCGCGGCGCGTGCTCGCGGAGAACCTCGGCCACCTGCCGGTGGAGACGATCCACAAGCTGGTGAACACGAACGTGCGGAAGCTGTATCCCATCGGCGGGTAGGGCTGCTCAGCCGTCAACCCTCACCCCCAGCACTCTTCCAGCGGGAGAGGGGGGTTGGCAAGGGCACTCCTTGTGGGTGCCCTTCCGTCGTTTCCGCGGAGGCCCGCGCTTCAGCGCGAAACCTCGCATTCCACCTCTCCTGAGGGAGAGGTCGACACGCTTGCGCGGCGGGTGAGGGCCCTCAGGGTGGTGCCGGGTATGGCGTCTCCCTTCATACCCTTACACGACCCGACAGCTCGCCGAGAGATTCCTCGGCTCCGCCGCGCTTCCCTCGGAATGACGAGCCCAGGACGCATGCTAGACTCACGCCCATGACCACCCCTGACCTCACTGGACAGATCGCGCTCGTCACCGGCGGCAGCCGAGGCATCGGTCGACAGCTCGCCCTCACGATGGCCCGCCACGGCGCGACCGTCGTCATCACCGCGCGCAACCTCGACGCCTCTCCCGGAAGCCACACGCTGCGCGGGACCGTCGGAGAGATCGAGGCCGCGGGCGGGACGGCCCACGCCATCCCCGCAACGATCACCGACTCCGCAGATGCGAAGCGGCTCCTCAATGAGACCGTCGAGCGCGCCGGGCGGCTGGACGTCCTCGTGAACAATGCCGGCGTCTTCCCGTATGCGCTCATCGCTGAGATGTCCGACGAGGACTGGCACGACAACATGAACGTGAACCTGAACGCTGTATTCTTCGTGACGCGCGCGGCGCTGCCAGTCATGGCGCGGCAGGGCGGCGGGCGCATCTACAACGTGTCGAGCGACCTCGCGATACGCTTCGCCGTGGGACGCGTCGCCTACTCCGCCGCGAAGGGCGCGCTCGACGTCTTCTCGCAGGCGCTCGCCCGGGAAGTGCGCGAGCAGAACGTCGAGGTCGTCTCGTGGACGCCCGGCTTCGTGCGCACCGACATGACCGGCCCCCGCGCAAGGGACGGCGTCGAGTCGGTCGAGCCGTCGTTCCTCTGGATGCTCGCCCAGCCCCCGATGGCCCTCACCGGCCTGGTCCTCCGCAAGGACGAGTTCGGCAAGACGTGGGGAGCGGGGGTGTGAGGGACAGGGCAATGAGCACGCCGGGAGAGATCGAAGAGCGGGTGCGCGTGGCGCTGGACGGATTGGGCATCGCAGGCTGGGAGTGGATCGCGATCGACCCGCAGTACGCCGATACCGCGGACTTCTGCGAACGGTACGGCTACGACCTGCCCCATTCCGCCAATACGATCATCGTTGCCAGCAAGCGGGGGCCGGCGGCGTTCTGCGCGGGGATCGTGCGGGCATGCGACCGGCTGGATGTGAACAAGCGGGTGCGCGGGCTGATGGGGGTGACGCGTGCGTCCTTCGCCTCAGCGGAGGAGACCCGCGAGGTGACGGGAATGATGATTGGCGGGGTGACGGCGTTGGCGCTGCCGGCGGGGCTGCCGGTCTATGCAGACGTGCGCTTGCTGGAGATGGACTACATCATCCTCGGAGCGGGCAGCCGGTCCGGCAAGCTGAAGATCCCGCCCCGGGAGCTGGAGAAGCTGCCGGGATTGGAGTTCATCGAGGGGTTGTCGATCTCGGCGGAATGACGAAACCGTCTCGTCATTCCCGCACTTTCTGTCATTCCCGCGAATGCGGGAATCCAGGGGTGGCCGTCAGGGCACGCGGGGCGGAGCGGTGACGCCCGCCTGCAATACGGATGGTCAGGCTGCGGTCCGGACGATGGCGTACATGTGGCGGTAGAGACGCGCCGCCTGTCCAAGAGTCGTGAACAGGCCGCCTTCGCCGGGGGTCGTGTGGTCGAAGGCAACGAACTCGGTGTAGGAGACGTCGCTCCGCTCCCGGGTCGCTTCCACCAACCGGCGGGACTCAGCCACCGGCACCATCGGATCGTAGCGGTCGTGCATCACGAGCAGGCGCGCACGCACGTCGTCGATGTGGTTCGAGGGTGAGATCCTGGCCAGTTCCTCGCGGAAGTCCGCCGGCAGCATCGCGTAGAGCTCCTCGGCCTCGCCAGGCTCGACGCCGTCCATCAGACGGATGAGCGTAAGGGCGGATGATGACAGGGCGTCCAACTCGGCCGGAGAAGCAGGTTGGTCTTCGATGTAGTGGCGGGTGAGCAGGGCGGCCTCCGATGGATCGTCCAATGTCTGGATGAGTTCGGTGGCCAGCACAAGCTGCGTGAGCGGGTGCGGTTCCCACGCGATGCGTTCACCCCCGTAGAGCACGCTGCGAGACGCAGCCTGCAGCACCAGCGCCTCGGCGTCGAAATAGGGGCCGAAAGCGTTGACGAAGCTCACACGGTCACGGATGCGCGGGTCGGCCGCGGCCACCAACGCGAAGGAGGCTCCGATACTGAAACCGCCCAGCCCCACGCGCTCCGGGTCCACGTAGTCCTGCCCAGCAAGGTACTCGAATGCCCTCACCAGCTTGCGCGGCTCGGATGGATGCACGTCGGCATCGAGTCCGATGTTGGGAGACCAGTGAAACATCGCCACGTAGCCCGCACGCGCCAGGGCATTGCCAAGGTTGACAACCCTCGGGTCTTCGAGCCCTGTCGGGACCGCCCCGAGAGAGAGCACCACTCCCGCGCGCGGCCTGCCGTCGGGCAGGCGATAGACGTCCGCGACCTCGTCCCCGTCGGCCGGGCCGTAGACGATCTCGTGGCGCACCGGCTCGTCGGTGAACCAGGATTGGGGCTTCACAGGCACGTCCAGCGTCTGCGTGACGAACAGCGCTGTGTGGAACGCGGTCCGTCCCTGGGGTGTGAGGACGATGAACAGCAACAGCAGCAGCGCGGCTGCCGTCAGAATCCAACACGTCCGTACCGCGACCCTGCGGAGCGGACATCGCAGGCGGCCGCCTGTGAGCTGCATCACATCGCCCCCGGCTATCCACGTCTAGCGAGTGATGAGCGGAATGTATACCTCAGGACGATGCCGGTCATCCTTGTGCGCATGTACGGGTGACGTGCCTCATCCTACGCAAGGAGGAGTTCGGCAAGCCCTGGGCGCGAAGGTTGTGACGCCTACCCTGTCTGACACCCTTGTTCGACGCCATCGATCATCGTACCGAGCCATTCGCGTAGTCGCGCTCGGCGGCACCGGGTTGGGGGTGAGGGTGTCCGGAAAGTGACACCAGCCCATTGCGCCATCGACGCCGCGCTCCCTACCATGTTTGCAGGTGCTCCGCCCGGCTTCCCCGCGAGGCAGAGCATCAAGGCCAGGCATGGCGGAGGGGCTCAGAAAGGCTCAACGGGGCTCGGAATTCCAGGGGAACAAGCCCCGAATGAGCCCTTGGAAGGCTCACCGGAGAAGCCGGTTCCAGGAGTGGAACCCGGCGGATGAGCCCGAATGAGCCGGTTTTTTCAAGAAAAGCTCGCTCGCCCCCTGAAGCGCCCGCCCTCAACGGTCGGTCAGCAGGGGGCGGCGCGCCAGGAGGACCAGCGTCCCGCCGACTCCGCTCAGCACCGCGCTGATGACGAAGATGAGAAAGTAGCTCCCCGTCACGTCGAACGACCACGCCGCCGTCAGCGGCCCCAGCGAGTTGCACAGCATGTGTACCGGCGACACCATCCCCCGTATCCCGCCGATCGAGTCCCGCCCGAAGTAGTCCGCCCAGATGATGTTCATCACCGTGAACAGGATGCCCGTCGACGCGCCGAACAGAAGGCCGAACACGTACGACAGCAGCGCCGTGTCCGTGAACAGGAACACCACGATGCTCAGCGCCATGAAGAAGTAGCTGAACGCCATCAACCGTTGCACGGGCCATCGCTCTGCGGCGACCCCTGCCGCTATCGACACCGGCATGGAGATGAGCGGCGAGAGCGACACCGACGCCACCGCCACCGCGCTCGATATGAGCTGCTCCCCCGATTCGCCGCGCAGGTCCGTCAGGTAGGAGAACCAGTGGAAGTGGATGCTGGTCGTCACGAAACTCTGGATGCTCACCGCTCCCGCGATCAGGTAGAACGCGGGCGTGCGCAGCGCCATCCGCCGGTCGAACGACACCTCGGCCTGCACCGCCGCCACCCGTCGCCGCTGGGACGCGTCACGGATGTCCACGCCGTCAGGCAGCAGCCCATGGTCTTCAGGCGTTCGTCGCAGGAAGAGCAGCGCGGGCAGCAGCGACGACGCCCATACCGTGACACCCATCGCCACCCAGGCCGACCGCCACGTCCCGAAGGTGAGGATGCGCTCCACCATGATGGGGAAGCCGATCTGCCCCAGCCGCTGCCCCAGGTTCGCGAGCGCACCCGCTCTGCCCCGCATGACTATGAACCACTTGGGGATGACCACGCCGATGACCATGAAGAACGTCGACGCGATGACCGTGCGCCCGAGGATCTGCAGCGCGAAGTGGTGCCACAGCTCCTGCACGGCCCCCATCAGGACGAACGTGAGCCCCATCAGAGCGACGGCGACCGTCATGATGATGCGCGAGCCGTACCGGTCCATCAGCGGCCCGACGATCAGCGAAGCGATGCCGCCCATGAACGAGCCGATGGACATCGGCATCGTGTAGATGAATCGGGTCCAGCCGAACTCCTCCGTCATCGGCCCCTGGAATACGCCGAGGACCGGGTTCGTCTCGACGCCGCCGGCGAACGATATGACGGACAACACCGCGACGATGGTCCAGCCGTAGTACCACCGCTTGCGCCGGCGCGTGGGGGCCCGGTAACCCTCAGTCTCCTGCATGGCCTGACGCCCTCTCCCCCCCGGAGCGCGCCAGGGTGCGGGTGTCCCTGCAGCCTCCCTCGGAGCGTGCCCTGCGGGGAGTGCAGAGGGGTCTCCCCCACGATGTACCGGGCGGGTGGGCGGGAAGAACGACGCCCGCCGGAGAGAAGGGTTCGGATGAAGGCGCTTGGCGCGACCCCATCAGGGCACGACGATGATGAACTTGCCGAAGTGCTCCGACTTCTCCATCTCCTCGTGCGCGTCGGCGGTCGCCGCGAGCGGAACGGAGGCCTGGATGGCGGTGCCGATCTGCCCCTTTCCCGCCGCGTCCACGATGCGGCGGAGCTCGTCCGTCGAGCCCATGAACGTGCCGAATATCCGCAGCTCCTTGCTGAAGAGCTGGCCCAGGTGGATCTGCGCCTGGTAGCCGGCGGTCACGCCGCAGATGCCGTACCTGCCGCCCCGCGCGAGCGCGGCGTAGGCGTCCTCGAAGAAAGCGGCGCCGGTGCTGTCCACCACGAGGTCGACGCCGCGGCCTCCTGTCAGCTCCCTGATCCGCTGCCCGAGGTCCTCCATCTTGTAGTTGATGCCGTAGTCGGCTCCCAGCTCCTTGGACTTCCGCACCTTCTCACCCGTGCTGGTGGCCGCGATGCACGTCGCGCCCACGACGCCCTTGATGAGCTGGATGGCGGCGGTGCCGACCCCGCTGGAAGACGAGAGCACGATGGCGGTCTCGTTCGCCTGCAGCCTTCCCTCGCGCACGACGATGCCCCACGTGGGAAGGTAGATCGTCGGCAGCGCCGCGGCGTCCTCGAAGGAGAGCGAGTCCGGTATCGGCACGACGTTCTCCGCCGGCACGGCCACGTATTCGGCGTTCGACCCCTGCCGGTTCGTGCCGAGCATCTGCGGCGGGTTCGAGCCGCAGAGGGGGTTCACGACGACGTGCTGCCCGACGCTCAGGCCGCTCACCTCAGGGCCCAACTCGGCGATCTCGCCGGCGCAGTCGCCGCCCAGGATGCGCGGCATCTCCTCCGGCGCCACCTTCGTGCCTCGCAGTCCCGCGCGGGTGTACAGGTCCAGCCGGTTCAATGCGGACGCCCGCACGCGGACGATCACGTCGCCCGGCCCGGCCGCCGGCTCCGGCATGTCGCCGTACTGGATCACGGAGGGTCCTCCGTGGTTGCGTATGAATGCTGCTTTCACCGGTCGCTCTCCCGTGTCGAGTTTCCCCCTTGCCCTGCAAGGGGAGAGGGCGCCGCCGCCGCACTTCAAGCGGCATGCGGCAAGCCCCGTCATTCCCGCGAAAGCGGGAATCCAGCGTGGCCGTCAGGCCACGCGCCTCCCGCGCAGAGAGCCTGGAAAACGCCGCCGCGCCGGGGGCCTGGCTCTGCGGCCTCCGATGCCCGCCTAGCTGAGGTGCTTGGCGTAGAAGGCGTACACCTTCTCCCAGCCGTCCTTGGCCTGTTCCGGACGGTGCGCCTGCCCGCTCCAGTTGAAGAACGCGTGTCCCGCGCCGTCGTAGCGGTGGAACTCGTACTCCTTCCCGTGCTTCTGCAGCTCCGCCTCTATGGCGTTCACCTGCTCGATGTCCGGGTTGGCGTCGTCGTTCCCGAACAAACCCAGGACGGGACAGCCCATGTTCGGGGTCATCTCGATGACCGGCGTCGGCTGGTTCTCGTTGATGCGGTCAGGCGCCGGGATGACGTTGCCGCCCCAGCAGTCGACCGCCGCGTCCAGTTCCAGGTTGCAGCCCGCCATGTAGGCGACGCGCCCGCCGGAGCAGAAGCCGATGATGCCTACCTTGCCCGTGGCGTCGTCGCGGGCGCGGATGTAGTCCAGCGCGCCCTGCAGGTCGCCAAGCACAAACGCGTCGCGCTGTCCGCCGTCGTCGCGGACGCGCTCCGACATCTCGGCGGGCGTGCCCGGGCCGTAGCGGTGGTGCAGGTTCGGGCAGACCGCCAGGTATCCGTGGTGGGCGAAGCGGCGCGTCACCTCTATGCACCACTCGTCCCAGCCCGGCATGTGGTGCGCCACGAGCACCGTCCCGAACGGACCGGGGCCTTCCGGCCTCGCCACGTAGGCATCGATCTCGTCGCCGTTGTGTCCGGTGATCTGTATCGTCTCGGTTGTCATTCCCGGGTGCAGGACCGTTACTGCTGCCATGCGCTTCCCTCCTCTGTGTTGCTGCTGCGTATGCTACCGCATGCGGGCCTACTCCACGTAGGCGACCGCCTCTATCTCCAGGATGAACTCCGGCCTCGCGAGGCGGGAGACCACCAGCAGCGTGCTCGTCGGCGGCTTCTCCGGGCGGTACTTTCCGCGCGCCTCCCGCACCGCATCCAGGTGCTCCTCGCCCACGACGTACACCGTCGTCTTCACGATGTCCTCGAACTTCCCGCCGACCGACTCGGTCGCGAGTCGCAGGTTCTTCATCACCTGCCCGACCTGCGCGGCGGGGTCGCCGATGCCCACCACGTCGCCGTTCTCGTCCGAGGCGGTCTGTCCCGCGATGAAGACCCACGGGCCGACCTTCACGACGTGCGTGTAGCGTCCGCCGTTGGGGGACATGCCTTCCGGTTGCAGATGTTCTACGTTCGCCATTCGCTGCCTCCTCGCTGCGTTCTCTGTGTTGCCACCTTCACCCGCCGCGTGGCCGTGCGCCTGCGCGCACGTGTGCCCCGTCGGGCACGCTGGATCCCCGCTTTCGCGGGAATGACGGACCTCCTACCTCCGGATGCCGAGCTCCCCGAGTGTCGCCTCCGCGGCGGCAGAGAGCGCCAGTCCTTCGGTCACGCCGCGCGCGAGAGCATAGCTCAGCGCGCCCAGCATCTCGGCGGACGGCGCTTCGCCCTCCGCGCGGTGCGCCGCGGCCTCTCCGAGCGTCTCGTAGGAGCGGTCGAGGCTCCAGCAGAAGGAGAGGAGACGCGCTGCTTCCCACTCGGTCCGCGGCGGGGGAACGTCGGTCAGATCGATGAGGTCGTTGACGACCTTCGTGTAGCGCAGGATGCCGGTGCGCTCGTTCTCGGGCGAGCCGTAGAAGCGGCGGTAGCGCAGCGCGTCGATGCGGCGGACGTAGTCCTCCTCGCCGTAGACGTTGCGCGGCAGCCACTCGGCGCGCAGGTCGAGCACCTCGCTCCCGGAAGCGTCCGTCACGGCGGCCGCGACCTCGGAGCCGATGTACGGGTCGTACTCATACTTCGCCGCGTTGCGGAGCACGGCCTCCTGCAGGGCAAGCGTCACCTCGCGCGGTATCTTCCGGTACAGCCTGCCCTCCGCCGCGTCGTTGGAGTCGGCCCCCAGCCCCCCGGTGTTGAAAGCGTAGAACTCCTGACGCACCCCGTCCGCCTGCATCCGCCGGAGGATGTCGTACAGCAGGTTCGCGTTGTCGTCCTCCAACCCGATGATGAACGGGTCCGAGAAGTACTCGACATAAGGCCGTCCGATGGCGCCGGCGGCCGCGCCCATCTGGACCGCCTCGCCATACATCAGCACGCGCACGTACTGCTCCAGGCTGAGCTTGCGGAGCGGAGGGATAACCGTGTTCTCCCTCATGACCGCCTGCCAGATGATGCGGTGCATATGCCCCATCGGGACGTGAGCGGCCTCCGTGAGCGCGCCGCCGGTCACGCGGCTGATGACCTCCGCCACGCCCTTGCGCTGCAGCAGCCTGCGCCGCGAAAGCACCATGCGCATGTTGCGCGTGGGGTTCTGGGAGAAGTCGGGTTCGCCGCTCCCGGGGTCCGCGACGACGTTCTCCAGCGTCTCCTGCGGGTTCGGCTCGCCGGGCGCTCCGCGCACCACGTCGTACGTGACGGGGTCGTCCTCGCGGGTGAGGCCGGAGGGCACCGCGTAGAAGTTGTTCTCAGTGCCGTCTATACCATAGGCGTAGGAGACGCGACGCCCGTCCAGCTCCACGTCGATAGGCTCGGCGAGCGGCTGGAGCAGGATGATGTCGTCGTTCATGGGGTAGACCCCTTCCTCGGGGTCGGTCCCGAGGGAGAGGCGGGAGGCGAGTTCGCTGTTCGCCAGCTCGATCATGATGGTGAGCGTGCTCTTGCCGTGGAGCGACGGCCCCGTCGTGACCACGGCCGCGTTGTTCATGCTGCCGTCCAGCGCGCGGATGCGCGCGACGCTGAGCGCCGCCTGCAGCGCGAGGCCGCCGTTCATCTTCGTCTGGTGCATGGCGATGCTGAGCGGGCCCATCTTGTGCTCGCCCACGTAGTCGAAACCGAGGTGCAGCGAGAGCCCGCGCGTCGGTGCCTTGAACACGAGCCGCGTCAGGCTCTGCGCCTCGACCTCCGCCCGCACGTCGGCAGGCAGCTCCAGCGCTTCCAGCCACTCGGGGATCGAGAGCTCTACGATCTCCGGCTCACCGCTGCGCTCATCCTCAGGCAGGTCGAACGTAAGCTGTCTCCACATGTACGGCAGCTGCGGGTAGCGCGCCCCCACGACCAGTTGCCGCGCGTGGAACGACCGGCCCGGCGCGTCGCATATCCGGCGGTCCGACTGCACGACGGTCTCGCCCGCGTCGAGCCACTCCGTGAGCTTCGCCGAGATGACCGGCAGGATGCTGCAGAAGAGCCGTTGGTCGTCGTGGCCGAACTCGAGGGAGTCTCGGTTCGGCGTGAAGCCGTCCATGAGATAGCGCGTGAGATGAGGCTGGCGCGCGACGCCGCGCTGGCTGTAGAAGGCGAAGCCGCCCGAGTTCAGCCGGACGACGGCTTCAGGCCCGGCCCGGCCCGCGGCCCTGCCCTCCGCATTCGCGGCGGCGGCCTCCTGCGCGATGCTCCGCCACTCGTCGAGGGCGGCTTTGCGGTCGGCATCCGGCAGCGCTCCGATCTCCCGCATGCGGGAGACCAGCCAGTCGTCGCTGGGGTTGAAGAGTTCGCTGCCCGAGTCGTGGCCGCGTTTCGCGAGGCCGATGAGTCCATCGAGTGCGGCGCTGAACTCGGGCAGCACCTGAGGCGGGGTCTGTTCTGTATGGCTTTGGGTCACGCTTCTCTCCATGGGGCGTGGCTTCGCGGACCTTCCGGCGTATGGTGCGCCCCATACCCTACTACGTTCGGCATGCTCTTGTGTGCAGGCCGGCGCCGGACGGGCCGGATACGAGAGAAGCCCGGCACAGATGCCGGGCCTCTCCTGAGACTTCAGGTGCGCGGGACGCTAGGCGGGGCCCGCCTGCGCCCGCTCTACTGCCTCCTCCATCATGCGATGGATCTCAGCCGCCAGCGGGATGGCCGGACCATAGCGGTCCGACTCCCAGACCGCGCCGCCCTTGTGGTACTGGGTGCGGGTGTTCCGCGTCAGTTCCGGAACGTCCCGCGCCCAATCGGGATTGAGCCACGCATCCGCGGGCCTGCCGCCGCCGTACAGGATCGGTATCGCTCCGCCGTCATGCGGGAGGGCCTCGATGTCCGCCTCGTCGCGGAAGACGTTCATCGGGTCGCCCCCGTCCTCGACGATGCGTATCTGCTCGTCGAGCTGGCGCCGGAGGAAGACGATCGGGATGTCGGTGCGGCCGAGGTTCTCCGCGCTGCGGTCGGTCAGCGGGCCCTGCGCCCACCAGCCGATGAAGTCCTGGTTGAGGATGCAGTCCAGGATGGGCTTGCCGTCCTCGTCGTAGATCGGCACCTCGTAGTACGGCACCTTGTCCTGCCGGGGAGCATCGACTCCCGGGGGGGCGGCGTAGGTGTTGTAGGAGATGTGGTAGGTGTGTTCGTCGTCGATCGGCACGCGGATCTGGAACTCGCTCCAGGGAGCGCCCGCCGCGTTCTGCTCCGTGTAGAACGGGAAGATAACCGTGGAGTGGCGGGACTTCTTGTCCTCCTTCGCACCGAGCTCCTTGGAGAAGATGACGCCCTTCTCCATGCCGTACTGCGTGGAGTGGACGTACAGGTCCTTGATGCCGACGCCCTGCTCCATGAACCCCTTGCTCATCCGTTCGAGGCGGTCATGGTCGCCCATCTTCTCCAGGATGTACTGGAACTGGTAGCCGTGGAGCCAGACGCCGTGGGTGGGGTCGCCGGTGTTCTCCTGGCACTGAAGCCAGTTCGCATTGAGGACTGCGATGCCCATCTGCCGGACGGAGTTGGGCCAGACGAACAGGTCCCAAGGCGGGAGCAGAGGCGCCGGCTGGGGGCCCATGTACGCGAACAGGAGTCCGCCCATCTCCTTCACCGGGTAGCCGGGGAGTTTCAGGCGGTCCTTGAACATGTCACGGCGGGCTTCCAGGGGCGCGTCGACGCACGCTCCGGTGGCGTCGTACATCCAACCGTGGTATGGGCAACGCAGGCCGTTCTCGACAGGGATGCCCCACCGCAGGTCGACGGCACGGTGCATGCATCGTTGGCCGATGAGGCCGATGTTGCCGGACTTGTCGCGGTAGCACGTAAGGTTCTCGCCGAGCAGGCGGACGGCCTGCACCGGGTCCTCGTCGAGCTTGGCGCTCGGCAGGAACGGCACCCAGTAACGGCGCAGCAACTCGCCTCCGGGCGTGCCGGGGCCGACACGAGCCAATCGTTCGTTCTGTTCCGTCGTCAGCATGCTCACACCCTCCCTGGCGGGGCTTTTCGGGGCAAGCATACCACTCCGCGCAAAGGCCGCGCAGCAGGCGTGCAGCGCGGAACGAGCGCGAACGTGGAGGGAGAAAGCTGGTCGGGGAGCCGGGATTTGAACCCGGGGCCTCTACGTCCCGAACGTAGCGCGCTACCGGACTGCGCTACTCCCCGACGCGAAAGCGGCCTCACCGAAGGCCGCCCGTACGATTCTAGCACAGGGAGTGCCTCTCGACCCCCGGGGCGCCTTCAGGACGGGCGCGCCAAGTGCTCTCCGGCCTCCCGCAGGTCCTTCTGCGATTCGACGGACTTCCAGTACGCGCTGCTTTCGAATGCCGCAAGGCGGCGCTCGGCAGCCAGTGCCGGGAACGTCTCTGTCTCGTGGTCGCCCACGTCCGGGAAGCGGTTGATCGCCTCCCGGGTGAGGACATAAACGCCTGCGTTGATCCAGTACGGCAGCGGCGGCTTCTCCGTGAAGCCGGTGACCAACCCGCCGTCCGTTTCGACGATGCCGAACGGGCTGAGCATGGACGTGAGGAGGACGGTGGCCAGCGCGCCGGAACGTTCGTGGGCCTCCACCAGCGGAGCGAGCGGCTGGTCCGTGAGCACGTCGCCGTTGGTCGCGATAACGGCGGTGTCGGACAGCCCGGCCTCACGGTAGCCGTTCTTGTACGCGCCGCCGCGTCCGAGCGGAGAGGCTTCCGCGATGCAGCGCACGTCCAGCCCGTCGACGCGCGGGGACGCGAAGTGCTCCGCGATCACTTCGTGCATGTAGCCGGTGAGCAGGAACGCGCGCTCGATGCCGTTGGCCCGCAGCCAGGCCAGATGGTGTTCGACGATGGGCCTGCCGTTCACTTCCACCATGGGCTTGGGCCTGTCCTGGGTCAGCGGCCAAAGCCGCTCGCCCTTGCCTCCGGCAAGCACCAGTGCGGTCGTGGGTCCGGTGGGCTTACTCACGAGCGTAGTGTATCGGGCGGGCGAGCGGGCGGTAAACGCGCGTGCTGATACCTTGTCCACCGTCGACGCGCACTCCTATACTCCGCGCGGGAATTGCCGTGGCCGCCGCACCCGAACCCCTGCTGTCAGTCATCCTGCCGACGTACAACGAGCGCGAGAACCTGTCCGTGCTCATTCCGAGGCTCCTCGACGTCCTGCGCGACGTCGCCTGCGAAGTGATCGTCGTGGACGATGCAAGCCCGGACGGCACCGCAGCCGCCGTGCGCGAGATGGCGTCGTCCGACGCGCGGGTCCGGCTGGTGGAGCGCCCCGGCAAGGCGGGGCTCGCCAGCGCGGTGTTCGCGGGAGCGGCGGAAGCTCGAGGCCGGTTCGTCGCCGTTATGGACGCCGACCTCTCCCACGATCCCGAGCTGCTGCCGGGGATGCTCGTCCTTGCCGAGGGCGGCTGCGACGTCGTTATCGGCTCCCGCTACGTGCGCGGCGGCTCGTTCGCACACCAGCCGCTGATCCGCCGCCTGATAAGCCGGGTGCTCAACACCGGTGTCCGCGCGATGCTGATGCTGCCACAGCGGGACGTGCTGACAGGCTATGCACTCTGCCGGCGGGAATTGCTCACGCAGATGCCAACAAGGCACTCGTCACGCGGGTTCAAGTGGCTGCTCGAGCTGCTGGCCGTGTACAGAGGGCTGCGGGTGCACGAGTCGCCCATCATCTTCCGCAACAGGTACGCAGGGGTGTCCAAGGCGGACGCACGAGAGGCGTTGGGGCTCGCGGTGCTCTGCCTGCGGCTGGCTCCTCGCCGCCTGCGCCGGGGCAGGGTTACCTCCGCATCCGCCACCTGATGCGGAAGGTTGCGAGGAACGTAGCGGGGGCGTCGCGCCACGCCTGCACCTTGGAACCCTCCGCGATGTGCTGCCACCGCACGGGCAACTCCGCGACGGAGCAGCCCAGCCGCCCGGCATGCGCCAGCAGATCGAGGTCGAACGCCCAGCCGTTCTCGCGGATGTGCGGGGCTATGGTTCGCCAAGCCTCGGCGCGCAGCGCCTTGGCCCCGCACTGCGTGTCCGAGTGCGGCAGGCTGAGGAAGCGGCGCACCCAGAGCCGGGAGGCCTGGCTGACGAACCGGCGCAGGCGCGTCTTGCTCTCGTTCTCGTCCTCGCCGTGAAACCTGTCGCCGATGGCAATATCGTGTGTTTCGAGAGCGTCCACCAGCTTCGCAGCCTCCGGCGCTCGCACCATGTTGTCCGCGTCGACGAACACGATGAGCGAACCCTCCGCGAGGGCCAACCCCTCCCGCAGCGCCCCACCCTTGCCGAGCGGCGCGGTGAACTCCGCAAGCCGCACCTCGGACGCTGACGCCGCAACATCCTCCACGACTCCTCGCGTGTTGTCCCGGCAGCCGTTCAGCACCACGACGATCTCGAACTCGCCTGGATGCGAGCCGCGGAAGTGCTCGACGTACTCCTCCAGCGTGGGGCGGATACGCTCCTGCTCGTTGTAGGCGGGGATAACGATGGACAGCAGCGCGGTCACGACCGTTGCACCCGTTCGAGTTTGCCGTAGCTGTGGAGGATGCGCTTAACACCCTGGTTGCCGGGAAACGCCACCGTCAACTCGTAGTCGCCGGGACGCGGACTGCAGTCCACAACGATGCCCAGTCCGAAGACGGGGTGCATCACCTTCTCGCCGGCCTTGAACGGTGGCGACTGTGGCAGCGCGCCGTCATCCGCCCCTATGAGGGAGGGCCCGCGTTCCATCGAGCCCATCGCCCCATTGCCGTGGCGCTGCCCGCGCTCCCCGGCTTCTATGAGATCGAGTGGGATGTCCTTCAGGAAGCGGGACCGCCGCGAAGCCCCGAACGAGCCGAACATGCGCCTCCGCAGCGAGCGGAAGAGGTAGAGCCGGTCTCGCGCTCTCGTCATGCCCACGTAGGCGATGCGCCGCTCCTCCTCAAGCTGCTCAGGGTCGTCGATGGAGCGCATATGCGGAAGCACGCCCTCCTCCATGCCGGTGATGAACACGACCGGGTACTCGAGGCCCTTGATCTGGTGGAGCGTGATGAGCGTTAGGTACTGCTCCTCATCATCCTGGAGCGAGTCTTGGTCCGACACGAGCGCAACACGCTCCAGGAAGGCTGGCAGGCTCTCCTCCGCGGGAGCGCCGGCGAACTCGGCGCTGAGGCCGCGCATCTCGCGCAGGTTCTCCAGGCGGTCCTCCGCGTCCGGGTCGTCGGAGTCGCGTATGGCGCTCCGGAGGCCGGACTGCTCCAACACCTCGTCGACCAGTTGCGGCAGCTCCATCTCCGGCTTCAGGCTGCTCAGCCCGTTCAGCAACGAGAGGAACCCGGTGAGCTGCCGCCGCTGCCGCGCATCGAAGGGGGTGGGATACTCCGGGTCGTCCGCCAGCATCTGGAGCACGGTGTACGGGGGGATGCCTCGCAGGTTGGCAAGTTCGAGCAGTTCGTCCACCGTGCGCTTGCCGATGCCCCGGGCAGGTACGTTGATCACGCGGGTGAGGCTCACCTCATCGAACGGGTTCTCGATGAGCCGGAGGTAGGCGATGAGGTCCTTGACCTCGCGGCGTTGGTAGAAGCGCACGCCGCCCACGATCTTGTAGGGCACGCCGTAGCGCAGGCATGCCTCTTCCAGCGCCCGGGACTGCGCGTTCACCCGGTAGGTCACCACGCAGTCGCGCAGCTGCACGCCTTCCTCGCTGATGAGGCGCTGCGCCTCACGGATGACCTGCTGCGCCTCCTCCTCTTCCGAGTAGGTATCCGCGATGCGGATGGGAGCGCCGTCCCCGTTCTCGGTGAAGAGCTCCTGCTCTATGCGCTGGCTGTTGGCGCGGATGACGTGCTGGGCCGCTTGCAGGATGGTGCGCGTGGAGCGGTAGTTCTGCGAGAGGCTGACGATCGTGGCGTCCGGGTAGTCCTTCTTGAAGGAGAGGATGTTGCGGATGTCGGCGTTACGCCACGAGTAGATCGACTGGTCGGGGTCGCCCACCACGGCGAGGTTGCGGTGCTTGCCCGCGAACAGGCGCGCGATCTCGTACTGCGCGGTGTTCGTGTCCTGGAACTCGTCCACCATGAAGTGGATGAACCGCTCTTGCCACCTGCCGAGCACCTCCGGCGCGCGGCGGAACAGCTCAACGGTGCGGCTGAGCAGGTCGTCGAAGTCAACGCCGTGGCTCCGGCCGAGAGCGGCCTGATACGCCGCGAAGACCTGGGCGATGAGTCTGTCGTAAGGCCCGTCGGCCCTCGCAGCGACGGCCTCCGGTCCGAGGAGCTGAGACTTCGCCCTGCTGATCGCGGAGAGCACGGAGCGCGGCGGGAAGCGCTTGGGGTCCAACTGCAACTGCTCCATGCACTGCTTGATGAGGTTCATCTGGTCGTCGTCGTCCATGATGACGTAGTCGCGGGGGATACCGATGGCCTCGCCGTCGCGACGAAGGACCGAGGCGCAGAGCGCGTGGAACGTTCCGGCGGTGAGACGCTGCGCGCCGTCGCCCATCAGGACGGCGAGCCTGCCGCGCATCTCCCTCGCCGCACGGTTCGTGAACGTCACCGCCGCGATGCGCCAGGGGCTGATGCCGACCTGCTGGTTGAGATACGCGATGCGATGGGTGATGACGCGCGTCTTGCCGGAGCCGGGCCCGGCCACGATGAGCAGCGGCCCCTCCACGCACTGGACGGCCTGGCGTTGCGGCGGGTTCAGCCCTTCCAGCAATGCATCGGTGCGAGCGGTCATGGGCTACGAACGCCGCAGAGGGCGTGGGGATTGTCGGTCAGTGTCTTGTCGATCAGCCTGCGCACGGGCGGCATTGTAAGCCAGTGACCCACCGCGATGCGCGTCCCGGGTGACAGCGCGCGCCGGCATTGTGACGCACGCCGCTTGACGCACCCCCGTTCCCTCCCTACGATACGTTGACGGACGACAAGCGACGAAACGAGGACACGGAGATGACCACGACACAGCAGCCTCTTACCATCACCATCACTGAGAACGGCGCGAAGCACGTGCAGCAGTTCATGGCCGCCGAGGGCGTCGATCAGGGCGTCCTCCGCGTCGCGGTGAAGGGCGGCGGCTGCTCCGGCCTCACCTACGTGCTCGACCTCACGAACGAGGCGCAGGAAGGCGACAAGGTCATCGAGCAGAACGGCATCACGCTCGCCGTGGACCGGAAGAGCTACGTCTTCCTCGCGGGAACCGAGCTGGACTACTCCGGCGGCCTGAACGGCAAGGGGTTCGTCTTCAACAACCCCAACGCCAAGAAGGCGTGCGGCTGCGGCACCTCTTTCTCCGTCTAGCCGCAGTATTGCCACGCACCGAGCTTCACGCTTCCCTGTTATGCTCACGCCATGGGCATCGACGTCACAGCGCTCGCCGCGCTCACCGAACGCGCCGGCTTCACCGATCGCAGCGATCGCGGCCGGCTCTGGATCGCGGGCGCGGACGCGCTCGACCTCCTCAACCGCCTGACGACCAACAAGCTCGAAACACTGCCCGACGGCACGGCGCGCTCTACAGTGCTCACGAACGGCGACGCCCGCGTGCTGGACCACCTGCGCCTCGCGGCGGTGGACGGCGGCATGTGGTGCCTCACGAGCCCAGGCAGGGCTGAGGACGTCGCTGACTGGACCGACCTCTACACCTTCGGTGAGGAGATCACGGTCGCGGACAGGAGCGAGGAGACCGCGCAATTCACGGTCGCGGGCCCGCTGGCTGGGGACGCTCTCGCGAGGGCGGGTTTCCCTGTTCCACCGCCCGACGGTGTGCTTTCGGTGGGGGATGGGGCGGTCGTCGCCTCGCCGTTCGGGACGCACCCCGCCTACGACATCCTGCTGCCGCTCGCCGCCGCTGACGGCGTCGGGAGATCCCTCCGGGAGATTGCGAACGAGGTGGACGCAGCCACGTTCGATGCGTATCGGATCGCGCAGGGCGTGCCCGCCTACGACTCGGAGTTCGGAGCGTTCAACAACCCGCTGGAGGCGCGGCTGCTCGGCTCCATCAGCGACGACAAGGGCTGCTACACAGGCCAGGAGGTCATCGCGCGACTCCAGACGTACCGCAAGGTGCAACGGCTGCTCATGTCGTTCACGTCGGATGCTCCCGCAGTGGCAGGCGACGCGCTGGAAGCGGAGGACGGCTCGCCTGCGGGCGCTGTCACGTCGGCCTTCGATACCGGCGACGGCCGCACGCGGGGGCTTGCGCTCGTTGCGGCGAAGCACCTCAGCGCGGACTCCTCGCTGCGCCTCGCTGGGGGCGGCTCGCTCACCCTGTCCGAGCCTGCATACGCGCTGGCTACGGAGCCCGTCGAGGCGTAGTGCAGTCCGTGGACGATGTGCTCAGGCGCCCCGTCTGAACCAGTGCACGCCCATCCGTCCAAGTGTGTCGCCTTTGCCCAATTGGTAGCGGACGACGCCTGCAACGTGGACCACCAGCAGCGCGATGAATACCTTGGAGAGCAAGTTGTGCGCCATGCGGGGCGGCACGTCCTCGACGTCAGCGGGAACGATACTGCCGGGAGCAAGGGCTATCCCGCTGAACGCCAGCATGGCGATTCCGCTCCCCAGGAGCGCAATGAGCAGTGCATAGAGAAGGACGTGGGTCCCGATGAACGCCCGCTCGTTCACCCGCGACAGCCCGGGCGGCGGCGAAGGCCAGCGATGCACGGCGAGCGCCACGAGACGGAGAGCGGTCAGCACGAGCGTACCGATGCCCATGGCAACATGCGCGTTGTAGAGCGTCTCCTGCGCTTCGCCCTCGCCGATCCGGGTCATCGCCAGCCCCAGCGCCAGCATCCCCAGGATCAGCAACGCGCTTGCCCAGTGCAATATCTGCGTGATGGGGTTGTACGCGGATCGGCCCTCGCTCATCGCAGCCCCTACCCCAGGTAGAAGTACTTGAACGACTCCGCGTAGGGGATGCCCTTCTGGGAGCCGCGGTCCTTCAGCCAGCCCCGGAGACGCTCCCCGAACTCCCGCTCCTCGTCGGATGGCTCGCCGCCGCCGTTGGTTGGGGCGAACCGCATCTGGCTGGCGTGCGCCTTGAGTGCGCTTATCTTCTTCTCCACCGTACCGGTCACGTCGAAATAGACGTCCGCGATATCGTCGCGAGCGCCAAGGTAGACGTGCTCCACGATGTGCGCGTCCAACCCCTCGTTGAGCGCGAGCTCCGGGAACATGTGGACGTCGCGCGCCGACGGGAACACCGCATCAAGCGTCGCGTCGCCCGTGTTCCGGTGGTCGGGGTGGTTGATGTAGTGGCCGGACCAGCGCACCGTGGGGTTCTGCGTGATCACTGCGCTCGGCTTGTGTTTGCGGATGAGGCGGACGATGTCCTTCCGCAGCTCCAGCGTATTCTCCACCATGCCGTCCTCGTAGCGGAGGAACTCCACCTTCGTCACGCCGAGTATGCGGCACACCTCCCGCTGCTCCTCCTCGCGCAGCGCCGCCAGCTCCGACGGCACCACGGTTGGGTCGGACGTGCCCTTGTCGCCGGACGTCACGAGGGCGTAGACGACCTCCTTCCCCTCCGATGTCCACCGAGCGACGCTCGCGGCGCACATGAACTCGGCATCGTCCGGGTGCGCAACGACAACCAGTATCTTGTCCCCCGGCCCTGCGTGGTCTTCCGGCCAGTCCGTCATTACAGTCCCAGACCTCCGTCTATGCTGAGCACCTGCCCCGTGATGTACGCGGCGTCCGCGCTCACCAGGAAGGCGACGCAACCCGCCACGTCCTCCGGCGTGCCGAACGCCCCGAGCGGTATGCGCTCGCGTATCTGGGCCTGCAGGTCTTCCGGTATCGAATCGACCATCTGCGTCGCGATGAAGCCCGGCGCGATGGCGTTCACCGTGATACCGCGCGACGCGACCTCCCGGGCAACCGTTCGCGTGAAGCCGATCAGGCCGGCCTTCGCGGCAGTGTAGTTCGCCTGACCCGGATTGCCCGTGAGCGCCACCACCGACGACATATTGACGATCCGACCGGAGCGTTGGCGCAGCATCGGGCGGATCGCCGCTTTCGTGCAGAGGAACACGCCCTTCAGGTTGGTGTCGATGACCGCGTCCCAGTCTTCCTCAGAGAGGCGCATGAGCAGGTTGTCGCGCGTGATGCCCGCATTGTTCACGAGGACGTCCAGCCCGCCGAGCGCTCCCACCGCCGCCTCCACCAGCGCCTCGGCCTGCGCGGCGTCAGCAACGTTGCCCTGCAACGTGACGGCGCTGCCGCCTGCGGCCACGATCTCTGCCGCGACGGCTTCAGCTTCATCCCTGCCGGAGTTGTAGTTCAGTGCGACGCTCGCCCCTTCCGAGGCAAGCCGCAGCGCGACCGCTCGTCCTATGCCCCGGCTCGCGCCCGTGACCAGCGCACGCTGACCGCTAAGCCTGCTCACTGCCGACCTCCGCGCGGACGAGCGCCTGCGCGAGGTCGTCACGCATCGTCTCTATCAGATTGCGGTCGAGCGCGAAGCACGCCAGCCCCACGGAGCGTGCGATGCTCTCCGCACTCGAGCGCCCATGCCCCGCGATGACGACGCCGTTCACGCCGAAGAGCGGACCGCCGCCGCCTTCCGCCATAGACGCCAGGCCCGCTATCGCCTGCACCGCGGGGCTGTCCGCCCCCAGGCGGGACGCCAGATAGTGCCCCGCCGCCGCCGCGAGCCCTTCCGTGTACTTCAACAGCACGTTGCCCACGAACCCGTCGCACACGAGCACGTCCGCCTTGTCCGCGAATATCTCGTGCCCTTCCACGTTCCCCACGAAATTGAGGCCGCTGGCCCGGAAGAGCGGGAACGCCTCCTGTACCTGCTTGTTCCCCTTCCCATCCTCCGAGCCGACGCTCAGCAGGCCAACACGCGGCGATTCCTTGCCGTGGTAGACGCGTTCGAACGACGCGCCGAGCGCGCCGAAGCTGAGCATCTGAGCGGGCTTGCAGTCAACGTTCGCCCCCAGGTCGATGATCGTCGTCTCCGGCGCGAGGCCGATGAACGGCCCACCGAGGGTCGGACGCTCCAGTCCCGGAAACATCCCCAGGGCGAGGACAGCAGCCGCCATCGTCCCGCCCGTCGAACCCATGCTGATCGCGGCGTGCGCCTGCCCGCTCTTCACCATTCCCACCGCAACGGCTATGGAGGCTCGCGGCTTACTCAGCAGCGCACGCGCCGGGGCCTCCTCCTCCGAGACAACGCCTTCCGACGGCACCACCTGAACACCCAGGCCGCTCGTATCGTGCTTCCCGAGTTCCGCTGAGACAGCAGCTTCGTCGCCAACCAGAGCGATCGCGGCGTCGTGTTCTCGCGCGGCGATGACCGCGGCCTCAACCGGGACCGCCGGCGCAAGGTCGCCGCCCATCACGTCCAGTGCGATCGTGTACTTCGCCAAGTCCAGCTCCTTCGCCGATCAGGCGTCCAGCGTCACCGACGCCTCACCGGTGATTACGTTCTCGCCTCCCTCGTTCGTCACCGCCACGTCGTACGTGGCCGTGGCCCCGTCCGACCCCTTCAGCGTTCCGGTCGCGCGCACGGTGTCGCCGGGGAACACCGGCGCGCGGAAGCGCGTCTTGAGCCTCCCCCCGCGCAGCCATGCTTCCCGGAACGAGCCCGTCATCAACTCCGACACCAGCGCCAGCACGAGCATACCGTGCGCGATGGTCCTGCCGTAGGGCGTGCCCCGCGCGAACTCCTCGTCCAGGTGCAGCGGGTTGTGGTCGCCGCTGGCGTCCGCATACTCTACCAACCGCTCCTGCGTTATGCGGCGTTCCACAGGCGCAAGCGTGGCCGGCGCGCCGCTCATCCGTCCGCCTCCGGGACGGCCAGGGCCGCCCTGCCCTCCACTGCCGGCTGTCCGTCCAGTTCGCCGCGCAGGTCCAGCGTCAGGAAGCGCGTCCCGCGCCGCACGCTGTTCGCCGCGACGGTCGCGGAGCAGCGCACCGCTGAGTCCACCGTAACGGGGCGGGAGAACGTCAACTCCTGCCCCGTATGCACTGTGCCGGCGGGAAGGCTCACCGCCTCCATCGCCTCAGCCATCACCAGCGCGGCGACGGCCATGGGCGGGACCAGCCCTTCCTCGGCATACAGAGCGCACTCGTCGCCAACGGCCCGGGTGTAGGCATCGGCCATCGAGGCAGTGATGACGATATCGCGGTCGACGAGCGGGTCGCCGGGTTCCAGTGTGCTGAGGTCCATCGTGTGTGCTTTCTGCGCCGCGGCCGGTGGCGCACGGCAGTTGGCAGATTATAGAACGCCTCACAAGTACGCGTTCTCAGTTGAGGAACGAGAAACGATGTGTGGTAACGTTGAGTACAAGGAACTGACTTGCAACCCTCCCCACTCCCCTCCAGGCGTACTGGCGCCGCCCTCCTGACCTTCCTCCTGGCCATCGGTCTGTTCGCGGCATGCAGCGAAGCGCCGACGCCGACCCCGGTACCGACCGCAACACCTGCGCCAACCGCCACGCCAACGGCGACTCCTGCTCCTACCCCTACACCTACACCTACACCTACACCAACGCCAACGCCGGCGCCGGCCCCAACCCCGACGCCAACGGCTGAGCCCGCTCCAACTCCCACCTCCGCTAAAGCCGCCGCCGACTACACGGAGGAGGAACTCGTAGAAGCCGCTCAGGCCATGCTGAGCGGTTTCTTGGAGGCTGTCTCCGCTACGCCGCCCGACTTCGAAGCGGCCCAGGCGCTGTACGCAGAGGTCTGTACGCCCAGCACAGAGGAGATCGCCAACGCCGTAGAGACCCTGGGCAACGCATTTCTGGGTGAGTTCTCCATACACGTGCTTGCCGCAACAAGGCTGTCCGGACGAGACGACGCTGTTGTCCTCTTGTCCGTCCCTCAACTCGATGGTCAGCCCATCTCAGGAGCAACACACTCGCTCATGGTGTTCGAGAACGGGCGCTGGGTGGACGCCGATTGCGAGGCGGCCAGAGCGCTCGTCATGAGCGACGGATAGTCCCTCGACCACCCCATTCGCGTTGACGCGCGAGGCCGTGTCCCCTACCCTGAAAGAAGTGGCCCGCTAGCTCAATTTGGCAGAGCAGCTGACTCTTAATCAGCGGGTTGTGGGTTCGAGTCCCTCGCGGGTCACCAGGAATCTCCGCCCTTACCCTCGTGTGGGCAGGTTGAGCGGTTTCCTTAATCACCCCCCATTTGCTTTCCGGAGACATCGTCAGGTCATGTGACTACCTGGCTGGCGCGGAACATCGTGGGCGATGCTTATCCCCGCGTGTACTGTATGGCGCGCTCTCCGGTAGGAGTGACGTTCCAGCCCGTGCCCGGATGACCGCGCCCGCCGAACGCCGCTTGTCCGGCCGGTCCAACTGATCACTTCGACTGGCTCGCTGATCGGGACCGGCGTCATCCGGCTCAATCGTGCCGCACCTGAGGATAGTTACAAATACTCACAGAAAACCGGGCATAAAGTTACGCAACGGTAACGCACATGCTGTTAGTGTGCGGTCTTGCTGCATTCGAGGCGCCTCACGCCGGCAACTCCTCCGCATCCACGTTCTCCCCTGTTCACGTCCGGTCGGTCGTTGCGCCGGTGGCCTCCGCGCCGCGTTGCGCTTGTCTGCAGAGTTGGAGGAGGGTAGGAGATTGACTGAACAAACGTCGGGGACCCCCGACTACACGATGGGCTTCAGCGAAGAGATCCTCGAAGCTCTTCGCCGAGGCACCGCCGAAGCCAACTCCGCATTCCTGTTGCCGCACCTCAGGCCGGGTCTCCGCGTTCTCGACGTCGGCTGCGGGCCCGGCACCATATCGGTCGGCCTGGCCGAGGCGGTGGAGCCGGGCGAGTTGCACGGCGTTGACATGGAGGAGTCGCAGGTCGAACTGGCGAGGGCCGTCGCGGCGTCGCGCCGGCAGGAGAACGCCGTCTTCCACGTTGGTGACGTGCTCGCCCTGCCCTTCGAGGACGATTTCTTCGACGTGGCCCACTGCCACAACGTGCTGATGCACGTTCCGGACACGCGCGCGGCGCTCACGGAGGTGAAGCGCGTCCTGAAGCCGGGCGGCCTCATCGGGTGCCGGGAGATGATCGGCGAGTCGTCCTTCGCCTACCCGGACTTCGGCGTCACGAGGAACGCGTGGGACATGTTCGAGGACCTGCTCGCAGCCGACGACGGCCATCCCCAGTTGGGGAAGGAGCTGAAGGGCCACGTCCTGGAAGCGGGGTTCACCAACGTGCGTGTGTCCGCCTCATGGGACATCTACAGCACGCCCGATGACATCGCCTTCATCTACGGAGTCGTCAACAACTGGTTCCTGTCCCCGGAGGTCACGGAAGCGGCCATCAAGTACGGGGCGGCGACCAGGGAGCTGTGCGACAGGATCGCCGACGCCTACAGCAGGTGGAAGGACAGTCCTGGCGCGGTGTTCGGCGTCGCCTATGGCGAGATCGTGGCGGGCAAGCCCTGGGCCACAGAGAGACACGCAGGATAGCCGGATGACTGAACAGACGCCGGGGACCCCCGATTACACGATGGGGTTCAGCGAAGATATCGTCGAGGTCCTCAAGCGGTCCACTGCAGAGGAGAGCGCCGCGTACCTGCTCCCCTATCTCCGACCCGGCCTGCGCGTTCTCGACTTCGGGTGCGGACCGGGAACCGTATCGGTGGGCCTGGCGAGGGCCGTGGCGCCCGGCGAGATGCACGGCGTCGACATGGAGGAGTCCCAGATCGAACTTGCGAGGTCGTTGGCCCGCGCAAGCGGGCAGGACAACGCTTTGTTCCACGTTGGTGACGCGGTCGACCTGGACTTCGAGGACAACTTCTTCGATGTCGCACACTGCCATAACGTCCTCATGCACATCCCGGACACCCGGGCCGTGCTCGCCGAGGTCAAGCGCGTGCTGAAGCCCGGCGGCATCATGGGTTGCCGCGAGATGATATGCGGGTCATCCTTCGCGCACCCCGACGTTGGCGTGCAGATGGCGTGGCGGGTATTCGAAGACCTCGTGGATGCCGATGACGGGCATGCCCAGATGGGCAAGGATGTCAAGGCCCACCTCATCGAGGCTGGCTTCGCAAACGTCCGCATGACCGCCGCGTTCCATGTCTTCAGTGAACCCGAGGACCTTGAACGTCTTCTACCGCCTGATCACCAGGTGGTTCCTGTCGTCCCATATCCAGGATGCAGCCTTCAAGTACGGCGCGACCACTGCCAGGATGGCCGAAAAGATAAAGGCCGCTTACGACAGGTGGATGGACCATCCCGGCGCTTTCGCCGCCATAGCCTTCGGCCAGGCGGTAGCCGTCAAGCCCTAGCGGGGCGATTCCCGTCCGTCTGCTCTCCTCACCCCCCAAACGCCACTCTCTCAGTGCGGGGAGGGGAGCAGGCGGTCCCCCGCTGCCTCGCCAGTGACCCGAGGGTCTCCTTCCAGGAAGAGGGATCAGGCGGCCCGGGAGGATGCTGCGCGCTGAAGCGCGGACTCCGCTGCGTTCCGCTCAGCATGAGAGACCCCGGCCTCACCCACCTCCCAGCGCGACCGCGTGCGCACGCGCACCTCCGAATGCCTGCCTCGCGGGAACGACGGAACCGCGCACCATTTAAGGGATCACGCGCGCACGGCACTCCGCCCGCAAGAGGCCCATCTTGGACACAGGGCGGGGGTTACTCCTCGTACTGCTCCATGAAGGCGGCGTGGTTGGCGATCATCTGCGAGAAGACGGACACGAAGACCTCTACGTCGTGCTCATCGACCCCCGTCATGAGCCGGGCGACGAACGCGTCCATGCTCCCGGTGGCCCGGAGCGTGAGGTCCCTCCCCTCGGGGGACAGGTGCAGCATGACGACGCGCCTGTCCTCCGGCAGGCGCCGCCTGACCAGCAGGCCCCTGTCGACCACCGCGGTGACGATGCGGCTGACGCGGGATGCGTCAACGGGCAGCATCTGCGCCAGCTGCGTGGCCGTGATCTCCTCCCCCTTCTCTATCAGGCAGAACCTGAGGAGGTTGAACTCCATGGGGGTCAGGTTATAGGGAGCCAACTCCCTCGCGAGGCCCCGTTCGACAGCGTTCGCCAGCCCGGCCATCCATCCCCCCAGGGCGAATGACGGCCTGGTCGCCTGCGGGTCAGGGCTGCCTTGGGGATCCTGCTCTGTCACGTTCCCATTCTCTCATCAGGTCGGCAGTGCCTCAAGTACCGGTTCGCTGCAACTATTGTATGTCTCAATGATTGCTCTTGATAATCAATGATGTAGACATACAATGCGGTGCGCAACAGTTGCTTAATGCAGGAGCAGGTAGTGAACAGTGGACACGCCGGATTGCCCTTGTAGAGGCCCGACCCCTCACGGAGCCGGGCCCCCGGTAGCATGGCCCCGGTGCGGCCGACTCTCACCTCGAACACGCACCAGGAACTCCAGCCAGACGCACGCTACTCCTCCCGCCTCCGGCCTTCAAGTCTCTCCGCGCGCTTTCGAGGCCCGCGTCCGGCGCCTCGGTCTATCCCCATGCCCTGGACTCCCGGGGTCGCTTTTCCACGGTCGCGCGCGCCGGCCGAACAGGACCAGGCCCGCATCTCTCTGATCTCACGGCAGGGGTAGCCCAACCAGATGATCGCTGACGTACGCCACGTGAGGACCCAGGCCCGGCGTGCGCCCACGCTGTTGCTGGCGCTCGGCGCCGTGGCCTTGTTCCTGTCTACCTCAGCTACGGTTCCCGCGCGGCAGGTGCCCGGCGACGCGGCGGCGCTGCAGGTCGTCGTCACGGCCAGCCCCGCCGAACCTGCGGTCGGAGAGTCAGTAACGCTGAGCGCGGACATAGCGAACGCTCCGGCGGACTCCGACCCTTCGTACGCGTGGGAGGCGGACCTTGCCGAGGCGGGCAACTGGCATCCTTCCGGGACCGACGCCACACTCTCATTCCTCGCCAACCAGCCCGAGTCGTGGGCATTCAGGGTGACGGTCGCCTACGACTCCGGCGCGTCCGCCACGTCGGAACCGCTCACCGTTACGTGGACCGAGGCCTCAACGGCTCCGCGGTCCGTGCCGGACGCCCACACCTGAGCCTCCCGGGACGCCCACACCTGAGCCTCCCGGGACGCCTACACCTGAGCTTCCCGGGACGCCTACGCCCGAGCCTCCGGGCACGCCCACGGCTGAACCTCCGGGCACGCCCACACCTGAGCCTCCGGGGACGCCTACGCCTGAGCCTCGCGAAACGCCCAGGCTTGGACCTCGCGACACGCCCACGACGGGACAGGGAAGACCTCCATACCTCGGCGGAGAGAGACGCCTGAGCCTCAGCCAATCGGGCCGCGGACTGGGTCCGGATACGCGTCAGGGATACGCGGCGATGGCGGAGCCTACACCCGCTCCGACTGTAGAGTCCGCGCGCGAGAAGGGCACGACGTCAGATCTGGTGCTGGCGATGGGTCCCACTCCCACTCCTGGGACGACTGGTGGAGGCGCTTCAACTACAGTGGATTCCCCTGCGTCTGGGCTTTCGCTGTCGCCCTGCTGGATCTTGCTGTTGATAGCGTTGCTGATGGCGGTACTGATTCTTCTGTGCAGAAGACTCAGGAAACGCGCGTTGAGGACCATAGAACGCTATCGCTACCGGCGGTAGAGCAGGGGCCCTCACGGGTGACCCGTTGCATCAAAGGACCTGAGCCCACCGGGCTGCGAGGTTCCTGCCTTCGCTGGAACGACGGCCTCACGAAGTCTGAGCAGTTACAGGCCACAGGCGCGTTCCGCGCTCAGGGGGGCGGTCACCCGCTCGGCTTCTCCGCCTGCGGCATCCGGTAGCCGACGCGGGGCTCGGTGAAGACGTAGGTGGGGTTGTCGGCGTCGTCGCCCAACTTGCGGCGGAGTTTGCCGACGATGGTGCGCATGGGCCGCACGTCGCCGGCGCTCTTCTCGCCCCACACCCGCCCCAGAAGGCGCTCGTAGGTCAGCACCCGCCCGGCGTTGGCGGAGAGCTCGGCCAGCACCCGGTACTCGATCGGGGTGAGACGTATGGGACGGCCGGCCAGCACCACCCTGCGCCCGGCGTAGTCGACGGTCAGGTCGCCCCGCACGTACGGCTCCAACGGCTCTGCGGCCGCCCTCCCGCGAAGGGCAGCCCTGATCCTCGCCGAAAGCTCCGTCGGCGAGAAGGGCTTGACCACGTAGTCGGCGGCCCCTGTGTCGAACGCCTTCGCGATCAGGTTCTCCCGCCCGTAGGCGGACAGGAAGATGACCGGCACGTCGGCCACGTCCAGGATGGCCTTCATCAGCTCGATGCCGTCCGTTCCGGGAAGCATCAGGTCCAGCAGCACCAGCTCCGGCCTCTCTTCCTCCACGAGGCGGAGCGCCTCTTGCGGCTCCCCGGTCACGACCGGATCGTAGCCGGCCCTGGCGAGGGCGTCGCGGATGTAGCGGAGGTCCTGCGGGTCGTCGTCTACCGCCAGGACGCGCGGCCGCTCCTCCACCTTCTTCTCGCGCTGCGTCGATAGCGAAAGGGACCGGCCGGCCGCGCCGGCTCCGGAGTCCTCGACAGACGGAAGCGTGAAGGTGAAGCATGCTCCTGTTCCCGGCCCGTCGCTCTCGGCCCAGATGCGGCCTCCGTGCGCCTCCACTATCCCCTTGCAGATGGCGAGGCCCAGCCCCGTATCCCCTCCCTGGTCCTCGGATTGCGCCCCGGAGAACTTGCGGAACAGGTCGGGCAGGCTCTCCGCCGGAATGCCGCGCCCCTCGTCCGCCACTGAGACCGCCACGTGAACGCCGTCCCGCACGGCGCTCACCCTGATGACGGACGTTTCCGGGGAGTGCCGGGCCGCGTTGGACAGCAGGTTGCCGAGCACCTGGACGATGCGCCGCCGGTCCGCCATCACCAGGGGCAGGTCCGGCTCGACGTCGATGGCGAGGCTGTTCTTGCCCCCCGCGTTGGCGAAACCGCTCCTCGCTCGGTCCACCAGCACGGCCACGTCCGCGGGTTCGGGCCCGACCGGCAAAGTGCCCGTCTCGATGCGGGCCACGTCCAGAAGGTCGGCGACCAGGGCGTTCATGTGGTCGGCCTGGTCCCCGATGATGCGGACGAACTGGCGCACCACCGCGGGGTCGAGCTCCGTCCCCGAGTCCATGATCATGGCCGCGGAGCCCTTGATGGAGGTCAGCGGTGTCCTCAACTCGTGGCTCACCATCGCCAGGAACTCGGCCCGCAGCCGCTCCTGCTCCTCCACGGCTGCCATGTCCTGCATGGTGACGACCATCGACTCGACCGCGCCCTCCTCGGAGAGAATGGGCGTGGCGTTGAGCAGCACCGTGACGCTCCTGCCGTCCGGGACCGCCAGGACGATCTCCTCGGCCCGCAGCGTCTCCCCTATGCTCAGCAGCCCGGCCAGGGGGATTTCTGCCAGGGATACCTCCTGCCCGTCGGCGCGCCTGAACGTCAACACCTGAAGCAACTCCTCCGGCGACTGGTCGGGGTCCCGCAGGATGTCGACGATGCGGCGCGCCTCCCGGTTGAAGGATACGGGCGCTCCCGTCCCGGCATCGAAGACCGCTACGCCGACCGGGGAGGTGTCGATCAGCGTCTCCAGGTCGGCCCTGGCCCGGCGCTCCTCCTGGTGTCTGCGCGCGTTGCCGATGGCCATCGCTGCCTGGGACGCGAACAGCGCCAGCGTCTCCTCGTCCTCCTGACTGAACACCCCGCCGCCCGTCTCATGGGCCAAGTAGATCGTGCCGACCCCGACCCCCAGATGGCGGATCGGAGCGATCAGCACGGAGCTCACCGACACCGTGGGCAGGAACGAGGGCATCCCTAGCGCGCTCAGGTGGCTGTCTATGTCCGAGACCCGCAGGGGCTCCTCCAGACCGCTGAAATACTGGAAGAACTCCATTCCTTCCGGCATGTCCCAGAACCCCTGATGCTCCTCCCTGGTGAGACCGGAGGCTATGAAGATGGGGCGTCGGAACACTTCGCCCGGGATGGTGATCGCCCCGTAGCGCGAGGCTGTCAGCGCCCGGGCGCTGTCCACCACCTCCTGAAGCACCGTGTCGAAGTCCAGGCTCTCGTTGATGCGGAGGCCTGCCTCGCCCAGACGGGCGAGGCGCTCTTCCAGCTCCTGTATCCGTCGGTCTCGCTCGTCCGGTCGGTCCAATTCGTCACCTCAAATGACCTGCTGATGGAAGTGAAACGGGCGTCTACTGCGGGGATTATGCCGGACTCTGCGGATGGTTACCAGAAGTCATGACAAATCTGTCCAATCGTCATGTCTTGGTTACATATTCGCCAACGCGGACGCCTCCCACATGGTGGTCTGCAGGGACGGGCAGTAGCGGGACGTGGTGTACCCGGTCCCCTCTCCTGGGGGAGAGGGTTAGGGTGAGGGCCCTTGGTGGGGGGATGGGTGGTGCAAAGGCCTCTTGAGGGGAGAGAGCCCGCCCCGCACTTGATGCGGGGGTGAGGGTAAACCGGGGCTGGGATGTCGGGCGCCTGTCCCTTCCCCCTCGACGGGGGGAGGGCTGGGATGGGGGTGAGGAGACCTTTGCATAATGTCATGTTGAGCGAAGCGCAGCGGAGTCGAAACATCTCTCGGGGGGCCTGCTCCCCTCTCCCTCGAGGAGAGAGGTCGGCGCGCGTCAGCGCGGCGGGTGAGGGTGAACCGGGGCTGGGATGTGGGGCGGCTGGTCCCTTCCCCGTCCCGCCCCCCTCTTGTGGCACGCGCCCATTGCGCGGTCGGCGCGCGTTCGCATACGCTGTCTCCGGTGCCTCGGATGCCCTCCTTCCATGCACCGGCAAGGGTCGTCGGAACTGTCGGATTGTGTCGGATAACTGTCGGGATTTGTCGGATCAGCTGTCTGGAGACAGAGCCGTAGCGTCGGGCGCAAAGGGCAGACTCACGAGTGGGTCCCGGCGGGAATCGACAGGATGCGACAGTTTTCCGCAAGAAGCGGCGCTGGAGCCAAGCAGAACATGGGAGTCGTGACCTCGCGGGTCACCAGGTACACCCCGATATGTGCGGACGGTACAGCCTCATCGCGGATATCGGACAGCTCGCGCTCCGGTTCGAGTTCGACGCCTACGGTCTCGCGCAGCCTCCGCGCTACAACATCGCGCCCACGCAGCCGGTGCTCACCGTGCGGAGCGGCGGACCGAGGCGGGCATCGTACATGCGCTGGGGATTGATCCCCTCCGGAGCCAGGACCGCACCGTCCGGCGCTCCCATCATCAACACAAGGGCCGAGACCGTCGCCGAGCGGCCCAACTTCCGCGCCTCCCTGCTGCGAAGGCGCTGTCTCATCCCCGCCGACGGCTTCTACGAGTGGCGGCGCACGGGGGCTGCGAGACAGCCGGTACGGGTCACGCTGGCATCCGGAGAGCCCTTCGCCCTCGCAGGCCTCTGGGATGCATGGCGGGACCCGCGGGGCGAGGTCGTCGAGTCGTGCACCATCATCACGACCGACGCCAACGACCTCCTCCAGCCCGTCCATGACCGGATGCCCGTCATCCTGCCGGAAGAGTTTGAGTCGCTCTGGCTGGACGAGCAGATGCAGGACGCCGCCGCCCTGGCGAGCATGCTCGGCCCCTACCCTTCCGAGCGCATGGAGACCTGTGAGATCTCCACGCTCGTCAACTCGGCCCACAACGACGGGCCTGAGTTGATCGCTCCCGCGGAACAGGGAAGGCTCATCTAGTCGTCGGTGAGGGCAGGACCGTTGCCCCCGGGCCAGGGCCTCGCAATACGGGGCTGCCGGGGCTAGGATTGGCTGCGAAGAAAGCCGCGCGGCGCCGCTCCGGGCTTCCGCCTGCGCCGCTCGTGCAAGGAGGCTCATCGTGGCCACGGTCAGACTCGGATTCCTCAGTGCGAACTCGCGGGGCCACGGCGCCCACTACGACGACTTTCTGCGCCTGCTGCCGGAAGAGGCGGACGTGCAGATCGTGCCCCTTGGACTCTGGCAGGACTCCCTCTACGACCTCGAGGGCAAGGCCAGGGAGCACACCGAGCGCACCACCTCCCTCGTGGCCGAGCACGGATGGGACGGCATCGCGCTGATGGGCGCGCCGATGCAGGTGCAGAACCCGGGACACGTGGAGCAACTGCGCTCCCTGCTGAGCATCCCGGCCACGACCGCGCTGGAGTCCGGCGCCGCGGCGGTCAGGGCGTTCGGCGCGAGCCGCATCCTCCTGCTCACCCCATTCGACGACGGCCTGAACGCCATGCTGCGGGAGTTTCTCACCGCGCAGGGACTCGACGTCACCGTGCCCGCAACGGACCGCACCGACACGAGCCGCGAGGATGTGACCTCCACGGAGCGCAAGAGCGCGGACGAGGTCTACCGCCTCGCCGCGGACGCATTCGCGGACTCGCCGGACGTGGACGCGGTCTATTTCCAGGGTGCGCCCCTCAACCCGCTGCTCGTGGTCGAACGGCTGGAGGCCGACCTCGGCGTGCCGGTCGTCGCCAGCAACCCGGCGATGTTCTGGCACATCACGTCCCTGCTCGGCCACCGCCTTCCTTCAAGCGTAGACGGCTGCGGCAGGCTGCTGCGGGAGTGGCCCCAGCGGGTCTCGTGAGGGAACAAGGGGGCCGTCATTCCCGCACCGGCGGGAATCCAGAGTGCGCGGGCAGCGCACGCGGCGGGGCTGCGGGAGATGGGTGGTACGTTGTGCGTTGTCATTCCGAGCGGAGCGCAGCGGAGTCGAGATTCTGCCCTGAGCCCGCCGAAGGGAATCTCTCAGGGGAGCGCAGGTCGTGCACCGACGTTCTCTCCGAGAGATGTTTCGACTGCGCCTTTGGCTACGCTCAACATGACAAGAGGAACCCCCTACCGGCTGTAGCCCGAGTCGTCCGGTGGAACGAACGGGACGTCCCTGACCAGGGTCTCGAGCACGTAGACGAAGTCCCTGAACGCCGCCAGGTGCCCCAGCTCGTTCTGCAGGTTGTCCACGAGTCCCTGCAGGGTTCGAAGGTCTCGTCCGGTGTTGTACGACTCGCCGGAGCCGCCCAGCGCGCTGTAGCGGTCCGCCGTCAGCGCGACCGCCGCTCCGAACCACAGTAGCGGGTCCTCCTGCTGAGGTCCCACCTCGCTCCCGAACCAGACGGAAGACGTCTGGCGGACCGGCTGGCCACGCTTCGGGTCGACCCACCGGACCTCCAGCCGGCCCAGCCCGCGATGCTCGCGGAAATCGTCGTGCAACTCCAGCTCGTAAAAGACCGTCGTGGCCGCGCCCGAGTAGATCTCCGCGAACTCCTTCCGGTCCTGCGTGAACGACTCGGCAGACGTGACGCGGTTCTCGTAACCGACGATGCGCCATGCTTTCACCGCGTCCGTATTCCACGTCACCTGGGCGCGGGCTTGATCGGCGACGGGCGACGAGAGCGCCAGCCAGTTGTCGCGCTGGAACGTCGCGCGCGCCTGTTCCTCGTCGAACAGGTAGCGGTACCAGCCGTTGCCGTTCTGCGCCAACTGCTCCAGCAGATAGTCGTTGTAGTTGGCGATGCCGACGCCCACCGTGACGAGTCGCAGCGGGTTCGCGCCGTCCGGCGCTGACGTCGCCTCCAGGATGGCGAACGGGTCCGTGGAGTCCACGTTCGCCACGCCGTCCGACATCAGGATGACGTAGTTGAGCGCCTCAGGGCGCTGCCTCCGCATGGCGTCCGCCAGCTGCACGCCAAGGTCCAGCCCAGCCTGCACGTTGGTGCTGTCGTGCGGCGCGAGACTTGCGATGGAGTCGACAACGGCGCGGTCGTCCGGCGACGCATTCGTGACCGTGAGCCGCTCGAGCACGTCCGTGGTGAAATGCACTACCGAGATGCGGTCGTCCTCATCGAGGCTGCGACGTATCGCCTCAGCCGCTGCGCGGGCGATGGCCACACGGTTGCCCTCGCGCATCGAGCCTGAGGCGTCGAGCACCAGCGTCACATTGAGTGGGCCGTCGATGACCGTCTCCGGCGCCTTCAACCCTACGCGCAGCATGTACCTGCCGCTCTCCAGCGGGTGTGCGATCAGGTCAGACGTGACGCCGAACCCCGAATCGCGTGACGCGTAGCCGTAGTCGAACGCGTTGACCCACTCTTCCGCCCGCACCGACGCGGGGTTCACCTGGTAGCCCGCCCTGGCCCAGTTCAGCGCCAGTTGGAACGACGTGCGGTCCGTGTCCAGGCTGAAAGTGGAGACATTGTCCTCCGAAGCCTCGGTCAGCGGCTGCCGTTCGTACTCCTGGAACGTCGTCGCGCCCGGCTCCGGAGGCAACTCCGGCAACCCGGGGAAGCCAGGAAAGCCGGGAGGAGCGTCGGCTGGCCCGCCGGGGACGAAAAGTCCGGGAGAACCCTCGGCTGCGGGTCCAGGGACCAGAGCCCAAGGCGCAGGCGTCGCCGTTGGACCGGCGGCCCTGGACTGGGCCGCGGCCGGCGTGGGCGTCGGAGGAGCAGGCGGGGCCGGCGTCGGCGCGGCCCTCTCCATCATCGCCTCAGGCGTCGGCGTTGGTTCTGCGAAGTACTGGCCATCATCCACACCGGCGACGCCCGGTATGCCCGGCGCTCCAGGAGCGCCGGCTGCCCCCTGGTTCTCGATAGGGCCGGCCGAGTCCTCCATCATCGCCTCAGGCATAGGCGTCGGCTCCCCTATCGTTGGGGCAGGGCTGGCGGGCAGAAAGAGCGTGTCAGGGTTCTGGCTCGCAGGCACCCCGCCGCCACCACCGCCGGACCCCACCGCGAACCACACCGATCCACCCGCGACCGCCACAACGGCTACCGCCGCCGTCGCCGCGAGCGCGGGCGCGAAGCGGAAGCCGTCCACCGGCGTGCCGATGTCGCGGAGCACCGCCCAGAGCGGCTTCGGGTCCTGCGCTCCCAGGCGGGACTCCAGCGTGCCCCACAGGTCGGGTGTGGGGGGAACGTTGGTCGCGCCGGAGGCGAAGTGCTCCTCCAGCAGGCGCTCCATCTCCCTGTCGTTGGGTTCGTTCGTGCTCATCGCTGTCCACCTGCTACTTCCTGCCCATCGCTCAACCGCTGCCGCAGCGCCTGGTGCGCCCGGTGCAGGCGCGATTTCACCGTGCCCTCATTCAGCCCCGCCGCGCGCGCCACCTCCTGCACCGACATCTCCGCGAAGTAGCGCAGCACCACCACCTGCCGGTGCTCGAGGCTCAACCCTTCGATCGCCTGCTGCAGCGTCTGCCGCTCCAGACGGGACTCGAGCGCGTCCGCGGGGTCTTCCGCGTCGCCGGGCCAGTCGCCGCCCTCGATGGGCGTGGTGACGACGGACCGCCTGCGGCGCTGGCTCATCACCGCGTTCACCAGGATGCGCATGAGCCATGGTTTGAACGGACGCCCCCGCCGGAAGGTGCGTATCCCCTTCCACGCGGAGAGGAACGCCTCCTGCGCCAGCTCCTCGGCGATCGCGCGGTTGCCCGTCATGTTGTACGCCGTTCCGAACACGACTCCCTGGTACCGCTCCACGAGGTATCGGAATGCTTCTCGGTCGCCGCTCTGGCAACGCTGAACGGCCTCGTTCTCGGTCATGCCTGCTCCAAGGGCCCGGCTTTCCCAGGCAGGGATGTGAGTGCTCTACCGGATACTATGCGCCGCCGGCCTGAAAGGTTCCCTGCGGTCCCCGTCGTTCCTGCGCTTCAGCGCGCGAGGCAGGAACCCCTCGTACCCCACCTCTCCTGAGGGAGAGAGCCTGCCCTGAGCTTGTCGAATGGGTCGACGCGCTTGCGCGGCGGGTGAGGGCCCTCGGGGTGGTGCTGGGCGTGGCGCTCCATTTCACACCCTTACACGGCCTGACAGGCCACTGTCGTCGGGCGCCCTGCCTAGCCGGCGACGTGCGGGGCCGCGAGCAGGAGCGATGCAAGCGTCTTCGCGTCGTTCAGCTCGCCTGCGCGCGCGAGTCGCACGGCTTCGTCGAACGGCACGCGGTGCAGCGTGATGCGCTCATCGTCGTCCGGCGCAAGGGGATTGGCGAAAAGACCCTTCGCGAGAAAGGCGTGCAGCCGCTCCGTCATGGAGCCCGGCGAGGCGAAGAAGCTGCCGAGTTCCACCAGCTCTCGGGCATCGAACCCGGTCTCCTCCCGCAGCTCGCGCCGGGCAGCATCGATGGGCGGTTCATCGCCTTCGATGACCCCTGCCGGGAGCTCCAGCAGTTCCTGGCCCGCGGCGCTCCGGTACTGGCGCACCATCACCACGTTGCCGTCCTCGTCCAGCGGCAGGATGGCGACCGAGTCCGGGTGGTAGAGCGTGTCCCGCACCGTTTCGGTGCCGTCCGGCAGGACCAGCCGCTCGATGCGCAACGTCGAGCGCCGGCCGACCAATTGGCCGTGCACCGCGAGCACGCGTACCGTTTCGTCAGCCAAGGCGTGCCTCGTCCGCCGCCAGCCGCCGCGCGATGTGCACGGACTGCTCCGCGCCGCGCCGCAGCCGGTAGACGAGCGTCTCGTAGAAGCGGTCCGGCGAACCAGCGCGCAGGAACCGCGCCCGATACGGGCTGCGCGACACCGTCACCGTGTCGCCCCTTCCCATCGGCACGTCGATGAACCCGTCCGCGGTCATGATGGCGTCGTGGTCGCTCTTGATGGTCAGCTCCACCGAGCAGTCCTCCGGCACGACGACGGGAGCATCGAGGTCGCCGTGGGTTGCGACGGGCACGATCACCATGTCGCCTGAGGCAGGGTAGAGTATCGGCCCGCCCGCCGCGAGTGCGTACGCCGTGCTGCCGGTCGCCGTGGAGACGATCACCGCATCGGCCTGGTATGTGGTCAGCTCGACCCCGTTGACGGAGACGCCGATCTGGGTGAGGTGGGCGATGCGTCCTCGTCCTACCACGACGTCGTTCAGGACGGCAGCGGCACCGCTGCTCTCGCCGCTGGCGCGCGTCACGGCCTGTACCATGCGGCGCTCGTCTACCCACGTGAAGCCGCCTTCCAGGTATTCGGGCACGAGTTCCAGCGAATCGGCAGCCTCGATCTCGGTGAGGAAGCCGAGCCGTCCCAGGTTGACGCCCAGCAGTGGAACGTCGGCCTCGGCGGCCATGCGCGCGGCCCGCAGCAGCGTGCCGTCGCCGCCGACCGTCACGAGCGCGCTGGGCGCGAGCTCCGCCAGCGCTGCCTCACCGTCAGAGGTGGAGAGCAGTGGTTGGCGCGTGCCGAGCGCCGCCGCCAACTCCTCGGCAAGCGGCCGCGCACGGTCGGACACCGCGTTGTAGAGAATGGCTACCTTGCCGGGGTCGATCTTCACGGCATACCTCGCCGGCCATTATACGGGCCAGCCCCGATACACGGAGCTTGCTGACACGCGCACCTTTCGCGGTTGCGCCCTCACCGCGTACGCTAATCGGTGACGGCGCAGCGCCGTTGGGGGCCTGCCTGCCACTGGACCGGGTCCGCAGGAGCGAGATGGCTCACAATGGCGCACTTTGGCTCATCATTCGACGGGCGAGACGCGCCATCCACGCCTGTGCGGAGCAGCGGCAGGAGCGGACGCGGGGGGACAGCGTGAGCCAGCGAGGCCCCGCGCATGTGTGATCCGTCGGTCACTTGGTTGTTCCGCCGGTGCGGAAACGACGAGCCCCAGGCACGGTTCGACAGGCTCACCATGAGCGGCATATCACACCCCCACCGCCGGTTCACCCTCATCCCCGCATCAAGTGCGGGGCAGGCTCTGGCCTTCCCCTATCCAATGAGGAAGGGATCGATCACGGTGTCCCATGCCGCCTGCGTTGTGTAGAATCAGCAGGCGCCCCGCACAACCTGCATCCCATCAGACCAACGCCCTGAAGAACCCTTGCACACCCGGAGCGACGAGATGCCCCTGTATGAAGAGTTGAAGGTATTCTCCGGCAACTCCAACCCCGCGCTAGCCGCCGAGATCGCCGGGTACCTTGGGCTGCCGCTCAGCGAGCTGGAAGCGTTCAAGTTCAGCAACGACAACACCTTCGTCCGCATCAACGAGAACGTGCGCCAGCGCGACGTCTTCCTCGTGCAGTCGTTCTGCGTCCCCGTGAATGACAACGTGATGGAGATGCTCATCATGATCGACGCTGCCAAGCGCGCGTCGGCAGGACGCATCACCGCCGTCATCCCGTACTACGGCTACGGGCGGACAGACAAGAAGGACCAGCCCCGCGTACCGATTACCGCGCGGCTCATCGCGGACCTGCTCACCACCGCCGGAGCGGACCGCGTGCTCACCATGGACCTCCATGCGGGGCAGATACAGGGCTTCTTCAACATCCCCGTCGACGAGCTCACCGCCATGCCCATCATCGTTGACCACTTCACCGCCATGGGGATTGAGAACCCCGTCGCCGTCGCCGTGGACATCGGCGGATCGAAGCGGGCGCGCGACATGGCCGAGGAACTCGGTGCGCCGCTCGCCATCATCGAGAAGCGCCGCACGGGGAACAACGACAAGAGCGAATTGCTCAATATCATCGGCGAGGTGGAGGGCAAGACCGCCATCCTCATGGACGACGAGGTGGACACGGCCGGCACGATGGTGAACGCAGCGGTTGCGCTTGAGAACGCCGGTGTGCTGGCGGTCTACGCCTCGTCCACGCACGCATTGCTCTCCGGCGGCGCGCCGGGACGGCTGAAGGGCAGTCCCATACAGGAGTACGTCTGCACGAACACCATCCCGATACACCCCGACAAGATGTCCGACAACATCAAGATCGTCTCTGTCGCTCCGTTACTGGGCGAGGCGATCCACCGCATCCACACCGGAACGTCTGTCGGCGCGATGTTCCAGAAGCGGACCCATGCCTGACGACCGTGCATACGCGCGGTACGACCTGGGCGTCTGCGCCTTCGTGGAGCCGGAGTCGGTCGGCCCCCCGGGCCGCCGGTTCTTCCGCCTGCGTGCATCCGCAGAACACGGCTCCGCCCTCCTCTGGCTGGAGAAGGAGGAGTTGCACGAGCTCGCTCTCACCATCAAGCGGCTCCTCCGCACCGCCGTCCGCATCACCGGCGAGCCCGTCGCCTCCGCCAGCGCAGACACCCGCGCCGATCACGATCACAAGGTCTTCGCGCTCTCCCTCGGCCACGACCGCTCGACCGGGCGCTACATGCTACTGGCGCAGTGCTCCGAGCAGGAGGACGACGCCATCGCCCTCTGGATCGAGCACGACATACTCGACTGGCTCGCCGACCGCGCTTTCGAGATATGCGACGCCGGACGCCCGCGCTGCGCTTTCTGCGGCGCCGCAACCCCGGTTGACGAGCCTCACGTCTGCCCCCGCGCGAACTGACCCATGCCTCTCTACTCCCACTACCCCCACGCCGAGATAGCGGCGGGGCGGCACGATGTGCCGCCGTCCTCGCCCGACGCCGAGCGCTTCGTGTGCGAGGCGGAGATCGGCGACGGCTGGCTCCACCCCTACGCCTCCAACTACACGTTCGTCGTCCGGCTCTCGCTCGGTGACCGGGAAGGCTGCGGTGTCTATAAGCCTCAGGCCGGGGAACGCCCACTATGGGACTTCCCCACCGGCACGCTCGCCCGCCGCGAGTGCGCCGCCTACGAGTTCGCCAAAGCACTCGGCTGGGGACTGGTGCCTCCAACGGTCCTGCGCGAGGGCGAGGCGGGCGAAGGGTCGCTCCAGCTGTTCGTGCCGCACAATGCCAACTCGAACTTCTTCACGCTGCGCGATGAGCACCCGGAGGAGGCGTTCCGCCTGGCCGTCTTCGACGCACTGGCGAACAACGCGGACCGCAAGGGCGGGCACTGCTTCGTGGGCCCGGACGGGCGGGTGTGGGCAGTGGACAACGGGCTGACGTTCCACGAGGAGCGCAAGCTGCGCACCGTGATCTGGGATTACTCTGGCGAGCCGTTGCCCGACGACATGCTGGCGGACGTTGCGCGGGTCGCGGACGACCTCGACTCGGAGGGTGACTGCACCAGGGCGCTGGCGGCGCTGCTGGATAATGCGGAGGTGCAGGTGCTGCGGGAGAGGATGCGACGCGTGCTCGCCGAGCCAGTCATGCCGTCGCCACGAACCCGCCGCGACCTGCCGTGGCCGTGGCTGTAGAAGGGGAGACTGGAGCGAAGAAAAGCGAAGGGCGGGCTGATCGCCCGCCCTTGCCGGTTGGTCTCCCGTAGCCCGTGGGTTACGAGCAAGCCGCCTGTCCAGCTAGTACGATAGGGCCGGCCTACTCTGTTGTCAAGAGCAATTCCGAGACCCGATCCATGCGTAACCTATAGGAGCGGCTCCTGGGGAGGGATTCGAACCCACGACCATCCGCTGGACAGGCGGCTGCTCTACCGCTGAGCTACCCAGGAGCCACATTCAGGCTAACAGAACTGGCTCAACTGGGTCTAGGATTGCCTACTGCCCCTGCGGCCTCTGTGGAGCGGCGGGCGCGGAGTCCGGCGGAAGGCCCTTGCCGAACGCTCGGGCGACGCGTTGCCGCAACTGGCGGATGGGATACGTCTTCGGCGACACGCCGGACGTGATGATCTCAACCGTCTCCCGCCTGCCCAGCACGAGCGAGCCGCGCCAGCGCCGCAACTCGCTGGGACGTGGGTCCACTCCCGGCGACGTGGCGAACGTCTCGAATTGCCTCCACTCTTTCGTCCGGGTGTTCCGGAGCATCGCCGCGCCTCCGGCCTCCTGCACCGCGAGGATGCCCGTCGCGAGGTCCCACACCCACGGGCCACTGAACACCGTGTAGTCGAATACACCGCGCGCCGTCATCGCCATCTCGTATCCCGCGCTGCCCGTGTTGCGCAGATCGCCAAGACGGCGTCGCATGTTCCGGCGGGGGGTGAACATCCGAAGGAAGTAGCCGGGCACCGACGCCATACGCCGGGGCGGGTCGGACGTCTCTATGGTCAGGGGCACGTCGTCCTGGAATGCGCCTCCTCCCCGTCGCGAATGGATGACGCGTCCGTCCGCGCTGCCGATGTGCGGGATGTAGATGGCCCCGGCCACCGGGGCGCCGCGTTCCAGGGCGCACACCATGCAGGCGAACATGGGCAGGCCGTGCAGGAAGTTCGTCGTCCCGTCCAGTGGGTCCACCACCCAGGTGACCTCCTTCGGTTCGTCGCTTTCCGATTCCGTCTCCTCGGTAACGAGGCCGTGCTCCGGGAAGAGCCGTGACAATTCCCCGCGGAGGTATTCGTCCGCGGCATGGTCGGCGTCCGTGACCGGGTTGCGGTTGTTCGCGGACTTGTAGTCGATGCTCAGGGGCTGGTCGAAGTAGCGAAGGAGGATGGCGCCCGCTCCATGAACGAGGGCGCACGCCTGCTGTTCCATGTCCTTGAGTTGAGCGTCGTCGAGCATGCCGCCTGCGCGCGCCGATCCGGGGGAAGGACGCGGAAACGAGATTGGCCTGCGTGGTGCGGGCGTCGCCTATTGTACATGCGCCCTGCCCGCGCGGCTCCGTTGTTATACTCGGATGGCATGACGAAGCCCATCGGCAAGCGCGAGCACAACGTCGTCATCATCCCCGGCGACGGCATCGGCCCGGAACTCACCGACGCGGCGCTGGCCGTGCTGCAGGCGGTAGAAGAAGGGTCCGGGGACTTCCACCTGAACCTGGACGTCCACCGCGGCGGGGCCGCTCTCTACCGCGAGACCGGGGGGAACCTCTCTCAGGGATCGATCGCAGCCGTGCGGGCCGCAGACGCCACGATGAAGGGGCCAGTGGGACTGCCGGAGGTGCGCCTGCCCGACGGCACTGAGGCCGGTGTGCTCGGCGGCGTGCTCCGCACCGGCCTGGACGTGTACGCGAACGTGCGCCCCATCCGGCTGCTGCCGGGCGCGGAGGCGCCCATCAAGGCGGAGCCCGGTGAGGTGGACTACGTCATCGTGCGGGAGAACACGGAGGGCCTCTACCTCTCGCGCGGCAAGGGCGTCCAGACCAACGATGCTGCCGCGGACACGCTCCTGATCACACGCAAGGGCACGGAGCGCGTCGTGCGGCGGGCGTTCGAGATCGCGCGGCAGCGCAGCGGCGCCCCGTCCGACGGCGCCCGGCGCGTCACATGTGTGGACAAGGCGAACGTGCTGCCGTCCATGGCGTTCTTCCGCCGCGTGTTCGACGAGGTCGCGGAAGAGTACCCGGACGTGCGGGGCGAGCATCTGTACGCGGACGCCGCGGCGCAGGCGCTGGTCGTACGCCCACAGCACTTCGACGTGCTGGTGATGGAGAACTTCCTCGGCGACATCCTGAGCGATCTTGGCGGTGGGACCGTTGGCGGCATCGGCCTCTGCCCGTCCGGCAACATCGGCGACGAGCACGCCTACTTCGAGCCGATACATGGCTCCGCGCCCGACATCGCGGGGCAGGACAAGGCCAACCCCGTCTCGCAGGTGCTCACGCTCGCGATGATGCTCGACTATCTCGGCGAGAGTACGGCCGCTGAGCTGACCCGTCGCGCTGTGGAAGAGTCGCTGAAGAGCGGCGCGCTGAGCATCGGCGAGTACGGCCAGCCGCTCGGCGGCACGCGGGCCGCAGGCCAAACGATAGCGATGGCAGCACGGACGCTCCATGGCTGACGACGCGCGGCCCGAGCAGCGGACGTACACCTCCTCCGGCGTCGATACGGACGAGGCCGCGAGAGGCCTCTCTGGCCTGCTCTCATGGGTCGCACAGACCTCCTCGTTCGCGGACGGGATCGGCCCATCGCTCGTCCCCGGCGGCTTCTTCGCCGCCGTTCTTCCATTGAACGACCGGCTCTCGCTCGCCATCTCGACGGATGGCGTCGGCTCCAAGAGCGTCCTTGCGCAACTCACCGGCGACTTCGAATCGATCGGCTGGGACTGCGTCGCCGTCAACGTGAACGACATCATCTGCACCGGCGCAAGACCCATCGCGCTTGTCGACTACATCGCGCTCCAGCGGCCGCATGGGGACATGCTCGCGGCGCTCGGCAAGGGGATGCGCGACGCCGCTGAGCGCGCCGGCGTAGCCATAGTGGGCGGCGAGCTCTCCCAGCACCCGGATACGCTCACAGGCCCTCGAGAGGGCTACGCGTTCGATATCTCCGCGACCTGTGTCGGCGTGCTGGAAGGTGCCGCGGCGCCCATCACCGGCGCGGCCGTCCGCCCCGGCGACGCGGTCATCGGCATCGCGAGCAACGGCATCCACGCGAACGGGCTCACGCTTGCCCGCAGCGTCCTGCTCGGCGGAGACGCGCACGAATCTGTAGGCCTCGTGTTGCCGGAGTGCGGACGCACGGCCGGCGAAGAACTGTTGCGGCGTACGCACGTCTACGTGCCGGAGGTGAAGGCGATGCTGCACGCCGGCGTCGACGTGCGCGGCCTCGCGCACATCTCCGGCGACGGCCTGCTGAACCTGCTGCGCCTCGACGCGGACGTCGAGTACCACCTCGATGCCATGCCCGCGCCGCAACCCGTGTTCGAAGTGATCCGGCGTGAAGGAAACGTGTCGCTCGCGGAGATGTACCGCGTCTACAACATGGGCGTCGGCTTTTGCGTGGTCGTCTCCGCCTCCGCCGCTGACGCGGCCCTGGACGCCATCGCCTCCGCCGGGGGTGAGGCATCGGTCATCGGGACGGTGCGCGAGGGCAGGCGGCGCGTCGTGCTGCCGCAACAAGGGCTCGTGGGAGAAGGCGGCTCCTTCGCGCCGGTATAGCCCGTGCTGGTATCATGGGGCCATGCAAGTGCTGCTTGGCGCTCCCAGGGGTTTCTGCGCAGGCGTCGTTCGTGCGATAGACATCGTGGAACTCGCCCTGGAGCGGTTCGGCGCTCCCGTATACGTGCGTCATGAGATCGTCCACAACAAGTACGTCGTGGACAGCCTCCGCAGGAAGGGCGCGGTCTTCATTGAGGAGACCGACGAGGTCCCGAACGGCTCGACCATCATCTTCAGTGCGCACGGCGTTGCGCCGGAGGTCTGGCGCGACGCGGAGCAGCGCAGCCTGAACGTCATCGACGCCACGTGTCCTCTCGTCACCAAGGTCCACATGGAGTCGAAGAAGTACGCACGCGAGGGCTACTCCATCATCGTCGTCGGCCACGAGGGACACCCGGAGGTCATCGGCACACTCGGTCAGTCGCCCGAGGCGTCGCAGCTTGTCGACAACGACAAGGACGCCTGGAACGCAGCCGTTGCCGACCCCGACCGTGTCGTAGCGCTCACGCAGACGACGCTGAGCGTTGACGACACCCACGAGATCATCGGCACCCTGCGCGAGCGCTTCCCGAACATCGTGGCGAGGAACGACATCTGCTACGCAACCACGAACCGGCAGGAAGCGGTGAAGGAGCTGGCGGGACAGGTGGACCTCGTGATCGTCGTCGGCGCTCAGAACAGCTCGAACTGCAACCGGCTTCGCGAGGTCGCGGAGCAGACCGGTGTGCCGTCTTTCCTCGTGGACGACGCCTCGGTCATCGACCCCGCGTGGCTCGAAGGCGTCGAGCGCGTCGGCATCACGTCGGGTGCGTCCACGCCGGAATCGCTCGTGGAAGGCGTCATCGACTTCCTCAAGCCGGACTCAGTCGAGACGGTCGAGGTCAGGCAGGAGAACGTGGAGTTCGTCCTCCCGAAGCAACTGCGCAACGGCCCGGAAGAGCCAGAGCGCCGCACGAAGATCAGGGGCGGCGCGGCCTAGGCGTCTCCTCCTGCCCTACCCCACCATCAGCGCGTCGGCGCCCCTGCGGTAGGCCTGCAATGCCTGCGACGGGTTGCGGTTCACGAGTTCACGGCCGTACATCGGGTGCACCATGCTCCGCACCTCGTGCTCCAGCTCGTACAGCGTCTCGCCCGTCTCGGGGTCGGTGATGTTCACGAAACGGTACTGCGAGGCGTTGCTCTCTTCAGTGATGAGGTCCATCTCCTGCAGCGCCTTGTGCGGACCGGAGAAGTCCGCGATGTAGACCGCGATGTGGTGATTGTCGTAGGGCCGCGTCTCGTCGGGGTCTTCGCGGAACAGGAGTGCCTGGTGTCTCCCCGCCTGCACCCGCGCCGTCGGAGAACCGCGGCGCTCCACCACGTCCGCCGTCGCGCCCATCACCTGCCCGTAGAAGCGGGCGATGCCCGGGGCGGTCCCCGCCGGGACGTTGAGGATGAGGTACTCCAGTCCGATGTTTGCGCCGCCCATGCGCTCGCCGTCCGCCGGGTGGCAGCGGAGGCGGTTCCCCCATGGACAGGTGACGTCCAGATTGTGTCCCTCCCGCTCGACGCCGAACTGCGTTCCATCGAATCGGGATGCCATCCTGTCGAGCCGTTCCTCCAACTCGTCGACGTCCGGCGTGACGAGGCCGATGCGTCCGCGCAGCACCTGCGCCGTGTCCCGGGTGGGCAGATGGAACTGCTCCCTGCCGATGTTCACCCACATGTTCTCCAACCCCACCGTCATGTACGGGTCACGGGTGTGGCCCATACCAACGATGTGGAAGAGCGTCGACATCTGCTGGTCCGGCACCGTGAGGTTGATGTGGTCGAGGGAGACGATGTTCCCGAAGTCCTGGGTGGTCCGGTCGTATTCCGTCATTTAACGCCTCCTTAAGCGTTCGGTAAGCATCCGTTTGAACGGCGCGATTATAGGACGAACCGGGGCTGGCTGTGTTGACCGCCTCCGAAACGCTCCGAGATAATCGAGAGGAGACGCCCGGCTTACTCGGGCGCGCGGCGTTCAGGCGGCAGGGGATGTTCGGAAGCGTCGCAACCAGCACACACTCCATAGACGAGCACGCCCAGTTCGTCGGCGATGCGGCTATCGAGTCGCTGCGTGCGGCAGCCGCGCCCTTGCGGGGCCTGCGCGTGCTCTACCTCTCCTCTCCCGCAGCGAGTGGAGCCGTGCGCCGACTGCTCCAGAGCTCCGTCCCCCTGCTGGCAGACCTTGGACTGAACATCCAGTGGCAGCAGGTGCGGATAGCTGCCGAGTATGTGGAGATGGACCGGGCGCTCCGCCGCGCTCTCTCCGGCTATCCGGGATGGCACGAGAACCGCGAGAGCGAATGGCGCGAGTTCAACCAGGGGAACGCGCAGATGTTCGACGAGGAGTTCGACATCGTCGTCGTGCACCATTCGGCGTCGGTCGGGCTCCACGCAGCGCTGACGCAACTGCACGGACACCCTCCTCCGGGCGTCTGGCTGTGGCATTCCCACCGCGACTACCGCAATGCCGTGCCCAACGCGTGGTCACTCATCCGCCAGCACGCAGACGACTTCGACGCGTCGGTCTACGACTACAAGCCGTTCATACGAGACGACGCTCCGACACCCCGCACGTTCGTGGTCGCTCCGGGCGTCGATCCGCTCAGCCCCAGTGCCCGCCCCGTGTCCGATGAGGTGCGCGAGACGATCCTCGCCCAGCGCGGGCTGAACGTGAACCTCCCGGTCATCGGCCAGATCGTGCTGAGCATGCGCGACGACGACCCCGAACGTGTGCTGGACACCTTCACTCTCGTCAGAGAGCACCGTCCTGACGTGCAGCTCGTCATAACGAACCTCGTCACCGACGAACCGCTGCTTAACGAGAAGCTCGGCGTGCTCCGGGAACGAGCGCACCGGTTGGGCGGCGTGCTCGTGCTCACAGAGATGGACAGGGTCGGCAACGTGGAACTCTCAGCTCTGCGCGAAGAGGCGACGGTGCTCATCCACGAGGGGTACCCACGTGGCATATCCGTGGAACTGCTGGAGGAGATGTGGCAGTCCCGCCCCATTGTCAGCGCTCGCAGTTCGGTTGCTGAGGCGCTGCTCATCGAAGGGAGGACAGCCCTGCTCGCCGACAGCACGGAGGAGCAGGCGGCCGCTATCGAGAGACTGCTCAGGAACCCCCGAACGGCAGCCCGGCTCGGCCGGGCCGCGCACCGGCACGTTGCCCGGCGTCACCTCATCACCCACTACCTCGCCAACTACCTCAAGGTATTCCAGCAGATGCTGAGGCGGCGGCAAAGGACCTTGAGGCGCTGAATGCCCACCCCCGTTCCCATCACTCCGAAGGCGCTGCACGAATACGAGCCGCACGTTGGCGAGGAGCGCATCGCAGAGCTCCGAAGCCTCGCCGCACCCTTGAAGGACGCCCGCGTGCTGCACCTGAACGCTACTGCGTTCGGCGGAGGCGTCGCGGAGATTCTCAACAGCTTCATCCCGTTGCTGCGCGACGTGGGCATAGACGCGCACTGGCACGTGATGGATGCCTCCGCGGAGTTCTTCAACGTCACCAAGAGCATGCACAACGCCATGCAGGGCATGTACATACCCTGGAACAAGGCGATGGCCGACATCTGGCGGGATACGAACGCCGCCAACGCCAACGCGATGGACGGGAAATACGACTTCGTCTACATCCACGACCCGCAACCCGCCGGCATCCTCGAGTTCCTTCGCGAGCGCGACCCGGACGTGCTTGGCGCGAAGTGGGTATGGCGCTGTCATCTGGACACGACGGAGGCCCTCCCTGAAGTGTGGGGCTTTCTGCGGGGCTACATCTCCGTCTACGACGCCCTCGTCTTCACCCTCGCCGAATACGTGAAGGAGCCCATCACCGGCCCCAGGCTGGAGATCATCTGGCCCGCGATAGACCCCACGAGCACCAAGAACTCGGAGATCTCGCCCGTCGTGGTCCGGGACATCCTCGCCCGCTACGAGATCGACCCGGACCGCCCTATCATCGCGCAGATCTCGCGGTTCGACCCCTGGAAGGACCCGCTCGGCGTCCTCGATGTCTACAGGGTGCTCAAGGAAGAGTACCCCGGCCTCCAGCTCCTCATGGTCGCCGCGATGGCGAACGACGACCCGGAGGCGTGGTCGTTCTACGAACGCATCGTGAGGAAGGCGGGCGAGGACTACGACATCCACGTCCTGACGAACCTCAACGGCGTCGGCAACCTGGAGGTGAACGCCTTCCAGAGCGCGGCAGACGTGCTGCTGCAGAAGTCCATCAGGGAAGGGTTCGGGCTCGTCATCTCCGAAGCGCTCTGGAAATCGAAAGCCCTCGTGGGGAGCGAGGCTGGGGGCATCCCGCTCCAGTTGGACTACGGGCGCGCCGGACCGGTCGCGAGCACCACACAGGAGTTCGTGGACGCCATCCGCACGTTGCTGGAGGACAGGGAGGCGCGCCAGGAGATCGGAAGACTCGGCAAGGAGCACGTCCGCGAGCACTTCCTGACAACCCGCCTGCTCAAGGACCACCTCCGCTTGATGAACTCGCTCGCCGGGGTAACATAGCGACGCGCTGGACGTCCTGTTCGTGAGGAGCGATGACCGCTAACGACGCAGTCCTTGGCATAGATGTCGGCGGCACGAAGATTCTCGCCCTCGCCGCGCGACCGGACGGCACGACGCTCGCATCCGCCGTCGCTGAGACGCCGTCGCGGGAGACCGCGGAGCGCGTCATATCCGCGATGGCGGACACAGCACGTGCGGCCATGACAAAGGCCGGGCTGGGCATAGACTCCATCGGTTCCGCGGGCGTGGCCGCCGCTGGCGCCATAGACGCTCGCGCGGGGACCATCGTGCACTCCCCACACCTGGCCACGATGTCCAACACACCCGTGGTCGCCGTGCTCAGCCAGCTCCTCGGTATGCCGGTCGCCATCGGCAACGACGCGAACATCGCCGCACTCGGGGAGCAGCGCTACGGCGCGGGCAAGGGCGTACAGGACCTCGTATTCCTCACCATCAGCACCGGCATCGGCGCCGGCGTCATCATCGACGGCAAACTCTTCACCGGGTCGGCCGGATACGCGGGCGAGGTCGGGCACATGACGGTGGACGCTCACGGCCCCTACGGCGCAAGCACGACTCCCGGCGCGTGGGAGTCGCTCTGCTCGGGCACGGCGCTCGCGCGCATCGCGACGGAGCGCATCACCGCGGGGGAGCGCTCCTCCATGAGCACCGCGCTGCTCGACACCAACCAGGAAGGGCTCACGGCGCGCGACGTGTTCGCGGCCTGCCGCTCCGGCGACGCGCTCGCGCAGGACATCGTCGCCGACGCCATCGTGTACCTCGGAGCGGGCCTCACGAGTCTCGTGAACCTGCTGAACCCCGCCAAGATCATCATCGGCGGCGGGCTCTCCAACGAGTGGGACGCCTACATAGCCCCTGCTGTCGCGCTGATGCGCGAGCAGTCGTTCGCGGGTATCGGCAAGCTCACGCCTGTCGTACCGCCCGCACTCGGCGCGGAGGCAGGTGCGCTGGGGGCAGTCGCCCTCGCCAGCGACGCCCTCCACCAGGCCTGATGGCACACAACAACCACCGCCTCCACTCTTGTCATGGCACGGCGCCACCTCTGCTATACTGCCATCCGGCCTGCGCCCGGTCTGCGGTGCAGGCCGGTAATTGTGTTTACGGGTAGCCGATCCCCCGGAACGGACAAGGAGTGTTGCGATGCCCGCGTATGGCATCGTCGGCGCCCAGTGGGGCGACGAGGGCAAGGGAAAGGTCGTCGACTTCCTCGCTGAGGAAGCGGACGTCGTCGTCCGCTACTCCGGCGGGAGCAACGCCGGCCATACGGTCATCAACGAGAAGGGCGAGTTCGCCCTGCACCTCATTCCGTCCGGGATCTTCCGCACGCACGTGGACGCCGTCATCGGGCCTGGCGTCGTGCTCGACCCTGTCGTGCTGCTCGGCGAACTGGAGAGCCTGAACGAGCGGGGCGTGGACACCAGCCGCCTCTTCATCAGCGACCACACCCACATCGTAATGCCCTACCACATCCTGCTGGACCAGCTGGAAGAGAAGGCCCGCGGCAGCAACGCTATCGGCACCACCGGTCGCGGCATCGGGCCAACCTACGTCGACAAAGTGGCGCGCACCGGCATCCGCCTCGGCGACCTGCTGGACGAGACGTATCTTGCATCCCGCCTGGAGAGCGTCGTCGCGCAGAAGAACCGCCTCCTCACCAGGGTCTTCGACGCCGACCCCATCGACTTCGACGCCCTGCTCGCCGAGGTACGCTCGTGGGGGAACGCGCTCCGGCCGTACGTTGCGTCCGTGGAGCACCGCATCCTGGACAGGCTCGCGCGCGGTGCCCGCGTCGTGCTCGAAGGCGCCCAGGGCGCGATGCTGGACCTGGACCACGGCACCTATCCCTACGTCACCTCGTCGTCCGTCTCCATCGGCGGCGCCTGCACCGGCCTCGGCATCTCGCCGCGCGAGATCGTCGGCATCATCGGCGTGTTCAAGGCGTACTCCACCCGCGTCGGCGCGGGGCCCATGACCACCGAACTCGACGACGAGGTCGGGAGTGACATCCGCGAGCGCGCGTGGGAGTACGGTACGACCACCGGACGCCCGCGGCGCGTCGGCTGGTTCGACGGCCTCGCGGCCCGCTATTCCGCAACCATCAACGGCTTCACGTCAGCCGTCCTGACACGGCTCGACGTGCTGGACGGCATCGACCCCGTGAAGATATGCACCGCCTACGAGGCGGACGGCAAACGCATCTACCGCTTCCCCAGCGAGCCCGGCCTGCTGGAGCGCGCCACGCCGGTCTGGGAGGAGATGCCCGGCTGGAGCGCGCCGACCGCCGGCATCACGGAGATATCCCAACTGCCGTCCGAGGCATCGGCCTACGTCCGCCGGATAGAGGACGTGATAGGCTGCCCCATAGACCTCATATCCACCGGCCCGCGCCGCGACGAGAGCATCGTCGTGCGGCCCATCATCCTGCGCTGATACGCGCCCGAAGACAATCGAGAAGGAGGAGCAGACGCGCATGAAACTCGGCTTTTTCAACGACTGGACGCTCGGCGTCGTCAAGAATGACACCCACATCGTGGACGTTTCGGAAGTGCTGGAGGGCGTACACGCCCACGGCGCGCAGGAGATGATCAAGCTCGTCATCTCCCACTTCGAGCAGGTGCGCGACCCCTTCCAGAAGCTCTGCGACGTCTCGGAGGGCGTGCCCCTGAGCAGCGTGCGCATCCGCCCGCCGATCCCCCGGCCTGAGCAGATCTACTGCATGGCCGTGAACTACCTGGAGTTCGGCCAGCGGCCCATGCCGGAGATAGACGCCTTCCAGAAGTCGTCCGACTGCGTCATCGGCGACGGCGACACCATCCACCTCAGCCCGGACTGCAACGCTACCATCTTCCACCACGAGGCCGAGCTCGCCGTCGTGATGGGCTCGGACGCGAAGAACGTCTCGCAGGAAGAGGCGATGGACAAGGTGTTCGGCTACACCGGCTTCATCGACGTCTCCGCGCGCGGCTTCGAGCCCGGCGGCCGCACCAGCTTCTTCCAGGTCAAGTCCTGGCCCACCTTCGGCCCCATGGGGCCGTTCATCATCACGAAGGACGAGGTCCCCGACCCGCACGACGTGAGCCTGCACATCACGAACAACGGCGAGAACCGCCAGGCGTTCAACACCGACGACATGGCGCACAAGATCCCGGAGTGCATCGAGTTCATCTCCCGCATCGCCCATCTGCGGGCCGGAGACATCATCAGCACCGGCACGAACCACCAGGGCCTCGGCGCGCTGCAGGACGGCGACTACATCGAGTTCACCGTCGGCGGCATCGGCACCCTGCACCTCCACGTGGAGGACCCCGCGAAGCGCGAGTGGCGGCGCGGCGTCGACGAGGAGATGGCGGCGCGCATGCGCGAGGCGGGCGGCACGTCCATGGGCATGGGCCCGCGCTCCTGAGCCACGCGCAGGGCACGCGTCTGGTCCCCTCTCCCTTGAGGGGAGAGGATTAGAGCCTGCCCCGCACTTGATGCGGGGGTGAGGGTGAACCGGGAGCGGAGGAAGCGATGACGAGTGGCAACCCCGCGATACGCGTAGCCGTCCACGGCGCGGCGGGCCGCGTCGGGCGCGAGGTGCTCCGCGCCGTCGCCGGCGCCCCGGACATGACGCTCACCGCCGCGATCGACCGCATCCCGCAGAGCGAACTCGCGTCGCTGCCGGTCGACGTCCCCTACTACACCAGCGTTCAGGAGGCGCTGACGGCGCAGCCATCGGACGCCGTCGTGGACTTCAGCCTCGCGCAGGCGACGCTGGAGATGCTCCCGCAGGCGCTCGCGCTCGGCGCTCGGCCCGTCATCGGCACGACGGGCTTCACGCCGGAGCAGATCGAGCGCATCGGTGCGCTCTGCGCCGAGCACAACCTCGGCGGTTTCCTCGCCCCCAACTTCACGATCGGCGCGGTGCTCCTCACGAAACTCGCCGCCATCGCCGCACCCTACTTCGAGTACGCCGACATCGTGGAGGAGCACCACGAGATGAAGGTCGACGCGCCGTCCGGTACCGCGCTTGGCATCGCGAAGGCCGTGCACGAGGCGCACCCGGAGCGGTTCGCCCACAACGACCCGGAGCGCGAGCCGCTCGCGGGAACGCGCGGCGGCGACTACGAGGGCATCAGCATCCACGCCGCGCGCATGCCTGGTCGCATGGCGCATCACCAGGTGACCTTCGGCGGTCCGGGGCAGACCCTCTCCCTCCGCCACGACACCACCGACCGCGAGTGCTACATGCCCGGCGTCCTCATGGCCGTCCGCAAGGTCGGCGGCCTCACCGGCCTCACCGTGGGGCTGGACAAGCTCATGGGGCTGTAGGGAGGGCTCTTCGGGGTAGTAATGTCGACGGGGATCAGAACGGGGATGCGTTGGTCGGGTGGGCAGGGTACTCATACATTTGAGGAGGACACCACATGGCAAACGGGCTCTTGTGGGGTGGTCTGGCTCTCATTGTTCTCGGCACTGCTGGTTGCATCATCGGTCTTGGTGGCGGCTTCGGCGCGGCATTGGAGGGTGATGCCGCCACGGCGGAGTTTGGTGGGTCCATGGCAGCATTCTCCGCAGTGGGTTTTCTGCTCGGGCTGCTGCTGGTCGGCGTCGGCGCCATCTTGAAGATGTTCGGCAAGCGTTAGCCTGCTGAGGCAAGAGGCCTGTCATGCCGAGCGGAGCGAAGCGGAGTCGAAGCATCTCTCGGGTTGCTCCGCTCTCCCGACTGCTGGAGTCCTTCACTCAGCCTGCGACACAAACCTATTGCCCACGGCCTAGCAAAAACTGTTATCCTTGCTTCATCGCACGTACGGATGTGCCCATGGGCCGACTATGGCGACGTGACGACTGGCTCCTAACCGAAACATGCAACCCCTTGACTTTTGTAGTAGCATGCCGCCGCATGTCAACTGACATGCGGCTGTTCCATGTTGCGACTTGATGCTGACCCAGAGGAGAGAACCGTGGCTAATCCAAGGGTAGTGGTGGTCGGTGCGACCGGCGCGGTCGGCGGAAGGCTGCTCACCGTACTGGAGGAGCGCAACTTCCCCATGGCGAGGCTGCGCCTCACTGCGTCCCGCCGTTCCGTCGGAACACCGCTGGTATACGCTGGCGAGACAATCCTTGTCGAAGAGGCTACTCAAGACATCTTCGACGAATGTGATATCGCCTTCATAGCAGCGAACGACGACGTCAGCAGCGAGATGGCTCAGGCTGCGAGAGAGCGGAGGTGCGTCGCTATTGACAAGAGCGGTGCGTGGCGCATGCGCGATGATGTCCCACTCGTCGTACCCGAGGTCAACGCGTTTGACCTTGACTGGCACACCGGCATCATTGCCACCCCAAACTGCTCAACGACTCCACTTGTCATGGTCTTGGACGCCCTCAGTAAGGCAAACCCGGTGAAACGGGCCATTGCGGCTACGTATCAATCGGTTTCAGGCACTGGTCGGGCAGCGATGGACGAGTTGCAGGATCAATCACGCGACCTCTTGGAGGGAGGCAAGGCTCACCCGCAGCAATACCCATATCAGATTGCTTTCAACCTGCTACCTCAAATCGGCTCCTTCAACGAGAGTGGCTATGCTTCTGAAGAAGTGAAGATGCTGGAGGAGACACGAAAGATGCTCCACCAGAAGGACCTGCCTGTGTCAGCGACATGTGTTCGAGTACCTGTGTCCGTCTGTCACAGTGAAGCCGTCAACATCGAGTTGGAGCGTCCCATGAGTCCAAGCGAGGCACGCGACCTACTCGGACGCTACCCCGGCATCATTGTCGTGGACGACCCTTCAGCAAGGGCCTACCCAATGCCCATCGGCGTTGAAGGCAGTGACGAAGTGTTTGTTGGACGTATCCGCAAGGACGAGGCGCTCCCGAACGGGCTCGCGATGTGGCTCGTGTCCGACAACCTCCGCAAGGGCGCCGCGACGAATGCAGTGCAGATCGCTGAGGAAGTCTTGAATCGTGGCCTCTGGGGCAAGAATCATGAACTCTGGCAGAAGAACACTTCAAAGACACTAGCGGCCGCAGCCGTCTAGAGTCCGAAGCAAGAGCAGTTGATTATGGGATGACGGGGCAAGTGCCCCGTCATCTTCTTGTGTGACTCGACTGCCTCGGCTTACTAGCCCAACAGCACCCGCTCGTCGCCCACGCGGCGCGTAACCTTCTCGTCGTCCAGGTGCTCCAGCAGCGCGAGCGTGTACTTGCGCGACGTCCCCAGCAGGTCGCGGACCTCCGCGACCGTCACCCTGCCCTGCGCGCGCAGCAGCGACGTCACGTCGCCCGCGATGCGCTCGTAGGTCGCGGCGTCGAACACGACGCCCTGCGACGCGCGCACGACGCGCCCCTGGTCTGCCAGCAGCGCCAGCAGTTCCGGCGCTATCGTCGGCGATTCCTGCGGGAACGGGTCGCGCTCCAGCGCCGCGACGTACGCGTCCATCACCGCCCGCTGCTGTGTCGTCACCACGACGCTGTGTTCCGGCAGGTGCAGTACGCCACCCGACGCTGCCACGACGCCGTCCGCGACCAGCCGGTCGAGCGCTGGCTGTGTGGCGTTCCCCCGCAGGCCGAGTCTGCTGCGCAGCTCCTCGCGTGTCATCCCCTCGCGCAGCGGAAACTCCCGGTGGAACGCCCCCAGCGTCGTGCGCGCGCTCCCGCACAGCCGCCCCCACCCTGCTGCCGTGTAGAGCTGCGTACCCTCCGTTACCCCCTCCCCACCGAGCGCGATCGCCGAGCCCTCCCCAACCGCCTCCCGTGCGAGCGCAAGCGCCTCGGCTTCCGAGACGTTGGCGCGGCGCGCGAGCGTTCCGACGCTCGCGGGCTCCTGGTCCTCGAGCGCCGACACCAGCTGCGCCGTGGGGCTTCCTTCCGCGAGTCGCGACAGCCGTTCGAACAGCGGCGCGCGGCGTCGGCGATGACGCTTCACGTCCACGTCCACGACCGTTCCTCCGCCGAGCGTAGCGTCCGCAGAGCGCAGCACGAAGTGATCGCCCCGCACGACGGCAACCGGCTCCTCCAGCCACAATTGCGCCCACGCCTCTCCGCCGGGCGCGAGCTCGTCTTCCTCCAGCAGCCGCACCTTGGCCGGGGCCTCCGCAGCAAACGCGTGGAACGTCGCGGGAAAGTTGTGACGGATGCCGTGCGGCGCGTCGCTCAGCATGTGGAGACGCACGTCGACCGCGCGTGTGGCCCGCAGCCAGCCCGGCCTCGTCAGCACCCCGCCCCGCTCTATCTCCTGCGCGCTCACGCCGCTCAGGTTCACGGCGACCCGGTTGCCGGGAGCGGCAGCGTCGATCTTCTGTCGGTGCGATTGCAGCCCGCGGATGCGCGCTTGCACGCCCCCCGGCACGATCTCGACCGGCTGCCCCGCTTCGAGCGAGCCGTCGATCAGCGTCCCCGTCACCACGGTGCCGAAGCCCGCTACCGCGAACGAGCGGTCGACGGGCAGGCGCGGGCGTCCCACGTCGCGGCGCTGCTGCGTCTCGTCCAGCGCGGCGTCTATCGCGGCGGCGAACTCCTGCACGCCCTCGCCGGTCGTCGCTGAGACCGCGTGGACCGGCGACCCCGCGAGCGTCGTCGCCGCCAGCAGCTCCTCGACCTCCAGCTGCACGAGCGCCAGGATGTCGGCATCGGCGAGGTCGGATTTCGTGATGACCGCGAGTCCGCGCCGCACGCCGAGCAGGTCGAGTATCGCCAGGTGCTCGCGTGTCTGCGGCATCACGGACTCGTCAGCCGCCACAATCAGCAGCGCGAGGTCTATGCCGCCCACGCCCGCCAGCATGTTCTTGATGAAACGCTCGTGGCCCGGCACGTCCACGATGCTTACCTCGCGCCCGCTGGGCAGTGTCACCCAGGCGAAGCCGAGGTCTATCGTCATGCCGCGCCGCTTCTCCTCCGCGAGGCGGTCAGGATCGATGCCCGTCAGCGCCTGCACGAGCGTCGACTTCCCATGGTCCACGTGCCCTGCTGTGCCGATGACGTACATACCGCGAGCATAGCAGGCGCTGCGCACGCCGCCGATAGAACACCTCTCCCTGGGGGGAGCCTGCCCTGAGCTTGCCGAACGGGTCGCCGCGAAACGGCGGGTGAGGGCCCTGCGATGGGTGGAGGCTTGTCATGTCGAGCGGAGCGAAGCGGAGTCGAGAAATCTCTCGGGCCTTCCCGTCGTTCCCGCGCTTCAGCGCGCGCGGAGGCAGGAACCTCGCCCCGCAGAGCAGCCCCTCGCCCTGCTATCATGTCTGAGACCATGGCAAGCGACGCATCAGCACTCTCCGGCCCCGGGTCGTTCCGCGCGGCCGGGGCCACCTACATCGCCACCATCGCCGTCGGTCACGGGCTCAAGCACTGGTACATCGCGGCCTTCGCCGTCTTCCTCCCGCTCATCGTCGAAGAGTATGAGCTCACCGCCACCGGCGTCACCATCATCGCCATCATCAAGCAGTTCGGTGGCGGCTTCCCCAACTTCTTCGTCGGCTACGTATCGGACCGGCTCAGCGGCTACTGGCACTGGATACTCCCGCTCTCGTTCTTCTTCGCCGCGCTCTTCATGATGCTCTCGGGGATCATGCCCTGGGTCTGGCCGGTCATCGCCTTCGCTTCCCTCGGCGGGCTCGCCGCCTCGTTCTGGCACCCACCTGCCATCTCCATGCTCAGTACGCGCTTCCCAGACCGCAAGGGCATGGCCATTGCCTACCACGGTTCCGGCTCCGGCGCGGGCGAGGCGCTCGGCCCGCTCGCCGTCGGGTTCGTCCTCGCCTTCTGGCTCGCCGACGACTGGCGGCTCTACACGCTCCTCAGCTTCTTCCCTGCCGTCGTCATCACCATAGCCATGTTCTGGCTCCTCGCCGGAGCGCCCAGGAAGCAGCCCGACGCTCAAGCCCAGCTCCCCCGGCTGACCGACCCCATTCGCCTGCTCCGCTACCCGGTCTACGTCAGCCTGGCCTATGCCAATTTCACCCGTTCCTTCTCCCACTTCGGGCTCATCAGCTTCATGCCCGTCTACCTCGCACAGGACCTCGATATGGACAGCTTCGGCGTCGGATTCCACGTCGGGTTGCTCACGCTCCTCGGAGTCGTCTTCGGGCCCCTCTTCGGCTACTTCTCTGACCGCGTAGGACGACGCCTCCCCATCGTCGCCGCCATGTTCGTCATCGGCACAGGTCTGTTCGTTATCGCCGCGGTCGGGGAGACCAACATCATGTTGGACTTCACCCTGCCGTTCACGTCCGTCGCCGTTCACGCGGAGTTCCTCGTCATCACGCTCGCCCTCGCATTCATCGGACTCTTCCTCTGGTCGAGCCAGGACGTCGTCAACGCCACTGCCATGGACGCCTCACCACCCGGTTTGCAGGGCTCGACCGTCGGCCTCATGTTTCTTAGCAGCCTCAGCGGCGCGACGTTCGGCGCCCTCGTGATGGGCGCGGTGGCCAGACTGACCGGCACATACGAGAGCATCTTCTGGCTTGGCGGCGCAGTCGCGGCCCCCGGCGCGCTCATCTTCCTCTTCGCACCGCTCCGCCGCGCATCCGCCTGACCTGCATCCCCCGTCTGGCGTGGTTTCCTTCTCCCTTGATAGGCTGACAGGGGTATGTAGTTGGGGGCGATGGGCGTGGGCGAGGAGCGGTAGGGGCAGGTATAGACCGCGTTCGTCATTCCCGCACAAGCGGGAATCCAGAGTGCGCGGGCAGCGCACGCGGTGGGTCTGTGGGAGGAGGGGCCACCTGCCATGCCACGGCCTTGGTCCTCTCAAAATGCCCCTATTCCCCCTCGAGGGGGAAGGCCAGGATGGGGGTGACTCGCTACGCGTCCCCCCGCGTCCGTGGTAGCCTGCGGACGCACCATACGCACACGGAGGACACTGCATGACGTCCGAGAAGGCGCGCACCGAACGCATCCAGCGGGTCTACGACTCGAAGGACTACGATGAACTGACCACCGAGTACGACGGCTGGGCTACGGAGTACGACGCCGACCTCGAGTCCCTCGGCTTCATCGGCCCCCGCACCGCGGCGGAGACGCTTGCGAAGTACATCTCAGACCCCGAGTCCAAGCTGCTCGACGCGGGCGCGGGCACCGGCATGGTCGGCCAGGAACTCGCGCGGCTCGGCTTCAAGCGCATCACGGCGCTCGATCTCTCTCCCGGCATGCTCATGACCGCCAACGAGAAGTTCGTGTACGAGGAACTCGTCGTGGGCGAACTCGGAAAGCCCCTCTCCTTCGAAACGGACGCCTTCGATTCCACGACCTGCGTGGGCACGTTCACCTTCGGCCACGCCCCGGCGGAGTCGCTCGACGAACTCGTCCGCATCACGAAGCCGGGCGGCTACATCGTCTTCACCATCCGCACGGACTACTACACCGAGGGTGGCTTCGACGTGAAGCAGGACGCGCTGGCAGATGCGGGTAAGTGGGAACTCGTCGAGCAGACGGACCCGTTCCAGCCCATGCCCAACGGCGAACCCGACATCTGGTACTACGTCTGGGCCTACCGCGTCCTCTGATTCCCTCCCGTCGTTCCCGCTCTTCCGTCATTCCCGCGAAGGCGGGAACCTCGCAGCCTTGCAGTGCAGGGGAGCGGAGCGCCCCGCCATTCCCGCGAAGGCGGGAATCCAGATGTGCGTGTAGCGCACAGGGTCACACGGCGGGGCGAGGGGCCGGAGGTGAGGGTTGGTGGGGCGAGGCGGCGGCTGTCATGCTGAGCGGAGCGCAGCGAAGTCCGCGCTTTAGCGCGCAGCATCCTCTCGGGTCGCCTGGTCCCCTCTCCCTCAGGAGAGGGTCAGGGTGAGGGCCCTGAGGGGTGGGTGAGTGAGGTGCTCTGGCAGGGAGCGCTCCATCCGGGAAGAGGGTTGCCTGCTAGAATCTCTCCCGTGGGCCCCATCGCGATCATAGACTACGGCGCGGGCAACCTCCGGAGCGTCCAGAAGGCATTCGAGCGCCTCGGCTACCCCGCGCACTTCGTCTCGTCCCCCGGTGAACTCGATTCGGCGGCTGCCGTCGTCTTCCCTGGGCAGGGCGCGTCGCCGCAGGCCGTCGCTGCCCTCAACGCCCACGGCATGGCCGACCCCATCCGCGACTGGATCGCCGACGGCAGACCGTTCTTTGGCGTCTGCCTCGGCCTGCAGCTCCTTCTCGACCACTCCGAGGAGGGCGACACCCCGGCCCTCGGCATCGTGCCGGGCTACGTCAGGCGCTTCGAGCCGGGGCTGAAGGTGCCCCACATGGGCTGGAACTCCGTCGCGCTCAGGCATCCGCACCCGTTGTTCGACGGCGTGCCGGAGGCCAGCTACTTCTACTTCGTCCACTCCTACTACGCCGCTCCTGACGACCCGTCCTGGATAGCGGGCGAGACGACCTACGGCGTCGACTTCACCAGCTTCATCGCCAGGGAGAACGTCGTCGCCACGCAGTTCCACCCCGAGAAGAGCGGCGCAGCGGGCCTCATGCTCTACGACAACTTCGTCAAACACCTCGTGCGGGAGCGCGCCTGACGCATGGAGATCATCCCCGCCATAGACCTGCGAGGAGGGGCCGTTGTCAGGCTCCTCCAGGGCAACTACGACCGCCAGACCACGTTCGGCGACGACCCCGTTGGCGTCGCGCGCGGCTTCGAGGCTGACGGCGCGCCGCGTATCCACGTTGTGGACCTGGACGGCGCGCGCGAGGGGCGGCGCACCCAGGCCGCCGAGGTCCGCGCCGTCGCCGCTGCGGTCGGCATCCCCATCGAGCTTGGCGGCGGCCTCCGCTCGGCGGACGTCATCGCCGAGGTGATAGCCGACGGAGTCGACCGCGTTGTGCTCGGCACCGCCGCTGTTGAGGAGCCCGAGCTCATCGAGCAGGCGCTCGCCGCCCACGGTGCGGAGCGCGTTATCGTCGGTATCGACGCCCGCGAAGGCATCGCCTCCGTCTCAGGGTGGACGGAGAGCGGCGCCATCCCCGCGCCCGACCTGCTCAACCGCATGGTCGACGTCGGCGTGCGCCGCTTCATCTACACCGACATCACCCGCGACGGCACGCTCACCTCGCCGAACTTCTCAGCCGTCAGCGACATGGTGGAACGGGCCGATGCCGCGGGCGGCGCGCGCATCATCGCCTCGGGCGGCATCGCGGAGATAGACCACCTCCGCACGCTCGCCAGCATCGGAGCGGAGGGCGCCATCATCGGCGCCGCCATCTACCTCGGCACCCTCGACCTCGCCGCGGCCGTCGCAGAGCTCGGCTAGCATCCCTCGCACTCGGCGCAGCCCGCGCCTGCCCGTGATAATCTAGCCGTATCCATACACCCACTGCGGAGGATGATTGCACATGGCTGCTCCCCTAGTTGATTCCACACCAGCATTCGTCGAGGAGGCGTACCGCAAGATGGAGCAGCGGCTCCAGGCCGTGCGCGACCGACTCGGACGACCGCTCACCTACGCCGAGAAGGTCCTGCTCGGACACCTCGACGACCCCACCGATGCCGACCTCCTCCCCGGCGAGAGCTACCTCAACCTCCGCCCCGATCGCGTCGGCCTCCAGGACGTGACTGGCCAGATGGCCATCCTCCAGTTCATGCAGGCGGGCAAGCCCACCACCGCCGTCCCCAGCACCGTCCACTGCGACCATCTCATCACCGCGTTCGAGGGCGCCCTCGCCGACACCAACCTCGCGAAGAGCGAGAGCCGCGAGGTCTACGACTTCCTGCGCTCTTCCGCCGCGAAGTACGGGCTCGGCTTCTGGGGCCCCGGCTCCGGCATCATCCACCAGGTCATCCTGGAGAACTACGCCTTCCCCGGCCTCATGATCATCGGCACCGACTCCCACACGCCCAACGCGGGCGGACTCGGCGCGTTCGCCTCCGGTGTTGGCGGCGCTGACGCGGTCGACGTCATGGCCGGCTTCCCGTGGGAGGTGCTCTACCCTCGCCTCATCGGCGTGAAGCTGACCGGCTCCATGAGCGGCTGGACCGCTCCCAAGGACGTCATCCTCAAGCTCGCCGGCATCCTCACCGTCTCCGGCGGCACCAACGCCGTCGTCGAGTACTTCGGCCCCGGTGTCCGCTCCATCAGCGCCACCGGCAAGGCGACCATCTGCAACATGGGCGCCGAACTCGGCGCCACAACCTCCATCTTCCCCTACGACGAGCACGCCGCCGCCTACCTCCGCGCGACCGGCCGCCCCGAGCTCGCCGACCTCGCCGACCGGTACGCCCACCTGCTCGCCGCCGACGCCGAGGTCGAGGACGAGCCCGAGAAGTACTTCGACCGCATCGTCGAGATCGACCTGGACACGCTGGAGCCGCATGTCGTCGGACCGCACACGCCGGACCTCGCGCGCCCCATCTCCGAGCTTGCGGACGCCGTCATCAAGGAGAACTACCCGGACCGGCTCTCCGCAACCCTCATCGGCTCCTGCACCAACTCCTCGTATGAGGACGTCTCCCGCGCCGCCAACGTCGCCCGGCAGGCCGCCGAGCACGGCGTCGGGGCGGCGGTCGACTTCCTCGTCACCCCCGGCTCGGAGGCCGTCAACGCCACGATCCAGCGCGACGGCCAGATGGCCGCGCTTGAGTCCGTCGGCGCGAGCGTCATGGCCAACGCCTGCGGCCCCTGCATCGGCCAGTGGAAGCGCCCCACCATCAACCCCGGCGACGTCAACTCCATCGTCACGTCGTTCAACCGCAACTTCCCCGCCCGCAACGACGCCAACCCCTCCACCATGAACTTCATCGCGAGCCCGGAGATCGTCACCGCGTTCGCCCTCGCCGGACGCCTCTCCTTCAACCCCATGACCGACACGCTCACCGGCGCTGACGGCCAGCCCTTCAAGCTCGACCCGCCCGGCGAGGCCCCCGAGGTGCCGGAGGACGGCTTCGCGGGGCGCGGCTTCGGCTACGAGCCCCCCGCCGAGGACGGCAGCGCCATCGTCGTGAACGTCGACCCTGAGTCCACCCGCCTGCAGGTGCTCTCCCCGTTCCCCCGCTGGGACGGCAACGACTTCGAGCGTGTGCAGGTGCTCGTGAAGGCCAAGGGCAAGTGCACGACCGACCACATCTCGCCCGCAGGACCGTGGCTGCGCTTCCGCGGCCACCTCGAGCGGCTGAGCGACAACGCCTTCCTCGGCGCGGTCAACGCCTTCACCGACGAGCGCGGCGAGGGGCTGAACCAGGTCACCGGCGAGCGCGCCCCCTTCCCGCAGGTCGCCCGCTACTACAAGGAGCACGGCCTCGGCTGGGTCGCCGTCGGCGACTTCAACTACGGCGAGGGCAGCTCCCGCGAGCACGCCGCGATGTCGCCCCGCCTGCTCGGCGCCAGGGCCGTCATCGTACGCAGCTTCGCCCGCATCCACGAGACCAACCTCAAGAAGCAGGGCATCCTTCCGCTCACCTTCAGCGACCCCGACGACTACGACAAGATCCTCGAGGCCGACACCATCAGCATCACCGGCCTGAACGAGATCGCTCCCGGCAAGCCTGTCCGCGCCGTCATCCACCACTTCGAGGGCGGCGACGAGGACATCGAGCTCACCCACACCATGAGCGACGAGCAGCTCGCCTGGTTCCGCGCCGGCGCCGCGCTCAACATCCTGGGCAAGTAGGGATGGACCGCACGTAGGGAGGAGTACGCCATCATCGACCCCAACCTGCGTTTCGGCATCGCCATACCCCAGCGGTTCACCGGCGAGGTCAACGTCGCGGTGCTGCCGCCCTTCTTCGCGGCTGTCGAGGAGCTGGGCTACCACAGCTGCTGGGTCGTCGAGCAGGCCATCAACGCCCAGAACGACCTCGCCCCCATCCCCCTGCTCTCCTACGCCGCCGCCCTCACCAGCAAGGCGCGACTCGGCAGCTCCGTCCTCATCAGCGTCCTGCGCAACCCCATCAACCTCGCCAAGAGCCTCGCGACCCTCGACCGCCTCTCGCACGGACGGCTCATCGCCGGCGTGGGCATGGGCAACGCCACCGGTGCGCCCTTCTCCGAAGCGTTCGGCGCGCCAGCCGCGGGCAAGGCAGCCCGCTTCGAGGAGGGGCTCGTGCTCATGCAGCGACTCTGGACCGGCGAGCGCGTCACCTTCGACGGCCGCTTCTGGCAGCTGAACGACGCCTTCATCAGCCCCACGCCCGTCCAGGAGCGCATCCCGCTCTGGTTCGGCGGACACGCCCCCGCCGCGCTTGACCGCGCCGCCCGGCTGGGCGACGGCTGGATGGGCGCGGGCGCAACGTCGACGGCACGCTTCGCTGAGGAGCAGGATGCGATGCGCGCCCGCCTCGACGCCCACGGACGCGACCCCGCAACGTTCACGACCTCGAAGCGCGTGTTCATCGGCGTGGAGGACGACGCTGAGACCGCCCTGCGGCGGATGCAGCCGTGGTTCACGATGCACTCCGGCAGCGGACAGCGCGCCGAGCGTGTCGGCGTCTACGGCACGCCGCAGCAGTGCGCCGAGGGACTCGCAGCTATCGCCGACACCGGCCTCGGCCTCATCGCCCTCAACCCCCTCTACGACCACGAGCAGCAGGCCCGCCGCCTCGCCAACGAGGTTCTCCCCCTCATGGGGCTCAGCCTCTAGCTCGGTCCCTTCCCCCTCGACGGGGGAAGGTTAGAGCCTGCCCCGCACTTGATGCGGGGATGGGGGTGTCCGCCTGATCCCCTCGCCCCACAAGGGGAGAGGGCTAGGGAGAGGGTACTGCAAGGGCTCGGGGCGTCCCTCTGTCGTTCCTGCGCAGGCAGGAACCCCGCATCCTCTTGGTCGCCCGTCCCCTCGCCCCCTGGGAGAGGGAGCCGCGTAGCGGCGGGTGAGGGTGAACCGGCGGGGCGGCGTGGAGGCCTCCCCCCTACCTCGTCCCGCCGAGCTTGTGCAGCTCGTCCGGGAGCGTGGGCAGTTGCACCGCGATGACCGCTGGCGAGCCGTTCCGCACCTCGGCGAGACCGCGCTTGAGCGCAGGCCCAACCTCCGCCGGGTCGGTCACAGACTCCCCGTAGCCGTTCGCCACCTCGGCCAGCTTCGCGAAGTCCGGCGGCGGGTCGAACAGCCCGCCCTCGTATCCCGCCGACGCCGCGTAGCCGCCGGGGTACGCCCCGTCCACGCCCGCCGTGCCCGTGCTGTACGACCTGTTGACGAACACCACCGTCAGGAACGGCGTCTTGTAGTGCCCCGACGACCAGAGCGCCGCGAGCGGGCTGCCGAACATGAAGTAGCCGTCGCCGGTCACGAGCACCACGTCCCGGTCGGGTGCGGCGGTCTTCGCGCCGAACGCCGCGCCGGTGCCCCAGCCGCCCGCGCTGCCGCCGCTCTTGAAGTACGAGCCCGGCAGGCTGCGGCCGTGGTACGGACGGAACGCGGCGGTCGAGCTGAGCGTGTCGTCCAGGACGATCGCCTGCTCCTCCAGCATCTGCCCGATCTGGTAGCCGACCCACCGCGGGCTGATGGGGTCGCGCGTTGCCACCCGCATCGCGGCGTCCTCGTCCTGCTGCCGGATCTCCGCCTTGCGCTGCGCCAGCCGCTCCCGACGCTCCTCGATGCGGCCCATGTCCGCCTTCGTGAGTATGGCGGCGGCCTGCTCGTAGACCGCGTCCGCGAACGGTCCGGCGAGCACCGGCAGCCACACGTCGGCGTGGAACTCCATCGTCTTGTAGCGCGACTGCACCGGGTCCGGGTCCACCCACGCGATCTTCGTGCCGGGGCGCGGCGCGTTCGCCGGCACGTACGGCACCGGCGTCTCGATGACGACCACCACGTCCGCCTGCGCGGCTGACGGCCCCGTGCCATAGAGCGGGTGCGTCGTCGGGAAGTTCATCGTCATCGTGCGGTCGGAGTCCATCATCGGCAGCGCGAGCAGCTCAGCCAGCCGGACGAGCGAGGCCACCGACCCGCTGTTGCGGCCCGACTGCCCCAGGATGACGACCGGGTTATCCGCCTTCACGAGCCACTCCGCGACGCGCTTCGCGTCCGACGGGTCCGGCCAGGCGGGGCGCGCCACGCCGAGCTCGTCTCGTGTCGGGAAGCGCGTCTTGCCGGGCAGCGGAAGCATCGCGGCCTCCTGCGGCACGGTCATGTAGACCGGCCCGCGCGGCTCGCTCATCGCCACCTGCAGCAGACGGCTCACGATGAGGCCGGGGTTGTCCGTGTGGTCGAGCCGGTGGTCGAGCTTCGTGTACTGCCGCACGATCTCGCCCTGGTCGCGCGGCTCCTGCACCCACTGCACGCTGTTGCCGCGCGCCCCCCGCATCGAGCCGGGATAGGCGCGCGGCCCGGCGCCCGCCGTGATGAGCACCGGGTAGCTGCCGCGCCACGCGGTGTGGAGCCCCGCGCCGTAGTTGAACGTACCGACGTCCACGTGCGCCGCGGTCGCGGCCGGCTGCTCGCGCACCATCGCGCTGCCGAGCGCGGCGTTCAGCGCCGAGCCCTCGTGCGTCACCGTGAGGAGGCGCGGCGCGGGCCAGCCCTTCGCGGCGGCGCGCGCAATGGCCTCCTGGTAGAAGCCAATCTCGGAGCCGGAGACGAAGAAGAAGTGCTCAACGCCGCCGAGTTTCATCGCGGTGGTGATGGCGTCCGCCCACTCGTCGGCGTCGTGCTCGCTCCAGCTCGGGTCTGCTGCGATGGTGCGGTCCTCAACCATGGCGGGCCTCCTGTGTTCGGGCGGATGCTGCGAGCGCAACGATACGGCGCGGGCGGCGGCGTGGCAAACGGCGCGCCCACCCGCAGCTGTTCAGAACTGATGAGGCCTTGTCGACCGGTAGGGCGCTTTGCCTTGTCATGTTGAGCGGAGCCGTCGGCGCCAGCCGATGGCGGAGTCGAAACATCTCTCCGGGAGAACCTTGGTGAACGACGACGCTCCCCCGAGAGATTCCTCGACTCCGCTGGCGCTCCGCTCGGAATGACAACACCTGAAGTCTGAACAGTTACGCCCACCCGCGCGGTGGTAGAGTTGGAGGGATGGCCGCCGAGCGACAAGGGGAGGAGCCGGGCGCCGGGAGCGTTCCGCTGGGACGGTGGGGCGCGCTTGCGTTCCGCGACTTCCAGCTGTACTGGACCCAGGGCCTGCTGCAGGGGCTTGCGCGGAACATGCGCGACCTCCTGCTCGGCTACCTGGTCTTCGACCTCACCGGCTCCACGCTGGACCTCGGCATCACCGGCGTATTCATGACGATGCCGGTCATCGTGCTCGGCCTGCTGGGCGGGGCGCTCGCGGACGCCGTGGACCGGAAGCGGCTGCTGATCTACACGCACGCGGCGAACTTCGCGGGGATGGCCCTGCTGCCCGTGCTGATATTCACGGGCGCCGTGCAGGTGTGGCACCTGTGGCTGCTCGCGAGTTTCTGGGCCGGCATGAGCATCCTGGGGCGTCCCGCGGAGCGGGCCTTCCTGCCCCGGCTGCTGCCCAGGAGCCACGTCATGAACGGCATCACCTGGTTCGGCGCCCTCAGCCAGGGCACGCTGTTCGGCGGGCCGCTCATCGGCGGCGTGCTCATCGCGGTGGTGGGAGTGGGCTGGGCGTTCGTCGTCAACGCCGCGCTCATCTTCCTGGCCATCGTCGCAACGATCGCGATCCGCACGTCCGGCGGGCAGATCGGCGAGGCCCGGCGGGTATCGCTCGCAGCGATATGGGAGGGGGCGCGGTTCCTGAGGACCAAGGAGGTGCTCTGGGGCGCGTACCTCATGGACTTCGGGGTGATGTCGTTCGGGTTCTTCCGCATCATCATGCCGGCGCTGGCGGAAGACGTCTACGGCGTGGGCTCGGTCGGTCTGGGGATGCTCGTCGCCGCCCCTGCGGCCGGCTCCTTCCTCGGCACAGCCGTCCTGCTCCGCATGGGCGACCCGCCACGCAAGGGCGTCATCATCGTGCTCTCCAACGTGGGCTACTCGCTCGGGCTCGCCGCGCTGGGACTGGCCGCGCTGGCGTTGTCGTCGTGGTTCTACCTGGCGCTCGCCGTGCTGGCGGTCCTCGGCCTGATGGACGTCGTCAGCTTCACCGCGAGGCAGGCGCTCATCCAGCTCGTGGCGCCCGACTACTACCGCGGCCGCGTGGGCAGCTTCTCCTCGATCCTCGCCGGGCTGGGGAACGGGACGGGCTCGGCCGTCATAGGCGGCGTGTCATCGCTGGCGGGGGTGCCCGGAGCGTTCATCATCAACGGCTGCATCTGCCTGGGCATCACCGCGGCGTCCGGGCTGACCTGGCGCGGCATCTGGCGCCACGACCAGCGCACCGAGCCCCCGGCCGACTGACCGCCGCCCGTACAGCAGACCCTTGCGTGAGTGGGCGCAGGTGCGGTTGGACTGGCCAGGATGTCTGGTTCCCTCTCCTCGGGGAGAGGGTTAGAGCCTGCCCCGCACTTGATGCGGGGGTGAGGGCCCTCGGCGGGGTGGACGGGTTGCCCAGACGCCCTGCCCTACGCCGACGCCTTCCCCTGCGCCGCGACGGCCGCCATCGCCTGCTCGACCGCCGCCTGGTCACCGAGGTAGCGGCTGCCCAACGGCGAGAGGTCGTCCGCGAGGTCGTACACGAGCGGGACGCCGGTGGGGATGTTGAGGTCGATGATGTCGGCGTCCGAGATGTTGTCGAGGTGCTTCACGAGCGCGCGGAGGCTGTTGCCGTGGGCGACGATGAGGACGCGCTTGCCGGCGCGGATATCCGGCGCGATGGCGCTCTCCCAGTACGGCACGAAGCGCGCGACCGTCTCCTTCAGCGCCTCCGTGAGCGGCATCTCGTCCGCGGGGATGGACGCGTAGCGCGGGTCGCGGCCGGGGTGACGCTCGTCGTCGGGCGTGAGCGCGGGGGGCGGGACATCGTAGCTCCTGCGCCAGAGGAGTACCTGCTCCTCGCCGTGCTCCGCGGCGGTCTCGGCCTTGTTGAGGCCCTGGAGCGCGCCGTAGTGGCGCTCGTTCAGCCGCCAGTCCCGGATGACGGGGATCCACATCAGGTCCATCTCGTCGAGGACGATCCAGAGGGTGCGGATCGCGCGCTTGAGCACGGACGTGTAGGCGACGTCGAAGGTGAAGCCCTCCTCCAGCAGCAGTTGGCCCGAGCGCGCGGCCTCCTCCCGTCCGGTGTCGGTGAGGTCGACGTCGGTCCAGCCGGAGAAGCGGTTGGAGAGGTTCCAGTCGCTTTCGCCGTGTCGCAGGAGCACTACCTGGGGCATCGTTCATCCTCCGCGTGATGTATCCGCTTGCATTGTGCCACAAGCCCCGCGCCTCCGGGGCCTTATCACCTCGTCCCTGCGGGACGTGGGGCGCAGCCCCCGTCATTCCAGCGGAGGCTGGAATCCAGACGTGCGTGGCACCCTCTGCCCGTCGTTCCCGCGCTTCAGCGCGCAACCCCGCATCCCTGCCGCCTTGTCCCCCTCGCCCCCTGGGAGAGCAACGCGCTTCAGCGCGCGGTGAGGGTACCGTCGGCCGCCGACGCGGGGCGCAGCCCCCGTCATTCCAGCGGAGGCTGGAATCCAGAGGCGGTGGGGTGCGGCTCGGGTGTAGGGGCGTCCCTTGTGGGCGCCCTTGGGCCCAGGGCAGCCACGAGAGCTGCCCCTACACCGATCCACGCTCCTGCCCTGCACCCCCGATGACCAGCAACTGACCACCGAATCAACCCCGCCTGCACACCGCCTGCGCGCGGATGACCCCGGATGCACATGCCGCTCCACTCCTGTGGAGGACGCTCCCAGAGGCTTTGGGGAAGTCCGCCGCAAAAAAGTGTCTCATTTCGACTCATTCTGCGCCATTCCACTCCTGCGACCCCCACTCGCTCCTGGGAGAGAGCCTGCCCTGAGCTTGCCGAACGGGGCAAAGCGCGTCAGCGCGCGGGTGAGGGCGCCCCACCGCTCATGGTGAGCCGTGCTTCCCGCTCGTGGCGAACCGTGCTTCCGCTCATGGTGAGCCTGTCGAACCACCAGCGTACGCGCCCCTGCCGCGACCGCGAAAGGGCCGCGTGTCACATGGGTGGGGAAGGGAGGAGGGGCCTGGCCCGCCGAGCGCGTTCCAAGACAAGACTTCGGCCTACGCATCACGTTGCCATCGGGGTCGACACGACTGCAAGTTCAGTACTTTCCAGTGTGAGCAGGCGGTACAATGAGAACTCTGTGACGCTTGAGCAAACCCCAATAGGGTTGTACCTATGGTGTCCGACAATACCAACCATCTCCCGTTCCGTTGCCTATCCATAGATCTTGAAGTTCTGAAGGACAGCAGCCGTATCCGCGCTTTCGCTGGAGTTCGGCCCGACACTGACACATCGTTCACCTACACAGGAGCCCGTGGCGCTTTGGCAACGGCCCTGGCTAGGTTGGATGGCCTTGCTGAGGGGGCGGATTTCCTGCTGGGTCACAACCTGATCGCGTTCGACCTGCCCCATTTGCAAGCAGTGAAACCGGACCTCAGGCTATTGCAACTCCCTGCAGTGGACACGCTCAAGCTGAATCCTCTGGCCTTCCCTCGCAACCCCTATCACCACTTGGTGAAGCATTACCAGGATGGGCAACTCAAACGCGGGCACGTCAACGACCCGGAACTCGATGCAAGGCTTGCACTGGATGTCTTCAATGACCAGCAAAATGCTCTGCTCAACGCGCCGTCCGAATTGCTGACGGCTTGGCACTGGCTGACCACGCTGGACGCGGGCGCCGGATTCGACCGAGTCTTTACGTCCTTGCGCGGGATGCCGAGACCGTCCGATGCCGAAGCGTACGACGCGGTGCGCACGACGCTGGTCGACAAGTCCTGCCTCGTCCATCTCCGCGAGGTGTTGGAAGACGCGGCACGCCACGGCTGGGCATTGGCCTACGTGCTGGCGTGGCTTTCGGTCTCTGGAGACAAGCCCCCTTCAGTCATGCCACCCTGGGTACGGCACCAGTTCCCAGAAGCAGGACGATTGGTGCGCCTGCTGCGCGACACCCGTTGCGGCGATGACGCCTGCGAATGGTGCAGGAAGCGCCACGACGCCCGCGAGGAGTTGGACCGCTGGTTCGGGTTCAGCGGGTTCCGTCCGGAGCCTGCGGACGAATACGGGAAGCCGCTGCAGCAGTCCATCGTCGAGTCAGCGATGAAAGGGGAGCACCTGCTGGGAATCCTCCCGACCGGGACCGGCAAATCGGTCTGCTACCAGCTGCCTGCCCTCTCACGGTACGACAAGACCGGCGCGCTGACGGTGGTGGTCTCGCCGCTGGTCGCGCTCATGGCTGACCAGGTGACCGGCCTGGAGAAGCAGGGAATCGACTCCTGTGTCACCATCAACGGTCTTCTGTCCATGCCTGAGCGGGCCGACGCTCTGGAACGAGTGCGATTGGGAGACGCCGGAATCCTCATCGTCGCGCCAGAGCAGCTGCGAAGTGTCTCGGTGCGTCGCGTTCTTGCACAGCGCGAGATCGGCACGTGGGTGCTGGACGAGGCTCACTGCCTCTCCAAATGGGGACACGACTTTCGTACCGACTACCACTACGTTGGACGGTTCATCCGCGAAAGGGCAGAAGCGGCCAACGAACGGATTCCTCCTATCCTGTGCCTGACCGCGACCGCGAAGCCTGACGTGGTAGTGGAGATAGTGGACTACTTTCAGCATGAACTCGCCGTCGAGTTAAGGGTGTTCGACGGCGGCACTCAGCGCACCAATCTCGATTTTGTCGTGGTGGAGACGAGCACCGGAGCGAAACTGGAAGACATCTATCAGGTCATACAGCACGGCCTATCCGGTTACGATCAGGGCGGAGCCATCGTCTATCGCGCAACGCGGCGGGGCGCTGAAGAGGTCGCAGGTTTCCTGAGGGAAAAGGGAATGGAGGCGGAATACTTCCATGCAGGACTGCCGCCAGACACCAAGAAGAACGTCCAGGAGAGTTTCATCAACGGTGACCTGCGCGTGATCGCCTCGACCAACGCCTTCGGCATGGGCATCGACAAGCCAGACGTGCGCTTGGTGGTCCACGCCGACATTCCCGGTTCGCTGGAGAACTATCTGCAAGAGGCAGGTCGTGCGGGACGGGATCAGCAGTTTGCGCGCTGCGTGCTGCTCTACACGCCAGAGGACGTGGAACGCCAGTTCGGGATGTCGGCCCGCTCGCGGCTCACGCGCCGGGAGATTCACGGCGTCCTGAAGGCGCTGCGGAACATGGACAGCAAGAAGCGCCTGAGTGGCGAAGTGGTGGCCACGGCGGGCGAGGTCCTCCGTGAGGACGACGACCACGAGTTCGAACGGGATTCAGCGACTGACGACACTCGGGTGCGCACGGCAGTAGCGTGGCTGGAATCGGCGGACCTCCTGACGAGGGAGGAAAACCGGGTCCAGGTGTTCCCGTCTTCCCTACGCGTGAGTTCCGTGCGCGAAGCAAAGGCCAGGTTCGAGAAAATACACATCACGGATGCGTACCGTCGCCAACTGCTGGCCATCACCGAGACGCTGCTTGATGCAGACCCGGACGAGGGCATCTCCACCGACGAACTGATGACCACATCAGGGCTCACCCCAGAAGGAGTCCGAAAAGCACTCCACGACCTTGAGCAGTTGAGCATCGCCAGCAACGATACGGCATTGACTGCCTTCGTCCACGCAGGCGTGCAGCGAAGCTCGCGAGTTCGTTTTGAGGAAGCGGAGGCGATCGAGCGCGCTCTGATAGACCACCTGCGCGAGGCCGCCCCTGACATGCAAAGCGGCGATACGCATCCCCTGCACCTCCGCCATGCGGCCCAGCGGCTCAAGGACGATGGCCTCCTGACAGCCCTGCCGGAACGTTTGCGGCGCATCCTCCGCAGCATCGCAGCCGACGGGCGCGGCGAGGGTGGCGGGAGAGGAAGCCTCGGCCTAAGAGGCGTGAGTCGCGATGCTATCCAAGTGACGCTGCAACGTGAGTGGGGAGCCCTACAGAAGACCGCCGAACTGCGCCGCGCAGCCGCGCGGCGTCTGCTGGATCATCTGCTTGGCCGCCTGCCCGCCGGAAACCGCGGTACGGACTTGTTGGCCGAAACAACCCTAGGCAAACTGCTGGCGACGATCAAATCCGACGTGATACTGCGGAGTGAAGCCAGAGAGCCGGAGAAACTGATGGACCGTGCACTGCTCTGGCTGCACGAGCAGGAAGTCATTCGGTTGAACAAGGGCCTTGCTGTCTTCCGTCCAGCCATGACCATTCGCCTGAAAGCAGCGGAAAAGCGCGGCTTCGCCCGTACGGATTTCGAACCCCTTCAACTTCACTACGACGAACAAACACGCCAGATCCACGTGATGGCGGAGTACGCGCAGCGGGGCCTTGGGGCTATGGCCGACGCCCTCCGTATGACGATGGACTACTTCAGCATGAGCGGACAAGAGTTTCTTCGTCGCTGGCTGCCAAACAGGGATGGAGAACTCTTCCGCCAGACCACGCCGGAGTCGTGGCAGGCCATCGTGGAGAGCCTGAACAACTCCGTTCAACGCCGCATCGTGACGGACGACCGGGAACAGGCCAACGTTCTGGTGCTCGCCGGTCCCGGCTCTGGCAAGACACGGGTATTGGTGCACCGTATCGCCTACCTCGTGCGGGTGCGGCGCGAGGACCCGCGGGGCATCCTGGCGCTCGCGTACAACAGGCACGCCGCCGCCGATATCCGCCGCCGCCTTGCTGACCTCATCGGCGACGATGCAAAGGGAGTGCTCGTGCTCACCTGCCACGCGCTCGCCATGCGGTTGCTCGGCGCAAGCTTCACGGGCAGGCGCGTGGACGATCTGAACGACGACAGATTCAAAGAGATACTCCATGAAGCGGCGTCCCTGCTGCGCGGAGAAGGGCTGCCGCCAGAGGAAGTGGACGAGCACCGGACACGCCTACTGGCGGGGTTCCGCTGGATACTGGTCGACGAGTACCAAGACATCGGCCCCGACGAGTATGCGCTGATCTCGGCGCTGGCGGGCAGAACGCTTTCCGACCAAGACGACAAACTCAGCCTCTTTGCCGTGGGAGACGATGACCAGAACATCTACACCTTCAGGGGTTCTTCCGTGCGTTTCATCCGGCAGTTCGAGGAGGACTACCTAGCGAAACCCGCCTTCCTGACTGACAACTACCGCTCGACCCGCCACATCATCGCGGCGGCCAACGCGGTGATCGAGCCGGCGCGGCAGCGCATGAAGACAGACCATCCCATCCACGTCAACCGATCGCGCGAGAGGGAACGCCCGGGAGGTGCATCAGCCGGACGCGACCCGATCGCGCAAGGCCGCGTCCAGATACTCCGGGTTAGTGACACGAACGCTGCCGCACAGGCCCAGGCTGTAATGGCAGAACTACAACGGTTGGCCAGCCTCACCCCCGACTGGGACTGGTCGTCCTGCGCCGTGATTGCACGTGAGTGGAGTTATCTGAACCCGGTGCGCGCCCTGTGCGAACTTGAGGGAATCCCCGTACAGGCTGCGAATGAGGACTCTCTGAGCATCTGGCGGCTCCGTGAGACCCAGGCGCTCGTGAGTTGGCTGCGCACACGCGACTCGAGCTTGATTGGGAGCACGGAACTGAACGACTGGCTGGCCGGACACCCCCCAAGCCCCTGGAATGAATTGCTGGGCGAAGCCTTGGAAGAGTACGAGATGGAGACCGAGGGCTCGGAAACGCCGGTGAACCACTTCATCGAGTGGCTGGCTGAGTGGTCGCAGGAAGCGCGTCCCCGGCAGCGCGGTCTGCTGCTAAGCACCGCCCACCGCGCGAAGGGGTTGGAGTTCGACCACGTAGGGATACTGGACGGCGGCTGGCGCGCCGGAGGGGACGAGGACGCCGACTCAGAGCGCCGCCTCTATTACGTGGCCATGACTCGCGCCCGCCAAACGCTCACTCTCGCGCGCTTCCCGGGGCCACACCTCTTCCAAGACGTCTTGCGGGACAACCACGCTGCACTATTCCGCGAGCCCCTGTTGGCGCCTCCACCCGCAGCGCCGGAACTCCACCGCGTCTACCGACGCCTCAGTCTCCGGGACGTTTTCCTCAGCTTCGCCGGGTACAAGCACCCGAACGACACCGTCCATCGCGCCATAGCCTCGCTTGCGCCGGGCGACTCGCTGCAGTTGAAACGCTGGGGGCTTGTGGACTGCAACGGAATGGTTGTGGGGCGGCTTGCCAACGACTTTAGCGTGCCCCAAGGTATGCGGTGCGTCTCTGCAACTGTCCTTGCAGTTGCGACGTGGAACCGCAACCTCTCGGCGCCGGAGTATCAGGACAAGCTGCTCTGCGACGCCTGGGAAGTCGTTGTGCCCGAGTTGGTGTTCGAGCCTGAATAAGCCCCCCCACCTTGTGACACGCGCCCCTTTCGCGGTCGCGCCCTGGCCGCGTACGCTGGTTGCATGACCGTCGCGCTGACAGCACCCATAGACCGCGTCTATGGCTCGGGGCCTCAGCTATCGACGGGGTCTATGGCTCCGGCGCCAAACTTATTTTTCGAGGGAATCTTGGTTTCTTGGTCGCGGAAAGCAGGCCGTGGCCTTGCGCAGAGCAACGCAAGGTGCTCAAGATGCTCAAATGGAGCACTCGGTTTACTCCTAGCGTCGGTAGCAAGATGCGCAGTTTCCGAGGGTGGTTGCACACCTTGTTCAGGGGGCCGTCTCCCGAGAGATTCCTCGACTCCGCTGCGCTTCGCTCGGAATGACAAGAAGGATGCGAGGTTCCTGCCTTCGCAGGAACGACGGGGCATGGGGCACTGGATTCCCGTGAAAACGGGAATGACGGAGATTGCTTTGACGCGGGTGAGGGCGGGTGCTATACCCCGTCCACGGACGCAAGGAGTGCGCCTGCCCTGCGGGCCGGCGGGTGAGGGTGAACGAAGGAGGCAGCCAATGACAGTGATGGTGACCGGGGGATGCGGGCTTGGCGGGTCGTTCGCGGTCCGCTACGCGCTCGACCAGGGCGAGGACGTCGTCGCGTTCGACATCGCGATCAAGACCGAGCTGCTGGACGACGTGAAGGACCGCGTGCGGTTCGTGAAGGGCGACATCTCCAACGCGTCGGAGGTGTTCGGCGCGGTCGCGGACAACGGCGTGACGCGCATCCTGCACACGGCCAGCTTCCTCACCGGCCCGGCGTACGACCGGCCGCTCGCGGCGGCGCAGACGATGGTCATCGGCACGCTGAACGTGCTCGAGGCGGCGCGCGCGCTGAAGGTGGAGCGCGTCGTCCACGTGAGCACCGGCAAGACGGTCCCCACCGCCCGGCAGTTCGCCGAAGCGTCGGGCACCGGCAACGTGAAGATCATGCCGGACCCGTACACCAGCCATAAGGTCGCCACGGAGCTGCTCTGCAACGACTACCGCGGGTTGTACGACATGGACGTCGTCGTGATCTACCCCGGCCAGCTGTTCGGGCCGGGCTACGACTTCGCTGGCGGCTTCGGACGGGCGCTCAAGCCCATCGTCGAGAAGTCGCTGCGCGGCGAGCCGGTGGTGCTCGACGCATGGGACGCGGCCGCGGTGTCGACGCCCCGCGAGCTCAATCCCACGCCGCCCATCCGCACGGTGCCGGTGATGTACGCCTCCGACGCGGGCCGCGGCGAGATGATGGCGACACTCGCCGGTGAGCTGCCCGCCAACGTCTACCGCCTCCAGTCCAAGGAAGAGCTGACGATGTACGAGATCACGCAGATCATCATGCGGCTCATCCCCGGCTCGTCGATCGAGGCGCCGGAGCCGGAGGTGCGCGGCAGGTCCATCGACCCCGACTCGCCCGCGAACCGGGACTTCGGCTTCGCCCCCGAGTACGACATGGAAGCAGGGCTCCGCGAGTACATCGATTTCCTGCAGACTGGCAGGTACCGCCGGCTCCTGAACGCGTAGCGCGGGCCGGACAGCCAGATGGACGAGCGGGGCACGGAGCAGACGCCGGGGCTGCTGAGCAAGGAGGCGCTGCCCGTCTTCTCGGCGTTCTTCCTGTGGGGCTTCGGGACGGGAGCGCTCTGGATGGCGCGTCCGCTGCTCGCGTTCGACCTGAGCGCCTCGGTCATCCTGGTCGGCCTCGCCTCCGCGTTCAGCGCCGCCCCGCGCATGATCGGGGGGCCGGTGGCGGGGACGGTGGCCGACCGGCTGGGACGCCGCCCCGTGGTCGTGGCGGGCGCGGTGCTGCACGGCGGCGCCGCCGCCATGCAGGCGTTCACGGACAGCTACGCGGTCTTCCTGGGGCTGGAACTCATCTCCGGCCTCGGCGTGGCGGTCTGGATGACGGGCTCAGCCGCCCTGCTGGCCGATTTCACGAGGGTGACCAACCGGGGCCGCGGGGTCGCCCTGCGGAACACGTCCATGCGGCTGGGGATACTCGCGGGCCCGGCGGCCGGAGGGATCATCGCGGCGGCGTTCGACATCCGCGCGGTCTTCATCTTCATCGCGGTGACCAAGGTCTTCATCGTGGCGGTCGCGCTGCTCCTGATCAGGGAGGTACGGCAGGCCCCGACCCCCGCGCCCCGGACGACGGCGGAGGCGCCGCGAGGACGTTTCCGGCTGGACGTGTCCGTGTTCAGGACGCGCAACTTCGTCACGCTGAGCGTGGTGACGCTGGCGGTGGGGCTGGTCACGGCGGGGCCGGGGGCGTTCAGGACGTACTTCCCCGTGCACGCGGAGGACGTGGGGCTGACCTTCTCCGAGATCGGGGTCGCGATCAGCCTCTCGGGCGTGCTGGCGACGGCCGCGTCGATGCCGGCCGGCGGCCTGGTGGACTGGTGGGGGCGCAGGCCCATGCTGCTGGTCGGGCTCGTGGCGATGGCCGCGGGGATGTTCCTGGTCTCCGGCATGGACGCCCTGCTGATGGCGGTGGTGGTGGCGAGCGCGTTCAGCCTCGGCGAGGTGGTCGGGACGAATACGCTGCAGACCTACGCGATGGACCTGGCGCCGCGGGACAAGCGGGGATACTTCCTGGGGACGTGGCAGGCCACGATGGACTTCGGGCACCTTGCCGGGCCGCTCCTGGCAGGCGCGCTGGCGTCGCCGTTGGGGCTGCCCGCGGCGTTCGCGATAATCGGGGGCGTGCTGCTCCTGGCAGCGGCGTTCATGGTGGTGTCGAGGGCTGCTCCCGACCCCCGCGGAGCGGACGACGTGTCTGCCCCGTGACGCCCTCAACCGCAACGCGATCGGCGCCGGTCGTCTATATCCCGAACAGCCTGCGGGGGTTGTGCAGCAGTATCTGCTCCTTGGTCACCTCGTCCAACCGTTCGTCGGCCCTGAAGACGGAGATGGCGTCGACGTCGCTGGACGGGTCGAGATGGCCGTAGTCCGTACCGATCACCAGGCAGCGCTCGCCCGCATAGCTGCGGACGTAGGGGAGGTCGTCGTCGGTCTGGCAGGTGACGTAGATATTCGCGTCGCCGAAGGGGTCGGAGGACATCTGCTTCCCGGCGACGCGCCAGCGGTTGACGATCTCGTGGTAGACCCACGGCACCCACGAGGCAGACGACTCGATGAACCCCCAGCGAAGGTCCGGGAACAGGTCCGGCACCTCACTGTTGAGCAGCGAGTGGCAGACCATCATCGTCGGGGCCCGGAAGAGAGCGAACGAGTTCGCGTTCTTGAAGATGGAGCCGAACAGCTGGCGGTACTGCGGGCTGGCGTTCGCGATATGCACCGCGATGGCCATGTCGAGGCGCTGCGCCTCTTCGAAGAACGGGTAGAAGTACGAGTTGATGAGGTACTTGTCGCCATCGAAGGGGCGAAGGCACACGGCCACGGCGCCGTTCTCCCTGGCGAACCGCATCTGCAGGAACGCCTCATCCGGCAGCAGCGACGGCACGACGCACGACCACCGGAGGCGGCCCTCGCCCTGTTTCCAGATGTCCGCAAGCCACCTGTTCCAGCTGCGGCAGAGCGCCGCCTCCACGTCGGGGTCCGCGCTGACCTGCTCGATCCACAGCGTGTTGTGCAGCACCTGGACGTCGATCCCGAGGCGGTCCATCTCCGTCAGCCGGAGTTGGACGTCGTCGAGCTCCCGGGCTTCCCGCGGGGTGTCCATGCGGCGTCCCGACGCGTCCGACAGCTCCTGGACCTGCTGCTCGGACAACGTGGGGAAACGGAGCCCGCGGATGCGCTCTTCGATAACCCAGAACTCCCTCGTGGGATTGGAGGGCGACGAGAACAGGCTGGGCCGGTGGCGCTCTTCCGCAGGTTCGAGATAGTCCCAGGTCCGTTCCGTCTCGACGACATGTGCGTCGGCGTCGATGACCCGCAGTTTCGTCTCGGTGGTCATGAGACGGCTCCTTCGTGTCGGCGCTCCGGCCGCCTCTGCTTGCGGCCGGGCTATTGGCGTGTCGTCCAGTTGCCCGCGTGGATGCTGTCGATGATCGACTTCATCACGTCGTACATGAACTTGGCCGAGTCCGGGCGCCCGTCCTCCCGTCCGATGGTGGCGTGGGAGTAGCCGGTGCCGCTCACCATCACCTGGATCTTGCCGTCGGCCTCAGGCGGGGCCTGCCCGCCGATGACGGGGATGCGCAGGCCGGCGCACACGTCCGCGTAGATGTCGGGCGTGACGTTCGTGAGGTCGATCATCGCGGCGCCTGCGTCCTCGATCTTGTGCGCCCACTTCTCGATGTAGCCGTGGACCTCGGGACCGCCCTGGATGCCGCGGGCCGCTCCCTGCGTCGGGAAGCCGATCTGGGGGTAGGCGTGCAGGCCGACCTCCTGCACGGCATGGACCTCCTCGAAGAGCTCCTCCTCGTGCGTCCGGATATCGATCTTGCACATGTCCACGCCCGCCTCTTCCTTGAACCGCTTCGCGGCGGCGGCGACCGCCTCCACCCCGGCAGCCGAGGGCACGGTGGGCATGTCCACGCTCACGATGGCGCGCTCGCGCCCGCGCACGACCGCCCGGGCGAACGGGATCATGTCGTCCACGGTGCACTCGTCGACGTGGTCGTGGCCGAGCATGTTCCGTCCGAGGCTGTCGCCGACCGACAGCACGTCCACACCCGCCTTCTCGCATATCTTCGTCATCTGGAACTCGTAGACGACCGCCGCAGCGATCTTCCGCCCGTTACGCTTCATCTCGTGCAGGTCTTCAACAGTCAACATCGCCATCGTTCCCTCCTTGTATGGGCCTCTGGGTGCGCACTCCGCGCACCCTGGACCGGTTCACCCTCATCCCCGCATCAAGTGCGGGGCAGGCTCTGACCTTCCCCCCTCAAGGGGAAGGGATCACGCTCAGGGCAGCGGCAGCTCGACCCATCCGCCCCGGGCGAGCGAGAGGGCCGACGCCTCCAGGAACTCGATGTTCTTCACGCCGTCCTGGAAGGTGTCGCGCTCCTCCACGTCCTCGCCGCGCACGAGGCGCACGAAGTCTTCCTCCGCGTGCCACGTCTCTTCCAGCCCCTCGGGGACCGGCAGGGGGCCCAACGCGTCGTCGCCCCGGCGCGCGCCCAGCAGGTCGCCTCTCCGCGGATAGACGAGCGTTCCTTCCTCCCCGTAGATCTCGACGCGCTCCTCGCCGAAGAGCGTCACTCCGCTCTGGATGCAGGTCACGGTCGCGCCTCCCTGCATCTCGGCGATCACCGTCAGGGCGTCCGGCATCTCGACGTCGATGGGGTCGCCGCCGGGGCCGTCGGTCCGGCGGGACGTGAACGTGCGTCCCCATGCAAGGACGCGGTCCGGGTCGCCGAACCAGGGGCGAAGCACGTCCCAGTCGAGGCCCAGGTGCAGGGGATTGACCGCCCCGAACATGCGATGGTCCTGGCGGCGCAACAGCGGCGCCGAGCCGTCCGCATAGTCCGGGACCAGGTAGTGGGCAAACACCTGGCGCACCGGGCCTATGTAGCCGTCGTCCAGGAGGTGCTTCACGTACCGTCGCGCGCGCTCGTACGAGGCCGGCGGCACCAGGCGGGCCTTCAGGCCCATCTCCTCCGCCTTGCCCAGCATCTCCCGCGCTTCCCGAAGGCTCGTGGCCATGCGGGTCTGGCACAGCACGTGCTTCCCGGCCTCGAGCGCGCCCATGACGGCCTCGTGGTGGAAGTAGGGCTGGGTGCCGACCAGCACTGCGTCGACGTCGTCCCGCGCCACCAACTCCCGCCAGTCGCCCATGGCGGCGGGGATGCCGAACTCCGACGCGACGCGCTCGGCGCTCTCGAGGCTGCGGTTGGCGACGGCCACCACCTCGGCCCCTTCCACCGCCTGCAGGTTGGGAAGCAGGCGGCGACGCGTGAATCCTCCGGCCCCGACGATGCCGATGCGAACGGTCTCAACCATGTTCCCTCCCCAACGAGCACGCGACCGGCCTGTGCGGTCTGCATACCACTATCGCGGGTCAGGGTCAATCGCACGCTCGAAGCCTCCGGTGCACGCAGCCGCTCTGTGGACGGCGGACAGCACCCCTCGCGCCCGTCCGGAAGTCCATTGACAGCCAATCGGGAGGGTCGTACCTTTCGAACAGGCAGCGCTCGCTGCGTCCTCACAGGGCCTCTGGAACACGCCCAGGCGCGGCGTCGACACCAGGAGGTCCGGTGACCACAGGATCAGCTCTTCCCGAGGTAGTCGACTTCTGGCGCAACCACGCCTATGACGGCTGGCTGGCGAAGCAGGGCGTGCCGGTCCACACCGGCTACTACGTCGAGGACGCCCGGACCCTGGAGCGCGGTTGGTGGTCGTTGCGCGGGTGCCCCGCCGCCGTCATCAGCCTGGAGGGCCACCGCGGCATCGAGCACGTCCACGTGCAGGAGATCCCCCCGGGAGCAACGCTGCCCCCCTTCCGCATGGCGTTGGAAGAGGTCATCTACGTCTTCGAGGGCAACGGCATCGCAAACGTCTGGGCCGAGGGCCAGCAGAAGGTGACGTTCGAGTGGCAGAAGCACAGCCTGTTCCGCATCCCCGTCAACTACAACTACGAACTGAGCAACGCGCGGGGCGACCGGTCCGCGATCACGCTCCACGTGAACCTGCTGCCGATGGCCATGGGCACGAACCCGAGCGAGGACTACTTCTTCAACAACCCGTACGTGGACCTCAGCCAGCTCTACGGGAACGAGGCGAAGTTCTACTCGGCGGCGGCCCGTCCCGTTCAGCTATCCGGGCAGGCGAGCTTCTCGTCAGGGGCCCGGTCCATGGGCTACGAGCCCGCCGCCGGAGCGGGCGCGCTGGCGGAAGATGGTCGCTCCACCGGCCGGAGCAGGATGCGCTGGTACGGGAACTTCTTTCCCGACCTGTCCGTGTGGGACAAGCTGGAAGCGGGCGGAAGCGCAGGCCGCCTCTCGTACCGGGGCGGCATCTTCTTCCCGGGCTCGGCGTTCAGCACCAGCCTCATGGTGCTCCCGTCACGAAGGTACCGCGCGGCCCACCGGCACGCAGCCGGCGTCACCATCGTCGGCATACAGGAGGCCGAGGGGTTCGTCCTGATGTGGCCGGAGGGCGGCGACTACCTGGTCGCGCCGTGGAAGGAGGGCGCCGTGTTCGTTCCGCCCTACCACTGGTACCACATGCACTTCAACTCGGGCGCCGTCGAGAACCGGCAGCTCCGCATCAGGGCGCCGCGACCGGGCGCGAACCCGTCCGCAGACCCTCAGCGCATGATCCCGTTCGCGGAGCAGGACCCCTGGATCCGGCAGAAGTTCGAGGAGGAGCTGGCGAAACGCGGGCTCACCTCCCTCATGCCGGAAGAGGCCTATACGGACCCGGACTTCGAGTGGGACGAGGAGTGGCTGAAGGAAGACTGAAGACTCTTCCTCCGGCCAGCCGCAAGCGACAGAGGAGGTGCAGCGATGGCAGAGATCGTTCTGGGGATTGGCGCCTCTCACGGGCCGACGATCCAGTCGCAGCCGGAGGACTGGCTGCGGCTCGGGCAGAAGGACATGGAGGACCCGCGCTACGACTTCGACGCCGTGCTGGCGTCGGCCTCGCCCGAGCTCCAGCGCGAGCTGGAGCCGGACGTGCTCCAGGGACGCTACGAGTCCCTCCAGCGCGCCATAGAGTCGATGTCGAACGTGCTGCAGGAGGCCGCGCCGGACGCCATCGTGTGCGTCAGCAACCCCCACGGCGTGCCCCCGCAGGACCGCATGGAGCCGGTCTTCGGCATCTACATGAGCCACGAGCAGTCGAGGGTGGAGCGTTCCGGGCATCAGACGAGCGGAAGGCGCAAACCTCCCGAGCCCCTGCAGACGTTCAGGCAGGTTGAGCCGTACGCCATCTGCCCCGAGCTCGCCGACCGGCTGATGCACTGCCTCATCGCCGACGGTATCGACGTGGCAAGCTGCTTCCAGTCCGACCCCACCGCAGGCATCGAGGGCCCGTTCACCTTCGCGTACGACATGTTCCTCCCGGACAGGACCATACCGGTCGTGCCCTTCCTGCTCAGCCGGTACCTGCCGCACCAGGCCACCTCGGCGCGGTGCTACACCGTCGGCCAGTCCATCCGGCGGGCGATCGAGTCATGGGACAGCGACATGCGCGTCGCCATCATGGCGTCCGGAGGCCTCAGCCACCAGATCATCGACGAGGAGCTGGACCGGCAGGTTATCGAAGCGCTTCAGCACAAGGACGTCGAGACGCTCAGCTACCTCCCGCGGGAGCGGCTCAATCGTGCTCCCGGCACTCCGGAGATCCTCAACTGGGTCGTTCTCGCCGGAGCCGTGGACAACCTTGACATGACGCTGATCGACTACGTGCCCTGCTACCGCTCCCTGGCTGGCACCGGCCACGGCGTAACGCTCGCCTACTGGCAGTAGCAGGGACCGCGAGGAGGGCCGCGATGAGCTACAACGGGCACCTGGTCGTGGACGCCGACTGCCATCTCCGCGAATACTGGGAGCTGGACCGGACGTATAAGGAGACCATGGACCCCGAGTACCGGGAGAAGTACGCGTGGTTCAGCGCCGCCGTCCGCTCGAGGCAGGCAAAGCCCGGCGACGTCGGCTTCACACCGCTCTTCTGGCCGCGCCACCCGGACCGCCCCCTGGGGCTGGATGAGGCGTTCGAACTCGCCGACCCCGCGCTGCCCCAGGACCGCCCGCAGCGACCGGCCCCCACCGTCACCGGCAGGGGCTACGATATCGATCCCACGTGCAACTGGGACCCGTCGATCCGGTTGCGCGACATGGAGGTCGCCGGAGTCGACGTCAGCTTCATCTTCCCCAGCCAGGCCGACGGCTTCTGCACGCTGGGAGACGTGGGGTTCGAGAGCGCACTCCACCGCTCCTACCACCGCTTCATGAGCAACTACTGCGCAGACGCGCACGGCCGTCTCTGGTGGATGGGCGTACTCACGATGCGCGACCTCCCGGAGAGCATCGCCCAGATCGAACACTGGGCGAAGGAGGACCCGCATTTCGCAGGCGTGCACCTCCCGCGCGCCTGTCCCGACGGCAGGATGCTGGACAACCCGGACCTCTACCCGCTCTACGCGGCGTGCCAGGAGCTCGATCTGCCCCTCTGGGTGCATGGCGGAGCAAACCGGCCGCCGCTGACCCCTTGGGTGCACGCGCCGAACGGCCTCTACCACGCGATAGGCGGACAGTATGCCCTGACGGCCCTGGTGGGCGGTGGAGTCTTTGACCTCTTCCCTGATCTGCGCATCGGCCTGTTCGAGAGCTTCGGCGGGTGGATGCCGTACCTCATCGAGAAGCTGGACGACGGCTTCACGCCCGGCTCTGCCGTCACCCCGAAGATGAAGCGCACCGCGTCTGAGATCGTGGCGAGCGGGCAACTCTTCGTCTCGGTCGAGGCGGACGAGCTGCACATCCCCTACGCGGTCGAGACTCTTGGCGAGCACCTGTGGCTGTTCTCGACGGACTACCCCCACGGCGGCAGCCCGTGGCCGGAGGGAGTCTCCCTGATCGCGGAGCAGGAGATGCCTGAGAGCGCCAAGGTCAAACTCCTCGGAGAGAACGCGCTCCGGTTCATGCCCCAGCTGACCAGCGTCGTGCCCTCCCTGGTTGGCGTCAGCACGTAGGGCAGCCTCGAGCGAGCCCGGCATACTCCCGACAAAGGAGGCCACATGGTCGACCCCACTGCGGAAGTCAAGATCTCTGCGGACGCGCACGTCGCGGAACCGCTGGACCTGTGGCAGCAGCGGATGCCGGCCAGGTACCGGGACCGCGCCTTTCACTGGCCCGGGCAACGCTACGGCAGGGGACAGTACCGGCGCGAAGGAGGCTGGGACCCGGCCGCGCGCCTCAAGGACATGGCGGCGGACGGCGTGGTCGCGGACATCCTGTACCCCACGCGCGCCAAGAGCGTGTTCCGGCTCGACTACGAACCCGAGATCTCGGAAGCAGCCGCCCGCGTCTACAACGACTGGCTCATCGAGTACTGCCAGGAGGCGCCGGAGCGCCTCTGGGGACAGGCACTCCTCCCGCTCTGGAACATCGAGAACGCCATCATTGAGATGGAGCGGTGCCGCGACGCGGGACTGGCGGGAGTCACCACGTGGATGGTCCCTCCGGAGTCTCTACGATTCCCGTCCGACCACTACGAGCGCTTCTGGGACGCCGCCGAGGCCACCGGGACGCCGGTGAGCATGCACATCAACAACGGGTTCGGCCCCTACGCGGAGGCGGCGGAGTCGGTCCGCAGCCGCAACGCAGGCGACGCGCTGTCCGAGCTCAGCTTCACCGCCACCGGCCACAAGAAGATCGCCGCCGACACGCTGACCGACATCATCTGCTCCGGCGTGCTGGAGCGGCACCCCAACCTGAAGATCATCGTCGCCGAGACTGAGATAGGGTGGATCCCGTTCTGGCTGGAAGAGCTGGACAAGCGTCTGCGCCGGAAGGGCGACCTCCCCCGCCAACCGAGCGAGTACTTCTACCGCCAGTGCTACGCCACCTTCAGCGACGACCCCGTCGGGGGTCAGTTGCTGTCGCGGTGGGGGGAGAACAGCTTCCTGTGGGCGAACGACTACCCGCACCCCGGGACCGGCGATACATGGCTCTTCTCCGGCTCCATCATCGAGCGGGACCTCGGCCATCTCTCCGACAAGACACGCGCGAAAGTCGTGCGCGAGAGTGTCGCCGCGCTCTACGGCAGGCCGGTGCCGGAGCCCATGCCCGCGCCCATTGAATACGACGAGTCTATGAAGGACTGGTACGCGGAGCGGGACGGGTACTACGTCGGCATATCCTGACGGCGCGGAGGAATGTTGTTCAACCCGCGACGAAGCGGGAGAACGCCTCGTTGCCGAGGAGGCGCCCGCCTTCGGTGAGGCGCAGCGCGCCGTCGGCCCATTCCAGCAGGCCGAGGTCGACGCACTCCGCCGTGGGGCCGGGGAACGCTTTGGTGATGCCCTCCCCGAAGCGCTCGCGGAACGCGTCGCCGGAGACGCCTGCGTTCAGGCGCAGGCCCATCATCATCGTCTCGGCCATGGCGTTGCGGTAGGTCACGGTTTCGCAGTGACCGGTGGCCGCAGCGGCAGCGATGGCGTCGGGGGTGAGGGCACCATCAGCCTGCCAAGCGTTGACGCGCTGGATGTAGGTGCGGGGCGGGTTGACGTTAGCGAAGCGGACGCCGAGCTCATCGAGCGCGCCGAGGCCGTAGAGGTAGCTGTGCGCGCCGGGACCGACCCCCAGGTACGGCAGGCTTCGCCAGTAGGCGAGGTTGTGGACGCTCTCCCTGCCCGGCGTCGCCCAGTTGGATATCTCGTATTGCCGGAGCCCCGCGCCTCCGAGCATCGCCTGCGCGCGGAGGTACATCTCCGCCGCGAGGTCGGGGTCGGGCTCCGGTATCCTGCCGAGACGCACGTCCGCTTCCAGCGGAGTCCCGGGCTCCAGTGTCAGGGCGTAGGCGGACAGGTGGTCCGTGCCCAGACGGACAGCCTGCTCCACGGAGCGCTCCCAGGTGGCTGGAGGCTGCTCCGGCAGGCCGAACATGAGGTCCAGGCTCACGTTGTCGAAGCCCGCGCCGCGCGCATAGCGCACGGCCTGCGCGGCGCGTTCGGCATCGTGGCGGCGTCCGAGCATCGCGAGCTCGGTGTCGTCGAACGACTGCACGCCGATGGAGATGCGGTTGAAACCGGCGTCGTGCATGGCAGCGAGGCGCTCGGGTGAGCAGTCGCCCGGGTTCGCTTCCAACGTCGCCTCGGCGCCGTCCGGAAGGTCGAACGCGGCACGAATCGTGTCCATCAGGCGTTGGAGGTCGTGCAAGGGGAGGTAGGACGGCGTGCCGCCGCCGAAGAAGAGGCTCGCGAGCGAAGGCCGTCCGAGCCACGTCCCCCACTGCTCGATCTCACGCGCCAGCGCCGCGGTGTACGCGGGCATGAGAGCCTCGATGCCCGCGTAGGTGTTGAAGTCGCAGTACGGGCACTTGGACTCGCAGAAGGGGATGTGGACGTAGAGCGCAAGCCCGCCGTTGCGGGACGGCTGCACGCCCCGAGTTGCTCCCGCGTCGTTCACTGCCCTGCCCTCCCGCTAGACGTTGAACAGGAAGTTGACGACGTCGCCGTCGCGCATCACGTAGGTCTTACCCTCGGTGCGGAGCAGGGCCTGCTTACGCGCCTCCGCGAGGCTGCGCGTGCGCGCGAGATCGTCGTAGGCAACGACTTCGGCGCGGATGAATCCGCGCTGGATGTCCGAGTGTATCTTGCCCGCCGCTTCCACCGCGCTCATGCCCTTCGTGATGGTCCAGGCCCGCGTCTCGTCCTCGCCCGTGGTCAGGAACGAGATGAGCCCGCGCAGGTCGTAGGAGAGATTGATCATGCGGTCGAGTCCCGGCTCGCCGGCGCCAAGCGACTCGCGGAACTCGGCCTCGTCCTCGGGCTCCATCTGCGCAAGGTCCGCTTCGAGTTTGCCGCAGAGCGCGGCCACGCCGACGCCGGAACGCCCGAGCCGTTCGCGCATCTCAGCCTCCGTTTCGCTCACCCGGTCTATCGCATCCTCGCCGATGTTGAAGACGACGATGAGGGGCTTCGCAGTGAGCAGCTGGAAGTTCTCCAGCAGCGGCCTCGCCTCGACGGGCAACTCCTGCTCGCGGACGGGAACCTCGCCCTCCAGTCCGCCGCGGATCAGACCGAGAACATGCTGTTCCCGCGTAAGCTGGTCGCGCTCCGCCTGTCGCGCAGAGCGGAGTTGCGAGGTGATGCGCTCGTGGCGCCGCTCGAGGATCGCGAGGTCGGAGAAGGTGAGTTCGAGCTGCAGGGTGGCGACGTCGCGGTAGGGGTCGACTGTCTCCTGCACGTGTGGTACCGAGGGGTCGTCGAATGCGCGGGCCACGAGCAGCAGTGCGTCGCAGCGCTGGAGCAGGTTGAGGTACTCGCCGCCGATGCCTTTCGTCTTGCCGAAGCCCTCCGGCGCGGCCGGGATGTCTATGTATTCCACCTCAGCGTGGACGATACGCTTCGGCCTGGATATCTCGGCGAGCACGTCGAGGCGGGCGTCCGGCACCTTGGCGACGCCGATGTTGGGCTGCGACGACCCGCTGCGGAAGGACGCGGTCTCGGCATGGCCGCGCGTCACGGCGTTGAAGATGGTGGTCTTGCCGGAGAGCGGCAGGCCGAATATGCCGATGGCCAAGGAGCAGACCTCTCGAGGGGAAAACTGACGCGGCGCCGGCCGGGCGGTGCGCCAGGCGATTCTACTCCACGCTACCCGCCGAGCGCCTGCGCGACGAGGACAACGACGGCGAACGTGAGCAGGACGGCCGCGAGCGCGAAACCCACCGGCGGCCGTCCCAGGTATGCAAGAGCGGCATCCGGGCCGTTGCGTCGGGCGTAGGTGGTCAGCCGCAGCACGCCCGACCAACCGGTCGCGGGAGCATTCGCGAGAACGCCCAGCCGTCGCGCTATCCCACCGGCGAGGACGTCGAAGCACGTAAATGTGGCCTCCAACGGCGTCTGCACGAACATGCTCACGAGCCGACCAGCCTTGCGGTAGAACCAGTCCGTATCGATCGTGATCGTCGCCTCACCGCCGAGGATGCCGCGCAGCAGCCAGAAGCCGACCGCGGTGAAGCCGAGCATCTGCAGCGTCCTCACGACGTGGTCGGCGGTGTACGGCTCGTAGGTGTTCGGGTACGGCAGCAGGTCGTACAGGGCGGCCGGGTAGACGCCTATGCCGATGCAGAGGAAAGCGGCGAAGAACATCGCCACGATCATGCTGCGGGGGACCCGCCCCACCTGGATGTCGTCCCGTCTCGGCCCGAACCAGGTGAAGTACGGGAGCTTCAGGCCGGTGTGCAGGAACGTCCCCACCGATGCGAGGTACAAGAGGGCCACGGCCCAGTAGATGTGCTCCTTCTCCGCGCCGTAGATCACGAGTGACTTGGACACGAACCCGCTGAACAGCGGGAACGCAGAGATGGCGAACGCGCCGACCATGTAGAGCACGACGACCGTCGGCATGCGATGGGCTATCCCGCCGAGAGCCGTGAGCGTGCGACGACCGGTGACATAGATCGCGGCGCCGGCGCCCATGAACAGCAGCCCCTTGTAGAGGACGTGGGCAAAGGCATGAGCAGCCGCTCCGTTGATGGCGATCTCGGTGCCGATGCCCACGCCGGCCACCATGTAGCCGACCTGGCTGATGATATGGTACGCCAGCAGGCGGCGGATGTCGTTCTCCAGCACGGCGAAGATGACGCCGTACAGGGCCATGATGACGCCGAGGAAGATGAGGACCTCCCACCCGGCGAACCCCCGCGCAAGGACATAGACCGCCGTCTTGGTGGTGAACGCGCTCAGGAATACGCTCCCCGCGACCCCGGCCTCCGGGTAGGCGTCCGACAACCACGCGTGCAGCGGGACGACGGCGGCGTTGATGGCGAACCCACCGAGGACAAGCCAGCCGGCGATCGTGCCATCGAACGCCGAGAACTCAAGCGATCCGCCCGTACCCAGATGCCAGAGGACCCCCGCCAGTAGCGTGCTGCCGCCGACCATGTGCACGAAGAGGTAGCGCGTACCGGCGCCGCGCGAGCCGGGGAATCCTCCCGCCCAGACGAGGTAGGCGGACGTGAGCGCCATCAGTTCCCAGAAGACCACGAGGGTCAGCAGGTCTCCAGCGAAGACCACCCCGATGGACGTGCCCGCGTAGCCGACGGCAGCAGCCTGCTGGAAGCGGTCGTTCAGGTGCCACGCGTAGATGCCGCCGATCGCCGCGGCGATCGCGAATACGTACCCGAACACGATACTCAGCGCGTCGGCGCGCAATGGCTCGAGCTTCATCGTGAGCCAGGTGAGCGACCACGAGTCGCCCGCCTCGAAGCCCCATATCAACTGGACCACGACGAGCAACGGGGCGATGACCGCAATGAGCTTGCGGACGATGCTGAACGGCATGAGCGCGACGAGCACAGCCGCGCCGATCATGATGACGACAGGAGGGAAGCTAGCCATCGCTTGCCTCCTCAGGCTCGGCCTCCACGTGCTCGCCCGTGTATGGGTCGTCGTGCTTCATCAGGAAGGCGTGGCCGACCCACTTGGAGATGACGACGATGCCGACGCAGCCGACGAAACCGAAGCCGACCCAGAACAGGAGCAGGCCGCTGCCCGCAAAGAGGTACTCCCTGTCAAAGAAGAGGTTCTCCTTGTAATCAAAGAAGTACAGGTCCGCGAGGGCCGACAGCGCTACGCCGATGACGATCACGAGCGCAGTCGCAAGGCGGGGGCCGATCCTCATCCTCATGGCGTCACTCCGGCGAGGGCGACAGACGGCGGGAAAGCGGCGTCGGCAACGGTAGACGCCAGCTCGAAGAAGCCGAGCGGGAGGTCCGGCGCGATGCCCCACACGAGCGCAAGCACAGCCGTCAGTGCGATGGGCGCAACCATGCGGATGTCGGCCTCGCCGTACCGCGTGTGGTCGGGCGAGGAGCGCAGGAACGCCCGGATGACGATGGGGAAGAGGTAGCCCGCTGCAAGCAACCCGCTGACGAGGTAGACGATGAGGAACGCCTGCTGGCCGACCTCCACCGCACCCCAGCCGAGATACCACTTGCTCGTGAACAGGATGAACGGCGGGATGCCCACCATGCTGAGCGATGCCAGGGCGAAAGAGCCCATCGTGACAGGCATCTGCCGACCGATGCCGTCCAGCTCGCTCACGTTCTCCTTGTGTGTCCGGACGTGGATCGCGCCAGCCACGAAGAAGAGCGTGATCTTGGTGACCCCGTGCCCCACGATGTGGAGCAAGGCTCCGGTGAGCGCGAGCGGGCCGATGAGCGCCACACCGAGCACGATGTAGGAGAGGTGGCTGATGGTGGAGTACGCCAGCCTGCGCTTGAGGTTGTCGTGCCGCAGCGCAAGTATGGACGCGATGATCAACGTCGCCGCGGACATGATGGCGAGTACGAGCCATGCACCCATGTCGTCCAGCAGCGCCGCACCGAACACGAACACCCCCACGCGCACCATGCCGAAGACGCCCGCCTTGACGACGGCCACGGCATGCAGCAACGCGGACACCGGTGTCGGCGCGACCATGGCGCTCGGCAGCCAGCTGTGCAGCGGCATCACCGCGGCCTTCACGCCCACGCCTCCGGCCAGCAACGCGAACAGCGCCCACTGTGTGACGGAGTCCAGGTTTACGCCCTCCAGGAACCCCCCGGCCCGGAACGTCGTGTCCACTCCGAGCACGTGCAGCCAGGCCGCCGCCCCGATGAGCATGATGCCGCCTGAGAGTGTGTACGCCAGGTACTTGCGCCCGGCAACCAGCGCCGTCTCCGTCTCCCGGTGGGTGACCAGCGGATACGTAAACAGTGAGAGCAGTTCGTAGAAGAGGATGAATGTGAGCAGGTTCTCCGCGAGCGCCACTCCCGCCGCCGCCGCGATGCTGAGCGCGAACGCGACGAAGAACCTGGTCTGCTTCCGCTCGTGCTCGCCGCGCATGTAGCCGACGGCGTAGACGCCCGCCAGCACCCAGAGGACAGAGACGAGCAGGCCGAAGATCATGCCCGCCGGGTCGGCCCGCAGGGCGATGTTGATGCCGGGTGAGTTGATACCCAGGGAGAGTTCCAGGAGCACGGTCCTGTGGATGTGCCCATCCAGCGTCTCCACGAGCAGGATGACGGTGATGGCGACCATCGCGATCCCCGCGACCGTCGCCCACACGTCGCGCAGGTTGGGCCAGCGGCCCGTCGTGAGCGCAGCGAGCAAGGCCGCCACCGTGGGAACGAGCACGGCGAGGAGAGGAAGCCCGGATACGACGGTACCGCTCACGACACCCCCGGCAGCAGAACGTGGTCCATGATGACAACGTTGATCACGCCCAGGACGACGGTTGCGGCAGCGAGCACGACGAGCGGCAGCCACACGTCGAACGGGGCCTCACGCGCCCGTTCGACCACGGGGCGCATCGCCAGCTCAGGACGCGGCGCGGCGTCAGCCGACGCGTCGCGTTCGTCGTCGCCGTGGGCGGATGGCTCGGGCTTGGCGGGCCGCAGGTAGACCTGCTCCAGCACCTTGAAGAGGTAGACGGCCGTGAGCAGGCTGCTGAAGAGCACAACCGCGACCACCACCCACTGGCCCTCGTCGACGCCCGCCTGCGCCATATACCACTTGCTGAAGAACCCCGCGGTGGGCGGGATGCCGATCATCGCCACGGAACCGATGGCGAATGCGCCCATCGTCAGTGGCATGCGCGGCCCCAGGCCGGCGAGGTTGTGCGTTCGCTGCAACCCGACGCGCAGGCGCACGGAGGCCGCAGCCAGGAAGAGCGTGGCCTTCATCGCGGCGTGGTTCGCGACGTGCAGCAGCGCCGCAGCGAGTGCGAGCGGCGAGCCCAGGCCGATGCCCACCGCGATGAACGCGAGCTGGCTGATGCTGCTGTATGCGAGCATCCGGCGGATGTCGCTCTGCCCCGCTGCGGCAACGGAACCGAACACGATGCCGATGAGGCCGAGTATGAGCAGCGCATCCGCGATTGGCACCGTGCCGGAGAGGAACCCGGCGGGGAAGACGCTCAGGAACATGCGGAGCATCGCGTAGGCGGCAACCTTCGTCATCACCGGCGCGATGAGCGAGTTCACCGAGGAGGGAGCATGCTCGTAGGCGTCCGGCAGCCACAGGTGCATGGGAACGAGGGCCATCTTGAGGCCCAGCCCGGCGAAGATGAAGACCGCGCCGACCTGTGCCGCACGCGTGCTCGGGGTCCCCTCCAGAAGCTCGCGCGCCTCGATCATGTTCAGTGTGCCCGTCGCGAAGTAGATGAAGCCGACGCCCAGCAGGTAGAGCGCTCCGCCGATGGAGCCGATGATGAGGTAGCGGAAGCCCGCAAGCATCGCCTTGCGCCCGCCGATGAAGACGAGTGCGTAGGCAGCGAGCGACGCTATCTCCAGGAAGACGAACAGGTTGAAGAGGTCGCCGGTGACGACGATGCCGGTGAGCCCGGCGAGCAGCAGCAGCACGAGGCCGTAGAAGACGCCCGGACGGTCGCCAGCCTCCCGCTCGGCCCAGCGCCGCGTCGAGACCAGGACGAGGAACGACACGCTCGTTATGACAACGCAAACGAACGCCGATACCTCATCGATTACGTATTCGATGCCGACGGGCGGCGCCCATCCGCCGAGGTGGTAGCTGAACGGTTCCTTGCGAAGCACGAGCTCGAGCGAGAGCGCCGACGCGACCGCGGCGACCGCCACGGTCGCCAGGGCGAGCAGGAACGCGCTGTGACGCCAGATACGCCCCAGGACGGGAACGATGACCGAGAAGAGGAGGGGCGCCCCGACGATGAACACGGGTAGCTGGGGTTGGGGGTCCACGGCTACTCCCTCACGTCGTCCAGCAATTCGCGTTCGTCGAGCGTTCCGAACTCACGATAGATGGAGACGAGGAAGCTGAGCGCGACGCCGATGATGGCGACGCCAACGACGATGGCCGTGAGCATGAGCACGTGCGGCAACGGGTTCACGAAGTCGTCAGGGTTGGCGTGTCCTTCTCCATGCACGCTGTAGAGGATGGGGATCGTCGCTCCCTCCAGCAGCGAACCGCTGATGAAGAAGAGGATGATGGCGGACTGGAAGATGCTCAGGCCGATGACCTGCTTCACGAGGCTGCGCTTGCCCATCATGCCGTACAGCCCGACGACAAGGAGCACCGCGATCGCCCAGTACGGGAAGCGTGCTGAGATCTCTTCGATCATTGGCGCGAGCTGCCCGCCACGAGGTCGTAGATGAGGACAAGCACGGCTGCGACGCCGAAGAACACCCCGATCTCGATGATCAGGATGCCCATCGAACGCGCGGTGCGGGCCTCGCCGGCGAACTGGTTGTACCAGTCCACGGGGATCGGAGCGTAGTCCAGGAAGTTATAGCCCAGGATGAGCGGCAGGATGCCCCCGAACATGTAGATGCCAAGGCCGATGCACGCCAGCCAGATCAGGAGTCCCTGCGGTATACGCAGTGCTGCCTGCCGGTTGCCCAACGCCAGGCGCACCAGCAGCAGCGCCGCCGCGACGATGGCTCCGGCCTGGAACCCGCCGCCGGGGCTGAGCTCGCCGTGCAGCAGTACGTAGACGCCGAATACAAGGATGAGCGGCACCAGGAAGACGCGCGCGATGAAGTGCAGTATCACGCTGTCATATCGGTCATTCATCCGGGTTCTCCTCCTCCCGGACGCGGCGGCTGCGCTGGAGCACGAGCACCACGGCCAGCCCGGCGGTGAAGATGACGAACGTCTCCCCAAGCGTGTCGTAGCTCCGGAAGTCTGCCAGGATGGCCGAGACGAGGTTCGGGATCACTACATCCGACTCCGTCAACCGGGTCAAATCCGGCGAGAGGTGCTGGTTCGCGGGCGCCTCGGGGTCCGCGCGGTCGGGCAGGTCAGCCGACGCCCAGATGAGCAGCGCGATCAGCACCGCAAGGAACTCGAACATGAGAACCTTCAATCCGGGGTCCTCCTTTCGACGACGCTGATGGCCCCGATCAGGAAAACGCCCGTTACGCCCGCGCCCAGCGCAGCTTCGGTCAGGGCGACGTCAACCGCGCCCATCAGAGCGAGCAGGACCGCAGCCAGGAAGCTGTACACGGAGAGCGTCGCCACCGCCGCGATCATGTCACGTACAGAAAGGGCGATGAGCGCGGCCACCACCAGCAGACCGAACAGCGACAGTTCCAGCCACCAGATCATCCGCGTTCCTCCTTCCGCCAGGGCATCTGTCCCGTGCGCAAGGCGGCGCGGGTCAGCAGGTGGGCGCCGACCGGATTCGCGATCGCGACGAACACCAGGATGAGCGCGAACTTCAAGCTCAGCAGCGTGGCGCCCTCATGCAATATGAGCCCCAGCAACAGAAGGGCGATGCCAAGCGTCTCCGACTTCGAAACGGCGTGGACCCGGGAGAAGAAGTCCGGCAGGCGGACCAGCCCCAGGGCGGTGATGACCATGAACACGAGGCCCAGGCCTATGAAGACGTCGCCTGCGACGTTCATGCGTCTTCCTCCTCCTCCAGCCCTCGCATCAGCGACCACAACTGGTGTTGGCGCGTCTCCAGGTACTTGCCGACGGCAACCGTCCCGATGAAGTTCAGCAGGGCGTAGCTCAGCGCAAGGTCGACGAACGCATCCGGCCGCTCGAACACGAACCCGATCAGCACGAGCAGGACCACGGCGTTCGTGCCGATGGCGGTGGCCGCCAACAGACGGTCGAACGGCGTCCGGCCCACGAGGAGCCGGTAGAACAGCCCCGCGTTGACAGCCACCGCGATGGCGAGCACAACGACGTGCGGCACGATCACGGCAACACCTGCTCGACCCTCACCACGTCCGTCAACCGCACGCGGTCAGGCGCAGACTCGCCGAAGATCCCGGCCACCTTGCGCTGGATGCTTCCCTCCTCCATGCCCTGCCTGCTCTTGTTGGAGAGGCAGTGCACTATGAACCTACCGTCCGTGACGTCCACCGTCACCGTGCCCGGCGTGAGCGTGATGGACTGGGCAAGCAGCACTTGCGCCGTCTCGGACTGCAGGGACGTGTCAAATCCCACGAGGTTCGGCTCCACCGGCAGTCTGGGGTGCAGCACGAGATAGGCCACGTGCAGGTTGGACACCAATATCTCCCAGAGCAGCCACGGGATGTAGAGCAGGGAGCGGAAGAAGCCGCGGACGAACCACAGGAACGGATACGGAACGTGCATGAAGCGGGGGTCCTGGTCACCCGCGAACAGCCAGTGCGTGAGCGCCGTGCCGAGTACCGCGACGACCGCACCGACGACGAGAAACTCGATCTCGGTGTGGCCGGAGAACGCGAACCAGACCGCGAAGAGCGCCAGCGTCTGCACGGTCCACCTGAGCGTCTGGCGTATCTTGGTGGGCCGGACGTCCACCTGACGGGGTTCTCTGTTCATTCGACCACGGTCTGCACGCGCCGGTCACGGTTCCGATGTCCGTGAACGCAGTCTAGCAGGCTACGAATGGCGCAGGATGACTGTCAAGGCGACACGGCTGCCTGAATCACGACGGCAGCCGCCAGTGCCGGACGATGCTCTCCCGCAGGCGTGCCGGTCGAACGAGGAGGACACCCGTTCGCCCCGAACCTATAATCAACCAGGAGGACGACGCAGTGGCACTCACCTTCGAGATCGGCGACGAGTCCCGCCCCAGGGGACACGCGGTGCTCTACTTCGGCAACCCGCGAACGGGACTGCTGGCCACATACGTCGTTCTGTTGCCGGTGAAGATGGACATGAGTAAGTACCTCCCGCCGATGCTCGCAGCGCAACTGGGAGGGCTCGCCAGCGAGGTGCTGGGAGAGGGAGGAGGCAGTTTCGCCGCGCCGCCCATACCCGAGGCTGTTGAATCGGTGGAGCCGCTGCGCCGGCTGGCCGAACTCCGGGGCGACGACTTCATCTGGGGCGGAGACATGGTGCTGGGCGACCTGCAGGCCGCGATGCACCAGGCCGCGCAGGCTGTGCACGACTACGAGGCCCTCTACCAGCAGTACATGGACGCCAACCCCTCCCCGACACCGACCGGCCCCGAACGTTCCCTGGCCGACAGCGCCTCGGACCCGGACAGCAGCGTCCAGCAAGTGGTCTATGCACTGATGAGCGACCGCGACAGGCTCGCCGAACTGTCGAAGCTCGTTGGGACCATGCGGTTCGCCCTCGAATCGCAGGACGATTCCCTCGTCGAGGAGACGAACGCCTCGCTGCTGGCGTTGGGGCAGGCCCTGCCCGAGCGTTTCTGGGCGCAGCGCGTGCGACAGGCGGCGCGGGACTCCTCCGGCGCGGGAGCCCGGCTTGCTCAGCTGTACGTGGAGCGCTGCTACAAGCTGCTGGAGGAGGACTTCACCGCCGTGCAGGCGCTGGAGGAGCAGATATCCTCCCTCGCGGACGAAGCCCCTCCCCAGGGCGACATCCGCGGGTAGAGCGACGTCCGGTCCGTCACTCCGCGTACGTCATCGAGGCCCAGGTTGGTCCTGTCTTGACGTCTATCCGCACCGGCACGCTCATCGCAAGCGCGTTGGGCATCACCTGCTGCAGCATCGAGACGAGATCCTCTTCTTCGTCCGTCGGCAACTCGAACACGAGCTCGTCGTGCACCTGCAGCAGCATCCTGCTGCGGAAGCCGTCCTCTTCAAGGCGGCGCTGGATGACGACCATCGCCTCGTTGATCACGTCGGCAGACGTGCCCTGCACCGGCATGTTGAGCGCGATGCGCTCGCCCGCCTGCCGCACCGGGTAGTGCGGCGAGCGCAGCTCGGGTATGTAGCGCCGGCGCCCCAGGAGCGTCTCTGCGTAGCCGTCGGTTTTCGCTCGCTCGACCGTGTCGTCGAGGAACGATTTGACGGTTGGATATGTGCCGAAGTACGACTCGATGAACGCCGCCCCATCCTCGCGGGTGAGCTCCGTCTGCTGGGAGATGCCGAACGCGCTGAGACCGTAGGCGACACCGAAGTTCATCACCTTGGCGAGGCGGCGCATGTCCCGCGTCACCTCCCCGAGCGGCACGCCATAGATGAGAGATGCGGTTGAGGAATGGATGTCCTCCCCGCGCTCGAACGCCGCCATGAGCTCGGGGTCCTGGGAGAGGTGGGCCAGGACGCGCAGGTCTATCTGCGAGTAGTCGGCGCTGAGCAGCGTCCAGTCAGGGCGGTCCTGTGCTATGAAAGCTTCCCGCACGCGCAAGCCGAGCGGCGTGCGGATGGGGATGTTCTGCAGGTTGGGGTCGGCGCTGGCAAGCCTTCCCGTGGCGGAGCCCGCCTGGTTGTAGGTGGTGTGGATGCGCCCCGTGCGGGAGTTCACCTGCTGTGGCAGCGTGTCCACGTAGGTGGACTTCAGCTTGGTGAGCTCCCGGTACCGCAGGACGTGGCCGATAACGGGGTGATGGTCGCGCAGGTTCTCAAGGATCGAGGCGTCGGTCGAGTACCCGGTCTGTGTCCTGCGCCCGGACGGCAGCCTGAGCTCCTTGAAGAGCAGGTCGCCAAGTTGGGAGGGCGAGTTGATGTTGAACTCGTGCCCCACTGCCTCGTAGGCGGCGCGCTCCTCCACCTCGACCTCGCCCGCGATCTCCTCGTTCAGCTCCGCGAGCACACCGGTGTCGATGGCGATGCCGTGGGTCTGCATGCGCGCGAGCACCGGAACGAGCGGCATCGCGTGCTCATCGTGATAGGTCGTGAGCCCGTCGCGCTCCATGTCCTCAGAAAGGGCGCGCTGCAGTCCGAGCGTTACCGCGGCGGCTGTCGCTGCGTACTCGGCTGCATCCGCCACCGGCACGGCGTCGAACGTTATCTGCTTGCGGCCCGTGCCGGTCAGGTCGGTGAGCGCCTTCAGCTCGACGTTGAGCCGGTTGAAGGCCAGGGGCTTGAGCCCGAGCGCCTTCTCGCCCGTGAGGTGCGCCGCGATCATCGTGTCGAACGCGACGCTCACCTCAGTCGGCAGCAGGCCGTAGTTGAACAGCAACGTCAGGGTGAAGTTGAGGTTGTGGCCTGAGACCGGCTTGCTCCTCAGCACCGGCAGCAACGAGGCCAGGGCCCCTTCCGCGGAGAGCTGCTTCCCTTCCGTGTGACCTACCGGCAGGTAGAAGCCCTCGTTCTCCTCGACGGCGAACGCAAGGCCGACGAGCTCCGAGTCCATCGCCCGCGGCGCGGCGGCATGCCCCTCGACAACCAGCGTTGACGCGCCTTGCAGCTTTTCCACCAGGCCGTCGAGCCCAGCCTGCGTGTCCACGAGGGTAATCCTCGCGTCCGCCCCGAACATCGATTGTGGCTCGGCGGAGGAAGCGTCCGGTGTGGGCTGCTGCTCGCCGGGTGGCGATGGGATGCGAGCAACGAGGCTGCTGAATTCCAACTCGCGGAACACGTCCAGCACATCGTCCCGGGAGAACCCGCCGAACGCCGAAACATCGAAATCGAACCCCGTGGGGGCGGCGGTCTCGATGGTGACCAGACGCTTGCTCATGATCAGTTGGTCCGCGTGGTCGCGCACGAGCCCCTGGATACGAGGCGGCGTGACATCGTCCACGCGCTCGACGAGCGCCTCGGCGCTGCCGAATTCGCTGATGAGCTTCACCGCTGTCTTCTGGCCGATACCGGGAACGCCGGGAACGTTGTCGGACGTATCCCCGGTGAGCGCCTTCACGTCGCGCTGCTGTCCGGGCTCGAGCCCGCCGTAGCGCTCGCGGACCGCATCGACGTCGTATATCCGGGTGTCGCCGAAGCCGGTGGTGAGCAGGACGCGAACGTGCGGCGAGACGAGTTGGAGCGTGTCGGTGTCGCCGGTGGCGATGAGGGTGTCCACCTCGTGCTCGGTGCTCCACGCGGCGATGGTGCCGAGCACGTCGTCGGCCTCGTAGCCGGGGGATTCGAGGACCGGGACGCGAAAGGCGTTCATCACCTGTTTGACCCGCTCGACGTTGCGCGTGAGCTCGGGCGGGATCGGGGGGCGCGTGGCCTTGTACTCCTCGAACAGGTCGTCGCGGAAGGTCCGGTCAGGCGTATCGAAGGCGATGGCGATGTGCGTGGGCCTGTGGTCCGCGAGCGTCTTGAAGAACGTGGTGGTGAAGGAGTAGACGCCGCGGACGTCCTCGCCCGTCTCGCGGATGGTCAGGGGCTGGGCCTGCCGCAGCGCGAACCACGCGCGAAATACCATCGCGTGGCCGTCCATCAACAGCAGCAGCGGCTTGTCGCGTTGCGGGAGGGCCGCGGTTTCCGGCGCGGGCCCGCCGAACAAGGAGGGATGGTCGGCTCGGGAAGACCTGCGGACCACGGTCATACGCCCCGCAGGGGTCTGAAGAAGCTGTGCAGGAAGTTGCGCTGGTGGGCCCAGCGGTGGGTGCGGCGCACGGCCTCGTCGGAGAGCACGCCGGTAGCCGTGGTCACCTTGATCGCCTTGTAGCCCTTCGCCGGGAGCAGCGGAGCGTCGTCCGACACGCTGACGGAGTAGCCCTGTTCCCTGAGCCAGTCCCTCAGCGCCTCGAACCCCTTCGCTCTCCGGTTCGGGGTGACGTACACATAGAAGTCCTTGGAGCCGGCGACCTCGTGGAAATGCTCGTCGGCTACCTCCACACCCTTGCCGGAGCCCTCCCGGAGCTTGGCGCGATTCATGCCCTGCCTGTAGACCATGCGCGGATTCTAGCAGGCTGCAGGGTGCAACACCGCAGCGACGACCGGCGGTCCGGCACAGCCGCTTGACGCACGCACCCACGGCTGAACTTGCTTTGGGCGATTGACAGCGCAACCGTACTGCAGATAACGTTACGTGTTGGCTATCTCGATTACCGTGGGCGCAGGCCATGCAGCCCTCAAACGACATGGCGTCAGGGATACAGGGAGGTTTCTCGCATGTTGAAGCTGTTCAGGAAGATAGGAGCCATCGGGGCGGCAAGCCTCATGCTCGCCGTTGTACTCGCCGCCTGCGGGGGCGAAGACCCGACGGCCACCCCGCGTCCAGCGGCGATGCCCACCCCGGCCGACACGATGATGGAAGAGCCGGATGCGCCAACCCCCACCCCCGCCGACACGATGATGGAAGCCACAGCCGAGCCGGCGCCCGACACAGGCGGCGACACCGGCCCTGCTCCTACCCCGACGCCGGTCCCCCGACCCACCGCGACGCCGTTGCCCGTTGACCCCGGGTTCGACGCCGAGTCCTACTTCAGGGGCCGGACGATCCGCATCATGGTGGGCTTCAACCCTGGCGGCGGCACCGACGCACAGGCCCGCTTCATGTCCCGCGCATGGTCCGACTACATCCCGGGCAACCCGCGCCTCGTCGTCACCAACATGACCCCGGTCATCACCCAGCGGAACTTCGTCTGGAACTCGGAAGCGGACGGCTACACGATCGCCGTCGAAGCGACACCCGGCATCTTCGACCAGGTGACGCCGCAGGCCCAGTTCGACCTCCGTGAGGTCTCCATGATCGGCGTGACCTCCGGTAAGGACGCCTTCTGGGTGACCCACCACTCCACCCCGTACGAGTGCCTGGAGACCGCCATCAACGGCCCGGTAACGCTGACCATCGGCACCAGCGTCCCCACTCCCGCCGACCTAGGCTCCACAGTCATGATTCCGTACATGGCAGACCAGTTCAACATCCCCTTGGAGATCAAGAACGTGGCGGCAGCCGGCTCCGCTGAGCAGTACCTGATGCTGGAACGCGGTGACGTGAACTCCTGGACCTCCTCCACGGTCTGGTACCAGTTGCCGGTCACCCGCCCCGGCTGGACGAGGGACCGCTTCATCAAGCCGTTCGTCGACATGTCATTCCCGGGATACATCCTCGGTCCCAACGCGGAAGGCCCGTTCGACTGCCCCAACGTGAACGACCTTCTGCCGGACGACCAGAAGCCCGTCTGGCTTGCGATGAACGCGCCTCGCACGTACGCGTCCAAGAACATCATCGGCCCGCCGGGCATCCCCGCCGGTCCCCTCACCGCACTGCGTGACGCGCTCGCCGACGCCATGGCCGACGCTGCCTTCGCGGCAGGCATGGAGAAGTTCACGGGCATCCCCAACAACTTCACCCACGGCGAAGTGGCCCAGCAGGAACTGTACGACGCGACCCAGCAGTTCCTGGACAACCAGGGGCTCATCGGTGAGATCCAGGAGGCCATGTACGCGAAGTACGTGAGGTAGAAAGCGGAGAGCGCCCCGGAATCATCACGGCACTTCAGAACAGTCCCGCCGAGCTCGGCGGGACTGTTCTCGTATCGGCTCAGCGCGCCCTCGTGACGACGTTTGACAACGCTTTCGAGGCTGGATAGGATTCCGCGGCTAGCCTTGTGAGAGCCATCCATGCCCACGAGGCTTTCTTGTATGTATAGGCATCAGCAGCCGGAAAGGAAGGTTACGGTGAAGACCCTGAAGACGCACGGAGCATTGGGAGCGCTTGGCCTCCTGCTCGCACTCATCCTCGCCGCGTGCGGCGGGGAAGAACCGACCCCAACCCCACGTCCAGCTGCGACGCCTACGCCCGCCGACACGACGATGCAGGACACCGCCGAGCCAACGCCCACTCCCGCAGAAGCGATGATGGAAGACGAGCCCACGGCGGAGCCTGAGACCGGCGGAGACGCCGGCCCCGCGCCGACCCCCACGCCCGTGCCCGCGGCAACGCCTACACCGGTCCCCCCTGACCCCAGCTTCGATGCGGAGGGCTACTTCAGCGGCAAGACGCTCCGCATGATGGTCGGCTTCAACCCCGGCGGCGGTACCGACGCACAGGCTCGCTACATGTCACGCGAATGGCCCCAGTTCATCCCCGGCAACCCCCGCATCATCGTCACCAACATGACCCCCGTCGTCACGGAGCGCAACTTCGTCTGGAACTCCAAGCCGGACGGACTGACGCTTGCTATCGAGGCGTCGCCGGGCATCTTCGACCAGTTCACCCCGCAGGCTCAGTTCGACATGCGGGAGTCCACCATGATCGGCATCACCTCCGGCAAGGAGGGCCTCTGGGTCATCCGCGGGACCATGCCCTACGACTGCTTCGAGTCCGCATGGAACTCGCCCGGCCCCACTCTGACGATCGCAACCTCGGTTCCGACGCCCGCCGACCTGGGATCTGACGTCGTCATCGGCTGGCTGGCAGACCTGTTCAACGTGCCCGTGGAGATCAGGAACCTTGCGGCTGCCGGCTCTGCCGAGCAGTACCTCTACATCGAACGCGGTGACACCAACTCCTGGGTCTCCGGCACGCTCTGGGACCAGTTCCCCAGGACGCGCCCCAGCTGGTTGCCAACCAAGTTCGTACGCCCGTTCGCCGACCTCTCCGTGCCCGGGTTCGACCTCGGCCACAACGGCCAGATCGACTTCCACTGCCCGAACGTCGCCGACGCCCACCTCGATGCCGAACAGACGTCCATCTACAACGCCATGCGCGGCCCCCAGATCTACGCCGCCAAGAACATCATCGGCCCGCCAGGCATTCCGACCGACGTCACTGCCGCGCTGCGGAAGGCGCTGGCCGACGCGATGGCAGATGAGGCGTTCGCTTCCGGAATGCAGCGGTTCACCGGCATCAAGAACACGTTTACCCACGGTGACCAGGCTGACATCGAGCTCGACCAGACCGTCGAAGACTTCATCGCCAACAAGGATGTCATCGACGAGATTACGCTGGAAGTCTTCAACAAGTACGTGCGCTAGAGGAAGACAGAGGCTGGCGGCAGTCCTGCCGCCAGCCTCACTTCGTTGGGTTAGAATGCCGCAGTCCAAGCCCCGATGGGCGAGGCGCCGTCGGGGGCTCGGTGAGGACTAGTGCGGCGCGAGGTTGCGCCATACAAGCAGCGAAGGCTGCCAGGGGAGGTTACCGTGAAGACGTTGAAGACGTACGGAGCATTGGGAGCGCTCAGCCTCGTGCTAGCCCTCGTCCTCGCCGCATGCGGCGGGGAAGCAGAAGAGCCCACCCCAACGCCAAGGACTGAAACGGCGGCCCCCACGGCGACGCCTACCACGGCGCCCGCCATGGCAGCGGAGCCCACCGCTACGCCTACGCCGCTGCCTCCTGGCGCCACTCCGCCTCCCGCGCCCACCGCTACACCCGTGCCCGCGGCAACGCCTACACCGGTCCCACCAGACCCCGGCTTCGATGCGGAGGGCTACTTCAGCGGCAAGACGCTCCGCATGATGGTCGGCTTCAACCCCGGCGGCGGTACCGACGCACAGGCTCGCTACATGTCACGCGAATGGCCCCAGTTCATCCCCGGCAACCCCCGCATCATCGTCACCAACATGACCCCCGTCGTCACGGAGCGCAACTTCGTCTGGAACTCCAAGCCGGACGGACTGACGCTTGCTATCGAGGCGTCGCCGGGCATCTTCGACCAGTTCACCCCGCAGGCTCAGTTCGACATGCGGGAGTCCACCATGATCGGCATCACCTCCGGCAAAGAAGGCCTCTGGGTGATCCGGGGCACCTTGCCTTACGACTGTTTCGAGTCCGCGTGGAACTCGCCCGGCCCCACTCTGACGGTCGCCACGTCGGCGCCCACGCCCGCCGACCTCGGGTCCTACGTCGCCATCGCCTGGCTGTCGGACCTGTTCAACGTGCCGCTGGAGATCAGGAACCTTGCGGCTGCCGGCTCCGCCGAGCAGTACCTCTACATCGAACGCGGCGACACCAACTCCTGGACATCCGGCACGCTATGGGACCAGTTCCCCCGGACACGCCCCAACTGGCTGCCCACCAAGTTCATCCGCCCGTTCGCCGACCTCTCCGTGCCCGGGTTCGACCTCGGCCACAACGGCCAGGTCGACTACCACTGCCCGAACGTCGCCGACGCGCACCTCGACGACGCACAGACCTCCATCTACAACGCCATGCGCGGCCCGCAGATCTACGCCGCCAAGAACATCATCGGCCCGCCAGGCATTCCGGCCGACGTCACCGCCGTGCTGCGGCAGGCGCTGGCCGACGCGATGGCGAACGAGGAGTTCGCTTCCGGCATGCAGCGGTTCACCGGCATCAAGAACAACTTCACGCACGGTGACCAGGCGGACATCGAGCTCGACCAGACCGTCGAAGACTTCCTCGCCAACAAGGACCTCATCGACGAGATCACGCTGGCAACGTTCGAGAAGTACGTGCGCTAGGGAGACTGAACGGAGGCTGGCGTCAGGACTTGCCGCCAGCCTCTCTTCGTTGGGGTAGAATGCCGCCGCTCGGCCCGTCGTCGGGCTTGCGAACAAGGACAGACTTGCGCCTGGGGCGCGAGCCGCAAGAGGTGACACGCAGTGGGTGAAGACAGCCTGTTCTTCGAGTTGGGGCAAGCGGTTGAGCAACTGGGAGACCCCATCTACTGGGTTGCGGTCGTTGCGGCGGTGTTCGTGGCAGGACTGACCGGCATGGTGCCGGGAGCGTCCGGCATCCTCATCATGGCGCTCTCCATCCCGTTCATAGTGGACGTGTTCGCCGGAGAGCGGGCCACCATCGGGCTGGTCATGCTCGCCTCGATGACCGGGGTGAACAACACGCTGGACTCCATTCCGGCGGTGCTGCTCGGCCAGCCCGGCGCCGCCACCCAGGTGACCTTCCTGGAGGGCCACCAGCTCGCCCGACAAGGGAGAGCCGCCCATACGCTCGGCGCGATCTATGCCGTGTCCGCCTTGGGCGGACTGGTGGGTGCGATAGTGCTCGCGCTCGTGATCCCGTTGATCAAGCCCGTCATCCTCTCATTCGGTTTCCCCGAGATCGCCGCGATGGCCTTCTTCGGCATCGCCATGGTCTCCGCGCTCAGCGCGGGCGCGATGGTCAAGGGCATCGCCGCTGGAGCATTCGGAGTGCTGCTCGGCACCGTGGGCATCAACCCCATCACCGGTGACGTGCGGTTCGTCTTCCAGCAGCCCAGCCTCTGGTTCGGACTCCCGATCATCGCGATAACGCTCGGCTTCTTCGCACTGCCCGAGATGCTGGACCTCTCCATCGCCCGGCGCTCCGTGGCGCCCCCGAACACGGTCATCAACAACCGCGAGGTGTTGCGGGGCGCCAGAGACGGCCTGAAACGCTGGCCCATCATGATCCGGCAGTCGGTGTTCGGCGTGGTGCTCGGGGCGATACCGGGCGTGGGCGCTGCGGTCATCGACTGGCTCTCCTACGCGTTCGGCATCTTCTGGTCCAAGGACAAGAGCCAATTCGGCAAGGGCTCCCTGGACGGCGTACTCTTCGCGGAGTCCGCGCAGAACTCGAAGGAGGCCGGACAGGCGATCCCCACGCTTGCGCTCGGTATCCCCGGTGGACTGGCGTGGGCGTTCGTTCTCATCGCCATGATCGCGATGGACTTCACTCCCGGCCCACGCCTGCTCGGGGATCAGGCGGACTTCATCATCCTGCTGGTCATCACGCTTGCCATCGGAAACTTCATCGTCACCATGCTCGGCATCGTCGCCACGGGGCAGCTGGCGAAACTGACGCTCATCCCTTACCCGGTTATCGGCGGGGTCGTCATCCCCATCGCGTTCCTCACGGGCGTCATCAACATGACGAACTGGCTTGCCCTCCCGATCATGCTCGTGTTCGCGGGCCTCGGCGTCATCATGAAGCTCTTCCAGTGGCCGCGCCCCCCGCTGCTGCTCGGCATCATCCTCGGCCCCATCATCGAGAAGAACTTCGTCTCCGCCCTGAACGTGCACGGCACCGTCGGCGTCGCAGCGCGCCCGCTGACAATCGCGCTGATCGTCATCGCGGTCACCACGGCCTTCTTCTTCTACCGATCCGGAAGGAGCCAGACACAGCAGACGCAGGATGCCTCCGCTATGCCCGCCGGAGGATCCGATACGGAGCCGCGCGCGACACTCCTGCAGGCGCTCTTCGCGGCCAGGAATATCCCGATCCTCATTGCGGTCGGCGCAGGGCTGGCCTTCATCGCCAGCAGCATGGGATTCATGGCAGTGGAGGCGTGGGTATTGCCGCGATCCATGGCGGTCCTGGCCATCACGCTTGCGCTGGTACAGCTCTTCTTCCACCTGCGCGAGCGCGGCCACTCGCACGTCCAGATCATGGACCTGGGCATGCACAGCCTCGCGTTGCCGGGCGCGAAACAGGCGATCATCCTGCTCATCGTGGGCTTCCTCATGGCAATCATGCTCACTGGAGTGCTCGGCTTCCGGTGGGCGGCGATTGCCCTGGGAGGCTTCTTCCCGTTCGCCCTGATGGCAACCACGAGGTTCGACGCGACGCGCGCGTTGCTCATCAGCATCGTCACCGGCGTTGTCATCGTCGCGCTGCTCGCGACCGGCGCCGTAGCCGCCGTCGCCACTGCGACCATACCCTCCTTCGTGGAGTTCGAAGCGGTGCCTCTGGGCGCGAGCATCGTCACCGGAATCACCGTGGCGGTCGCACTCTTCGTTGCGCTCACCCTGACTGCGGAGGGGATGAGCAAGATCTCCAAGCCGGGCCCGGTCTCCGTCGTGGCGCTCCTGTTCCTCACGCTGTCGCTCATCCTCGCGTTGTCCGGATGGCCGGATGAGATGCTTGGATGGCTCTACCGCGTTCCTCCCGCACTCCTGATCCTCCTGCTGCTCTTCGTTTCCCGCGTACGGTCATTCCAGCCCCCTGCTTCGCTGGAGGGACTCTTCTCCTGGCGCGTGCTTGCCGCAGTCATCACGATGGGCTTCGTCTTCCTGTTCGAATACGTCATGGCGGACAACGTGCTGTTCATCATCTGGCCGGAGCCCGCCCTCTTCGAGTGGGTCGGACGGGAGGTCTTCGGCAACGAGATGTAGTGGAAGCGCAGGTCCACACGCCCCTTTGAGCGGCGGCTGTCACTTCAGCCGCCGCTCAGTTTTTTCAGAACGCTCCGGTTGCCACGCCTGTCGCGCTCTGCTACCTTGCATCCGTGGCTCGACGACGCGGCTCGTCCGCATATCCCAGACGACCCTCCAACCGACAGAGGACCAGCGGCAGGCAACGGGGACAGCAGACCCCGAAGTTCCGGGCAGCCTTCTGCGCCACCTGTCTCGTCGACCAGTTCTACCCGGAGGTCGGCGCTGCAGCGGTAAAGGTGCTGCGCCGTCTCGGCGTGGACGTTGGGTTCCCCGAAGACCAGACCTGCTGTGGGCAGATCGCGTTCAACGGCGGCTTCCGCTCTCACGCGGCTGACGTGGCGAAACACTTCCTGGACGTGTTCGAGAACGAGGAGCAGGTCGTCGTTCCCTCCGGCTCGTGCGCGACCATGATCAAGGTCTACTACCGCGAGTTATTCAAGGACGACCCCGAAACCCTGGAGCGCGCACAGGCCGTCGGCGAGAAGACGCGCGAGCTCTCCGACTACATCGTCAACGTCGTCGGCACGTCGGACGTGGGCGCGGCGTCGGAGGGGCTCGTCACGTACCACGACGCCTGCCACCTGCTGCGCGAGCTGCGCATATCGGAAGCGCCGCGAAGCCTCATCGGAAGCGTCCACGGCGTCGAGCTGCAGGAGATGGAGGACTCGGACGCCTGCTGCGGGTTCGGAGGCCTCTTCTCTGTCAAGTTCCCCGAGATATCGACCGCGATCCTGGACGAGAAGCTGAAACACATCGCGGAGTCGGGCGCGGGCAGGGTCGTCGCGAACGACTGCGGCTGCCTCATGCACATCCGCGGGGCCATGGCCCGCCGCGGCATGAACGTGCGCGCGGTGCACATCGCCGAACTGCTGGCCGAGGACGGCGCCTGATGGCCGAGGTCAAGAGCGCCGAGTTCAAGAAGGCGTCCGGCAGGGCGCTGCGCGACGAGAAGCTCCAGCACGCGCTGGACCACGTCATGGAGCACTTCGTCGGCGCGCGGGCCAACATCATCGAGAGCGACTTCGGGGACGAGAGCTGGGAGGCCATGCGCACCCGGGCCGCCGCCATCAAGCAGTCCACCCTGGAGCACCTGGACTACTACCTGGACATGGTGGACAGGAGCGTCCGCCGGAACGGCGGCCACGTCTACTTCGCCGACGACGCGGCGCAGGCGAACGCCATCGTGCTCGACATCGCCAAGCGCAATGGCGTCAAGACCGTTATCAAGAGCAAGTCCATGGTCTCCGAGGAGATGGGCATCAACCACATCCTCGAACGCGAGGGCATCGAACCGGTCGAGACCGACCTCGGCGAGTACATCATCCAACTCGCGGGCGAGACGCCGTTCCACATCATCGCCCCTGCCATGCACAAGACCCGGCAGGAGGTCTCCGCGCTCTTCCAGCAGTGGTTGAAGACCGCGCCGACCCAGGACATCAAGCGCCTCTGTGTGTACGCGCGCGACGCGCTGCGCGAGAAGTTCGCCCAGGCGGACATGGGCATCAGCGGCGCCAACTTCGTCGTGGCCGAGACGGGCACCGTCTGCCTCGTCACGAACGAGGGCAACGGCCGCATGACCACGTCCGCGCCGCGCATCCACGTCGTGCTCGCAGGCATGGAGAAGGTCGTCCCGGCGATCGAGGACCTGGCGCTCTTCCTGCGTCTGCTGCCCCGCTCCGCCACCGGTCAGCGCATCACCAGCTACAACACGTTCGTGGGCGGCCCGCGCGCCCCGAGCGACGAGGACGGGCCGGAAGAGTTCCACCTCGTGTTCGTGGACAACGGGCGGCTCAACCTGCTGCGTGACGAGGTGATGCGTGAGGCGCTGCGCTGCATACGCTGCGGCGCTTGTCTGAACCACTGCCCCGTCTACCAGAAGATCGGCGGGCACGCGTACGGCTGGGTCTACTCCGGCCCTATCGGCGCGATCGTGACGCCGTCCATGACCAACATGAAGGTGGCCCGCGACCTGCCCTACGCCTCGACGCTGTGCGGCACGTGCAAGGACGTCTGCCCCGTCAAGATAGACATCCCCCGCCTGCTGCTTCACCTGCGGCACAAGGTGGCCGAGGGTGACGCCAGCGAGCGCAGCACGACCTGGATGGAGCGGCTCTTCGTGGGCCAGTGGCACAGCGCGATGCGGAACCGCAGGGCCCTCGAGGGGAAGGCGAACCTCGGCAGACTGCTCACCCGTCCGTTCACGCGCGGCGGCAACGTCCGGAAACTCCCGTTCGCGCCGATGGTGAGCGGCTGGACGGCGAGCCGGGACTTCCCCGCACCCGCGCCCAGGTCGTTCGCGCGGCTCTGGCGTGAGGAGCTCGCGGACGGCAACACCCCCGCGAACGGAACGGAACGGTAAGCCGTGTCGCCTACGCCGGAAGAGCACCCGAACAAGGCGGCTTTCCTGCTGCGCGTCCGCTCGGCCCTGGGGCGTTCGGAGCCCATCGTCCACATGCCGGACCACCCCTCGCTGAAGTCGAACGCCGCGCGCCAGCAGGAGAAGGTACGCACCGTCGTCGCCAGGAACCAGGCCCGCAGGAGCCGGACGCTGGACCGCCTCGCGCGCACGGCCGCAGCGGCGTCCTGGAACGTTCGCAGAGCGAGTGACGCGGAAGAGGCCGCGAGCATCGTCGCGGAGATAGCGCATGACGCCGGCGTGAAGAGCCTCGTCCGCTCCGCGGAGGACATCTTCAAGCGAGTGGACATCGACGGCTCGCTCCGTTCGGTCGGTGTCTCGCCTGCCATCCTTGCGTCCGGCAGGTCGCGGGGCCGGGGTATGCTGCGCGACATGGCGTTCCGAGCCGACATGGGTGTGACGGGCGTCTCCTACGCTATCGCCGAGACCGCCAGTTGCGCCGTGATACCGCGCAGGGGCGTGGCCCGCCTCGCTTCGCTTGCGCCGCCCCGGCTCGTCCTGCTGATCGAGCCGGAGCAGGTGCTCGAGTCGCTGGACGACTTCTTCGCCATCACCCGCCTGAACCGCATGCAGGCCCGCGGACGGACCGCAAACTACTTCAACTTCATCTCGGGGCCCTCGCGCACGGCGGACATCGAGCAGACGCTCACCATAGGCGTACACGGCCCCGGCGAAGTACACATGGTCATCCTCGGCTGACGAGGGTGACCCGAGGAGACGACGGATGCGCCTGGAAGGCAAGGTCATCATCGTTACCGGCGCCGCCCGCCACCTGGGCCAGGCCTACGCCGTTCGGCTGGCGCAGGAAGGAGCGAAGCTCACCGTGGCCGACGTGCTCGACTGCTCGGAGACAGCCCGCCTCTGCGAAGCCGAGGGCGCCGAAGTGCTCCCCCTCAACGTGGACGTATCGAGCGAGGAGGAGACGATGGCGATGGCGCGTCAGACCGTCGAGCGCTTCGGACGCGTGGACGGCCTGCTCAACAACGCCGGGCTCATGCGGAACATCACCGGCCCCTCGCTCATGGACGTCGACCCGGACTGGTGGGACAAGGTCTTCTCTGTAAATGCGCGCGGGACGTTCCTATGCACCAGAGCAGTGTTCCCGTACATGCGTGATCAGGGCGGCGGCAAGATCGTCAACGTCGGCTCCACCACCATGCTCCGCACCTCCAACAACGTGAGCGACAGCAACCCGCACTACGTCGCGTCCAAGGGCGCGGTTATGGCGTTCACCCGCGCGATCTGCCGCGAGCTCGGCGAGCACAACATCAACGTCAACACGCTCGCGCCCGGCGGCACCGACCAGGACCCCTCGCTCACCGGCGACGAGGCCACGGAGGAAGCGTCACGGGCGTTCGGACGCCGGGGCGTACCGAGCGACCTCACGGGTACCGTCGCGTTCCTCTTCTCAGACGACGCGGCCTTCATCACCGGCCAGCTCATCGCGGTCAACGGCGGCAAGGAAGTGTCGTAGGCCGCGCCGCGCCCCATGACTGCCCGGCGGTTGCACATCGGCTTCCTCCTCTGCCTCGCCGCCGCGGTCGTGCTCGCCGCGTGTCAGGCAAACGGTGGGGAGACGGAGGACGAAGCGACTCCGACACTCGAGGCCACTCCGACATCGACGACAGCTCCCACATGGACCCCGTCCCCAACCTCAACGCCTCCAGCGATGGGGATTCCCGCACCATCGTTGGTCCGGATACCGACGCTTACGCCCACACCCACACCTACGCCGACACCCACCGCAACCCCGATTCCGACTCTCACTCCGACCGCAATCCCTACTCCGACGCCAAGTCCGACTGTTACCCCTACTCCCAGACCAACTCCGAGGCCGACACCCACCCCTACCCCCACACCTGCACCCACCTCGACCCCTACGCCAACGCCGATCCCGGATCTCGCAACCTACTTCAGAGGCAAGACCATCACGCTGATGGTCGGCTACAGTCCGGGCGGCGGCACGACAAGGCAGGCTCGCTACATGGCCGATGAGTGGCCACGCTTCATTCCCGGCAGCCCTGACATCCGGGTGATAAACCTCACCCCCAACGTCGTGGAGCGCAACTTTGTCTGGAACGCAGAACCGGATGGCCTGACCCTGGCGGTTGAAGCAACCCTAGGCGTCGGGCACCTGGCCGACCCCCAGGCGCAATTCGACCCGCGTGAGTCAACGATGCTCGGCGTCACTTCCGGTGCGGAGGGGGTGTGGCTGATACGCGGAACACTCCCTTACGACTGCATAGACGACGCCTTCGGGGCGATTCAACCCGAGCTCACGGTCGGCCTCAGCGCGTTGACTCCCGAGGAGCTTGGTCACAGCGTCTCCATCGGGTGGCTGGCAGACAGGTTCAACGTGCCGTTGGAGATGCGGAACTTTCCTGGCGTAGGGGCGCCGGAGCAGTACCGGATGATCGAGCGCGGCGACGTGAACTCATGGATCACCGGCACCATCTGGGACCAGTTGCCGGTAACGCGGCCGGGGTGGGCGAGGAGCGGCTACCTTCGCCCGTTCACCGACCTGTCGCCGCCCGGCTTCACGCCCGGGCACAACGGCGAGCGCAACTTCCACTGTCCCAACTTCCACGACACCTACCTGGAGAACGACGAAGAGCGTGCGCTGTGGCTCGCGATGCGCTCCTACGTCACTTTCGGTAGGAACGTCATCGGTCCGCCGGGCATGCCTGCGGAACTGACGCAGGCCCTGCGGGGCGCGCTTACGGCGGCGATGGCGGACGCGCGGTTCGCAGACGGCCTCAAGGCCGTCGTTGGTGTCAGGAACACGTTCATAGACGGCGCGACTGCTCACCGACTTGTTGCCGACGTTGTAGACAGCTTCGAGGCTAATCGCGCCGAGATCGAACGCATCCAGCAGGACGTGTTCGCCAAGTACGTCCGGTAGGCCGCTACTCCGTTCCCCTCAGCCCTTCCCGAACTCCGGCATGACGTGCTCCGCGAACAGTGAGAGCTGCTCCTTGAACTCCTCGGCCGGCATGCCCTCGGGCCAGCGGAACATCACCTGGTCCAGGCCGGGGAACTCCGCCTCGTACGCTTTCAACTCACGGATAACGAGGTCCGGCGGACCGCACAGCCACGCGCGCTGCCTGACGCCTTCCTCTATCGTCGGCACCCTGGCAGGCGCGCCCGGCGTGCCCCACGGACGACCGTCCTCGTCGACGTAGCGCACGAACCCGAACGGCGCGAACCACTTGTACGCCTCGTCGTGGTAGGGGCGCACCTTCTCGACCGCCTTCTCCGGCGTCGACGCGATGGACATCGCGACGCCGAGGCAGAGGTCCTCGCCAAGCTCCAGGTCCCGGCCAGCCTTCGCGGCCTCGTCCTGGTACGTGTGGAATATCTGCCGCGCGAGCCGGTCGCCGTTCTGCGTGATCATCCCCTTTATCCCGTTCTGCGCCATGAACGGGATGGAACGACCGCTTGCTATCGCCTGCCATATCTCCACCGGCTGATGGATCGGACGCGGCACCAGCGTCACCTCCGTCGGTTCGTAGCCGCGGAACTTCTTCGGCGCCGGGATGGTGTAGTGCTTGCCGTGGTGGCTGAACGAGTCCTCATGGAACGCCTTCATGATGACTTCCATCTGCTCTTCGAACAGCTCGCGGTTGGCGTCCTGGTCCAGCAGAGGAGCGCCGAGCGTCTCCACCTCCCGCGTCTGGTAGCCGCGCCCTACGCCGAAGACCACGCGTCCGTCGGTGAGGATGTCGGCCATCGCGAAGTCCTCGGCCATCCGTATCGGGTGCCAGATCGGGCTCACATTGAACGCGCAACCGAACTTCAGGCGCTCCGTCCGCGCCGCGAGGTACGTCCCCCACAGGATGAGGTTCGGGATCACCTCGTAGCCCTCGCGCTGGAAGTGGTGCTCCGCGCCCCAGAGAGTGTCGAACCCCAGCTTGTCCATGTGCTGCGCCACGTCCAGCGACATCTGGTACGCCTTCACGATCTGCTCGTTGGAGAGATGCCGCTCGTCCGGCGGCGTCCCGCCCAGCCCGACGTTGTCCAGTTCCGTGAAACCGACATAGAGGACGGAGAACTTCGTGATCATCGTCACCTGCCTCGTAGAGGATGCGCCGCAGGATAGCAGAGCCCTGTCGGCTGATGGGCTACAGTCGCACGACGCGCGGAGGGACGCGCTGCCGCTCCCGCTCGATGACGGCCATGACCTCGCGCGCGGCGTCTTCCAGTCTCCCGGTCTCATTGACGACGACGGCGTCGAACCACGCGGCGTCGCGCATCTCCTTGCGCGACATCTCGACGCGCAGCCCCGTCTCCTCCGCCGACTCGGTATCCCGGCTGCGCAGGCGGCGTTCGAGCTCCTCTAGCGACGGCGGCGCCACAAAGATGAGCAGCGCATCCGGCGCCATCGTGCGGATCGAGGCCGCGCCCTGCACGTCGGTCCGCACGATGGCGTCCCGCCCTTCGACCAGAGCCTCGCGCACCGGCGCCTTCGGCACGCCGTAGAGGTTGCCGTACACCTCCGCATGCTCCAGCAGTTCGCCGCGCTCCAGCAGTTGCAGGAACTCCTCGCGCGTGTGGAAGAGGTGGTGCACGCCGTGCTCCTCGCCGGGGCGCACGGCTCGGGTTGTTGCGGTGATGGCCCAGAACACCTCCGGGCGCGCCTTGCGCACGAGGGCGAGCATCGCGTCCTTGCCGACGCCGGACGGCCCGGAGACGACGACCAGGAGCGGATGCGGCTCGGCGGTGCTCACCGTGAACGGCGCCTCACGGCTACGCGTCCTCGCTCAGCGACCCGAGGTCGTCCCAGAACGTCGGGTAAGAGACAGACGCCGTCTGCGCCGCGCTGACCGTCGTTTCACCCGGAGCGACCAGCCCCGCGACGCCCATCGTCATCGCGATGCGGTGGTCGGCGTACGTCCGATGCGCCGCGCCGCGCACGGCGTGACCGCCCGTGATGCGCAGGCCGTCTTCCAGCTCCTCCACCTGAGCGCCCATCCGGGACAACTCCACGCGGGAGGCCATGAGCCGGTCGCTCTCCTTGACGCGCAGCTCGGAGGCATCCCTGATGACGGTCGTGCCTTCGGCGAAACACGCGGCGAGGGCGAGGACCGGCACTTCGTCCACGAGGCGCGGGATGAGGTCGCCGCCGATCTCCGTTGCGCGCAGGCTGCTCGACCGCGCCACCAGGTCGGCGACAGCCTCACCGCCCTCCGTGCGCTCGTTCTCGACGCTGACGTCCGCGCCCATCATCGCCAGCGCGTCGAGGATGCCCGTGCGCGTCGGGTTCACGCCCACGTTGCATACGCGCACCTCAGCGTCAGGGTGGCAGACGCCGGCGACGAGCCAGTAAGCCGCTGAGCTGATGTCGGCAGGCACGGTCACGTCCATAGCCGTCAGCCTCCCTGGACGAACGCTCACCGTCAGCCCGTCCTCGACTACCTCGACGCCCATCGAGCGGAACATCAGCTCCGTATGGTCGCGGGACACTGCTGGCTGCTGCAGCGTCGTCTCGCCCTCCGCGAACAGTCCCGCGAGGAGGAGCGCGCTCTTCACCTGCGCCGATGCGACAGGCATCCGGTACTCGATGCCGTGCAGGCTGCCGCCGCGGAACGTCAGCGGCGCGAGCCTGCCCCCGTCCCGACCATCCACCTCTGCACCCATCAGGCGCAGCGGGTCCACGATGCGCGCCATCGGGCGCGAGCGTATCGAGCGGTCGCCCGTCATCACCGACATGAACGGCTGCCCCGCGAGCACGCCCGCCATCAGGCGCGTCGTCGTGCCGCTGTTGCCGGTGTTGAGGATGTCCGACGGCTCAGTGAGGATGCCGCCGCGCACGGTGAACGCGCCGTCGTCGTGCCGTTCGATCTGCGTGCCGAGGCCGCGCAGCACCCGGAGTGTGGAGGCGAGGTCCGCGCCGGTGCCGTAGTTCTCGACGCGCGCTTCGCCGTCGGCGATGGCGTTGAAGATGGCCGCGCGGTGGGAGATCGACTTGTCGCCCGGCGGGGTCACCTCGCCGCGTAAGCGCCTGGGTCGTTGCACCGTCATCTGCATGGGGGGCTGGCTCCTCCGCCCGGAAGGTGGGGCCATTCTAGCATCGCCCGGCAGTGGCTCACGGATGATGAGTCGCCTGCTCGATGCTCTCCGGCAGCGTGAAACTCCCCGTGCTGTCCACCTCGATAGGGAGCACACTGACCACAGCCGCGCGGTCGATCGGGCCGTAGACGTGCGGGAACGTCTCGCCATGGGACTCCTCTTCCCGCACTGCCGACGTGAGTTGCGCCGGGTTGATCACCAGCAGCACGAGCGCCCGGTGGCCGGCGAAATGCCTGCCGAGTACGCCCCGCAGTTGGTCCGGACGGCAGTTGTGGATGAACCCTTCCGAGGCCAGCGACTCCGCATCGTAGAACGGCGTCTCCGCATCGCGGCGCCATGCGTCCGGCGTCGTCACGTGCAGGATGTGGCCTTGCGCTATCATCCGTGGCAGTCTCCGTTCCGAGGTTCCGTCATGGCGCTTACGACACCCAACGACCGCACGCTGATCAACGTTATCGCCGCGTACGAGCGCGAGCTCATGGGCCCGAAACTTACCACGAATGAACTCGCGCGTATCGCCGAGTCCATGAAACGGATGATGCTGGACGAACTGCAGTCAGCGAAGTCCGCACGCTGAGTGCGGCAAGGCGGGGCGCTACCCGTCAGCGTCAGTCAGGAACTGCTCCCATGGCAAGATCCTGAGTACTTCGACGATAGTGCTGTTCAGGAAGCGGTACGTGATCCAGTAGTCGGGAGTAGCGAAGCCAACCGTGCCGGGCGGATAAGGAGCGCCCAGCAGAGCCTTGGTAACGCCATCTGGGCGGGGGTCTTGCATCATCCGATCGATAGCCGCCCGCATACGTTCCTGCCCGAAGGTATCCTGGGCGTCGAGGGTCTGTCTGGCAGTTGGAGAGAGGACAGCGTCAGCGGGACTTGAGCTCTCGGAGGACATCCTCCCAGCGCACCCCCAACCCCTGGTCTAACTCGCGCGCGCCTCTCAACGTACCCTCGAGGAGTTCCTTGGAATTCATCATCCTCTGGTACATCTCTTCGTCGATCTCAAGCAACTCTCCGTGCGTCTTCGGTTCGGCGGGCGCCGGGGTTCTCTTTCTGGAAGCCATCTGTCACGCTCCTTCACCGCCAAGGCAGCACGGGGTCAGCATACCACCCGAGGAGCACTCGCGACACCTGCCATTGTCGCGCCGTCGCCGACCCCCTATCCTTGCGCAGCCCGAAACCAGGGCATTCCCAGGAGGTGCGTCAGGTGCAGAAGTATCTCGTGCTCTATCACGCGTCGGCGGACGCTATGCAGGCGATGATGGACTCCACGCCGGAGCAGATGAAGGCCGTCATCGGGGCGTGGAAGGCGTGGGCCGACCGGTGCGGCGACGCCCTGGTCGAAATGTCCCCACTGAGCCCCGGTGGGAGGATGACCGCGTCGGGAAGCTCCGCGAACGAGATGGGAGTCGTGACCTACTCCGTCCTCCAGGCGGAGAGTATGGAGTCCGCGCAGGCGCTGCTCGCGGACCATCCCCACATGGGAAATCCCGGCTGCGAGATAGAGGTCTACGAAACGATGTCGCTGCCCTGGCAGTGACGTCGCCTCTCAGACGCCCCTGAGCGCGTCCGCCACCGCATAGACGGGGCGGAAGACGTACCCCAGCGGGTTGATGTCCGTCGCGAACGTCAGCACGATCAGCCCTATGAGCACGATGGGGCCGAAGCGCTGCAGTTGGATGACCGCCGGCCACCAGCTCCGCGGCGCTATGCCCTGGATGATGCCGCCGCCGTCCAGCGGCGGGAGCGGAAGCAGGTTGAAGACGGCCAGCAGCAGGTTCAGCGCGACGCCGTACCACGCGATGAGGCTCGCCCACGCCATCGGCGAGAGCGACTGCAACTCGTCCCGCGTGATGCTGCCGTCGAGCACGCCGATGCGGAAGAGCAGCGCGAACCCGACCGCCAGCGCGACGTTCGCCATCGGCCCCGCGGCGGAGACCATCGCCATGCCTGTCCTGCCGGTCCGCAGCCGGGATGGGTTCACGGGCACCGGCTTGCCCCAGCCGAAACCCACGATGAGCAGCATCACCGTGCCCGCCGGATCGAGGTGACGCTTCGGGTTGAGCGTCACCCGCCCGAGCCGGGACGCCGTGTCGTCGCCGAGCCGCAGCGCGGTGACGGCGTGCGACGCCTCGTGGAACGTGATGGCGATGAGCAGCGAGGCTGCGATAGCGACGAACCACACGAGCGCTCGGAATGGATCGTCGAAGAGGCCGGTTATCCCTGCCAGCAGCATCGTTCTCCCTCGCGTGGCGTGGGCCACGCCCTTGAGAACATTCTACGGGAGCGACGCGGTGCAAATGATTAGGGTGACGGCGAAGGCGTTGCTATCTGGTGAAAGATGGACCTTTCGTGCGTCCCACCCGTTGCACATCCCTTTTCCCACTTGGCTAACACGTCGGCACTGAATAAGTCTTCCTCTGCACCTATGCGGTCAAGTTCTTCTGAATATATCGATAGACCCCCAAAGATAGTGTTGTTTTTCCGATAGTAGCGGAGCATTTGCTCGTGCCAGTGAACTGTCGCGTCGTGGTAGGCACGAAGTTCCGCCGGCGGTGTGATCGAGCGGCGCACCTCGGAGTCAAGTAACAATCCTTCTTCTAGATCGAACGAGATACCCCACGTGCAGAATGTCTCAGCATATTCCTCGATACTCACGGGCGTCGATGTGGGCATGGGCGGTTCCGATGTTCCACAGGCCACAATCACACCGGCCAGCAGTAGAGGGAGAACTCTCGTGCGCTTCACAAGGGTTTTCTAGTCGTCGTCCCAGTCGTCATCGTCGTCGGGCGGAGGCGGGGGCGCCGAACGGGCCGCGCCGAACGATGGCTGCGGCACGGTTGCGCCGGAGCGCTCGCCATCGCGTTGCCGGGGCGACTTACGCGGCAGTTCGCACAGCATCGCGAGCGTCTCGCGGAAGGCGTCGGCGGTCTGTCCCGCCGCGTCGACGACGAGCGCCGCTGCTCCGGCGTCGCGCAGCTGCTCGGCGTCCGCTTTCGCGGGCAGCGCGCCGAGGTGCACGAGGAGCCGCTTCGACGTCGCGCCGCGCACGCGGGCCAGCCGCATGAGCTGCCCCACCGAGAGCGGCGCGTCCAGCGAGACGAGGAACCCGTCCACCGGCAACTGGTCGATCGTGCGCAGCAGGCTGTCCGGCAGCTCCGGCTGCACCTGCATGACGAGCGTGCGACCCTCGCCCGTGAGTGCGCCCGCTGGCGTCGCGTCGGACGAGAACACCTGGAAGTCCGCGCCTCCGGCTTCCTCGGCCTGCCCCTCGTCCGTCCACACGCCGAACAGCGTATCTCCCAGCGCCTTGACCGAGCCGTTCAAGGCCGCCTTCTTCGCGTTCCCGGCGCCAGCTATCAGCGCGCCATCGATCTCCGACGCCGTCACGACCCCGGCCTGTGCCGCGTCGCCTGCCTCGACCGCCCCCAGCAGCAGCAGCGGCGCGATGGACTCGCGCTTCGCGGCGCCGCCGAACCCCAGCGGCTGGCCTGCGCCCTTCTCGGCGCGTTCGAGTTTATCTGTGAGTTTGCCCATGGAGTTCCCTCGTCCCTGCCTCCTCCCCGGAGGAGCGATTCTACCAGCGGCCCCCTGCCTGTGCTACCCTCACTCCATGGTCAGCAGCCCGCCATCCCGCGCTCCCTCCATGCCGCTGGTGAAGCGTCTCGTTGCCGGAGGAGCGGGTTCGCGGCGCCGAGCCGCCTCCCTCATCTTCTCCGGCGTGGTCGCCGTCAACGGCGAACCCGCGACGGACCTGAACCACTCCGTGAGCGCGTCCGACACCGTCTCCGTGAACGGGCAGCCGCTCGCGCAGGCGGAGAAGCGCACCGTCTACCTGCTCCTCAACAAGCCGCGAGGCTACCTCTGCGCCGTCAGCGACTCGCGCGGACGCCCCACCGTCCTCGACCTCGTGCCGGAAGCGCTGCGCGTCGCCGGGCTCGTGCCGGTCGGACGCCTCGACGCCGACAGCACCGGCCTGCTCTTGCTGTCGAACGACGGCGCGTTCGTGGAGCGCGTCACGCATCCGCGCTACGGCGTCGTGAAGGAGTATGACGTCCTGCTGGACAGGGCGCTCCGGCCGCGCGACCAGGCGCGCCTGCTGGACGGTGTCGAGATCGAAGGCGGTCTTGCGCGGGCGCTGTCGGTCTCGCCCATGGGCAACGCGGGATCGCACCGACCCTGGGCTGCCCAGAGGAGTGCCTCACGTCCGGCTCCGGCTGCCCCGAGGGGCGAGGCGCGGTACGCCGTCGAACTGGCGGAGGGGAAAAAGCGGGAGGTGCGGCTGATGATGCGCGCGGTCGGACGGCGCGTGCTGCGGCTGACGCGCGTGCGCGTCGGCGGGTTGCGGCTCGGCAGGCTGCCTTCCGGCGGCGTTCTTGAACTCTCTGCGCAGGAAGCGCGAAAGGCGTCGCATGGCTGACTCGGAAAGGCTCGTCTGGATAGACATGGAGATGACGGGGCTGGACCCGGACCGGCACGTGACGCTGGAGATAGCGACGCTCATCACCGACGCTGACCTGGAGGTGCTCGCGGAAGGGCCCGTCATCGCCGTTGCGCGCAGCGACGAGGAGATGGCCCGCATCGACGACTGGAGCCTGCGCACGCACACTGACTCCGGCCTGCTGGAGCGCGTGCAGGCGTCGACGGTCGGTGTCAAGGAGGCAGAGCGGCTCACACTGGACTTCGTGAGGGAGTGGGTCAGGGAGAAGAAGGCGCCGCTCTGCGGGAACTCCGTGCACCAGGACAGGCTCTTCCTCCGCGCGGAGATGCCGACGCTGGAGGCGTACCTGAACTACCGCATCGTGGACGTCAGCACCATCAAGGAACTCGTCAAGCGCTGGTACCCGGACCTGCCGCCCCACCGGAAGCGCCGCGCCCACCTCGCCCTGGACGACATCCGCGAGAGCATCGAGGAACTCCGCTACTACCGCGAGCACGTCTTCGTGGAGTGACCGTCGGCCTTATCCGCCTTGCGCCGGGGTGCCCGGTAGCGCATCATTGCGCAGCGCCACTCGATGCGATGGAGGGATACATGACCGCACCCAAGGTTGTCGTCTTTGCGCCTGGTGATGAGAAGAGCTACCTGCGTTTCGAGGAGGCCGGCTGCGAGATCACGCTCGGCAAGGCCTCGTGGGCCGACCCCACCGGCAACAACACCCAGGAACTCGCCGCGATGGCCGTCGACGCCGACGCTCTCGTCGGCACGTCCATCAAGGGCGGACGCATAGACCGCAGCGTCATGCTTGCCTCGGAGCAGCTCCGCATCGTTGCCAAGTACACCGTCGGCGTCGACGAGGTCGACACCGACGTCGCTACCGAGCTTGGCATCATCGTCACTCACGCGCCCACTGAGGCGAACTGGGGCGGCGTCGTTGAGACCACGATGCAGCAGTTGCTCACCCTGATGAAGAAGTCCCGCCAGCGCGACAACGCGATGAAGCACGGCACGACCTGGCGCACACCGGAGCTCACCGCCACCCACATCGGTCGCCGCGAGGACGGTTACCCCGGCCTTACCATCGGCATCGTCGGCCTGGGCCGCATCGGCGGGCGGCTCGCCCAGATGCTGGCGCCATGGCGCGTCCGCATGATCGCCTACGACCCCTACCAGCCCATCGACCGCTTCATCCACGCCAACGTCGAGCGCGTCGACCTCGACACGCTGCTGCGCGAGTCGGACGTCGTGACGCTCCACGTCATCCTCACGCCCGAGACGCACCACATCATCGGCGAGCGCGAGCTGGACCTCATGAAGCCAACCGCCATCATCCTCAATACCTCCCGCGGGCCGGTCATCGACGAGAAGGCGCTCGTCGCCGCCCTGCAGAACGAGACGATCGCCGGTGCGGGGCTGGACGTCTTCGAGGTCGAGCCGCTGCCGATGGACAGCCCGCTGCGCCAGATGGACGAGCGCGTGCTGCTCTCGCCGCACGTCGCGGCGCACAACTACGGCGCGGGCATCGGCCCGGGCATCGAATGGGGCACGGAGGACGTGCTGCGCGCGCTGCGCGGCGAGGTCCCCGAGCACGTCTTCAACAAGGATGTCATCCCTCGCTGGCGCGAACGCTTCGAGGGCCGGGCACTCATCTAGGACCGTCACTACCCCAAGGAGGGACCGCATGACCACCAACGGGCGCATCAGCAAGGCCGAGTGGGGCTCCGACGTCATCGCCGAGACCCTGCGCGGCCTCGGCATCGAGTACGTCGCCATCAACCCCGGAGCGAGCTTCCGGGGCGTGCACGACTCGCTGGTCAACTACCTGGGCAACAAGCGCCCTGAGCTCATCCTCTGCCCACATGAGGAGATTGCCGTCGCCGTCGCGCACGGTTACGGCAAGGCCGCGGGCAAGCCGATGGCGGCCTACGTCCACAACGTCGTCGGCCTCCTCCACGCGACCATGGCCATCTTCAATGCGTCCATGAACCGCTCCGCCGTCCTCGTCCTCGGGGGCACCGGGCCTATGGCCGCCGACGAGCGCCGTCCGTGGATCGAGTGGATACACACCGCCAACGTGCAGGGCACCGCCGTGCGCGACTACGTGAAGTGGGACGACCAGCCCGCCAGCGTCGGCGCATCGGTCGAGTCCCTCATCCGCGCCTACCACGTCGCCACCAGCCAGCCCCAGGGCCCCGTCTACGTCTGCTTCGACGTCTCCACCCAGGAGGAGCAACTCACCGAACCGTTCGAGATGCCCGACTTCGATTCCTTCCCCAGGCCCACCCGGCTCCAGGCCGACCCGGAGGCGCTCGACCTCGCGGCCGGCCTGCTCGTCGACGCGCAGCGCCCCGTCGTCCTCGCCGACTTCCTGGGTCGCTCGGAGGAGGCGGCCAACGGCCTCGTGCGGCTCGCCGAGATGCTCTCGCTGCCCGTCGTCTCAGGCGGTGACCTCTACAACTTCCCGTCCCGCCACCCGCTGAACGTCACCGGCTCAAAGCGGCAACTGCTGCAGGAGGCGGATGTCGTGCTCGCCCTCGACGTGTACGACCTCCAGCAGTCGCTCACCGGGCAGGACTACCGCGCCCGCCAGCTACAGCACCTCATGTCCCCGGACGCGAAGCTCATCGACGTCTCCCTCCGCCAGCTCTCCGTCCGGAGTTGGGCGGCGGACTACGGCGGCCTCTACCCCACGTCCCTCTCCGTGCAGGCCGATACCGCGCTCGCCGTCCCCGCGCTCGCCGACCTCGTCGAGCGCCGCCTCAACGACGGACCCGACCGTTCCGGCGAGCTCCGCGAGCGCCATGGCCGCATCGCCGCCCTGCACGACGGCGCGCAGAAGCAGGCGGCGGAGGTCGTAGCCCGGCGCTCCGGCGAGTCGCCCATCGCCCTGCCCTTCCTCGCGGCGGAGATGTGGGAGGTCATCAAGGACACGGACTGGGTGCTCGGCAACGGCAACCTCCGCGGCTGGACGGAGCGGCTGTGGGACTACAACTCGCCGCACCAGGTCATCGAGTCGCGCGGCGGCGGCGGGCTCGGTATGGGCTTCCCCCACGCCCTCGGCGTTGCGCTCGCGAACAGGGACAAGGGGCGGCTCACCATCAACATCCAGTCGGACGGCGACTTCCTCTTCACGCCTGCCGCCGTCTGGACCGCAGCCCACCACCGCGTTCCCATGCTCGCCGTTATGTACAACAACCGCACCTACGGCAACGACCTCGGCCACCAGGGCCTCATGGCAGAGGTGCGCGGCAGGCCGGACGAGCGAAAGACCATCGGCATCGACATCGACGACCCCTACGTGGACTTCGCCGGCATGGCGCGCTCTTTCGGCGCGTGGGCCGAGGGCCCCATCGAGGACCCCGCCGACCTGCGCGGCGCCCTGGAGCGCGCCAAGCGCGAGGTCGTCGAGAACGGCCGCGTCGCCCTCGTCGACGTCGTCACCGAGGTGGGCGAGCGGTAGGACGTGTACGGGCATCCCTCGTGGGTGCTCGAGGGAGAGGAGGGCCCATGACAGAACTGAAATACATGCGGTTCGGCGAGCAGGCCCCTATCTCGCGGGGCAACGGCGCGATGACTTACCCCCTCGTCGGAGGGGCGGACGGCACGGACGCCTTCACCGCCGGCATCAGCCACTTCCCACCCGGGCTGAACGTGCCCATGCACTCGCACAACGTCGAGGAGATGGTCACTGTGCTGGAAGGCTCCGGTGAGTGCGAGATCGACGGCGTGGTCCGGCCCGTGGGCCTCTTCGACACCACCTTCATCCCCGGCGGCGTTACTCACTGCTTCCGCAACACCGGCGACGTACCGATGAAGATCATGTGGGTCTACGCCTCCACGAGCGTCACCCGCACCTTCGCCGACACCGGCCAGACCGTCGAGCACCTCTCCGGCGAGGACCTCATCGGACGCTAGGCTGCCCTACCCCCGCAGCCCGTCGAGCACGTCGGCGGCGATGGCCGGCGTCACCCACGACTTCCACTCGTTCGAGCTGCGCAGCCACGCGAACGCAGCTTCGCGGTACTGGTCTTCACTCAACAGGAAGAAGCGGAACCGCGCCTTGGTTGCAAGCAGCTCGCTCAACCCCTGCCGGCTCAGCTTCCACTCCTTGAGGAACTCGAAGGCGTCTGCCGCTTCCTGCTGCACCTCGTTGCGCACGACCTTGATCGACGACGTATCGGGATAGGCGCACGCCTGGTTTATGTTCGGTGCTGTGATGTTCGACGTCAGCGTGTCCCAGCAGTTCTGCCTCCAGGCCGGTTCCACCAGCTGGTAGTACCCCCCGAACTGCTGTCTCAGTTCTGTTGCCAGCGCCGACGGCCACCAGTAGTAGAACAGGATGTCCTCCTGGTTCTCGAAGGCCGACCGTATCCGGTTGTACAGCGCCTCGGGGCTGCCCGGGTCCTCGAGTTGCACCCACTGCTCGAGCTCGTACCCGAAGACCTGCTTCTCGTTGATGCGCTGGCACTCCCACGCCGAGATGCACGTGACCAGCACCGCCCTCCCGTCGCTGTTTGCGGTGGCGAAGATGCGCTGGGACTCCGGCCGCTTCAGGTCCTCCACGCTGTTCAGGCCTGGGTTCGCGGTCTTCGTGTACTGGGGGATCAGGAACGCGCTCTGGGACGAGAGGTCCTCGATGCTCTGGTTGAGCCTCATCAGGCTGCCGCCTCGCTCCGCTTCCTCTAGGACCGAGGCGTACGTCGGTAGTTCCACTGCCATGTGGATGTTCGTCGCCCTGTTGCCGAGGTTCCGGATCGACTCCATCTCGGCGCCCCGCACCGTGCGTGTCTGGTAGCGGTAGCCGTACTCCAGTATCGCGCGCGCGACTGCATTCTGGAGCTTCGTCGCCTCATCCCCCGGGTCGGAGAAGATGAGAAGCTGTCCGCCGGGTCTGGGAGTGGGTGTCGGAGGAGGCAGCGTTTGCGCCCTGCCTGAGGAGGACCATTCGCCCGGGCCGCCCGGGTTCACCGCTCGTACCTGCACCTCGTACGTTGACCCTGGCATCAAGCCGTCTATCTCCACCTGCCTCGTCGTCTGCTCGGTGTCGGTAACCTCTCTCCAGTAGGCCGAGTGGATGTACGGACGGTACCGGTAGTCGTAGTCCGCCACGGGCTGGGAACCGGACGGCGCGTTCCACGTCACCATGACCGTGTCCGTGCCGCGTTCCGTAACGGTGGGCGTGTCGGGGGGCAAAGGCGTTGGCGTCGGAGTCGGGGTGTTTGTCGGTGTCGGAGTTGGCGTGGGTGTGGGCGTGGGGGTGGGTGTTCCGGTGGGCGTGGGCGTCGGTGTCAGCGTTGGAGTCGGCGTCAAGGTCGGCGTCGGGGTGGGCGTTGGCGTCGGCGTCGGGGTCGGCGTGGGGGTTGGCGTCACGGTGGGAGTGGACGTGGGCGTTGGCGTCACGGTCGGAGTGGACGTGGGCGTTGGCCTCGCTTCGAATACCGGGACGACGGTCGGCTCTGAGCAGGCCGAGAAGACGACCAGCGCCATGAGAGGGGCGGCGCCGAGCAGCGATCGGAACATGCAGCACGCTGTCTCTAGGGACTGGGGTTAACAACAGTATACCGGAGGCTGTTCTGACACCCGCCCCTTCCGCGAACGGACCCTCTGCCCGTACCCTGTCCCTGTGTGCGATCGGTCGGAGCACGACGCCAGGGCCCTGCCACGAGTGACGTGGTGCTGAATGTTGCGGAATGTTGCACCCGCAGCAGCGGAGGCCCTGCTCGTCACTCGTAACCTCGGGCAGCCCACGAGCGCACAGGACACGACAGCGGACAACATCCGCCCTTCAAGAGTGGAGCGAGGCCCGGCGTCGAGCGATATACGGGAGCAACATCCGCGAGGCTGGTAGAATCCCTTGCCTATGGCGCTTTCGAAGGAAGACAACGAGCTGCTCACGCGCGTGGGGCCGGGCGCGCCCATGGGCGAGCTCTTCCGTCGCTTCTGGACGCCTGTGCTGCTGGCGAACGAACTGCCCGAGCCGGACTCTCCACCCATCCGAGTGAAGCTCTTCACCGAGTTCTTCGTCGCCTTCCGGGATACCCAGGGCAGGCTCGGTCTGCTGGATGCCCGCTGCCCCCACCGCGGCGCCGACCTCTCCTTCGGCCTCGTCGAAGAGGGCGGCATCCGTTGCGGTCGCTGCTACTGGAAGTTCGACGTCGAGGGGAACATCCTGGATATGCCGCTGGAGCCTGCCGACAGCCCCCTCTGGACCGAGGTGAAGGCGCCCGCCTTCCGCATCGCCGAGTTCGGCGGCCTGCTCTGGGCCTACGTCGGACCTCAAGACGACGTGCCCGACCTGCCGGAGTTCGAGTGGACGCGCGTCGAGCCGGACCACCGCTACCTCTCCCGCTTCCTAGTCGAGTGCAACTACATGCAGGCTGTCGAGGGCGGACTGGACGCGGCGCGAGTCGCGGCCCTCAAGAAAGCGGGCGCGCTCGGCCCGGACGACCCGATGGGAGAGGAAACTGCGCACTCGGTGCAGGCCCGTGAGACCGAGTACGGCCTACTGGTTGGCACGGCGGTGGAGTCCGACGTGCAAGAGGCGGAGATGTCGGTAGCCCAGTGGCTCATGCCGTTCTACACCACGCAGGCCTCCGGTCGGCAGAGCATCTACGAGGGTACAGCCTGGGCCCCGATAGACGACGAGAGCACGATGGCCTTCGCGGTCACGTACAACCCGCGCAGGCCACTGAGCAGACGCATCCTTACTGAGATACGGCAGGGCAAGCGCATCCACCCGAAGCTTCAGGAGGGCATGTACCGCCGCGAGCGCAACCGCGAGAACGGCTACGTGCCGGAGGGGAAGGAGCGCCCCACCGACTTCGCATCCCGGTTCGAGACCTCCTTCGAGATGGCGCTCGCCTGCCAGGAGAGCATGGGCGCGATCGTCGACCGCTCCCAGGAGATGCTGGGCCCGAACGATGGCGCTGTCGAGGGCGCGCGCCGCATCCTCATGCAGGCGGCCGTCGACCTGATGGAGGGCACTATCCCCGTCGTCGTCCACAGGGGCGAGGCCTACCGCGTCCGCGCCTACGCCGCGCAGGTCGCCGAGCCGGACGCCTTTGACGAAGACGAGCGCGTCCGCAAGGGCATCGTCCCCGAAGTCTGACCGTGGCTGGCTACTCGGGCACACCGCTCCCCCGCAAGCTGGGCATCAAGGCGGGCGCCACGCTGGCCATTGAAGGAGCTCCGGCGGGTTTCGACGCCACGCTCGGCGAATTGCCGGACGGCGTCACCCGCGCAGACGACGGCGAGGCCGGCGTCGACGTACTCCTGGCGTTCCACGTCAGCCGCCACGCGCTTGAGTCGATGTTCATCGACCAGGCGTGCCGCATCGCCCCGGACGGCGGCTACTGGATAGCCTGGCCCAAGCGTGCGTCCGGTGTCCCGACCGACATCACCGAGGACGTCCTGCGAGAGGTCATCCTCCCCGCCGGGCTCGTCGACAACAAGGTTTGCGCGATAGACGATACCTGGTCCGGTCTGCGCTTCGTCGTCCGCAAAGAGCGCCGCGCCGTCTGGCCTGCCATATAGGGCGCCCACAAGGGGCGCCCCCACGCCAAGCCGAGGTTCACCCTCACCCCAACCCTCTCCCCTCGAGGGAAAGGGGGCCGGGCATGGCTGCGAGGTTCCTGCCTCCGCAGGAACGACGGACCTCATAGCGATGCGATGGAGCGGAGCGGGCGGGTGGACTGGCGGATGCGCCAGAAGAGGTACTGGTTGGCGTAGCCGGCGTCTGCGCCGAAGCGTGCCCACGCCCACTCGCGCGCCGTCGCGTACTTCGCGTTCGCGGGCAGGCCGTACCACTCGCGCAGCACCTTCAGCACCCAGCGGTCGGCCGGAAAGGCCTCCGGCTTCTCGAGCGAGAAGAGCATCGCGCAGTCGGCGATCTTCTCGCCGACCCCGTGCAGCGCCGTGAGCGCGGCGAGGGCCTCGTCGTAGTCGGCCTCGCGCAGTGGCTCGAGCGCCAGCCGTCCGTTGGCGACGGCCTCCGCCGCCTGCGCCAGATACGGCGCGCGGAACCCGCAGCCGAGCTCGCGCAGTCGCGCCTCTCCGGCCTCCGCCAGTCGCGCGGCGTCCGGGAAGGCGTGGCGCACTGCGCCGTCGAGCGTCAGCCGCTCGCCGAACGTCGTGGCGAGCAGCTCCACCGTGCGGCTGATGCGGACCATGTTGGACGTGGACGACAGGATGAAGGCGGCGAGCGTCTCCCATGGCTCCTGGCGCAGGATGCGCATGCCGGGGTACTCAACGATGCCCTTGCGCACGTTGTCGTCCCACGCGATGCGCTGCTGCACGGCGCGGAGGTCGTCGCCGATGCGGAAGTAGGCCCGCAGCGCGTGCGCGGTCTCGTCCGGCGGGGCAGGGGAGCTCGCAACGCGCAGGCCGCCGCGTGTGCGCTCGAGGCGGACGATGCTGCCACTCAGCACGCCGGTCCAGCGTCCCCGGTCGTCGACGCGCCATCGGAAGCACTGGCCGGACGTGAGCGAGCTCGGGAGGTCGAGCGGCTCCTCTATCCGCATCGTGATACTGGCGTGGCGCATGGTGTTCCTGACTACTCTTTTGTGCTATGATACCGTTGTAGGGTGACGGACCGGGCCCGGGACCCTGCCGCGATCTTCAGCGAAGGCATCAGGCTAACATGACACTGGCATCTGACAGCCCCATAGAGGAACACGCGGTCCACAGAGACCGGATGCTGGAGCACGCCCGCAAGATGGTTGCGGAGGGAGACAGGCTGCAGGCGTCCGAGAAGATATGGGGCGCAGCCGTTCATGGCATAAAGGTGATCGCGGACGAGCGGGGCTGGCCGTACTCGCGTCATCAGGACGCGGGAGTGATCACCTCCTACATCGCGGAGCAGACCGGTCGACTGGAGATCGATACCTTGTTCAGCGCCGTTCGCGACATGCATACGAACTTCTACGGCGACAGGCGCACACTGAAGGAGATCGGCATCGCTATCGAGCGGGCTGAGCAATTTCTCTCTCTGCTGCACGAGGCGCACTTGCTCATGCCCCCGGACCTGCCGATGCCCAATCACCCCGAGTACCGGAAGCGGGTCAGGCAGGACGCCAGGCGCGCGGCTGCCGCCCGCACCGAGAATCGCTGAGCGCCCTCCTCACGGCTGCAGGGCCAGCCAGCGGCCCACCGCGGGCGCCAGCTCGTCGAAGCGTCCCTTGACGATGGTGGCGGGCGGCATCGAGTTCAGGAACATGCGCCCGTAGAACTTCGACGTGATGCGGCTGTCCAGCACGACGGCGACGCCGCGGTCCCCCTTGCTGCGGATGAGGCGCCCGAAGCCCTGCCGGAAGCGGAGCACGGCCTGCGGCACCGCGTACTGCATGAACGGCTGCTCGTACTGGCCGGAGCGCGCCGCGAAGATCGGCTCCGTCGGCACGTTGAACGGCAGGCGGGCCACGACGAGCACCTTGAGCGTCTCGTTGCCGACGTCGACGCCCTCCCAGAACGACGCGGTGCCGAGCAGGACGGCGCGGGGCCGGGCGCGGAATCGGGCGAGCAGCTGCTGGGGCGTGCCGTCGACGCCCTGCGCAAGCACGCCGATGCCCCGCTTCGGCAGCACCCTGCGGAGCCTGGAGGCGGTCGCTCGCACGGCGGCGTGCGAGGTGAAGAGCGCCATCGTGCGCCCCTCCGCGACGTGGGCGAGGCGCTCCAGCACGCTGGCGACGGCGTCGGTGTAGCGGGGGTCGTTCGGCTCGGGGACGTCGGTGGGCAGGCAGAGCAGGGCGGCGTTCCGGTAGTCGAACGGCGAGCCGAGGCATACCTCGCCGGGCTCCTCGACGCCGAGCCTCGTGCGGACGTGCGCGAAGCCGCCCGCGACGGTGAGGGTCGCGCTCGTCAGAACGACGGTCGGCTTCGGCGCGAAGAGCTCCTCGCGCAGGCGCGGTGCGACGTCGAGCGGCGCGCCGTTCAGGGAGAGGTTGTCGCCGCGTCCCACCCAGTAGACGGTGTCGGCGTCCGGCTGAGAGACGAAGGAGCGTATCTTCTGCCGGGCCTCCGCCTGGTCGACCAGCCACTCGCTCAGCTCGCCCTTCAACGGCTCCAGGACGGGCGCGGTTTCCGGCGGTAGGCTTTCCATCTCGCGCAGCAGGGCGTCGGCGCGCTCGCTCGCCTCGGCGGCGCTGCACTCGAAGCCGTCCCACGCGATGTCGAGCGCCGACCACGCGGGCTGGGCGCGCTCCGACGCGGTGATCCGCAGCTCACCCTCGTCGGACTCGCCCGCGCGCTGCTCCGCCGTGAACTTCGCGAGCCCCGCGGTGAGCTGCGCCCACTCGTCGCGCACCTTGTAGAGCGGCATCTGCGCCTCCTCGCTGCGGAGCTCGGCGCTCTCCCTGCGCGACTGCTCGAGCGCGCCGGTGCGCACGAACGTCCCGAAGCCGTGGATGACTCCACCGAGCCGCTCGACGAGGTTCTCGACGGTCGCCTGCGAGACGCGGAAGCCGAACTGGCGCGTCGCCTCGGCCTCCAGGTTGTGCGCCTCGTCGACGATGAGGTAATCGTAGTCGGGCAGCAGCGAGCCGCTCACCTGGAGGTTGGAGAGCAGCAGCGAATGGTTGACGACCAGCAGGTGGGCTGACCCGGCTTCGTCGCGGGCGTGGCGGTAGAAGCACGCGCCCTCCCGCGCGCCGGTGCACATCGCGAACCCGGTCGCGCTCATGCGGTCCCACGACCCCAGCTCGGCGCCGGACAGCCGAAGCTCCGCGCGGTCGCCGGTGCGCGTCTCGCGGAGCCAGGCGAGCGTCTTCGCCATCGTGCGTGCGTCGTCGGGCGAGGCGGCGTCGCCGTTCGCCATCGCCTCCCAGCGTCGCAGGCAGAGGTAGTTGGCCTTGCCCTTGAGCTGGGCGTAGCGGAAGTTGGATACGTCCAGCCCCGGCACGCCGCGCAGCACGTCCAGCAGGTCCGGGATGTCCTTCCCGATCAGCTGCTCCTGCAGGTTGATCGTGTTCGTGGAGACGACCACGCGCACGTTGTTGCGGAGCGCGAAGAGCACGGCCGGGAGCAGGTAGGCGACCGACTTGCCGATGCCGGTGCCGCCTTCCACGAGCAGGTGGTGCGGCTCCGCGTCCTGGCTCGTCGAGCCGAAAGCGCGAGCGACGGCTTCCGCCATCTCGGCCTGCTCGCCGCGCGCCTCATAGCGGCGGAAGCGCTGCGCGAACGGGCCGTCGTTCGCGAGCAGGCGCCGCACCTCGTCCGCCGTCACCGGCTTCGTCGGCTTCGGCATGCCGAGGCTGCGCGGACGCTCCAACCGGCGCGCGATCTCCTGCGGGTCGATGCCGCCGATGGGTCCGGCGTCGGCCGCCGCGGGCGACTCCGCGAGCGCGAACACGAGGTCGGCGAGCGGGCTGTGGGCGCGCGCCAGCAGGTCGGCGAGGCGTCGCAGCAGTCCGGCCCCGAGGCCTCGCGCGCGCTCGACCAGTTCCAGGTAGACGGCGTACGTGAGGCGCGCGTCGGCAACGGCAGACGGCTCCGGCCCCCTCCCCCTCGATGGGGGACGGTCAGGATGGGGGTGACCCGACGCGGCCACACCGAGCCGTCCCGCAAGCTGAACGAGCGAGTCATCGGCGCTCGCGGGCATGAGCAGCTCCGCAAGCTCGCGGACGTCCCAGACGCCCGTGCTGAGCGACGACGCCGCGTCCTCGCCGAGCGCGTCAGCGAGCGCGTGCGCGACGATGGGCGACCCGTCCGCGAAACCGGCGAGCGCCGTCATCGCGGAGGCGTCGGCGGCATGGAAGGTGTCGAGCTCGCGGCTGCCGTGGCACTTCACGGCGCCGACGGCGGTGACGCGCCCGCGCCGCCGGGTGTGCGCGTCCTCAGTCATGCTCGCGGCCAGCGCAACGACCGGCGCGTCGAGCGGGTGCACGCTGAGCAGGCGCATGCGGTAGGTGGACTCGGTCATCGGTTGCACGGTACGGGAGCGCGCGCCCGTAGCGCAAGCGCGCCGTGACGGGCGCAGGCGTGTTGACCACCTGCCCCTGCGCCAGCACAATGCAGGCGTCCGCAGCACGTCCGGTCAGGAGGCAGACCATGAGCACCGACGCTCCCGCGCAGAGATTCGTCGACGAGGTGATCAGCGACATCATCGAGCCCGGCGTCGAGCGGCTGCTGGAGAGCCGCTACTTCGCGGACCTGCGCGCGGGCACGCTCACGAAGCGCCGTATGCAGGGGTTCGCCATCCAGCACTACCGTCACAACATGGCCATCCTCAAGGGCTTCGCGCTCCTTGCGGTGCAGGCCGCGCCCCGCAACGACCTCTTCCGCGTCTACGCGGGCGGGCTCAACGAGGAGATCACCCACCCGGACATGTGCAAGAAGTTCGGCTTCGCGCTCGGGCTCAACGACGACGACTTCGAGAACGCGTTGCCCGCCTTCGGCTGCCTCGCGCACACCGCGGCCTGCCTGCACGACATGTACCTGGCGACCCCGGCGCAGATGCGCGCCAACGCGCTCTCCAACGAGACGATGGTGCAGCGGTACTCGACCGAGTTCGACAACCACCTGCGCTCCTACGGCATACCGGAGGAGGCGATGGAGTTCTTCATCGTCCACAAGGGCGCGGACATCGAGCACACCGAGCGCGCGGCGAACGCCATAGCGCAGCTCGCGGTCACGGACGAGGAGCAGGAGCGCGTGCGCGCCGTCTGCCGCAACATGGCGAAGTTCAAGCTCGGCAAGTTCGAGAGCATCTACGACGAGTACGCGTAGACCGCGCTGCGCGCGGATAGCCTCGGCGTAGCAGGATCCTTCCCACCCACCCGCCCGGAGCGTTGTGGGGGACACCCCCACGCCCCCGGCGAAGGGGCTTCGCCCCTCTGCACTCCCCATCGGTCAGGGCGCCCACCAGGGGTGCCCTGTTTTGGCTCCCCTCGCTCACTGGGAGAGGGGCTGGGGGTGAGGGTGAGCCGGCGCGGTGGAACGACCGGTATTGTCATGTTGAGCGGAGCTGAAGGTGGGGCCTGAAGCGGAGTCGAAACATCTCTCAGGGAGCGTCTGGGTGTGCGTGCGTTTCCCTGAGAGGATTCCGCGCGCTAAAGCGCGGGCTTCGCTCGGAATGACATCAGGTGACGCGCCTGTAGACGAGGGCGTTGCCGCTCTTGCCAGAGAGCTCGATGACGCCGCCTTCGCGGAAGCAGTACGCGGCCTGCTGGGCGAGGTCCCGCGACGACCGCATCGCCGTCGCGATGTGGCTGGTCGTGAAGGTTTCGGGGAGGTGGGCGTCGACCAGGGCGAACAGATCGGCCATCGACTCGAAGGTGTGCGTCTCGACGACGTCCACGAGCCGGCGGTCGACGCGGCTCCAGTCGCGGCCCCACCGGCCCCGGCGTTCCCTCGGAGTGCGGACCTCCTCCTCAACGGTCATCACGACCTCGAGCGTCAGGTTGGGGTGCGCGAGCAGCGACGGGATGCTGACCAGCGCCGCGAAGACGTCGAACACCGAGCCGTGCTTCGGCGACCTGCGCCGGGTCGCGGGCAGGGCAGGGTCTTCCGCCGCCCTGACGAGGTAACGGTCCCTGGCGACGGGGTGCACGAGCGTCACCGGATGTGCGTCGAGCAGGCGCAGCAGCTTGTTCCTGAGCGGCCCGAAGCTGCCGGTCTGGACCTCTACGATGCGGCCGCCAGCGACCACGTCTGTCACGAAGCCGTCGACGACGCGCTCGGTCTCGCTTCCGGTGACCGCGTAACGCTCCTTGAGCGCCCGGTGCAAGGATCGTTCGTTGAGTTCGCCGATGGAGGTCATGGGACGCTACTGCGCCGCCAGCCGCTCCCGCACGAAGCGCTCTGCCTGGGCGCGGGTGCGGACGGCGCCGTCCAGCACAGCGTTGCGGAGCGTGGCGAGCGTCGCGCCGATCGCGGGACCCTCCGGCATGCCGATGGCGAGGAGGTCGTGGCCGTCGAGCGGGGTGCGGCGGCGGGACATACGAAGATAGCGTGCGAGGTTCCGTCGGGCTGCCGCGCTCGCCGCTGCTGCTGAGGCGGCCTCCACCGCCTCGCGGGGCGCGTTGCCGACGATGGCCGACACCTCGCTCGGACGCCGTGCCCGGGTCAGCCCCTGCTCCGCCTCGCGAAGGCTTACGACGGCGCGCACGACCTGCGCCTGGCGGTTGGTCGCGGCGATGCGCTCGCGAAAGGCGTCGGAGTGCTCAGGGGGCAGGGGATAGGTGAGCGCGCCGAGAAGCGCGAGCCCCCGCAGGCCGCGTGCCCCGGCTCTCCTGAGAGCCGCGCGGACCTCCGGCGCGGCGAGTCCGGCCTCGACCGCGGGCAGCACGCCGAGCCGCACTGCGGTGAGCAGGGCGCGCGCCGCGTCCTGCTCGGCGAGCAGGCGCTCGATCTCACGGCGGACCCTCGCTGCGGAGAGCGCGTCCACATGCGTGAGGTTGCGCCGCAGCTGCCTGCGCGTTGCGCCGTCCATCCGGAACCCGAGTCGTGAGACGTAGCGCGCCGCGCGAAACAGCCGCGTGGGGTCGTCGCGGAACGAGGCGCGATGCAGGACGCGCACGCCCCCCGCGTTGAGGTCGTCAATGCCGCCTTCGGCGTCGAGCAACTCGCCGAAACGTCGCGGGTGCAGCGAAGCGGCCATGGCGTTGATGCCGAAATCGCGCCGCGCGAGGTCGTCCGCCATATCCGCATGCGCCACGATCACCGGCAGCGAGGCAGGGTAGGGGTAGACCTCGGCGCGGGCGGTGGCGAGATCGATCGTCCTGCGGCCCAGCCGCAGCTTGACCGTGCCGAACGCCGACCGCGCGCCGCACGTTCCGCCGAGCCGCTCCGCGAGCCGGGGTCCAAGCTCGGCGGCTGGCGCTTCCGACGTGAGGTCGAGGTCGAGCACGGGACGCCCCAGCAGCGCGTCGCGCACCGGCCCACCGACGAGCCACAGCTCGACGCCCTCGTCCGCTGCCGCATCGCCGAGGCGGCGCAGCAGTGCGAGGTCGTCGGGAGCGAGCGCGGCGTCGAGCGGTACGAGGGCCATGCGGGAAGGGTATCACCGTGGCGTGGGGATTCCGTCATTCCCGCACCGACGGGAATCTATGCGACCGCCAGGTCGCACGTGCGCAGCAGCGCACGCGGTGGCGGAGTCGGTGGGATGGGGAAGTCGTGCTGAGTGCGGCGCCCCGCTACACCATCCCTGGTACGCCCTCACCCTCGCGCAAGCGCGTTTCCCTCTCCCAGGGGGCGAGGGGCCAGACACCCCGTGTCCCAGCCCCGCTGCCGGTTCACCCTCATCCCAACCTTCCCCCGTCGAGGGGGAAGGGGCCAGGCGCCCCACTACACCCCCCATCCCCCCACAGAGGGCCCTCACCCCCGCATCAAGTGCGGGGCAGGCTCAAACCCTCTCCCCTCAAGGGCGAGGGGACCGGACCCCCCGAGAGATGTTTCGACTCCGCCTCCGGCTCCGCTCAACATGACAATGTCATAGGGGCACGATGCGGACGCCGTCGTCGTCCACCACGAGCACGACCTCCTCCCCCGGGGCTTCGCGGATGCGCTCCGCCATGGCGGCCGCCTCGTCGTCGGAGAGCGGCGGCGCGCCCGCGGCGTCCGCGCGGATGCGGCGCTCGATCGTCGTGCCGAGCGCGCGTTCCAGCGCATCGACCAGCCCCATGCCTTCGGCGCTCACGAGCGCCGTGACGCGCTTGGGGGGCGCCGGTGGGCGGGACGGCTGCTCTTCCGCGGGCGGCGCTGCCGCCGCGTCCTCGCGGAGGACGAGCCAGTGGTAGACGCTGACTGCTGCCGCCGTTACCACGACTCCCAGCGCCCACTTGCCGCCGTCCAGCACCTGGGTGGAGAGATCGTTGTTCAGGGCTGCCTCGAGGAAGCCGTAGAGCAGGGTGATGAGCGAGATGAGCCCCGCGGCGACCGAGACGCCGAACACGGTGAAGAGGTAGGCGCGACGGGAGAGCGAGGTCCGCTCGTCCGCATCGGCCCGCGCGGCCCCCAGCAGCCGGGGCCAGTGCCAGCCCCAGAGCGCCGCGCCGACGACGAGCAGCGTGACGCCGATGGAGAGCGGCAGGCCCCACCAGCGCTCCCCGATGAAGGAGCCCTGGGCGCTCGGCACGGCGAGCCCCACTGCGACCGCGATCAACAGCGTGAGCGAGACCCACAGCGTGCCGAGGCCGATGGCGGCGGAGAGGTAGCGGTACGCGCGCTGCGCCCGGATGCCTTCTCCGGGCGCAGCGTCGGCCTCGGCAAGGGCGGTGCGCCGGTGGTATGCGGCCACCGCGGCGGTGACCAGCAGCACCGCGAACGCCTCCGGTACCGGGTCGAAGTGGTCCAGGGCCGACCTGCCCCGCTCCGGGTCCAGCGGCCACCTGGTGAAGATGACGAGCAGGGTGGAGAGCGCGCCCGTGGCCGCCGCCGTTCCGCCGAAGACTCCCAGCACGTAGAGCACCGCCTGCCGGATGCCGGAGGCGTCGCCGCGCGCCAGCCACAGCCAGTGCGTGCCCCACAGCGCCATGCCGACGATGAAGAAGCTCCAGGCTTCCGGCAGGCCGTCCGGGCTGTTGTCGCCGTTGAACGCGGTGTGGTATCCGGCGTTCAGCAGCGACCCGCCGAGTATCGCGGTCCCGGCGGCCAGGAGGATGAGACCGTAGATGGACAGGGTGTAGACGTAGATCCGCCGCGCGGTTGCGGCCGCCTCCGAGCGCTGCCCTTCCGCTGACTCGATACGCCAGTGGAAGGCCCACACGCCGGCCCAGACGAGAGGCACGGCGAGGTCGCCCAGGCCGGGCGAGTGCCGGGCATCCAGCAGGTCGCCGATGAACAGCGTCAGCGAGAACGCGACGGTTATGGCGGCTGCGCCGAGGACGAGATAGACGTAGGCCTTCCGGCCCAGGGCGCCTGCCTCCGCCGGATGCCGCTCCACAGAGCGTTGCGCCGCGCGCCAGAGGACGGCCCACACTGCGAACCCGACGCCCCCGGCGGCGATGCCGAAGGCAAGGGCGCTCGTTCCCTCTCCGGCGATCACGTCTCCGGAGACCGCGGTCAGCAAGGCGCCGGTGAGCAGGGCGAGGCCGCTCGCTGCGGTGATGAGCGCGGCGAACGCGAGGCCGTACAGGAAGATGCGGCGCGTCGTGCCGATGCCGGGGTCGCCCCCTCCGCCCCGCGACCGGAGCGCGAGCGCGACGATGCCGGCCGCTCCTCCGAGCAAGAGCAGCATCGCAAGGATCGGGATGATGAGGAAGTCGAAGTCGGAAAACACGCTATGGCTCCTATGGACCTCCCCTCTCCCTGTGGGAGAGGGCTAGGGCGAGGGTTCCTCCAGTGGGGTGGGCGTGGCTTTGGGCGGGCATCGCCAGCCCGGCCAGAACGTGTGGCTCAGCCGCCATTCTCCCTGCTCGCGGACAAGGCTGTAAGTGGTTTCGTGATCGGAGACCGCGCCGCCGAGCAGCGGCATCCCTCCGGGTGCATCCACGCTGGTGATCGCGATGGTCACGAGGGCATCGTCCTCGTCAACTTCTTCACTTATCAACCGCATGCTGAACGAATCGTCCGGCAGGTCGAAGGCTCTCTCGGACACGGCGTCGGGGTCGCACTGCTGTTGCCGTTCCTCGTTCAGGAGTGCGTGTGCGGCGTGCGCGTCCTCTCGTTGCACCGCGAGGATGTAGTCCTGCACGACGCGCCCCGGCGTTCCCGCGGGCAGGAGGTCGGGTTCGCGGTCGCGGCTCAAGACAGCCAGGACGACGCTGAACACGATGATCACTGCGACAATGACGGCTGCGCCTGCGAGCCAACGGCTGGAGGTTGTGCGTGGGATCATCCGTTGTCTCCGTTCGTCGATGCAACGGCGCTGACCTCGAACCGCCCTGGCTCCGAGGTCTTGTCCGCGAACCCGGCGACCACCATCGTAACAGGGCCGCCGGCGTGGAACGACGCGGTACCGTCGCTGTTGACGGCCAGCGGCGTGACCGTTGCCGTGTCGCGCACGCCCTCGATCAGCCGGATGGCGAACCGTTGCTCGACTCCCGTGAGGCCGACGCGCACGAAGCCGTCCGCATCCCATGCGCCGTCGGTCTCGGCGTCGTCGAACAGGCCGATCTCGTCGATGGCGACGTCGTCGATGCACCAGCCGCTCCCGGTGGTCGAATCGTCAGTCAGGTAGTCGAAGCGGAGCAGCGCCTCGTGCCCGGCGAACGGCGTGAGGTCGGCGCTCTCGAGCCGCCAGCCGCCCGACGCTCCGGTGTAGGACGGTCCGAATGCGACGAGGAAGGGGTCGTGCGTGGTCGTGCCGGTGGCTTCCAGGATGCGCCACGATACGCCATCGTCGGTCGATACGGAGACGTAGCCGCGGTCCCAATGCTCCTCGATCTCCCACCACGCCCGGAACCGCAGCGTGGCCTCGCTTACACGGGTGAGGTCGATGGCGCGGGTCAGGCCTGCGTGGATGGAGTCGCCGGTGTTGCTCCACCAGCACCACCCGCCGCTGAACGGGTCTACGGGCAGGAGCGGCGTCGTTCCCGTGCCGGTGAACGTCACGTCCAGGGGAACGTCCGTGTCGATATCCAACAGCCACGCGCCCATCTGGGTCACCGCGCCGCTGACGCTTCCCGGACCGTCGAGCGAGCGTTCCGCCCGGATGGGAGGCGCGGCGTCCGCGTAGCCGTAGGGAGGCGCGGAGCCGCCGGACGCGTTCGCGGCGAGCCAGTCCGCGAAGAGCGCTTCGAAGCTCGTCCCGCCGAACGCCGTGTCCATCACGGCCTGCACGCCGTCTTCTCCGTCCGCCTGCTCCGCCGCGATCGCCGCCAGGCCGTCATCGCCGAGTCGCTCCGCCAGGTAGGCGGAGAAGAGTGCGGCCCCGGCGTAGTTGGGCAGCGGGTCCTCGTCGAGCGGCGGCCAGTCGCGGATGGACACCTCCGGGTCTCCGCGGTAGAAGCGGAAGGGGATGGAGTCGTAGCCGAGGGTACGGGCGGCGAGCTCCGAGAAGCCCTCCTGCACCCACGCCGCCTCGGTCGGGTCGGCGAGCCAGTGCACGAGGTGCTGCAGCTCGTGCGCCAGCACCGCGAGATAGAAGCCGTCGTCCAGTGGCTGATCGTCGTTCATGTAGATGCTCACGCGCTCGTTGCTGTGGGCCCGGACAGCGACGGGGAGGGCGTCGCCGGCGTTGAAGTAGCCGCCGACGCCCGGGAACGGACCGTGGACGACGGCGAGCCTTCCCGGCAGCGCCTCGCCCGGCAGGACGAGGTCGAGCACGCCCGGCAGTACGTGGCGCTCGAACGCATCGGCGACCTCGGCCAGCGCGGCCGCGTCGACCTCAGCGTCGGTGCGGAAGTACCAGACCGCGTTGGGGCTGACGTGCCGCACGGTGGCGTCGAACTCGAACGTTGCGTTGTCGATCAGGTCGAAGCCGGCGAACCGCCGTGTGGAGCCCACCTCCTCGTCCGCGTAGAGGGTCTCGACCGGCACGGGGCTGGCCGCCACGCCGGTGAACCGCTGAGCGAGCGCGAAGTCGTCGCGCTCAGGGGCGTCGGGAACGTCCGAGAACACGGCTGCCGTCGCGGCGGGGACGGGTGTCGGCGTGGCAGTCGCAGTGGGGACCGGCGTTGGCGTGGGCGCCGGGTCGGCGCAGGCGGGCGTGGCGAGCAACAGGGCGGCAAGGGCGATGCTTGCGGACAGGCGCACGGTTAGTTGAAGTTGTCCATCGCGTAGTTCACGCCGTGCGCGAGCCACGCCTCCGCGGCGTCGGCGGCACGGGCGATGGCGGCCTCCGCGTCCGGCGCTTCCTCCGGGGAGAACGCGCCCAGCACGTAGCCCACCGTCTCTCCCTGCGGTCTGCCGATGCCGATGCGCAGGCGCGCGTAGTCCTGCGTGCCGAGCGCCGCGTTGATGGAGTTGAGGCCGTTGTGGCCGCCGGAGCCCCCGCTTGCGCGCATCCGGACCCTGCCGAGCGGCAGGTCCAGGTCGTCGAGGACGATGAGCACGGACTCGGCCCGCACGCGGTAGCGGTCCATCGCGTAGCGCACCGCCTCGCCGGACACGTTCATGAACGTGCGTGGCTTGACGAGCACGATGCGCCTGCCGCCCAGGCGGCCTTCGCCGAGGAACGCTGCCCTGCGCTTGTCGTTCAGGGCGATGCCAGCGCGCCCGGCCAGCACGTCCACGCACATGAACCCCGCGTTGTGGCGGGTCCCGGCGTACTTCGGACCGGGGTTGCCGAGCCCCACGATGACGAGCGTCGGCTCCCGCTCTGTCCTCCCGCGCCGCATGAAGCGCCCCAGCAGCCCGCTACGCATCCCCGGCCTCACTGGAGACGTCTGGTCCCTTCCCCCTTGATGGGGGAAGGTTAGGATGGGGGTGAACAGGTGGGGCGTGGAGTGTCTGGTCCCCTCTCCCTTGAGGAGAAGAGTGCGCCGCCCCTGCGGGCCGGGGGGTGAGGGTGAACCGGTGGGGAGTGGAAGTGGGTCCGTCGTTCCTGCGGAGGCAGGAACCTCGTAGCCCTGGGAGAGGGGCTGGGGGTGAGGGTTGCGCCAGCCAGCTACGCACGGTTCCCCTCCGCAAGCGCGGTCAGCTCCTTCTCTGACAGAATCTCCACGCCGAGCCGCTCCGCGTCGTCGCGCTTGGAGCCGGGCTCCTCGCCCACGACGACGTAGCTCGTCTTCCTGCTGACGCTGCCGCTCACCTGTCCGCCGCGCTCCTTGATGAACGACTCCGCCTGCGACCGCGTGAAGCCTTCCAGCCGACCCGTCACGACGAACCGCATCCCCTCGAACGGCATCGGCCCGTCCGCCGTGGGGGCGTCCCATCCCTCCGGAGTGTCCAACGCGTCGCTGAGACGGTCGACGATGCGCTGGTTGCCTTCGTTCTCGAAGTGCGAGGCGATGCCCGCCGCGACGATGGGGCCGATGCCGGGGACCGCCTCCAACTCCTCTTTCGATGCGTACCTGAGTCGTTCCAGGCTGCCGAACCGCCTCGCGAGCAGTTCAGCGGTCTCGCCGCCGACGTGCAGGATGCCCAGCCCCGATATGACCGACGGCAGCGGGCGCTGCCTGCTCGCCTGGATGGCCTCGTACAGGTTCCTTGCGGATATCTCGCCCATACGCTCCAGCGCCGCCAACCGCTCCTGCGAGAGGTCGTAAAGGTCGGGCAGGTCCCGGATGGTCGCCAACTCCTCCGTGAGGTGCGGGTAGACCTGCCTCGTTTCGAGGTCGCACGCGAGGTGGACGCCGAGCAGTTGCGCGACGAGCTTCTCGCCGAGCCCCTCGATGTCCATCGCCGCCTGCGACACGAAGTGCCGCATGCGCTCGTACTGCTGCGCGGGGCATGCGGCGTTGACGCAGCGGTGCGCAGCCGCGCCCTCGTCGCGGACGATGGCGGTGTTGCACGCCGGGCAGAGCGCCGGCATCTCGAACTCCGTCTCGCCGCCGGTGCGGCGCTCCGCGACGGGGCCGACGACCTGCGGGATGACCTCGCCCGCGCGCTCCACCACGACGTAGTCGCCGACGCGGATGTCCTTGCGGCGGATGTCGTCCTCGTTGTGGAGCGTCGCTTGCCGCACCGTGACGCCGCTCACCTGGACGGGCTCCAGTACGGCGTACGGGTTGAGCGCGCCGGTGCGTCCGACGTTGATCCCGATGCTCAGCAGGCGCGTGACGGCGCGCTCAGCCGGGAACTTCCACGCGACGGCCCAGCGCGGCTCCCGCCCGACGAACCCCAGGTGCCGCTGGTAGTCCAGCCGGTCTATCTTCACGACGACGCCGTCGGTCTGGTAGTTCTTGTCGTCGCGCTCCCGCACCCAGCGGCCGTAGTAGGCGGCGACGTCCTCTGTCGATTCGAAGCGCGCGATCTCCGGGTTGACCCGGAAGCCCAGTTCCCCGAGCCACCGCATGGTCTCCCAGTGGGTGGGCGGCGTCTCGGCGTCCTGTGCCCAGCCGAGCTGGTAGACCCAGATGGCCAGTTGCCGGGACGCGGTGACGCGCGGGTCGAGCTGGCGCAGCGAGCCCGCTGCCGCGTTGCGTGGGTTGGCGAACAGCGGTTCGCCCGCCGCCTCGCGCTCCTCATTCAGCCGACGGAAGGCGTCGCGCGGGAAGTAGACCTCGCCGCGGACCTCCATACGTGGCGGCAACGACGCGCCCGCCTGCAGCACGAGCGGCACCGACCTGATGGTGCGCACGTTCAGCGTCACGTCCTCGCCGCGCAGGCCGTCGCCCCGTGTGGCCGCGCGGGTCAACTGCCCGGCCTCGTACGTGAGGGCGATGGCGAGGCCGTCGATCTTCGGTTCGCAGACCATGGCGAAGTCCTCGCGCTCCAGCATCCCGGCGGCGCGCCTGCGCCACGCGGCGAGCTCCTCCTCGTCGAATGCGTTGCCCAGGCTGAGCATCGGGACGGGGTGCGCGACTTCGTCGAACTGCGGGGCGGGCGCGGCGCCGACGCGCCGGGTCGGTGAGCCGTCGTCGGCGAGGTCGGGATGGGCCTCCTCGAGGGTTTGCAGTTCACGGAAGAGCGCGTCGTACTCGGCGTCGGTGATGCGCGGGGAGTCGAGGACGTGGTAGAGGTAGTTGTGGCGGTGCAACTGCTCCCGCAGTTGCTGCACGCGCTGGGTGGTTGCGGCGTCGGCCATCTGGTCCCGCGTTTCCCCTCCCCTCAGGGAGAGGGCGCCGCCCGGGGGTCGGACGGTGAGGGTGTTCCGTCAAGTATACGGGGCTCGGCATGAGCATGGCCTCCCGTCCGACAGCGTATGATGCCCGCATCCCGCCATGGAAACCCCCGCCGCAGCATCGCCACGCATCCCCCGGCTCTGGCCCTTCAAGCGCGTCTATTACGGGTGGGCCGTCGTATGGGCGTCCACTGTGACGGCCTTCGGCATGGCGCCCATGTTCGGACCGGTGCTGGGCGTCTTCTTCTCGTCCATCGAGGAAGAGCTGGGCTGGGACCGGGCCACCATCTCTCTTGCGTTCACGTTGGGGAGCGCGACCGGCTCGGTCATGCAGTTCCTCACGGGGCGGCTGCTGGACCGCTACGGCGCCCGCATGGTGGTGGTGGCCGCGGGCGTCATCATCGCCCTGGCGATGGTGGGACTCTCCTGGATGCAGGAGCCGTGGCACTTCTGGGTGGCGTTCGGCGCGGGCAGGGGCTCCGCGCTTGCGGGCATACAGGTGGGCACGAGCGTTGCACTGGCCAACTGGTTCATCCGCAGGCGCGGGAGGACGGTCGCTATTCGCGGCATGGGAATGCGGGCGGGGCAGTCGATCATGCCGATGGCGATATTCGCCATCATGGCGGTGGCGGGCTGGCGCGCCGCGTTCCTCTCGCTCGCGGGCGTCACCGCGGTGCTCATCATCCTGCCGGCGCTCCTCTACCTGCGGCGTCGTCCCGAAGACCTGGGCATGACGCTGGAGAACATGACGCCGGAGCAGCTGGCGGAGATGAACAGCGGCAGGGCAGGGCGCGGCTCGCTCGGACGGCTCTCGCGCCAGGTGCGGGACGTGTCGTTCACGCTCGCGGAGGCGAAGCGCACGCGCGCCTTCTGGCTGCTGCTCTTCTTCGTCGTCGTGGAGCGGTTCGCCCTCGGCTCCATCAACCTCCACATGGTGATCAACTTCGAGGACAGGGGGCTGGCGCAGGGCCTCGCCGTGAGCACCCTCTCCATCTTCGCCGGGACCTCCGCGCTGACGGGCCTTCCGTGGGGGTTCGTGTTCGAGCACTTGCACATCCGCGCCGGGGCGATGCTCATGAGCGGGATGCTCGTGCTCTCCATGCTCGTCCTGCTCGTGGCGGACAACTATGCGCTGGCGGTGCTGTTCGCCGTGCTGTTCGGGGTTGCCATCGGCGCGGGGAACATCATCGAGAACATGCTGTGGGCGGACTACTTCGGAAGGGAGCACCTGGGAGCGATACGGGGCTACGGCGCGCCGTTCCGCATCGCCAGCCCGACCGGGCCGGTCCTCACGGGGCTGCTGTTCGAGTGGACCGGCTCCTACACGGTGCCGTTCCTGATCTTCACCTGCATCTTCGTGGTGATGACGGTCGCGATGTATTTCGCGACGCCGCCGGTGAAACCCGACGACAGCGGAGGGGGATAGGGCTCGCTATCCCCTTGAGTCCTCGTCCATGAGCGCCGCGACCTGCCGCCCCATCCGCACCGAGTAGTTCGTCCCGCGGTCCTCCGGGTAGATCTGCGTCGTGTTCGCCAGGTAGAGGCCGCGTATCGGCGTGCGGTGGTCCGGGATGCGGTCGGAGTAGCCCTGCGTCACGATGGGCTGCGCGGCGTCCACCTTGTGGTGGTGGTACTCGGTCACCCACGACTCGTCGAACGCCGGGTTGATCTTCTGCAGGTGCGGGATGTACTCCCGGTACAGCTCGTCCGGCGTCATCTGGTAGAGCGGGTCGTCGCGCTCCAGGTAGTTGGTGAGGTAGGCGATGTGCGTCCCGCCGTAGTGCTCCGGCGGGATGAAGTTGGTGTGCTCGATGATGCCGAGGAACGGCAGCGACCGGTCGCCCACGTACGTCCAGTAGTGGGGGCTGAGCGAGCGCTTCATCACGAGGATGACGAGCACCGCGGCGAGGTAGACCTTGTCGGTCAGCCTGCCGAGGTAGTCCTCCGGCAGGTCCACCAGCCGGGGGAAGATGTACGACGGCGTCGTCGAGAGCACCTGGTCGTACTCGCGGCGCTCCGGGTCCCCGCCGTCCACGCTCACCTCCAGCCCCCGCGCTCGCCCGTCCTCCACGAGCACGCGGCGTACGCCGGACGAGATGTGCACCTCTCCGCCCTGCGCCCGGACCCGCTCGCCGAGGACGTCGAATATCTCACCGAACGAGCCGGTGGGGTAGGCGAGCTGCTCCTTGAACTTGCCCGTCAGCCCCTTGCCGCGGGACGCCGTGCGCAGGGCGAACTTGTTCCACAGCCACGCCATCGTGATCTGGTCGTGATAGCGCCCGAACTTGCCGCGCAGCATCGGCTCGAAGATCGCGTCGTATACCCGGTTGCCACCGTTCCGGCGCATCCACTCCGTCGCCGTGACCTGTTCGAGCGACGCCCACTCCTTGCGGCGTTGCAGGCCGAGCGTGAGCAGGCCGAGGCGGATGCGGTCTACCAGGGGCAGCGGACGGAATCGCAGCAGGTCGAACGGGGAGGTGAACTTCCAGAGCCGCCCCTGCGCGTAGTAGCCCACGTTGGAGTCGATCCACTTCAGGCGATGGGAGAGGCCAAGCTCGCCCATGAGGTCGATCATCGCGGAATCGCTGCGGAAGAGATGGTGGTAGCCGCGCTCCAGCGGAACGCCGTTGACCGGGAACGTGGACGCCTGACCGCCCAGGAACGGCGCGCCCTCGAACACCTCTGCGTGGTGTCCCCGCAGTCCGAGTTCGTACGCTGCCGCGAGTCCCGCCGCTCCCCCTCCGATGATGCCTGCCTTCACGGTGCTCCTTTCGGCGTCGACTCCGCTCGGGACTGTAGCAGTTCACCGAGTGGGATGCTGCGCACCGCAAGGTAGAGGAGTCCCACGACGATGACGGGCAGCAGCAGGACCGCGTGCAGCACGATGGCGTAGGCCGACGCATCCACGGACCCCACGCCCAGCACGACGAGGCCCAGCGCCGCGAATATCTCAAACGGGCCGACGCCTCCCTGCGACAGCGGCACCGAAATAGCGAGGTTCGCGAGCGAGATGATGAGCAGCATGGAACCGGCCAGCAGCCAATGGCTGCCGAGATGCGCGTCGAGGTCGAACCCCAGCGCGATGAGGTAGTACGTGATGCCCTCCATGGTCCACACCGGCAGCGTGAGCGCCGCGACCTTCGCGAGGCGTCCCGGCTGGTGCAGTCCCGCGAACCCTCCGACGAACCGCGAGACGAACGCCCTGAGCAACGCACGGTAACGCATCGGCAGCGGGATGCGCCGGGCGACCCCGTTCCCCATCCCTTCGAACAGCCCGGGCCGGAGCGCCGCCATGATGATGACCGCGAGCCCAAGGATGAACGGCGCGGCCATGATGACGGCGGCGGCCCATACCGGGATGGCCACGGCGTCCCGCACTCCCTCCGGCAGGCCGGAGAACGGCAGGAAGAGCACACCCGCAAGCAGCAGGAGCAGCATGAGAACGCCGTCGAACACCCGCTCGACGACGATGGTGGCCAGTGCCGTCGCGGTATTCACCTGCTCGCGGCGGGAGAGATAGTAGCTGCGGACGACCTCTCCCGCGCGCAGCGGCAGGAGATTGTTCGCCATGTACCCGACGATGACCACCGGGTACAGCCGGGCGGTTGTCGTATCCGCGAAGGGACGCAGCAGGAACCGCCATCTCAGCGACCGGAAGTAGAACGATGCGAAGTACGTTATCGCCGCGGGCAGGACCCACGCGTAGTTCGCGTCCGACAGCGCTTCCAGCCACTTCCGGTAATCGCTTCGCACGAACAGGAAGAAGAGCAGGGCGAGGAAGCCGACGGCGGGGGCCAGTCCCAGCAGGAGCCGCGTCCTGGTCGACATGGCTGGCCGGCGCTCCCGGTTGCCAGGGGCGGGAGTGCTCATCCCGCCGCCTCGTCATCCAGGGACTGCGCGCTCAGGAATGACTCACATCCCTGCGTATGCCGGGTCAGGTCATTCCTCACGTAGATGGCGCCCCGCGAGAACTGCATCGCTGAGGCGAGGTCGCGCTGCAACTGGTAGTCGATGGCCGTTCGCCATCCCTCGCTGGAGAACGCGCCGGAGAGGACGTCGCCCGGCGTGACGTTGCCGTACGCGTAGTTGGGGAACCACCACAGCGTGTGCAGTTCGCCGAGGCGCTCGTAGTTCGCCAGGTGCTCCCTGTTGGCGTCCTCCGACCAGATGCTCATCATCACGAGGTGCTCGGATGGGGGCTCGGTCAGCGGATCGGTGTTCAGCGTCCGGTACGCGACCGAGGGATAGTCGCGCAGGTACCAGCGCCACTGCCACGCGAAGTTGTCGTGGTTGTCGGCGAGGATGCTGATGCCGCCCCGTCCCAGCCCGGCGCTGGTGGCCAGGCGGTCGATGCACTCGGCGGCATAGGGCGTCTCCTGGCCTGTTTGTGAGTAGACAAGCAGTTCCCGCGGACGCTCGAAGCCGTCGTAGGAGTAGCTTGCGCGGGCAGAGAAGAACACGGTCATTGCGAATGCCACCGTGAGAGCCCCCAGCGCCAGGAGCGCCAGCGTCACAGAGGCAGCCGAGAGGGGTGAGGCCATGGCATGGACGGCGCGGGATGTGAGATGCACGGCTGCTCGAGGCGGCGCCAACAACGATCCCAGGACGGAGGCGCCCAGGTTGCCCCGTCGCTCGCCTCTCGCTGCGCGCCTTCGTTCTGCCCGGCTCTCCCTCATCTGGAAGAGCGGCACGGGCGGCGTGTCCGGCGCTGCGGCGCCGTCCGGGGAGAGCGCAGCGGCCCGGACGCCGCCTCGCTTGAAGGCGAGGACAAGTGCGATCGCGAGGACAACGCCTCCGACGCCCGCGAGCAGGACCTCCAACCTGATCGGCTCAGCGGCGAGCACGAAGCGTATCGTGAAGAACGGCACGATCGCAGCCAGGATGATGCCGCCCGCGTAGGCGCTGATGATGGCGCGCGTGTCGCGGCCTGACGCTGCCGCATGCTCGGCGAGCGTCCCGGCGACGCGCCCGGCGACGAAAGCGCACGGTACGGCTATCCCCATGAGCAGCCACGGCATGCGCTCGCCCGCGAACGAGAAGATGGCGAACGAGAGCCACGTCCAGCCCACGATGGCGACGTCGAAGATGGTGCGCCGCCGCGCCAGCAGGTAGAAGCTGCCCAGGAGGGCGGGCACGGCGATCGCGAACTCGTAGACCGAGAGGCCGATGATGTAGTAGTACCACGGCTGGTTGGCGCGCTCGACGCCCTGCTGCGCTATCCAGTAACCGAGCGAGCCCCACAGGCCGGTGAAGAAGCCCTCCCAGTTGCTGAACAGGCTGGTGAACAGCAGCAGCCAGATGGCCGCGAACGTCCCGAAGAGCAGCGGCCACCGCCTCCAGTCCCACTTCATCCCCAGGATGACCGATATGGCCGCCATCAGCAGGACGATGAAGCCGGCTATGTAGAGCGCACCGGGCACCGGGGCGCCGGTTGGGGCGTCGGCGCGGGCGAGCTCTCCACTCTGCACCAGTGGGTGATTCCCGTCCGGGTTGACCAGGATGATGCCGAAGACGTCCTGGACCAGCCCGGCGATGGGGGCCCACATCGGCAGGACGAGCGTTCCCATGACGATGAGCAGGTCTGCCGCCGGACCTGTTTCGGAGAGCCGGCGCTGGCCCCTCAGCCATCCCCACAGGGCCGGCGCTGCGCGCCCGAGGAGCAGGAGCCCGAACATGCCAACCAGGAAGAAGGCGCTCTCCTTGCTTGCAAACGTGAGCGCCCAGAGCGCTGCCCACGCGAAGAGCATCCACGTCCGCGGACGCTCCATGTAGCGAAGGGCCAGCGCGAGCAAGGCCACCGCCCACACGGCCATATAGATGTCGTTGCGCATGAAGCGGCCGAAATAGAGGACCGTCGGGGAAACCAGCAGGAAGAGCGAGGCGGCGAGCGCTCCGTATCGTCCCAGTTCCCTTCGGAAGAGCCATGGCATGGCTACGAGCGCGGTGCCGAACAGCGCGGGCGCCAGCCTCGCCGCGAACTCACCGGACCCGATCAGCGCGTAGGTCACAGCGCCTGCGTGGTAGAGCAGCGGGCCGTGGGTCAGCGGGTTGTGAGCGTAGCCCATGCCCTCGGCGTACCGCCACGAGTACCAGGCATGGAGCACCTCATCGTAGTGGAGTGCCCGTCCCCCGAGGTCCCAGAGCCGCGTTCCAAGCGCCAGGACGAGCAGGCCCAGTATGGCCCATCCCTCCCACGTATGAGGCGGACGGATGCCGGAGACGCTCCTCCAGACCAGTGCCGGGGCGCTCTTCACCGCCCCGATCCATCCCGGGGCGCCCTTCACGACCTCCACTTACGCCGCTCCCTCCGCGTCGATGCGGTACACGGTGATGCCGTCCGCCACGAAAGCGGCGGACCCGAGCACCGAGAACTTGGGGATACCCGCATCGCCATAGATGGCCCGTTCTCTCGGGCCTACCACTACGTAGTCTACCTTGTGCTTGCTGAGGAGGCGGGCAGCTGTTTCCGGCTCCTGCGTCTGATAGATGAGGCGCACGTCGCCCTGGCGTTCTTCGAAGTTCGCATTCTCTCCGCTGCGCCACTGGCGCTCGTGCCCTTCCCATCCCAGGATGGTGGGCCGTCCCGTAGCGGACGCTATCCGGGCGAGTTCCGGCTTCCAGTCGCTGCAGCCGCCCTGGTTCTCGGAGCATGGCACGAGCGAACCCTCCAGCACAACGGCGTCCCGTGGCGTATTCGTGCGTACCCACTGGATCGTGTCGTAGTCGGCGGGGGAGTACCGGGTGAGGTAGGCGGTCCCGTCCAATGTGAAGCGGTCGTCCTGCTCGTCCCTGATGCGGCTGTCCGCCGCGGCCGCAGGGTAGTACGCGGCAGCGATGAAGAGCACCACCAGCGTCCCCCGCCAGGCAAGGCTCCCCATCCGGCCCATCGTGCGGTTCAGGTTCCAGCGCACCGTTATGAACCAGACGGAGAAGCCTCCGAGCACCGCCAGGAGCAGCCAGGCCTGGTAGTACAGCTTGAAGACGGTGTTCATCCGGCGGAACGGACCGCCTGCCCAGATGTCCACGACGTGAAACAGTTCTGCCCCCATCACCAGCATGGCGGCGATGGCGAACACGAACAGGCCGGGCACCACCGAGTTCCACTGGGTAGCACGCTCGCGGTTCACCGACTGGCGCATGTTCTCGCTGTCACGGTGCGCCAGGGTCCATGCGCCGAACAGCGCGAAACCCGCCATGATGGCAAAGGGCACCACCGGCACGAGCCGGTCTATCGCGAGTAGTTCCCCTCCGGTCCCTCGCTCGCCGCTCACGAAGATGCTGTACCACAGGATGCCTCCGATGATGGCGATGCTTCCTGCGACCAGGGTTACGCGCGGATTGAAGGCGAAGAGCGCCTCGTCCGCGTGCGGCTGCTTGAACCCCATCTGGTGGAAGGCGAACAGGGTGACGGCGACGAATGCTATGGGGATGCCGAAGACAGGCTGCATCCACACGAGGACGGGGGAAAAGGCGAGCAGCATGGGGATGCTGAAGCGCAGCAGACTCCAGTTCCCGTGCCTGAACACGTGCCGCATCGACACGATGAAGAAGGGGACCGTGAGGATGCCGAGGACTCCCCACGCCAGCACCAGGTGTGCCGGGCGGGTCATCACTCCCTCGACGGGCAGGACGCCCTCCGCCGAGCTTTCAAACGTGTACAGGAACGGCAGTGCCGCCCCCAGCGACCCGGCTACCAGCAGGGCTGCCGACGCCAGGGCTCGTCCGAACCGCCGCCTTCCCCCGATCTTCGTTTCAAGGGTCCACGTCTCCAGCGTTCGATGGAATGAGTAGACCCCGCCCTGTCCTCCGCCGGGGGCGCCCAGCACAACATCGTCGCCGCGTATCGCGACCGCGCTGCCGAGCGCCGTGTCGATGCTGGTGTCCTCCGCCGTCAGAGCAGTCTGGAAGCGCCAGCCCCGCGAGGTCTCCTGGAAGACGAAGGCGCAGCCTGCGTTCGGCGCTGGACCGTTGCCACCCGGCGCTCCCACGGCCAGGTAGTAGTCCTGCAGCGCGACGGCGGAGCCGAACGAGTCCCGCGCCGACGGTACAGGGCACCCGAGCGTGGCGATGGGGACCCAGCCCCGGTCCGCCTCGCTGAAGATGGTCACCACTGCGTCGCCGCCCACGGCCAGGCGTCCTGCGTCCAGCGACAGGCTCCTTCCGAAACGGTTCAGGTCCGTGAAGGAAGGATGTATCGCCGAGGAGTGCGTCCATTCGCCGGAGGTGTTCTTGAAGACGTCCACCAGCCAGCCGTCGAAGCTCAGGACTCCACAAGCCAGCAGACCGTCCTCCAGCGCCACCTGGGTGGGCAGGCCGTCCTGTGACGAGGGGTACAGCCGCCCCACGAGCGACCAATCGCCTTCTTCGCCCCTGTAGACGTAGACCGCCTCCAGTGAGGCGACCACAACCGTGTTGTCGTATATCGCTACAGACTGGCCGAAGCCCACGACTCCTTCGTCGTCGTCGGGCTTCAGTGTTGCCGCGTGCGTCCAGCGCTCGTTCTCGAAGGTATAGACCTGTACGAGGCCGCCCATGAAGGCCCTTGGGGCTCCGACCGCCACCATGTCGCCGTGAGCCGCCACTGATGCCCCGAAATCGGCATCCGTGCCCAACCCTCGCGCTTCGATCCTGTGTTCGAGGCGCCATCGGTTGCCCTGCTTCGCGTACAACCACGCGGTGTTCAGGTCCTCCTCCGCGCGCGGTCCGCCGCCCGCGCCGATGATGAGGAAACGCTCGGTGAAGGCCAGGGCCCGGCCGAACTGGACGCGCCGCTCGTTCCGCGCCGCGTTGAGGAATACTGCTCCCACTATCAGCGTCAGGCCCAGTGGAAGGTCCCACAGGTTGATCGCGCCCGCGCCTCCCACGCTCAGCGCGGTGACGAACACCAGCGGGAAATGCCGCCGCAGCACGTCGCGTTGGGTGAGCCCCGGCCGCAGGTACAGTTGGACGGCGACGCCCACGATCAGGAGCACGAAGCCGATGGACATGACGTGCGGGTGCATGTCTCCCAGCAGGAAACTGAACGCGGGAAACTCGGTGATCCCGTTCGGCACGACTCGTGATGCGCGCCACCACCACCAGTATTCGTCCTGGCGCCAGGAGGCGGCGGCCTGGGGGTCCGTATACCACTCAGGGTTGGGCGTGATCCAAGCCCACAGGCCCGGCGTCCCCGCATTCGATGTCCACCCCAGCTCGAGTATGCCCAGCACGTTGCTGGCAACAAGCAACAGGAAGACGGATACGCCCCCGGCAAGCGTGCCCGCCAGCGCCGACGCCCTGGACAGCCGCACGAGGTTGAAGGTCAGGCCGAATGCCGCCACCGCGGCCATCGCGGCATACGTGGCGAGGCCCAGGCTGTAGGCAACAGGGGTTACCGTGTTGGTGAGCAATGCCACGGAGCCGATGAGCAGGTAGCCCAGGTAGTAGTAGGAGACGGGCTCACCTGCGAACCATGCGTCCATGGGTGGGTAGTAGGGGCTGGCTACCGTGGAACTCAGGAACATGAGGTCCATCGGCTGCTCCGTGGTGCTGATGTCCGG
>JAPPHT010000020.1 GCA_028874795.1 Chloroflexota bacterium
CGGACATCGCGAAGGCGGTCGTCTTCCTCGCGTCGGACGACGCCGACTTCATCGCGGCGGCCGACCTGCTCGTGGACGGCGGCTCGCTGGCTGGCTCCGCCTTCTCGTCTCCTCCTCCGAGCCGGTAGGGGCCCCACATCCCGTCATTCCAGCGGAGGCTGGAATCCAGCGTGACCGCCAGGTCACACGGCGAGGCGCGCCGCGTTGCAGTCTGTTGCCGGCGAGGCCTGTCCTCACACCGTACACGATATGCGGTTGTTCATGTGCGTTCCGCGATGTGACGCCGACGCCACTCCTACGGAAGGACGCGTCACGAGTGATTCGTGGGAATGCTCCCACTGAGAGTGCAACATTCAGCAACATTTGGTAACACGCCACTCGTAGCCCTCGCTGGCGGGCAGGGCGCGTGATGAAGCACGGGCGCCCTTACTCGTCCAGCCTATCCCCACGCGGGGCGACCGCGTAAGAGGCCCGTGTCACAGGGCGTCAAGGACTCAGGTGGGGCGAGGCAAGAACCCACTTCTCTCGTCTGGGTGGTGTGGTTCGATGATGACGCTGCGTTGCTCTGCATCGACGACGTAGCGGCAACGATTGAGGATGTCTCGCCCGAGCAGCGACGGCAAACCGCCCGCGGCATGCTCCTCGTCAAGGGAGGCGATATCGACCTCTAGGTTGAAGTAGTGCCAGCCTCCTCTGGGCCTGTCCTGGACAAAGATGAAGGCGTTCTTTTGTACATAGCTCATCGGGCCTCCAACCCCGCGAGCGACGATGGGTTCCTGCTGAAAGGTCGAGGAGTGAAGGCCCATTGAGCTGATAGCGTCCCAATGGAGCGAAGTGGTATCGGCTCCGGTGTCGAGCATGAACTCTACAGAAGCGGTTGCGTCCAGCCTGGGGAGATGTATCCACATCTGAACGTAAGGAGCGGGGACTCGTGAAGAGTCGAAGTAGCCGTGTGCCGCCAAGTTACAAGATCAACCGCATTGGCTCTTTGGTGATGTATCTGGCGGCGACAAGGTTCCGGGGAACTCCACGGGCAGCCGCACTTTGCAGTACCTCTTCCAGTACAGGACCGGTCCCCACGACCTTCCCCTTGTACACGACCACCCAGGAGTCGGGATGCTCCTTGCGCATCTGCTCCGTGATGGATGACAGGTACTCGCAGTCGTGGCTGAACTGGTCAAGGTTGTCCTGCATCCGTGCGAACCCGCCCAGGGACCTTATGGCTGCCTCTGCTTGTTCGCGGATGGTGGATGTCGTTCCCGGCTGCGTACTCACGTGGTCCTCCGGCGTATTGACCGCTACCGTCAGTCTACCGCCCGCGCCGACCCTCTCCAAGGGCCGCGTGTCACACGTCCGGCGACAGCCACACCCGAAGCAGCACTGACTCCGACGCTGGCAGCGCAACGAGCGTCCGGGCGACGACGCCCCGCGACGCCAGCGCGCGCTCGACCTCCGATGGGTCGTCGATGCCGCGCACGACGTCGATGCGCGCCTGTCGCTCGCGGCCCCGGTGGTAGACGGTTGCCGGAGCGCCGCTCTCGATGTTGCGCCACCAGACGGCGCGGACGCTCGTCAGCGCGTGGAGCGCCCCACCCCCGGATGGACGGCAGACCACCGGCACGAGGTACGTCCTGCCGGTGCGACGGCCCTCGCAGCGGATGACGATGATGGTCCCGAGCAGCAGTGGGTGAAGCGGCGAGCGCACGACCCGCGCGATGGCGGCGTTGACGCGGCGGAACACGGCGGGGATGACCGTCGCCACCATCCACCGTGCGAGTCCGACCCTGAGCGCGCGCATGGGCCGAGGCTACCGGGGGCCGTTGGGGGTGTCTATAATCCGCGCCCCATGGACTTACGCTTAGACCTGACCGTCGCCGAGGGATACAAGAGCAAGAGCCAGATTGCTCGGCGTTTGACCGAAGATTGGGCGACTCGAAATCTCTACTGCCTCGCCTGCGCCTCCCCCCACCTTAATGCTGCGAGAACGAATACTGCAGTCTTGGACTACTCGTGCCCAACCTGCGGAGCGCCCTACCAACTCAAGAGCAAGAAGAGTCGGTTCGGTCGAAAGGTCGAGAACTCTCAGTACGACAAGAAGATGCGAGCTATTGCCGAAGGCTGTGCACCGCACTACGCATTTCTTCGATACTCGGTACCTACCGCGACGGTGACCGATCTCTTTGTTGTTCCTGGCCACTTCTTTAGTCCTGCGGTAGTAGAGAAGAGACCTCCACTACCACCTCATGCTAAGAGAGCTGGCTGGATTGGCTCGAAGATAATCCTCGGGCAGTTGCCACCAGAGGGACGAGTCCCGGTTGTGGAAGGTGGGGCTGCACGCAACCCTATGGCAGTCCGTGACGACTGGCAGCGCTACCAGTTTCTCGCGGGTAAGAGAGGCGGTTGGGCTGCTGACGTGTTGTCGTGCGTCCGCGTGCTGGAGCGGGAGACGCAGAGCACGGAGTTCACGTTGCAGGACTTCTACCGGCGATTCCAGGCAGAGCTCGCTTCGCGACATACGGACAATCGGAACGTGCAGGCGAAGATTCGCCAGCAGATACAGGTACTCGCCAAAGGGCACGTGCTCTTGTTCGTGGATAACAGGGGACGCTACAGGGTCATAGCCTGACGGCTCTCACCAACCTTGACACTTCCCACAACCGCGATCAACGATCCGCGCATGGCGCGTGACGGATTCCAACTCGTGCAGGAGGCTGTTTCCAACTGGGAGAGCCTGGACGGTGTCGCTGGTGTCGAGGTAGTTCAGGAGTGGCTCGGCAACACCAGCGAGCTCGGCTTCATGGCGAAGGTCACCTTGGAGGACGAACCGGAGCCGTTCTACATCCAGTTGACACTCGTCGACCCGCATGAGCGGATGGAATACTCCTTGGACGACGACCTGACTCAGGAGCAGTTCGACTTGCTCGCGCCTGTCTTCTATGAGGCGAGATTCAGGGAGAAGCCGCCTGTCCGGTGGCGGGACGAGCCTTGGGAGTAGCGCTTTCGATGCCCCATCACACGATTAAATCGTGTGACGTATGCATTTGATCGCGTAGCCCCCCTACACGCCCGCCTTAGCGCGTTTGCGTGCCCTGGGGGCGGGGGCGGGCGCCGGCTCGTCCGGCGCGACGCCGTGCTTCGCGAGCGCGTCGCGCAGGAACGACGCGGTGCGCGACTCCGGGTGCGCCGCGACGCGCTCCGGCGTCCCCTCGATGACGATGTCGCCGCCGTGGATGCCGGGACCGGGGCCCATGTCGATGATCCAGTCCGCGTTCTTGATGAGGTCCAGATGGTGCTCGATGAGCAGCACCGTGTTGCCGCCGTCCACCAGCCGGTGCAGCACCCGCAGCAGGTGCGCCGCGTCCTCGAACGACAGCCCCGTCGTTGGCTCGTCCAGGATGTAGAGCGTCTTGCCGGTCGCTCGCTTGGAGAGCTCGGTGGCCAGCTTCACGCGCTGCGCCTCGCCGCCGCTGATGGTCGTCGCTGGCTGCCCGAGCCGGATGTAGCCGAGGCCGACCGCCTCCAGCGTTTCGAGCTTCGACTTGATGCGCGGGATGTTGATGAACAGCTCGTGCGCCTCGGTGACGGTCATCTCCAGCACGTCGGCGATGCTCTTGCCGCGGAACGTGATCTCCAGCGCGTCCTCGTTGTAGCGCCTGCCGTTGCAGATCTCGCACGGCACGGTTACGTCCGGCAGGAACTGCATCTGTATCTGCACGTAGCCGTCGCCCGAGCACGCCTCGCACCGCCCGCCCTTCACGTTGAATGAGAAGCGGCCGGGCATGTAGCCGCGCGCCTTCGACTCCGGCAGGGCGGCGAACAGCTCCCGTATGGGCGTGAACGCGCCGGTGTAGGTGGCCGGGTTGCTGCGGGGCGTCCTGCCGATGGGCGACTGGTCGATGTTGACGACCTTGTCCACGTTGTCCAGGCCGTCGACGCCGTCGCTCGCCCCGGGGCGGTCCTTCGCGCGGTAGAGGCGCTGCGCCAGCCACTTGTAGAGCACCTCGTAGACCAGCGTGGACTTGCCGGAGCCGGAGACGCCGGTCACGCAGACGAGCTTCCCGAGCGGGAAGTCCACGTCCACGTTGCGCAGGTTGTTCTCCCGTCCGTTCTTCACGCGCAGGCGTTTCCCGTTGCCCTTGCGCCTTGCGAGCGGCATCGAGATCTCGCGCCGACCGGAGAGGTATGCGCCGGTGAGCGACGCCTCGCTCTCTTCGACGTCGCGTATCGTGCCCTCCGCGACGACCCAGCCGCCGTGCTCGCCCGCGCCGGGGCCGAGGTCCACCAGGTGGTCGGCGGCGCGCATCATCGCCTCGTCGTGCTCGACGATCAGGACGGTGTTGCCGAGGTCCCGCAGCCCCTTGAGCGTGTCGATGAGGCGCGCGTTGTCGGTGGGGTGCAGGCCCACTGACGGTTCGTCGCAGACGTAGAGCACGCCCATGAGGCCGGAGCCGATCTGCGTGGCGAGGCGGATGCGCTGTCCCTCGCCCCCGCTCAGTGTGCCCGCGGCGCGCCCGAGCGACAGGTACTCCAGCCCCACGTTGAGCAGGAAGGAGAGGCGCGAGCCGATCTCCTTGAGTATCTGGTTCGCGATGGTCAGCTCGCGCTCGGTGAAGGTCGGCGCGTCGGCGTGCTCCGGCCATCGCGGCTGCACGGGCAGCTCCGGGACGAGCCCCTGCACGGAGAGCGCCCACTCGCTCGCCTCGAGAACGGAGAGCGCGGTCACCTGCATGATGGAGCGGTTGCCGATGGTGACGGCGAGCGCCTCGGGGCGCAGCCGTTCACCGCCGCACGCCTCGCAGGGCAGGGCGGTCATGTACCGCTCGATCTCGTTGCGCATGTAGTCGGACTGCGTGTCGCGGTAGCGGCGCTCCAGGTTGGGGATGATGCCCTCGTAGCGCGACTCCCACTCGAACACGCGCCCGTGGTGCGTGCGGTGGCGCACCTTCACCCTGCGCCGGTCCGGGTAGCCGTAGAGCAGGACCTTCTGCACGCGCTCCGGCATCCTGCGCCAGGGCATGTGCATGCCGACGCCCTCCGCCTCCGCGACGCCGCGCAGGATGCTGTAGTACCACGCGGTGCTGGAGCCCGCGCGCGCCCACGGATGGATCGCGCCGTCATCCAGGCCCAGCGAGACGTCCGGCACGATGAGCTCGGGGTCGACCACGAGCTTCATGCCGAGGCCGGAGCACGTCGGGCACGCGCCGTGCGGGCTGTTGAACGAGAAGGTGCGCGGTTCGATCTCCGCGAAGCTGATGCCGCAGTACGGGCAGGCGAACTGCTCCGAGAAGACCTGCTCCTCGCCGGAGTCGACGTCTACCGCCAGCATCCGCCCGTCGCCGAAGCGGAGAGACGTCTCGACGGAGTCGAGGACCCGGCTGCGCTCCGTCTCGCCGTCGAGCACGAGGCGGTCGACGACGATCTCGATGGTGTGCCACTGCTGCTTGTTCAGCTCGATGCTCTCGTCCAGGTTGCGCACGTCGCCGTTGACGCGGACGCGGACGAAACCGGCGGAACGGGCGTCGTCCAGTACGTCCTTGTGCTCACCCTTCTTGTGGACGACCCGGGGCGCGAGGAGCATGAGGCGCGCGCCGCGCCGGGCGAGCACGGCCTCCGTCACCTGCTGCGCGGTCTGGTGCTGCACGGGCCTGCCGCAGCGGTAGCAGTGGGGGCGTCCCACCCGTGCGAAGAGCAGGCGCAGGTAGTCGTACACCTCGGTGACGGTGCCGACGGTGGAGCGCGGGTTGTTGGAGACGCCTTTCTGGTCGATGGAGATGGCGGGCGAGAGCCCCTCGATGTACTCGACGTCCGGCTTGTCCATGCGCCCGAGGAACTGGCGTGCGTACGCCGAGAGCGACTCGACGTAGCGGCGCTGGCCCTCGGCGTAGATGGTGTCGAAGGCGAGCGTGGACTTGCCGGAGCCGGACGGGCCGGTGATGACGACGAGCCGGTCGCGCGGGATCGTAACGTCTATGTTCTTGAGGTTATGCTCGCGAGCGCCGCGAACGACGATGCTTTCGAGGGCCATGGACCTTGCGCTGGGGGTGTGTCTCGCGGCCCTTCCCATCGTTGAAACAGGCTGCGCCGCTGGGGTAGATGGTACGTCAGCGCGCGGGGCGCGACAACGCAGCGTCGGCTTTGCTGGCTACCTCGCGCAGCAGCACACTCGCGCCGTCGATCTCTATCGCCACGGCGCGGCCCGCCTCATCGTAGTCCAGGACCACGCCCTCAGCGACTTCGACCGACCGGACGCTGGGCTTGTCCTCAAACTGCACCCGGAGGATGTCCGATGCCTGGTCGTAGATGGATTCAGGCTTTCGCACTACCGCGTCAACCATCGCTCTGCCTCCCCGTCGATGAATGCATTGTGCACTGTCTCGCCGTCGGGCTCAACCACCACTCTAAGGTAGTGCTGCAGTTCCTCGACGTAACCCCATAGGCGCGTACGTCCGGGACGAGGGTCGGGACGCGACCACTCGGGACTCTGCATCACACGTTCACAATACTCATCGTTGAGATAGGGCCTTCTCTTCTCGACGATGTTCCGGTAGTACTCTGTGGCCTTCATTCGTCAGACAGTGTAGTGGCGCGGCTCGCATCCCTATACCCGGGCCCGCTTCAGCGGACGCCCCGGCAGGCGCGCCCAGACCTCGTCGCCGCGCACGAACGTCTCATAGGCTGTCGCGTCGTACGTGTAGCGGTCGAGGCACTCGCCGGTGACGATGTCGAAGATCGCGGAGTGCAGCGGGCAGATCACCTGTCCCGGCTCCACGGTGCCCCATGAGAGCAGCGCGCCCTGGTGCGGGCAGAAGTTCTCCAGCGTGCCGACGCGCTCGCCGTCCCAGAAGACCGCGACCTCCCACCCCCGGTACCTGGGGTGCTCGATCTCGATGCCGAGCGCGCCCTTCTCCTGGAGCTCGCCCAGAGGACAGACGTAGTACTCGTTCAGCGTTGTTGGGGTCTGGCCGACCATGCCTACTGGATCTCGAGCAGCGGTTGCCCGGCCTCGACGGCCTGGTTCTTCTTGATCTTCACGCCCTTCACCACGCCGCCCCGCGCCATGCGCACGCTCTGCTCCATCTTCATGGACTCCAGCAGGCAGATCTCGTCGCCGGCCTCCAGCTCCTGGCCCTTGGTGATGGAGACGGAGACGATCTTGCCCGGCAGCGGGCAGCGGATGACACGCTCGTCGCCCTGCGTGATGCCGCGCAGACCGGGCTGCTCCGCCTTCGGCGGTCCGGCCCGGCGCACCGGCACGCCGGTGTCCGACGGGTCGCCGACCTCCACCAGGTACGTCTCGCCGTCCACGACGACCTCGACGGGCCGCTGGTAGAGGTCGCCCACCTCCACGTCGTACCAATCGTCATTCACTCGCACCCGCATCCGTTTCACTACAACACTCCGCTGCTGCTGAGGCGGTTCGCCATCGCCGTGCGGCGACCGTGCATCCGCCACCTGCTGGACTGTATCTCCTGGGGGGGCTCCTCTTCCAGCGCCATCACCACGGCTATCGCCGCCGCCAGCGCGCTGTTGCGGGCCGGCTCGTTCAACATCCGCTCCAGGAACGCATTGTCGAACGTGGCGTTCCTGAACTCGCGGTGCTCCATCACGCGACGGACCAGCGGGATGTTCACCACCGGCCCCTCGATGACGTACTGATCCAGCGCCGCGGTCATCTGCGCGATCGCCTGCTCCCGCGTCTCGCCGTGGACGACGAGCTTCGCCATCATCGACTCGTAGTACGGCAACACCTCGTAGCCTTCGTACAGCGCGCTGTCCACCCGCACGTTCGGCCCTTCCGGCTCCACGAGGACGTCCACCGTCCCTGCTGTGGGCAACAGCATCACCGGGTCCTCGGGGTAGATGCGCGCCTCGATCGCCGCGCCGTGCTGTCGCACGTCCGCCTGCGAGAGCGGCAGGCGCTCGCCCGCCGCGACCCGAAGCTGCAGCTCCACGAGGTCCAGCCCCGTCACCATCTCCGTGATGGGGTGCTCCACCTGCAGGCGCGTGTTCATCTCCAGGAAGTAGAAGCGCTCCTCGCTGGCGTCGTACAGATACTCGATGGTGCCCGCGTTCGTGTAGCCGATGCTCTGCACCAGCCGCACCGCGGAGTCCAGCAGCGCCTGCCGCACCTCCGGCTTGAGCTTGGCGCACGGCGTCTCTTCCACCACCTTCTGGTTGCGCCGCTGTACGGAGCAGTCGCGCTCGAACAGGTGCAGCGCCTTGCCGTGGTGGTCCGCGATGACCTGCACCTCCACGTGCGACGCGTTCAGGATGCGCCGCTCCATGTAGACGCGGCTGCTGCCGAACGCGTTCAGCGCCTGCGAGCGCGCCCGCTCTGTCGCTTCCCGCACCTCCGACAGCTCGTTGACCACGCGGATGCCCATACCGCCGCCGCCGTCCGCCGCCTTGATCATGAGCGGGAAGCCGATGCCGCGCGCTATCGCCTCCGCCTGCGCGTCGTCTATCTCGCCCTCCGCGCCGGGGCTGATCGGCACCCCGGCCTCCCGGGCGAGCCGCCGGGCCATGATCTTGTCGCCCATCTGCGCGATGACCTTGGACGTCGGCCCGATGAAGCTGAGCCCTTCCTTCTCGACGGCCTCGACGAACGCCGGGTTCTCGGAGAGGAAGCCGTAGCCGGGGTGGATGGCCTGCGCTTTCGCCTTCTTCGCCGCCTTGATGATGGACTCGCCGTTCAGGTACGACTGCGCTGCCGGTGCGCCGCCGATCTCGATGGCGCGGTCGGCCATCCGCACGTGGAGCGCCTTCGCGTCCGCGGAAGAGTAGACCGCGACGGCCTCTATGCCGAGGCGCTGGCAGGTGCGGATGACGCGGCAGGCGATCTCGCCCCGGTTGGCGATGAGAACGGTATCGAACATAGGCGACCAGTTTATATGGCCGCACCCCCTTCCGGCCAACCTCGCCTGTTCCCTTCCCCCTCGACGGGGGAAGGCTAGGATGGGGGTGACTGGACGGAGCATGGCTCCGTCGTTCCTGCGAAGGCAGGAACCTCGCATCCCTCCCCCTCGCCCCCTGGGAGAGGGGAACGCGCGTCAGCGCGGGGGTGAGGGCCTACACGGACGGGGCCGCGAGGCCACTGCCTCCGGAGGAGCGACGGAGCTCTTCCAGCACGCCGCCGATGGCCGAGGCGTAGTCCTGCGGCTCGATGTGCGGGAAGAGCCTGTGCGCCAGGTCGTCGGTTACTACGACGTCGTTCCGGAGCCCTTCCACGAGCGCCCTCGTGATGTCGGTGGGGATGGGTGTGAACCAGTGCACCCAGTACGAGGAGAGGCGGGGCGTGAGCACCGGGACGGCGAGCATCAGCCGGTGGAGCCCCCTTGCCCTGGCGTAACCGAGCATCATCCCTCCGTAGGTGGTCACGTCCCGCCCGCCCACCTCGATCGTGCGGCCACGGCACGCCGGGAAGTCCAGCGCCGAGACGAGGTAGTCCAGGAGGTCGTCGACGGCTATCGGCTGCACCCGGGAGTAGACCCATCGGGGGCAGACCATGACGGGCAGACGCTCCACAAGATAGCGGACCATCTCGAAGGAGATGCTGCCTGCCCCAACGACCACGGCGGCCCGGAACTCGGTGACAGCGACGCCGCCTTGGCGGAGCGCCTCGCCGCACTCCTGCCGGGAACGGAGGTGCGGAGACAGGTTGGCGCCCGCACCCAGGCCGCCCAGGTAGATGATGTGCTCGACCCCTGCATTCGCGGCGGCCTGGCCGAAGGTATGCGCGGCTCGGACGTCCAGCTCGTGGAACCCGGGGCCGCTGCCCATGCTGTGGACGAGGTAATAGGCGGTGCCCACGCCGTCCAACGCCTCGGCAAGGGCTGCGAGGTCGAGGACGTCGCCGACCGCTACCTTCACTCGCTCGGACCAGCTTCGGGACCGCACGCGGTCGGGGTCCCGGGCGAGAACGCGAACGGGGCGCCCTTTCTCGACGAGACGGGGGACCAGCCTTCCGCCGATGTACCCCGTGGCTCCGGTGACCAGGATCGTTCGAGGAGCCGCCATCCTGTCGCCTCCGCCTCTCCCTGCGCGGCAGTGAGGCGTCGCGCAGGGAACCGTTCCTACTTCTATTGTACGTGGCGCTCTCTTCTGGCCCGGCGGCCAACCCCTGCTCGGCGCAGGAGTGTCCCTCGTGGGGCGCCCCTTTTGCCCCCCTCGCCCCCCGGGAGAGGGGAACGCGCGTCAGCGCGGGGGTGAGGGCGCCTGGTCCCTTCCCCCTTGATGGGGGAAGGTTAGGATGGGGGTGACCGGACGGAGCATGGCTCCGTCGTTCCTGCGAAGGCAGGAACCTCGCATCCCTGCCCCCCTCGCCCCTGGGAGAGGGGAACGCGCGTCAGCGCGGGGGTGAGGGTGCCGCGTGTGAAGGTTGCCCCGCAGGTATACAATTCCCGCCGTGGCAACGCTCTACCGTTTCTCCCGATGGGACGGCTCCCAGGAGCCGTTCGAGGCCGACGCCGACGCGCTCCTCGATGCGATGGCCGAGGACGTCATCGACCACGGCGACCTCCGCCGCGCGCTCCGAGACCTCATCCGGCGCGGCTCCCGCGAAGACGGCGCCCGCCTCCCCGGACTCGACGACCTGCTCGAACGCCTGCGCTCCCGCCGCAACCAGACGCTCGACCGCTACGACCCCGACTCCGTCATGCGCGACCTCAAGGAGCGGCTCGAGGACGTCATCCGCACCGAGCGCGCTGGCACCGACCGACGCCTCAGCGAGATCGAGGAAGACCTCGCCGGCATGAGCGGGGAGCAGGCGGAGCAAGCGTCGAAGATGCGCGACCTCTTCAAACAGCGCGCCGACCGCAACCGCGAACGCCTCGACCGGCTCCCCGAAAGCACGGCGGGCGCCATCCGCGACCTCCAGGACTTCGACTTCATCGACCCGGAGGCACAGCGCAAGTTCCAGGAGCTCATGGACGAGCTCCGGAAGGAGATGCTCGGCTCCGTCGCCTCGGAGATGCGCGAGCAGATCGAGAACATGGACCCGCAGCAGATGGCCGCCATGCGCGAGATGCTGCGCGACCTCAACCAGATGATGCGGGACAAGCTCGACGGCCTCGAGCCGGACTTCGACGGCTTCATGGAGAAGTGGGGCGGCATGTTCGGCGACGATCCGCCGCGCAGCTTCGACGAGCTCATGGAGATGCTCGCCCGCCAGATGGGGCAGATGCAGAGCCTCCTCGACAGCATGTCGCCCGAGCAGCGCCGCGAGCTCTTCGAGGCGATGAACGCCGCCATGGACCCCGATACCGCCGATGAGCTTGCCGAGCTCGCCGCCAACCTCGGGCAGCTCCTGCCGTTCAACGACTTCGCCGAGCAGTACCCGTTCATGGGCGAGGAGAGCATGACGCTCGAAGAAGCGATGAACGTCATGGGCGAGATGCAGTCGATGGACGACCTCGAGGCGCAGATCCGCCAGGCGATGCGCCGCGGCGACCTCGATGAGCTCGACGCCGACATGCTCGAGGCGCTGCTCGGCGACGAGGCCCGCCAGGACCTCGACCGGCTCGCCGAGATCGCGAAGCGGCTGGAGGAGGCGGGCTACCTCCGGCGGGACGGCGACCGCCTGGAGCTCACGCCCGCAGGCGTCCGGAAGATCGGCCAGAAGGCGCTCCGCGACCTCTTCGGCACCCTCCGCAGGGGGCGCGCCGGCGATCACGAGCTGACGTCGCGGGGCACGGGTGGCGAGCACACGGACGAGACGAAGCAGTACGAGTTCGGCGACCCGATGGAGATCCACCTGCAGCGCACCATCATGAACGCCGTCGAGCGCCAGGGCACCGGCACGCCGGTGAAGGTCGGCATCCAGGACTTCGAGGTCCGGCGCACGGAGCACATGGTCCGTGCCGCCACCGTCCTGCTCATCGACCAGAGCAAGTCGATGGGGATGTTCGGCTCGTGGGGCGCGGCCAAGCGCGTCGCCCTCGCGCTGGAGGCGCTGATCCGCGGGAAGTTCCCGCGCGACCGCTTCTGGATGGTCGGCTTCTCCGACTACGCCGTCCCCATCAAGAGCGACGACCTCCCGACGCTCACGTGGAACATGTGGGTCTCCGGCACCAACATGCAGCACGCGTTCGCCATGTCCCGTAAGCTGCTCGCCCCGTACAAGGACTGCTCGCGGCAGATACTCATGATCACGGACGGCGAGCCGACGGCCCACCTGGAGGGCACGCGCTCATGGTTCAGCTACCCGCCGACCCACCGCACGATCCAGGAGACGCTGCGTGAGGTGCGCCGCTGCACGGCCGAGGGCATCACTATCAACACGTTCATGCTGGAGACGAGCTACTACCTGCTGGACTTCATCGACCGCGTCACCCGCATCAACAACGGCCGCGCGCTCTACACCTCTCCCTCCAACCTGGGCCAGTACGTCCTGGTCGACTACCTCAACAACCGCAAGCGCCGCATCGTCAGCTGACCTAGCCCGTCGTTCCTGCGGAGGCAGGAACCTCGCCTGGTGTAGGGGCGCCCCTTGTGGGCGCCCTGCTCGGCCCCCCTAGTAGACATCCAGCGTGAAGCGCGGGCTCGGCACGCCGCTCGTCTTGTAGTCCAGCACGGCGTTGGCGAGCGCGTTCGCTACCTCCTGCTCGATGACGAGCACCGTCGCCCCGTCGTGGGCGTAGGCAACGTCCGCCGCGCCGCGCTGGTCGATGACGATGCCCCAGTCGCCCTGGCCCGTCCACACCGGCGGCACCGCGAGGCGCAGCAGCCTGCCGGGCTCCAGCGCCCGGGCGTCCGCTACCTTCTTCAACTCGGCGCGCGCCGTGTCCGTCACCGTCAGCATCACTACTGCAGCACCACCAGCTCGCCGTCCTTGTAGTCGAGCAGGTGGCCGGACAGCTCCATCGACGCCTCGGCGGCCAGCAGGAAGCGGGGCCCGGCGTAGTCCGGTCCCGGCATCCGGTTGCGCGCCTCCTCCGGCGCGTCCTCGGTCGCGATGGCCGCGCCCGGCGAGATGATGACCACAGCGATGTTGGAGTCGCGCACCTCTTCGGCGTGGAACTTCGTGAACGTGATGAGCGAGTCCTTGGCCGTCGCGTAGGCGAGCGCGCCGGGCGGGGTGAGACCTCCGCCGCCGTGCAGGTTCACGATGTTTCCGCCGCCGCCCTGCTCCATGTACGGCACCGCGTGCTTGGAGGCGAGGAACGAGCCGAGCAGCGCCACCCCCATCACCGTGTCCCAGAACCACGTCTTCTCCATGTCCTGGATCTTCGGCCAGCGCGGCTTGTCGTTCCAGTTGAAGTGCGGCACGATCGCCGCGTCGTTGATGAGCACGTCGATCCCGCCGAAGCGCTCGTTCACCTGCGCCATCAGCGATCGCACCGTCTCCTCGTTCGTGACGTCGGTGGGGACCGCCATCGCCTCCGCGCCGAGTTCGCCCAGCTCACCGAGCGTCTGCTGCAGGCGGGTCTCGTCGATGTCGGCGATCGCCACCTTCGCGCCCTCCCGGGCGAACCCGTGCGCGATGTAGCGTCCTATCCCCTTCGCGGAACCCGTGATGACCACGGACTTGTCCTTCAGCATCCTGCGCCTCCATATTCAGATGCTCCCCTCGCCCTCTGGAAGAGAGCCTGCCCTGAGCTTGCCGAACGGGGCAACCCGCTTCAGCGCGCGGTGAGGGTTGCACCGCAACCTATGGGATATGGCGCGGAGGGTCAAGGGATGGCACGTCCCAGCGGGCACGTCGTTCCTGCGGAGGCAGGAACCTCGCCCCACCTGCCACTCATGGTGAGCCTATCGAGCAATCCCGTCCCACACTCGGCATGCGTCGCAACGAGCCCCACCCACTGACACCCGCCCCTTACGCGGTCGCCCCTGCCCGCCCTACCATGATTCCGGCTGGAGTGAGCCCGGCGGCCACGGCGGACGAACCCTCCGCGTCGGGGGTGCAGTGGCACCGAATGTCACCAAATGGCACCCTTGGAACGACTGAGGGCGATGCAACCCCCGCGGGAACGTGGCCGTAGGAGTGCATCGAGACCGAATGAGACCAGATGAGGCCGGACTTTTTGCGTCGTCCCTCTGTCAGACCGTCCGTACGAGGGAACGGCACGCTCATCCTGCCGTCATCCTGTCCATCGATGTTCGTTTCCGGCCCGCAAGTTGACACGCTACTCGCCCCGTCATAGTGTCGCGGGCGTGGGGAGTGGTTCGACAGGCTCACCATGAGCGGGGAGGGCTGCGAGATTCCCGCCTCCGCGGGAATGACGGGAAGAAGCGGGAATGATGGGAAGAGGCGGAGACGACGGGAGCGAGGCAGGCTGAAGGAGGGCGCACATGCTGGAGGGTAGGGTTGCCATCGTCTCGGGCGCGGGCCCGAACATCGGACGCGAGATCGCAGGCACGCTCGCGCAGAACGGCGCGAAGGTCGTCTGTCTGGACCTGCGCCGGGAGGCTGCGGAGGCCTCCGCTCGCGAGGTCGTCGACCGCGGCTACGAGGCCATTGCCGTCGACGGCGACATCACGAAACCGGAGGACATGGAGAACCTCGTCTCCCAGGCGCTCGCCGCCTACGGCCACATCGACATCCTCGTGAACAACGCGGCCATCACCAGCAGCCCCGGCCTGCTCGATGAGGACCTCGGCACCTTTCGGAAGGTCGTGGACGTCATCCTCGCCGGCACGTTCAACTGCACGCAGCACGTCGCGAAGCAGATGGTGGCGCAGGGCACCGGCGGCGCGATTGTCAACGTCGCCTCCACGTCCGGCCACCGCGGCAAGAGCGGCGCGATCGCCTACCAGTCGGCCAAGGCGGGCATCCTCAACTTCACGCGCGCATGCGCGATGGAGCTTGCTCCGCACAACATCCGCGTCAACTCGCTCACGCCCACGCAGACCGGCATGCCGGTGGGCGGCAAGCCCGCGCGCCCGGACGACGAGGTCCCGCAGAGCGTGCCGCGCGGACGGTGGGGTAGACCCCGCGACCAGGCCCAGGCCGTCCTCTTCCTCGTCTCCGACAACGCGGACTTCATCACCGGCGCGGACCTGCCCGTCGACGGCGGCAACCTGGCCATGCGCCAATCCGGCTAGCCTCTTATCCCTTCCCCCTTGACGGGGGAAGGTTAGGATGGGGGTGAACCGGCGAAGCAGAGCTTCGTCATTCCCGCGAAGGCGGGAATCTCGCAGCCCGGCGAGGTAGGGGTGCCTGAAAGCAGGGGCGTTCCTCGTGGGCGCCCAACGAACAAAGGAGAACATCATGACAACGCACCAGCACGCGCGCAGGGGCCACGGCGAGCACGAAGGGCTCCCCTGGGGCCACTCCTGGAAGGAAGAGGACCGCGTCACCGAATACGTCGATAGGATGGACCGGCAGCAGGACGAGCGGCAGCCCGTGTTCGAGCTGCTGACCCGCCTCGTGCAGGCGGAACCGGACGCGCAGTTGCGCATCCTCGACATCGGCACAGGCTACGGTCCCGTCGCGACGGCCTGCCTCGACGCGTTCCCGAACGCCACCGCGGTCGGGCTCGACATATCGGAGGCGATGATGGAGGCGGGCAGGCCCCGCATGGCGCGGTTCGGCGACCGCTTCGCCTACATGCTCGGCGACTTCGCCGGCGGTGCGCTCCCGCAGGAGGCCGTCGACGCCGGGCCGTACGACGTCGTCGTCTCGGCGCGCGCCATCCACCACCTGCCCCCCGAGCTGATGGCGAGCCTCTACGCCAGCGTCCACGGCGCACTCAACCCGGGCGGCGTGTTCTTCAACCTCGACACGGCATCGCCGGAGACGGAGTACATCAACCAGGCCATGCGCCGCGCCCGACGCCGCGACGAGAACCGCCCGCCCCGGGAGGAGCGGCGCACACCGGAGCAGCTCGCCCACGACGCGATGCACCATCACCGTAACGCCACGCTCGCGCGTCACCTGGAGTGGCTGCGCGCCGCCGGATTCGCCGAGGTCGACTGCTTCTGGAAGAACCTCACCCTCGCCCTCGTCGGCGGCTACAAGGTGTAGGGAATGACGGGAACTGCGCAGCACCGAACGATGCCGGAACTGGAAGCGGGACTCGATGACGTGCGTCAGTCGCCGAAGGACGAGGGCCCGGTGCAACTCATCGTGCGCCGTCCTGAGCGGGAAGAGCGTGAACTGGTGGCCGAGGCAAGGCTCGACATAGACGAGGGTCTGGTGGGTGACAACTGGAAGACACGCGGGAGCACCGGCACCCCGGACGGCTCGGCCGACCCCGAGATGCAGGTGACGCTCATGAACTCCCGGGCCGCCGACCTCATGACAGGCAGCAGGGAGCGTTGGCATCTGGCGGGAGACCAGTTGTTCGTCGACCTGGACATCAGCATGACGAACCTCCCGCCAGGCACGCGGCTGGCTGTCGGGACGGCGGTGCTGGAGGTGTCGGCCGCGCCTCACAAGGGCTGCGCGAAGTTCAGCGGACGGTTCGGCGCTGACGCGCTGCGGCTCGTCAGTTCGGCGATGGGCCAGGAGCTCTGCCTGCGCGGTATCAACGCGAAGGTCGTGCGGTCCGGCGCAGTGCGCGTGGGAGAGTCCGTGCGCAAGCTCGGTACGGTATAGCCCGCATGACCACGGGAGAGCGGGAGGTCGTCATCATCGGCGGGGGGATCGTCGGCATCGCTACGGCATACTACCTTGCGGCCGCGGGCGTCCGCAGCACGATCATCGAGCGCGACGGCATCGCGAGCCACGCGTCGGGCTTCGCCTACGGCGGGCTCTCCGGAGGCGTCCCGAACGGCCCGCAGGTGAACACACCCGTCATCGAGTACAGCATGTCGCTCTACCCCGCGCTCGCCGCCGACCTTACCTCCGAGACGAACGTGGACATCCAGTTCCAGCCGCGTCCCCTGCTGCGCCTCGCCCTCTCGGACGAGGAGGCCGCCGCTCTGACGCAGCACCTCTCCTGGCAGCAGGCGCAGCCGGGATACGACGTCGAGTGGCTGACCCCCGAGGAGGCCCGCGCGCTGGAGCCGCGCATCGCAGAGGAGACCGTCGGCGCACTGCACGTCGAGGGCTCGTCCGACGTGGAGCCGTACCGGCTGACGCTCGCGCTGGGGCAGGCCGCCGAGCAGCGCGGCGCGACCCTCCGTTCCGGCGAGGTCACCGCCGTCCACCTGGACAACCGGCGCGTCGATGGCGTCAGCATAGCGACCGGCGCCGGGAGCGTGGAGCGCGTCGACTGCGACACGGTCGTCGTGGCGATGGGGCCGTGGACGGCGCGGGCGTCGGAGTGGTTCGGCGTGCCGCTCCCGGTGCATCCCCTCAAGGGACAGATCATCCGCCTGCGGGCGACGGGCGCGCCGTACGCGCTCAGCATCGGCCATCGCTCCAACTACGCGATGACCAAACCCGCAGACGGCCTCGTTTGGTGCGGCACCACCGAGGAGCATGCGGACTTCGACGAGTCCCGCACGACCGAGGCGCGCGACACCATCATCGAGTCCACGCTGCGGATGCTGCCCGCCTTGGAGGACGCGGAGCTGGTCCTGCAGACGGCCTGCCTGCGCCCCGTCACGCCGGACGGCGCGGTGATGCTCGGCCCCGTCCCCGGTGTGGACGGCGTATACGTTGCCACCGGCGGCGGACGCCAGGGCATCATGATGGGGCCCGCGATGGGCAGGGCAACGGCGGACCTCATCGCGGGCGGCGTCGCGGCGCTCGACCTCTCTCCGTACGCGCCGGGCCGCTTCTCCGCATGAGCGTACAGCCGCAGGCGCAGCTGGACCGGCGCACGGAGTACCGCGCCATCCTGCTCATCTACAGCGCGGCGTTCTCCTACCAGTTGACGTTGGGCCTCATCACGGTGCTCGTGCCGCTGTATGCGCTCCACCTCGGCTACGACCTCACCCTGCTCGGCGTCATCGTTGCATCGCAGGCTGTTTTCGGGCTGATGCTGCGGTTGTTCGCGGGCGCGATAGCCGACCAGTTCGGCGAGCGATGGGTGCTCTGGGTGAGCTTCGTGACGATGGTGACCGGCATGGTTCTGTTCGTCGTCTCCGGCGTCTTCTGGATGCTCATCCTCGCGCAGTCGTTCGTCGGTTACTCGCGGGCGACTTACTGGACGGCAACGCAGTCGTACGTCAGCCGCATCAACCCGGAGCGGTCCGGGGAGGTGTACGGCCGTCTCAACGGCGCCGGGAACGCGGGTGGACTGATCGGCGCGTTCCTCAGCGGTGTGCTCGTGGCCACACTCGGCTACGGCGCGGCATTCGGCTTCACGGGAGCGGTGGCGCTCGCCGGATTCCTGGGAAGCATCGCGCTTCCGCCGCTGGCGGCGCGACCGACACGGCGCGGCTTCCGCGAACCGCTCGGTCAGATCCCCAGTCTCGCGCGGCATCGCGGCATGGGCCTCGGCGGGTTCGCGGCGTTCGCGGCCTCGACCGCCATGATCCTGCCAAGCGTCCTCTTCATCCCGTACCTCCGCGAGCTCGACTACAGCGAGGCCGTGACCGGCGGGATGCAGGCCGTCAGCGTCGGCAGCAGCATCGCGGTCGGCATCGTGTTCGGTCACATCCTCGGGCGGCTGGGCCGGCGCTGGACGTACACCATAGCGATGGCCATGGCAGGGCTGACGGTGCTCGGCATATCGGTGGGTGCGGGGGCGTACGCGACGCTTGTGCCGCTCATGCTGCTCTACGGGCTGTTCAGGGCGTCGGTCAGCATCCTGTATCCCATATCGGCGTCCGACCACAGCGCCACGAACCAGCGCGGGATGGCGATGGCCTACGTGGGGCTGTACTGGGGGACGGCGCAGCTCGTCGTGCCGGTCGGGTTCGGGGCGCTGGCCGGTGCTGTCGACCTCCGGGCGAGCCTCTGGGCGGCAGGCGCGCTCTTCCTTGTTGCGGGGGCGTTCTTCCCCATGCTCTATCGCTGGTTCGTCCCCGGCGCGGAGCGCACCTTCGGGGAGCGCCCTTGACGCAACCCGCGTGCTGATACACGATTGCCTCTACCCGCCCTTGGCGCGCGGAGGGATTACCGGCGATGACCAGTTTCGACTATGACATGGTGGTCATCGGCTCAGGCCCGGCTGGCCATAGAGCCGCCGTGCAGGCTGCAACGATGGGAAAGCGGGTGGCCGTGGCGGAGCGGCTTCCGCACATCGGCGGCCTCAACGTCACCACCGGGACTGCCAGCAAGGCGCTGCGCGAGGCTGCGCTCCACCTGAGCGGCTTCCGCGAGCGCACCCTGTACGGCGAGTCGTACACCGTCAAGCAGAACATCACGATGAGCGACCTCATGGTGAGCACGAACCTCGTGATGCACCAGCAGGCCGAGATGCTCCGCACCCAGCTCGCCAGGAACAAGGCGGACATGTTCCACGCGGAGGCGTCGTTCGTCGACCGCCACACCATCAACCTCGCCACCAACGACGGCTCCCCGGACAGCGCCATCACCACCGACAAGGTGATCATCGCCGTTGGCTCGTACTCCACGCAGCCTCCGACGGTGCACACGGACGGGCGGCTGATATTCGTCAGCGATGACGTCATGGACCTGCCGGACGTGCCGCGCACGTTGACCGTGGTGGGCGGAGGCGCGATCGGGCTCGAGTACGGCAGTACGTTCGCCGCGCTCGGCGTTCGCGTCACGCTCGTGGACAGGAGCCCGCGGCTGCTGCCGTTCGCCGACGACGAGATCGTGGACGCCCTCGTCTACCACCTGCGGGAGAACGGCGTGACGTTCCGCCTGAACGAGGACGTCTTCGACATCGAGTACCTGCGCAACGAACGCGGCAATCACGTGCGCGTCCTGCTGAAGAGCGGCAAACAGATCATGAGCGACGCGGTGATGTACTGCGTGGGCCGGACGGGCGCGACGGAGGGGCTCAACCTCAGCGCCGCGGGACTGGATACCGATGCCAGGGGCCGCATCAGCGTCGACGAGAACTACCAGACGAGCGTGGAGGGCATCTACGCGGTCGGCGGCGTCATCGGTTTCCCCGACCTCGTGTCGACGTCACAGATGCAGGGGCGGCTGGCCGCGTGTCATGCGTTCAACGTCCCAACCAACAGCTTCCCCGGCCTCTTCCCGTACGCGGTCAAGACGACGCCCGAGGTCGCGATGGTCGGCAGGACCGAGGCCCAACTGACCGACGAGGGCATTCCGTACGAGGTGGGCAAGGCCCACTACCGGGAGATCGCGAAGAGCGTTATCGAAGGCGACGTCTCGGGCATCCTGAAGCTGCTGTTCCACATCGAGACACACGAGCTGCTGGGCGTCCACATCGCCGGCGAGGGCGCGGCCGAACTGATCCAGATCGGACAGGCGGTCATCGCCCACGGCGGGAAGGTCGACTACTTCCTGGAGGCGGTCACCAGCTTCCCGACTCTGGCCGAAGCCTACGTGGCTGCGGCCTTGGACGGGGTCCAACGCCTCGAGGAGTAACCCATCACAGCGCTTCGAGCGCCGCCACCGCCTCCTCCGTCGAGACCACCTGCGCGAACGTGCCCATGTTCAGCAGCGATGCCTGGTGGTTCTCGGTGCGCCCGTTGCAGGCGTCGCCAACGACGATGCTTTCGAAGTCCCGCTCCCGTGCGTCGCGCACCGTGCTCTCGACTCCCGCCTGTGTCGCGATGCCCGCCACGATGAGCGTCGACACGCCCAGCCGCCGCAGCCATTTATCCAGCGCCGTCCCCGTGAAAGCGCTCATCCCGCCGCCCTTGCGGATGAGGAACTCGCCGGGCAGCGGCGCGAGGTCGTCGATGATGTCCGCCCCCCACGTGCCGTCGCGCAGCGAGCCCAGCGACTTCGCCCGTCCGTGCCTCGCGGCGTCGAGGTAGTCCTCTCGCAGGAAGTGGCCGGTGAAGAAGACCGGCAGACCGGCGCCGCGGGCCGCCGACAACAGGCGCACGTGGTTCTGGATGAGTTGCGGCGTGGCCGGGTTGCGACCCGCTTCGGGCGTGCGTCCGCCCTCCTTCAGGTAGTCGTTCTGCATGTCGTGGCAGACGTACGCAAGCGTCTCCTTGGCGGGCAGTTCGAGCATGGCGCAGCCTCCGGTGCGTGATCGGGCGCATTGTAGACCGCGCCGCACGTGAAGGGCCCCCGCCTCCTTTGACACCCCACCCGCGCAGTGCTAGCGTCCCATTTGTCGAAGTATGTGTGTCCGCTCCCACGGGAGCGGACTGCGGAACGGCAAGGAGGCCTGTCATGCCGGTCATCGACTCTGACGCGCACGTCGTTGAGACGGAGCAGACCTGGGACTACATGGACCCCGGGGACAAGAAGTACCGCCCGCAGGTGGTGGACGACGGCACCGGCGCGAAGTTCTGGAAGATAGACGGCCAGATCCGTGGGCGCGCCCGCGGCCCGGTCGCCGCCTTCGGACTGTCCGACAAGGTGAAGCGCAACATGGTGACGGACGACGCCAAGCGCTACATGGAGGACATCCCCGGACGCATCGCCCACATGGACGAGCTCGGCATCGACGTGCAGGTGCTCTATCCCACCATGTACATCGGGCGGATGTGCGAGAACCCGGATACGGAGATCGCGCTCGCCAAGAGCTACAACCGCTGGCTCGCCGACATCTGGCAGCAGAGCAAGGGCCGCCTCCGCTGGACTTCCATCCTGCCCCTCGCCACGATGGACGAGGCGCTGGCGCAGCTGCGCTGGTCCGCCGAGCACGGCGCCTGCGGCGTCACGATGCGCGCCATCGAGGACGAGCGGCTGCTGATCGACGAGTACTTCTACCCGGTCTACGAAGAAGCAGCACGTCTGAACCAACCGATAACCGTCCACATCGGAAGCTCCAACGTCTACATCCGCAACCTCATGGCCAAGGACGGCATCGGCGGCACCTTCGGCGGCCTGCGTCTGATGTCCGTTGCCAGCTTCCACCAGCTCATCACCACGGGCACCCCGAAGAAGTTCCCGGACCTGCGTTGGGGCTACATCGAGGCGAGCAGCCAGTGGCTCCCCTACGCCATCCACGACCTGCGCCGAAGGCTGGAGACGCGGGGCCGCGAACTGGAGGAGGACGTGCTCGGTGCGTACAACATCTGGGTGACGGCACAGACCGACGACAACCTCGTCGACGTGCTGAAGTACGTCAACCACCGTCACATCCTGATCGGCACGGACTACGGCCACCAGGACCAGTCGAGCGAGATCGAAGCGATGCGCATCATCAAGGAGGAGGGCGGCCTCGCGCCTGGCATCGTCGACGACATCATGGGCCAGAACGCACTGGACTTCTACGGCATCACCGTGGAGTCTCCCGTCCTCGCCGGCGCCGCGGGCTGACGGAGCCGTTGCAGACCGCGCCCGCACCGTACGGAAGTTCCAGCATAGGGAGGAAAGCTGATGTTGACTGCTGAACAGAACGACCGGCTCACCAGAGTCGGCCCCGGCACCCCGACCGGCGAACTGATGCGCCGCTACTGGCACCCCATCGCCGCCGTAGCCATGATGAACGACCGTGCCACCAAGCCCATCCGCCTGCTCGGCGAGGACCTCATCCTCTACAAGAGCAACAGGGGCGTCTTCGGGCTGGTCGACAACTACTGCCCCCATCGCCGCATGGGCATGGTCTACGGCATCCCGACCGACGAGGGCATCCGCTGCGCGTATCACGGGTGGATGTTCGACGAGACCGGCCGCTGTCTCGAACAGCCCTACGAGGAGACCGAGGCGCCGGACAACCGCTTCAAGGACAAGGTGCGTATCAAGGCGTACCCACTGCAGGCGAAGGCGGGCCTCATCTTCGCCTACCTCGGCCCTGCGCCCGTGCCGCTGCTTCCCAACTGGGACGTGTTCGCGCTCGACAACGTCGTGCGGGACATCGGCTACACGGAGCTCCCGAGCAACTGGCTGCAGTGTCAGGAGAACTCGCTGGACCCCGTGCACTCAGAGTGGCTGCATGGCGAGTGGGCGAACTACATCCTGCAGATGCGCGGCGAGGGCGACAAGGTGCGCAAGCGGTATGAGAACGAGCGCATCGGCTTCGACAAGTTCCAGTACGGCATCTACAAGCGCAGGCTCGTCAAGGGCGGCAGCTACGAGGACGGCGAGTGGGCGCAGGGACACCCCATCGTCTTCCCCTACTTCCTCCGGCAGGGCGGCAGCGGCACCGCCATCGACACCTGGGACGGCAGGCGCGGCGGCGGCAACCCCGGTGTCGGCCCATCGTTCCAGATACGCGTGCCACTGGACGACACGCACACCGGCCACTGGTGGGTGATGTGCCACGCGAAACTGGAGGGCGATCCCGACCAGCGCGACGAGGACGTGCCGCTCTTCTTCCCGCCCCTCATCCAGTTGGCCGAGGACGGACGGGTGCGCTTCGAGATACTCGACTCCAACTCGGCGCAGGACGTCGCTGCGTGGATCACGCAGGGCGCCATAGCCGACCGCACGAAGGAGTCGCTCGGGCGCTCGGACAAGGGCATCATCATGTTCCGGCGCATGCTGGAGGAGAACATCCGCATCGTCGAGGACGGCGGCGACCCCATCAACACGTTCCGCGACCCGGCGTCCAACGTCTACCTCGGCATGGACACCGAGCACAAGTCCCGCCGGAACGAGCAGTACGAAGAGCGCGGCGAGGGGCAGAAGGGGATCAGGCGCCAGGGCATGGCGAGCAAGTACAGCCCCATCCTGAACCAGCGCGGCGTTGAGGGCGGCGCGGACTCTATCGAGCGTCGCAAGCAGGTGGGCCAGGCCGTCTAGCCCAACACGAGAGGAGAAGGTCATGCTGACGAAACAGGACAACGAGAAGCTCACCCGCGTGGGCCCTGGCACGCCCGCGGGCGAACTGCTGCGGCGCTACTGGCATCCCATCGCCATCGCTTCCGAGATCACGGAGGAGCGCCCCACGAAGGCCGTCCGCATCCTGGGCGAGGACCTGGTCATCTTCCGCGACAAGTCCGGGCGCTGGGGTCTCCTCGCCGACCACTGTGCGCATCGCAGCGCGTCACTCGTCTACGGACGCGTGGAGGAGCGTGGCATCTCCTGCGCCTACCACGGCTGGCTGTACGACACAGAGGGCAACATCCTGGAGACGCCGCCCGAGAAGAACGAGGCGATCATGCGCTCCGTGAAGCAGCCCGCCTACGACTGCAAGGTCTACCTCGGCGTCGTCTGGGCGTACATGGGGCCGAAGCCCGCGCCGGTCTTCACCCCGTTCGACACGCTCGTGCGGGAGGACGGACGGCGCAAGATACTCGTCCATCCCGTGCTGGACTGCAACTGGTTCCAGGCCATGGAGAACTCCATGGACCCGGCGCACCTGCAGATCCTGCACCAGGAGTACTACGCGCGCGGCCAGCGCGCGCCCGTGAACACGACGCGCGGCTTCACCGACGACGTGGACTCGTTCGAGTTCTACCTCACCAACTACGGCCTGATGAAGAAGCGCACCTACACGAACGGCGTCGTGGACGAGCACCCGGTGCTCTTCCCCTCCATCCTCCGGCAGGGGCCAAGCACCCAGTTCCGCACGCCCATAGACGACGAGCACACCTGGCACGTACACATCAACTTCTGGCTCACCGAGGACGGCCAGCCCAACGAGACGACCTGGGACCCGCCCGTCGAGTACATCGAGCCGTACAAGGAACCCGCGGACAAGAGCCACCCCCACGCCTGGTACGACCGCCGCTCCGTCCTCTCGCAGGACCACATGGCGTGGGAGACGCAGGGCCCCATCACCGACCGCTCGGTCGAGCACCTCTCCTACTCGGACCGGGGCGTCGTCCTGCTGCGCCGCACGATGTTCGAACAGATGGAGCGCGTCGCCCGCGGCGAGGACCCCATGGGCGTCATCCGCGACCTGGACCACCCCGTCGTCGACACCAACATCGACGAGGACGTCTGGCAGAAGCAGCCCACCCACCGCTGGACGGCGCCCGGCGCCGCCCCCACCCGGGCATAGGGGCAAGCGGCAGACAGTACGACGTGAGCCCCGCGATAGCGGGGCTCACGTACTGCACGCGTTTTTCTTTGGCGTTCCGGGCGTGCACTGACCCCTACCGCCACTCCTCGTACAGCGGGTCCTCGTCCACGAACGCACGCACGATGCCGTCGTAGACCAGCCAGAAGATGTCGAGCGTCGCGTTCAGCGACTCCCGCACGGACTGCTGCTCCAGGTCGCTCACCGCGTACTTCTCGATCACGTACGGCCCCACCTTCATGTGCTCCTCGTCGACCGACATGTGCAGCGTCCAGTACAGGATGTCGTCGCTGTCGCGCTCGAAGCCGTAGTGGTTGACGAGGCCGTTGACCACGCGGTTCATCCGGCCGCTCGCCGTGCCCTCCAGCGCGAGCCCCTGCGAAGCGTACAGCTCCAGCCAGGAGCGCTGGCCTATGAGGAGCTCACGCCAGTTCAGCAGGCCGCGCGTCTCGGGCAGCGGCTGTGTCGCGTTGAGTTCGTCGCGCGGGATGCCGGCCGCCTCGGCGAAGCGCATGTACAGCTCCTTGTGGCCCGCGGTGCCGGTCTCGCCGCCCTCCGCTTCCTCGGAGAGGTTCTCGAACCACATCCGCTCCAACTCCGTGTCCTGCGGGGAACGCGCGAACATCGCCGCGATCGGCTTCGGGAACGGCTTGGGGAAGAGCAGGTAGAACTGCTTGATGAAGCCGTTGAGCTGGGGGCGGGTGAGCTGCCCCTCCTCGATCATCTCGAACAGCGGGTGCTTGCGGCTGTGCTTCCGCTCCTGCAACTGCTGCATCTCGGCGAGAAACTCTCTGGTATCGAGCGCCATCGGTGCGCCTCCGTGCGGTCAAGGATGCGGCGGCAAGTATACGCGCCTACGGCATCCTCCTGTACCATGCGCCCCATGATCGAGTTCGGCGTCTCGCTCCCCACCATCGGCATGGGCGACCCCTCCGCCGTGCGGCTCGTCGCCGAGCAGGCCGAGGCGTCCGACCTCGACTCCGTCTGGGCCGCCGACCACATCGTGCTCCCCACCAGCCACACCTCCACCTACCCCTACAGCGCCGACGGCGAGTTCCTCATCGCGCCCGGCCTGCCGTTCCTCGACCAGTTCACGACGCTCGCCTACGTGGCGGGTTTCACGTCGCGTGTGAAGCTCGGTACCGCAGTCACGCTGCTGCCGCTGCGCCACCCGCTCGCCGTGGCGAAGACGACCGCGACGCTGGACGTCCTCTCCGGTGGGCGAAGCATCCTCGGCGTCGCGGCGGGCTGGCTCCGCGAGGAGTTCGAGGCGCTTGGCCTCGACTTCGAGCACCGGGGCGCCACGCTCGACGAGAGCCTGCGCCTCGTGCTCGAAGCGTGGACGGAACAGGAGGTGCGGTTCGAGGGGCGCTTCTTCAACGTGCAGGGGGTTGAGTCGTACCCGCACCCGGCACAGGAGCCGCATCCGCCCATCTGGGTGGGCGGCCACACGAAGCCGGTCATGCGCCGCGCCGCGCGCTACGGCGATGCGTGGTTCCCGCCGCTGTTCGCCACGACGCCGAGGAAGCTCGCGGAAGCGCACCGCGCGATGAACGAGGAGGCGGCCCAGCACGGACGCGGCGACGATGCGGTTGCGCTCTCGCTCCGCGTGCTCGTCGACCTGCGCAGCGAACCGGACCTTGCGGGCGCGGAGAAGCGTGGCGCGCTCACCGGCGAGCCGCACCGCATCGCGGCGACCCTCGCGGAGTATGCGGAGGCGGGCGTCAGCCACTTCGTCTTCCTGCCGCAAGCGCGGAGCCTCGCCGACGTGCAGCGGACCATAGACACCCTCAGCGCGAAGGTCGTGCCGGAGTTGCGGGCATGACGCTGGGCGACTACCAGACCGGCGCCATCGAGGTCGCTCCCGGCGCCTACGCTTTCATCCAGGCAGGCGGCGCGACCGATGCCGGCTTCCTCGTGGAGGAGGAGGGTGTCGTCATCATCGACACGCTCATGACCCCGACCCTTGCGGAGCGGCTGTTGGCCGAGGCTCGCCGAGTGACTGACAAGCCCGTGCGCTACGTCGTGAACACGCACTGGCACGGCGACCACCTCTTCGGGAACGCGCTCATGCCCCAGGCGCCGATCATCGCCCACGACACCTGTCGCGACGACCTCGCCGCCGAGTGGGACACGCACCGCGAGTTCCTGCGCGACCTCTACCCCGCGATCTACGAGGAGTGGCGCGACCTGCCGCAGACGCCCCCCAACCTGACGTTCAGCGATACGCTCACGGTCCACCTTGGCGACAGGCCCGTCGAGTTGCGCTTCTTCGGCAGGGCCCACACGCGCGGCGACATCGCCGTCTACCTGCCGACGGAGGGCGTGCTCTTTGCGGGCGACCTCTCCTTCCACCAGTACATCCCGAACGCGCGCGACGGCTTCCCGCTCGCGTGGACCGACGCCGCCGAGCGCGCGGCACAGGTGGAGTGCGACGTCGTGGTGCCGGGACACGGGCCGCTGGGGACGCGCGCCGACCTGGACGAGATGCGCGAGTGCCTGCTGCGCATCACGGCACACGGCGAGCGCAGCTTTGCCCGGGGACGCTCAGAAGAGGAGGCGCTGGCGACCCTTGACCTCGGCCCGTTCTCAGGCTGGGGACGGCAGGAGGACCGCCTCCCGCCGCTCATGTCCCGCCTCTACCGCGAGCTCCGCGGTGAGTTCGTGGAGTAGACCCTAGTCCCACCTCGAGTTGGGCTTCGGCTCCAGTTCGCCGTCCACGTACACGTCCGCCTTGCCCTGCGGGAAGCAGACGTACCCCGCCACCTTCGCCGACTCCACGGTCGGGTCGCGGTACGTCCAGGCGATGTCCTCGAACGTCTCGCCGCCAACGTCCGCGTGGAAGTAGCTTGCGAGCCCCTTGTAGGTGGAGCCCAGCACCCGCTCGCTCGGCCGCAGGAAGTCCTTCCGCACGTCCTTCCCGGGGATGTAGTAGCGGTGGGGCAGCCCGGTCTCCAGCAGCATGACAGGCTGGTCCGTCTCGGCAACGGTAACGCCGTTCAGTTCGACGCGGACGTGGCGGGAGCTCTGCAGGCAGTCTACGCGTGTGTACGGGTCTTTCGGCCCGATGAAGACCTCCTCGTCCTCCTCGAACCAGCCGTCCATCCTGTTCCAGTAGAACGCCAGGTAGTCCCGCGCGTCCACGAAACCCTCCAACGGTTCCTGGTACGCCCAGACCGCGTTCTCCTCCACCCGTTCGCCGACCTTGACGCTCCAGTACTGAGCGTCTCCCTTGATCGGTCAGAAGGTGCTCTTATCGGTCTCTTCCAGCAGGTCCATCCGCACGTCGGCCATCGGGAAGTAGTAGACGGGCTGGTGCCCTGTCTCGTACATGATGACCGCCTGCTTGCTGTCGACGAGCGTCTCTCCGCCGAATGTCGCGCGTATGCGCTTGGGCGTCGGCTCCAGGAAGGCGACATGTTCTGCGATGCCCTTTGCCGCGCCGATCCCGAATGCCCTGAAGACTTGTGTCATACCGTCCTCCTTTCGCCTTTCCGTCGTCCCTGCGCAGGCCCGCGCTTCAGCGCGCAACCTCGCTCCTGTTCGCCTCGCGCGCCCTCAGTTCCAGAGGGTGATGCCCATGAGCACGTGGCCGTGGTGCACATCCTCGATGGCCTCGTTGATCTGCTCGAAACCGTACCGCTTCGTGATGAAGGAGCCAAGTTCGATGCGGCCCTGCGAAACGAGGTCGAGCACCTCCGTGACGTCGCTCGTCCGCCGCATCGCCACGCCCGTCACCTTGATCTCCTTGAATGCGAAGCGCGAGTCGTTGATCGTAATAGGGCCAGGCGGCATCGAGCCGACGATGGTGGCGGTGCCCGTGGGACGCGTTGCCCGCACGATCTGGTCCGCGGTTACGGGGTTGCCGATGGCCTCGAACGTCTTGCGCGCGCCTCCTTTGGTTATCTCGATCGTCGCTTCCACCGGGTCCTCGGAACTCGCGTTCACGATGTGGGTTGCCCCGTAGGAGAGCGCGGCCTCCAGTTTGCTGCCGACGAGGTCCACCGCGACGATGGGGTACGCGCCGAAGAGCCGCAGCAGTTGGATGATGTTCAGCCCGACGCCGCCGCAACCGATGACCATTGCCGACTCGCCCGGTGCGAGGTGCGCGCCGTTCTTCACCGCGTTGTACGCCGTCGTGACCCTGCAGCCCACGATGCAGGACTCCTCCAGCCCCACGCCCTCCGGCAGGTGGAAGACCATGTACCCCGGGACCGACAGCAGTTGCGTGAAGCCGCCGACGTTCCAGCGTGTCACAGTCCCTCCGTCCATCCTGCGGAACGGGGAGCCCGTCGGCCTCCGGTTACAGAGGTTCGACAGCCCGGACGTGCAGTACTCGCACCGCCCGCAGGAGAACCGCATGCCCACGGTTACGTGGTCGCCGTCCTTGAAGTGGTCCTGTTGGTTCTTGCCCGCGCCCACGACCACCCCGGAGACCTCGTGTCCCAGCACCGTGGGCGGCGACGACGGTATGGAGCCGTCCTGCACCTTCAGGTCTGTGTGGCAGACCCCGCAAGCGGCCACCTCGAGCAGCACGTCGTCGTCGCCAACGTCGGGCGTCTCGAACTCCTCGATGACGAGGTCCTGGTCGATGCCCTGCAAGACCGCTGCCTTCATGTCCCGCCTCCCGCTGGTGCGGATGGCGCGATTCTACTCCAACGCGGCATGCGGCGCGCCTGCCAAATGTCATTTCGAGCGCAGCCGAGAAGTCTCTCGGGCTGTTCCCCACCTCACCCTTGAGAGGAGAGGTCGCCGCCCGCAGGGCGGCCGGTGAGGGCCCTCCGGCGAAGCTGGGCCTCGGCCCGCTCACTGACCATCACCAGAGCGACCTCAGCAGTACAATGGCGGAGAATCCTCCCGGCCGGATCGGGCGTTGATGCCCCAGGAGAAGTCATGCCACGCATCGAGATGATCACCGACAAGGCCCAGGTCCCCGAGGACCGGCACGCTGAGTTCGACGCGATCGTTGAAACGCTTCACGGGGTGCGTGGGCCTTTCGCCGTCCTGATGCACAGCCCCGGCCTCGCTCAGAAAGTCATGGAGGCCGGCGCTCAGGTCAGGCTGGGCTCAACCCTCAGCCCGGTCGAGCGCGAACTGGCCATCATCGCCGTCGCCAGGGAGAAGGACGCGACCTACGAGTGGGCCGCGCACGTGAGGGCCGGACGCGCCGCCGGCATGCGGGAAGAAGCCATCGAAGTCGTCAGGCACCGGCAGGACACCAGTGGCCTCGAAGAGGACGAGCGCGACGTCATCGAGTTCGTGCGGCAACTCCTGCGGAACAACAAGGTCGAGCAGGACCTCTTCGACGCGCTGGAGGACCGCAAGGGTGTCCGGTGGCTCGTCGAACTCGCTGCCACCGTCGGCCAGTACCAGTACATCTCGGCGATCAACACCACGTTCGGCGTCGTCGCAGCCCCGGATGCCGACCAGCTCCCCGTCTGAGAAGAGCTTCTCTGACCAACGCCCGGCACGCGAGGCCAGGTGCGACATTCACTTGATACCCGCCCCTTTCGCGATTGCCCCCTGACCCCTACGCTGGTTGCATGACTGTCGCACCGGCACCACCCATAGACCGCGTCTATAGCTCGCAGGCACAGCTATCGACGGCGTCTATGGTTCCGGTCCCAAACTTTGAAATCGATGGCCCCCTTGCCGCCTTAGACACGGAAGCAGGCCACGGCCTTGTAAACGCGCACATTAAGGTGGCCAAGGTGGCCAGATCGGCTGTCCGGTTTACTCGTGGACCGGCGACTAAGGTGGCCAGGATTCCGGGGTGTTGGCCCCCTTAACCAATCCAGCCCGTCCCCGCCGATGGCGCGCCGCAGTCCAAGATGGCACACTTAACCAACGCTCCCACGCCCTGTGCGGCGGGTGCGCGAACACCGACAGGAGTACCGAATGTCCGTCCCCCTCGAATCGAAAGTCTTCCCCATCACCACCGCCATCAGCGGCGACGGCCACCTGGAGATCGGCGGCTGCGACGTCACCGCGCTCGCCCGCGAGTTCGGGACGCCGCTCTACGTGTTCGACGAGGCGACGCTCCGCAACCAGGCGGAGGGTTTCCTGAATGCCTTCCGTTCCCGCTACGCCAACAGCCGCGTCGTCTACGCCTGCAAGGCCTTCGTCAACGTGCCGCTCGCGCGCTACCTCGCGGGCCTTGGCCTGGGGTTCGACGTGGTCTCGGGAGGCGAGATCGCCGTGCTACGCGCCGCCGGAGTCGACCTCGCCACGGTCGATTTCCATGGCAACAACAAGACGCCTGAGGAGATCAAGCAGGCCGTCGCATGGGGTGTCGGCCACTTCGTGATCGACAGCTTCCACGAGCTGCGCCTGCTGGATGAGGCCGCGGGCGCGGCCGGGTGCACGCAGCCGGTCCTCATCCGGGTCTCTCCTTCCATAGACCCGCACACGCACCGCCTCACTACAACGGGAGTGCTCGACAGCAAGTTCGGCTTCCCCATCGAGACCGGCGACGCCGAGGAGGCGGTGAAACAGGTGATGGCTGCGCCCAACCTGGACCTGCGGGGCCTCCACTTCCATCTCGGATCGCCCATCTTCGAGTTGGAGCCGTACACCGAGGCGATCGAGCGCGTCATACGCTTCGCGGCCCGTATGGGAGAGTACGGTCTGGACATGCGGCGCTTCAGCCCCGGCGGTGGCTTCGCCATCGCCTACACGGAGGACGACGCGCCGCCCGCGATCACCGACTACGCCGAAGCCATCGTGCAGGCCCTCACGGACGGCTGCGCCGCGAATGGCCTCCCGCAGCCCGAGTTGACCGTTGAACCCGGGCGCTCGCTCGCCGGTCCCGCCGGCGTCGCCGTCTACACCGTGGGCGCCATCAAGGACGTGCCCGGCGTCCGCACCTACGTCTCCGTGGACGGCGGCATGGGCGACAACATCCGCCCCGCGCTCTACGGCTCCCGCTACATCGCCATCGCCGCCAACCACGCCAACGACGCAGCCACCGAGACCGTCACCATCGCCGGCAAGTACTGCGAGTCCGGCGACGTACTCGTTCACGACGCCTCGCTCGCCCCGGTTCGTGCGGACGACCTCATCGCCATTCCAGCGTCAGGCGCTTACGCCCCAGCCATGGCAAGCGTCTACAACATGAATGGACGCCCCGCCATCGTCATGGTCGGGGACGGCTCGGCCACGCTCATCCGCCGCCGTGAGTCCTACGAGGACCTCATCGCGCAGGATGTCGTCTGACCCATGCTCAGCCTCCACGGCCAGCAGCTCCCCGTCCGGACCCTGGAACGGTCGCTCTCGGAAGGCCGTCTCCACCACGCATACCTGTTCATAGGACCGGCGCACCTGGGCAAAACCACGCTCGCGGTGCAGTTCGCACAGGCGCTGAACTGCGACGCGGACGCGCCTCCATGCGGCGCGTGCTCCGGTTGCACACGCATCGCCGAGGGCAACCATGCGGACGTGCGCCTCATAAGCCTCGGCGAGGAGGCAGGTTCCATCGGCATCGGCGCGGTGCGGGAGATCATCAACTCTGCCCACCTGCGTCCCTACGAGGGGCGGACCCGCGTTTTCATCATCGCCGAGGCCGACCTGCTCACCCGGGACGCGGCCAATGCCCTGCTCAAGGTGCTCGAGGAACCCCCGGACGACGTGGTGCTCATACTCGTCGGCAATAGCCTGGACAACCTGCTGCCGACCGTCCGCTCCCGCTGCCAGACGCTCCACTTCCATCCCCTCTCGGTCAGCGAGGTCGCCCACATCCTGCAGGAAGAGCGCGGGGTGAGTCCGCAGCACGCCGAAGTGCTTGCGCGTCTCTCTCGGGGCTGCATCGGCTGGGCCCTCGCCGCAACCGGAGACGACACGATGTACGCGTCCGTGCACCAGCGGATCGAACAGATCGTCGATGCCATCGATGGCGGGCTTGAGGAGCGGTTCGCCTACGCAGGAGAGCTCGCGCGGCGCCTCGATCGCGACCGCGGCGCCGGGCGGGAGGAACTCCTCCTGTGGCTCCGGTGGCTGCGAGACATCATGCTTGTGCAGCAGGGGAACGCCGCAGGCATAACCAATCTCTCCTGGCGCGAGGTCCTGGAAGGGCAGGCCGCCGCCCTGCAACCGGCTGATGTCGTCCGGTGGACCCACAACGTCAACCGGACCATCGAGGCCCTGGAGCGGAACGCCAATGTCCGGCTCGCTCTGGACGTCTTCATGCTGGAAGCCCCGCTCCTGAAGGCGGGGGCGTGACAGGAAGCCGGATGCGTGCTCTGCCGCTGCCCAGCGACAGGCTACGCGTGAACGAGCGCCTCGAATCCACGCTCTGTGATGTGGCGCTTCTGCGCCATCCACGGCAGGTAGATGCTCCACTCGTCCGGCAGGCTGCGGTGCATGAGGTGATAGTAGGGGTTTGCCTTGGGTGGCATGGGCTCGCGCAGCAGCCGCATGTTCGCCTGCGCGGGCGTGCGCCCGGCCTTGCGGTGGTTGCACGGAACGCAGGCCGCGACGACGTTCTCCCACGTATGCGGACCGTTGAGCACACGAGGCACGACGTGGTCGAGGGTCAGGTCTCGCGTCTGCTTGCCGCAGTACTGGCAAGAGAACTGGTCGCGCCAGAATACCTCCCGCCTGGACAGACGGCGTGTGAACAACGGGCGCTTGACCATGTAGAGCAGCCGTATGACTGAAGGGATGGGGAAGCTCTCATACACGGAGTGGTACTCGCCGCTTCCCAGCTCCAGGGGCTGTGCTTTCTGCCCCAGTACGAGGAGCAGCGCGCGCCTCACGCCGCAGACGTTCAACGGCTCGTAGTTCTGGTTCAGGATGAGGACCGCCTCGGCCAGAGCGTCTCCTCCTTGCGAGACCACCGTCAGTGGAGAGGCCCGCTCTCGCAATCATAAGAGGGCAGGGGAGCGCACGGCAACCTCCATCCGTTAACCGGAGGAGCACGTCCCGGCAGCTACGCTTCTCCCGGGTCGGCGAACAGCGAGGTTCGGATATCGAACTCCGCAGGCATGAGCCCGCGCAGGAAAGAGGTCCCGTCCAGGAGGATGTCCGCAACCAGTGACTCCCGCAGGGCCTCCTGCACCTCTTCCACCGGTATGGCGTCCATCGCCAGGACCAGCGCGGACGCGCCCAGCAGGCCGACGAGCAGGCCAACGGCCATCCCGACGCCCCTGTCGACCCAACCGAGCATGAGGATGCTCAGCGTCGCCTTGATCGCGCGTCCGAGCACCCACGCCCCTACTACCACGGCGGCCAGGATGACGACGAACGTGATGAACTGCCGAAGGCCGTCGCTGTCGACCATCGGGATGGCCCAGTCGAGCGTGTCGTAGAGCCTGCTGGCGAGGAAGAGTCCGACGATGAACCCCAAGAAAGTGAACAGCCACTTGATGACGCCGTTCACCCAGCCAAGGAATCCTCCGGCGACCAGCAGGAACAGGATGAGCAGGTCTATCAGGTTCATCACCCGTCCCTGTTCGGGATCGCCTCTGGACGAGGCATGGAACTGGCCTCCCACTATGCACGCGCGGCGTTCCGCCTTCAACGAGGTAGCGGTGCGTGCTTCCGGGAACCCGTCCCGATGCGATGAATCCGCACCGAAGCCAGGGGCGTAGTGCCGTGTAGCGCGCTTGAAGAGACCGTTGGAATCGCAACCGAAGGAGGCAACATCCATGCGCAAGAGATGGCTGGTAGTCCCCGCCCTGGCGGCCCTGCTCCTGACCGGAGTCATCGCGGGGACGGCATTCGCCCAGGACGGATCGTCAGACGACGATTCCAGGGTGTCCCGTTTCGTGGAGATCCTCGCCGGGAAGCTCGGCATCGGCGAAGAGGAGCTCCAGACGTCGGTGGACGAGACGATGGAGGAGTTGCAGGCCGAGCGGAAGGCGGCCTGGGAGCAGCGCCTGCGTGACAAGCTGGCCGCGATGGTCGAGGAAGGGAAGGTCACCCAGGAACAGGCGGACGAGTACCTGGACTGGTACCTGGATCCACCCGAGATCGCGCGCGGTGACTCACGCGGGAGGTTCGGCTTCGGGAAGGGCCACCACCGCGGCATGCGCGGCGGGTTCTCGGGACGTGGCCGGATGCATCGGGGAGGAGACTCCGGTGAGACGTCATCGGACGCCGTCGCTTCCTGAGCGGGAGCAACCACCGCCACGAGGAAGGGGCGCTCGGTGCGCCCCTTCTCCATGTCCGCCGATGATGGGCAGGAGCCGGTCCTAGACCGCGAAAACAGGGTTGTCCCTGGTGATGATGCGCTTCTCTGCCGCGACCGCCTCCCGCACGAACTTCGGGAGGCCGAACATCCCGCGGTGCGCCGTTCCGTCGTAGAAGCGGAGCCCGGACGCGATGCGCTCTCGCACGCGTGCGTCCACTTCGGTGTCGCTCATCGCGCTCACGTTGGGCGCGTCAGGGCCGCCGCAGGCTATGAACCCCCACGTCATCCCGAAACTCGGGATATGCACGTCATAACCGGAGACCTCATCGAACACGCGCTCCATCGTGCGCGCGATGGCCGTGAACACCTCGCGCACGGTCGTGGGCCCGGTCGGTCCGGACTGCGCCACCATGAGCCCTCCGGGCGCGAGCCGGGAACGCACCAGTTCGTAGAACTCCACCGTGAAGAGCAGGTAGGCGGGCCCGCCTTCCAATGGGTCCGGTACGTCGATGATGATGACGTCGAACGGAGTCTCCCGCTGCTCCAGGTACGCCAGCGCATCCTCGTGCAGCAACGACACGCGCGGGTCGTCGAAGGAGCCTTGATGGTGGGCCGGCAGGTGCTCCCTGCACAGATCGACGACAGCCTTGTCGAGGTCGACCATGACAACCTCCTCGACCGTGCCGTGACGGAGTACCTCACGTATCGTCGCACCCTCGCCACCACCGGCCACCATCACGCGCCGGGGGTTTGCGTGGGCGACCATGACTGGTTGGACGAGCGCCTCGTGATACACCCACTCATCGGACTCCGACGACTGGGTCTTGCCATCCAGTACGAGCATCCTGCCGAAGGAGCCGGTCTCCAGCACCTGTACGTGTTGATAGGGCGTATCGCCCTCGAAGATGACCTGCCGGACGCTGGATGCCTGTACGAGGTCCGGCGTCAGGTGCTCCAGGTACCAGAGCGTCCTGGGTGAGAGTCCGTTCATCTCAAGCGGTGGCGGCGAAGGAAAGGATATCGATGCCGCGCGAGACCTCGGTCATCTCCGCGTCGGTCGATTCGAGTCCGGCGATGATGAGTCGGGCGGCTTCGATGGGGTTGAAGTTCTCGCCGCAGGTGAAGATGTCCACGGCGGCGTAGGAGAACTCGGGCCAGGTATGGATGCACAGGTGGGACTCGGCGATGGCGACGACGCCGGTAACTCCCTGGGGGCTGAACTGGTGGAAGATCTTGCCTATAACAGTTGCGCCGGTTTCCTCGGCGGCACGAAGCATCATGCCTTCCAGCAAGGGAAGGTCATCGAGCGATGCGGGGTTACAGGAGCGGAGCTCCAGCAGAACGTGGCGACCCAGCGCTTCCAATCAAGCAGCCCCCCTTTCCGGAAAGTACCGCTTGCGGAGTTCCCTGGCGGAACAAGCGGACACAATAGCGCATACTAGCACCGGCCTCGCTCTTGATGCAAGCGACCGGTGCCCACCTGTCGCCATCCCTGGCGCGCCCCATTGCATCCTCCTGCTTGACGCCTGGGAAGCGGCCTCCATAGCATGGAGCCATGGAAGACTACCTTAGGCAGTACGGGCTCGTACTCATGCTTTCCGCCGTCGCCGTCATCGTGCCTGCCAGCGTGCTCGTCCTCTCTCAGTTGGCGACCAGGATCAAGGCTCGCCCGTTCCGCCCAAACCCCATCAAGTACACCCCGTACGAATGCGGCATGGAACCGGAGCGCGGGCGCTGGGAGCGCTTCAACGTGCGCTACTACCGGTTCGCGCTCCTCTTCCTCCTGTTCGACGTGGAGGTGGTATTCCTCTTCCCATGGGCTTCCCGGGCCGGCGCTATGGGATGGTCTGCGTTCGGCGCCATCCTCTTCTTCACCGCGGTGATGGTTGCCGGCTGGGCCTACGAATGGAAGCGCGGCGGGATGGAGTGGGACGAGACCCTTCCCGGTGCGTCGACCGACGACGTCGGCTCCGAAGCAGCCGGTCCTGTGGCAGCCTGAGCCCCTAGGCGAGTCGGCTCAGACGACAGCTTCTGCCTCTTCGAGGAGGCGCGCCTGCTCGTCCTGCAGCAGCGCATCCACCACGGCGTCTATCTGCCCGTCCATGATCTCCTGTAGGCCGTGGACCGACATGCCGATGCGATGGTCCGTGAGACGGTCCTGGGGAAAGTTGTAGGTCCGTATCTTCTCGGAGCGGTCGCCGGCCCCCACCTGGGAGCGCCGCGCTGCCGAAGTCGCGGCCTGCTGCTCGTGGAGTTGCTGCTCGTAGAGGCGTGAACGGAGAACGGCCATGGCCTTCGTCTTGTTCCGCAGCTGCGAGCGCTCATCCTGCGACACGACGACGATGCCGGTGGGGTTATGGACGACGCGCACCGCGGTGGCCACCTTGTTGACGTTCTGGCCGCCCGGACCGCCTGAGTGGAAGATATCCACCCGCAGGTCCTCGGGCCTGATGTCCACGTCCACTTCGTCCGCTTCCGCCAGGACCGCGACCGTCGCCGTGGAGGTGTGTATGCGGCCCTGGGCCTCGGTTACCGGCACGCGCTGCACGCGGTGAACCCCGCTCTCGTGCTTCAGGAGGCGGTACGCATCGGACCCTTCGATCTCGCAGACCACTTCCTTCAGTCCGCCCTGCTCGGTCTCGCTCGTGTTCACGATGTCCACGCGCAGGCCGTGCCGCTGCGCGTAACGCTGGTACATGCGGAAGAGGTCCCCTGCGAAGAGCGCGGCCTCATCTCCACCCGTACCGCCGCGGATCTCCATGATGACGTTCTTGCTGTCATTCGGGTCCTTCGGGAGGAGCGCATCGCGCAGCGCCCCATTGAGCCGCTCGATATCGGCGGCAAGGCTCTCGGCCTCCTCCTCTGCCAGGGCTGCGACCTCCGGATCGGAGTCGTCAGCGAGCTCTCTCACCCCCGCGAGTTCACTCTGCGCAACCTGCAACTGTTCCCAAGCGTTCACGACGGGCAGCAGCGCGGCTCGCTCTCTGCTCAGCCGCGTGAGTTGGGTGGGGTCGGCAACCACATCCGGAGATGCGAGAAGCGTGTCGATCTCCTCGCGGCGCTTCAGCAGATTGTCCAGTCGTTCGAACATGACGGAGCGTTCTCACAATGGAACCCCGGCATGCCGGGGAACGTAGTTAATCAGCATAGCACAGCGACCCGGCCGGACCGGGAGGGCGACTGATACACCGTTGCAAACAAGCAACCCTAACTCATTGGAGATGGTCTGCGTGCAACATAGAATCGTCGCATTGTCCGGCTGCGGACGATAGGTTGCCAGCCTTTGTGAGGCCTAATGCGGATACCTCTGCTCACTCCAGCCATTGCCCTTCTCCTCGTCGCCCTCGCGACGACGGTTAGCGTCGCTTGCGCGGACGAACCGGTGATCGTCCCTCCCCAGCTCAACACACCGACGCCACTGCCGACACCCACGGCCACGCCTACCGCCACTCCCACTCCTACGGCGACGCCCACGGCGACCCCAACCGTGACGCCCACGCCCACGCCGACGCCGACGCCCACCCCGACCCCGACGCCTACGGCGACGCCTACCCCGACTCCGTTGCCTGCAGCCACGCCCACGCCTACGGCCCTGCCGCCCGGAGTCGCCTCTGATGCCGCCAAAGGGGCCATGGTAAGGCTGCTCATCAACGAGCAGGTCTGGACAGGCGCCGTCGTCAGCGACAGCGGTGAGATATTGACCACGTCCAGCGCTCTGGGTAGGGCTCCGATGGTGAACTACGTCCTGGCCAACGGAACGCAGGGAGAGGCATGGGTGGTTGGCAGAGACGACGACGCAGGCCTGGCCCTGCTCCGGCCTCTCGTCGAGTCGCCCCCGTACGACTTCGTCCAGCTCTCCCCGGACGCCCCCACCATCGGCGACGGGCTCACGTTGCTCCAGCACTCCGGTTTCTCAACCGCGCTGGACCAGCGGCCCACCTCCGTAAGCGGCTACAAGCCCGGGATACTCGGCTACAACTACATGCAGATCAACGCCGCCGACAACGCCACTGCGGATGGCGCGATGCTCATAGACAGCTTCGGAAGGATCCAGGGCATCCGCATGCCGTCTGTATGGCTGTTGCAGCACCAGATAGCCAATCCCAATGAGGTCTACGCGGTGGACGCGGCCCAGGTTGGAAACGCCGCTGTACCTTCGCTGAGAGCAGGGCGCTACCACGTCGAGGCTCGCCCGCAGACCGGCGAGATCGGGACGATCCCGCCTATCCCCATCATCTTCAACGGGCACATCACCATAGACGGTGTGGACGCGACCCAGGGGACTCCGATCTACGCCAGGCTGCGGAAGGCCGGCGAGCGCGACCACTGGATCGATGACACCGTCGAGGACCTTGGGTTCTACATCCTCAACGTCTCTGCGCCATCCAACAGCTATGACGGCGCCATCGTGGAGTTCTGGACCAACGGCAGACTCGCGGACCAGAGAGGGAACTACAGTTTCCAGCCGCAGGGCGAACAAGTGAGGTTGGACCTCGCGTTCTAGCCTGCCGCACCGATCCGACCGGGCGGCGGTGCGCACGTTGCCAGAGCGCGCCGTCGCCTCGAACCAGGCGACCAAGCCCCTGTGCTGAAGGAGCGGGCATCCCGGATAGACCATGCGGAAGAACCTGCGCATTCCAACTGCAGTCGTCCTCGCGGCGATCTTCGTGCTGGCGCTCGCCGTCGCCTACGACGGTTCCCGCGAAGAGACCCCCGCGCCCGAACCAACCCCCACGCCGGCGGCAACACCGACGCCGACTCCCACGCCTACCGCGACGCCCACTCCCACGCCGACGGCGACGCCGACTCCCACCCCGACGCCGACGCCTACCCCCACTCCGACACCGACACCCACGCCTACTCCGACGCCTACGCCCACGCCTGTCCCCACACCGACACCTGAGCCAACTCCGGAGCCGATGCTGACGCTGGAGGAGGCCGCGGAGCGGTCCAGGAACGCCATCGTGGAGCTCTCCGTCGGCGACACCATCTGGACCGGCGCGATCGTCAGCGAAAGCGGGGAGATCATCACCGCAGCTTCCCCGCTGGGGAACTCGCCGCAGGTCTCCTTCACGCTCGCGGACGGCACGGAGGGCGTGGCATGGGTGACGGGCAGGAGCGACGAACAGGGGCTGGCGCTGCTAAGCCCGCTCGGCGAGCCCCGCACCTACGACTTCCTGGAGCTCTCTTCCGACATCCCGACCATCGGCGAACGGATGGTGCTCATGCAGTACGACCCGTTCGACGGGATGCTGGACCCGCGCCCGGTCACCGCCAGGGGGTTCATCTTCTCCTTCCTCGGCTACGGCTTCATCCAGCTGCACATCGGTGAGACTTCCGCCTTCGACGGCGCGGCCGTTGTCAACGACAAGGCCGAGCTGCAGGGTGTGCGGATGCCTGCCCCCTGGCTGACCGCAAGGGGCATCGGCGAGCCCAGGGAGGTCTACGCGGCTGCCGCGTCCGACATCGCGAGCAGGCTCATACCGCAGCTCCGGACCGGGTACACGCAGATCAGTCCTCCACCGGAGGACACCATCGGTCCGGCGGGCCCGCCTCCCCAGATCCCCATCGTGTTCATCGGCAACGTCACGGTGGGCGGCGAGCCCGCGCTCCCCGGCTCACGGCTGTATGCGAAGGTGAGCAAGGAGGGACGTCCCACGCTCTGGTTCACCCAGCAGGTTTCGAGACTGGGCGAGTACGACCTCCCCATATCGTTGAACGTCGCCACGTACCTCGGGGCAACCATCGAGTTCTGGATGGACGCGGAAGCCTCTCTCGTCACAGCGGAAGTCACCCGCAAGGACAACAATACGCACTCCCTGGACCTGGCGTTCTAGTCCGCGCCTTAGCGCGCTGCGTCAGCCGCCTGGGTCAGGGGCACCTCGCACTGCTCACTCGTGGCCATGTCCCGGAACGTCACCGTGCCGTGCTCGAGTTCCGCGTCGCCCAGGATGAAGACCCCACGCGCCCCGAGCGCCGACGCGTACCGGAGCTGCGCCTTGAGGCTGCGCGGCGGCGCGACCACGACCGCGGCCGCTGAGCCTTTTCGCAGCGTTGCAGCGAGGCGTACGGCCTCCGCCTTGGCCCGCTCTCCGCGGTACGCCAGCAGCAGCGGCGCGGACGCGGCATCCTGCGGCTCCGCGCCCTGCTCGCGCAGGTTCAGGATGAGGCGCTCTATCCCGGCCGCGAAGCCGATGCCCGGAGTCGGCCGCCCGCCGAGTTGCTCGATGAGGCCGTCGTAGCGGCCGCCGGCGCAGACGGCGCTCTGCGCGCCCTCGCGCGCCGGATGCACCTCGAAGACCGTGCGGGTGTAGTAGTCCAGTCCCCGCACGAGCGTGTGGTCGAGGCGGTACGGGATGCCGAGCGCGTCGAGATAGCCGAGCAGCTCCTGCCAGTGCGCCCGCGCCTCTTCGCCGATGTAGTCCACGCTCCGCGGCGCCGACGCCATGAACGACTCGCCCTCGAGCTCCTTCGAATCGAGCAGCCGCAGCGGGTTCGTGTCGAGGCGGCGCCGGTCGTCCCGTCCCATGTGGGCGGCGTGCGGGCGGAAGTGCTCGCGCAGCGCCTCGACGTAGCGGGGCCTGTCGGCGGCGTCGCCGATGTTGTTCAGCACGAGCCTCATGCCCCCGAGGCCGAGCCGCTCCATGCTCTCCATCGCCAGCTGCAGCACCTCCAGGTCGACCGTCGCGTCCGAGTCGCCGATGGCCTCGATGCCGAACTGGTGGAACTGGCGGAAGCGTCCGGCCTGCGGCCGGTCGTACCGGAACATGGGGCAGAGGTAGTAGAGCCGCACCGGCAGCGGCTGGTTGTGCAGGCCGTGCTCCAGGTAGGCGCGGCAGACGGCGGCGGTCCCCTCCGGCCGGAGCGTGATCTCCTGACCGCCCCGGTCCTGGAAGCTGTACATCTCCTTCTGGACGATGTCCGTCTCCTCGCCGACGGTGCGGGCGAAGAGGGCCGTGTCCTCGAAGATGGGCGTATCGATGCGCGCGTAGCCGAACGCCCGGGCGGCCTCGGCAACCGTGCCGTACACGAACGACCAGTCGCGCTGCTGTTCCGGCAGGATGTCGGCTGTTCCTCGGGGGGCCTGGTGCATCGGACCTCTCGCGCAGAACGGGGTACGGTTCATTATAGGCGTTGGCCCGTCGTTCCTGCGGAGGCCCGCGCTCCCGCCCGGTCCCTTCCCCCTTGACGGGGGAAGGTCAGGATGGGGGTGAACCTGAGCGGTGTCCCCCTTGTCATGCTGAGCGGAGCCTGCGCTTCTGCGCGCAGCATCCTCTCGGGTACCGGCACCCCCTCCCTCGGGGAGAGGTTAGGTAGAGGGTGAACTGGGGATGGCGGAGTGGCGTTGCGATGAGTTCCCACCCTCTCCCTCGGGGAGAGGGTGCCGCGCCAGCGGCGGGTGAGGGCGAGCGGTGACGGTGGGGCGCCTGATTGCGGGAGCGCAGAGGGAGATTCCCTCTGCCGGGGGCGTGGGGGTGTCCCCCACAGGCGTTCGGGCGGGCGGGTGGGAAGAACGCCGCCGCTGTCGGTGAGGCGTATCGCATAGTGGTCTCAATTAACGCACGGAGCACGTATAATGCCCGTGTGCATACCCTTCTCGAAAAGGTGCGTGGCTATCTCCCCGGCGATCGCGCGGAGATGATCGAGCGGGCGCTCGATTTCGCCACGGACGCGCACGAGGGGCAGAAGCGCCGCTCCGGCGAGGACTACATCCAGCACCCCATCTCCGTCGCCGAGTACCTCGCCGACCTCAATCTCGACGCCCCGACCATAGCCGCGGCGCTCCTGCACGACGTCATCGAGGACTGCGACGTGACCGCCGACGACCTCCGCGCGGAGTTCGGCGACGACGTGGCGAAACTGGCCGACGGCGTCACCAAGCTGACCCGCATGGACACCATCACCGGCGATGCAGAGCCGCTCGTCGCCAGGACCGACAGCGAGGCGGAGAGCCTGCGGAAGATGCTCGTCGCGATGGCCAACGACATCCGCGTCGTCCTTATCAAGCTGGCGGACCGGATGCACAACATGCGCACGCTCCACGCCCTGCCGCCGGACCGGCGCGTCGCCATCGCGCAGGAGACGCTGGACATCTACGCGCCGCTCGCTCACCGCCTCGGCATGGGCGAGGTCAAGTGGCAGCTGGAGGACCTCGCCTTCCGCTACATCCAGCCGAACCAGTACCGGAGCATCTCCAGCCTGCTCGCCACCAAGCGCACGGAGCGTGAGTCCTACGTCAAGCAGGTGACCGGCGTGCTCCGGGACGAACTCGCGAAGGCGGGCTTCGATGCCGAGGTGACGGGCCGCCCCAAGCACATCTACAGCATCCACCGCAAGGCCCAGTCCTACGCCGCGCAGGGGAAGCAGATGAGCGACATCTACGACCTCTTCGCGGTGCGCGTGCTCGTCAACACGGTCCAGGACTGCTACGGCGTGCTCGGCCTGGTGCACTCGATCTGGCACCCCGTCCCGGGCCAGTTCGACGACTACATCGCGAACCCCAAGGAGAACATGTACCAGTCGCTGCACACGACGGTGCGCTCCATCGACGGGCTGCCGGTGGAGGTGCAGGTGCGCACGCACGAGATGCACCGCATCTCCGAGTACGGCGTCGCGTCGCACTGGAGCTACAAGGAGGGCGGCGCGCGGAGCAGCCAGTTCGAGGAGCGGATGACGTGGCTCCGCCAGCTGTTGGAATGGCAGCGCGATGTGAGCATGACGGACGAGTTCCTGGAGAACGTCACCGGAGACCTGTTCCGGGACCAGGTGTTCGTCTACACGCCGAAGAACGAGGTGCGCGAATTGCCGGCGGGCGCGACGCCTATCGACTTCGCGTACCGCATCCACACCGAGATTGGGCACCGGTGCATCGGCGCGAAGGTGAACGGCAGGCTCGTCGCGCTCAACACCCCGCTCAAGAACGGCGACACCGTGGAGGTGCTGACCAGCAAGGTGGCGCGCGGGCCGAGTCTGGACTGGCTGAACCCGCACCTGGACTACGTGAAGACGGCGAGCGCGCGGCAGGCGATACGCTCCTGGTTCAGGCACCAGGAGCGCGGAACGAACGTCGAGCGCGGGCGTGCCATCCTCAAGAAGGAGCTGAAGCGCCTCTCCGCGCAGGTGGACGAGGCCGAGGTCGCCCGCTGGTTCCACTACGATTCCATCGACGACCTGTACGCGGCGATCGGCTCCGGCCTCGTGACGGTGGCCCAGATCGCGGGACGCCTCTCCGCGGCCCAGCAGGCAACGGAGCGCACGCTCCCCCGGGGCATGCCGGACACGACGGACGAGCCCGTCCTCGGCAGCGTCAGCGTCCTCGGCGTCGGCGACCTCCTCACCCGCATGGGCGAGTGCTGCAACCCGCTGCCGGGCGACGAGATCGAGGGGTTCGTCACCCGCACCCGGGGCGTCACCGTCCACAAGGTGGACTGCCCGAACGTCCGCAACGTCAGCGAGACGGACCGCATCGTGCCCGTCACCTGGGGACAGAGCCGGAACGTCTACCCCGCCCGCATCATCGTCGAGTGCTTCGACCGCGTGGGCCTGCTGCACGACATCACGGGCGCGACCTCCGCCGAGCACGTGAACATCGCCGGCTCCCTGACGGAGCCCATGGAGGGCGGCATGGTCGTCATCCACCTCAACGTGCAGGTGACGAGCATCGAGCAGCTCTCCCGTCTGTTCACGCGGATCGAGGGCGTGCGCGGCGTGCGAGGCGTCAGCCGCACGGCCCAGAAACCGCCCCCGAAGTCCGCATCGCGCAACAACGCCTCTTCCCGCAACGGCAACGCGCCTCGTAACGGCGCAGGCAGCCGGAACGGGGCCAGCGCCCGCAACGGCAAAGCCCCGTCCCGTCGCAACGCCCGCTCCTCGCGCAACTAGCGCCCCGTCGGGTCCCTTCCCCCTCGACGGGGGAAGGCTAGGATGGGGGTGAACTCCCGGGCGTGGCGCGGGGCCTTGTCATGTTGAGCGGAGCCCGGTGGCGAAGCCGAGGGCGCAGTCGAAACATCTCTCAGGGGCCTGGTCCCTTCCGCCTCGACGGGGGAAGGCTAGAGCCTGCCCCGCACTTGATGCGGGGATGGGGGTTGAACTCCCGGGCTTGGCGCCGGGGCCTTGTCATGTTGAGCGGAGCCCGGTGGCGAAGCCGAGAACGCAGTCCTGCGCTTGAGCGCGCAACATCCTCTCAGGGAACGTCTGCCTGCTCTGAGCATCTCTGGATCAAGAGCGCTTGGCGGGTGCTTTCCTGTAACTGTCGGATTCTGACGGTTCTGCACGAGTATCACTCCTGAGACGGCCTTTCCGGCTCGACAGCCGGACCCCGCCGTCCGACAGGGAACCCGGCAGAAACCGACAGCGATCCGACACTTTCCGACATATTCCGACACCCCTCTCGAAGCGGCCCCTGGCTTCCACCTGCAAACGCGCGCAGGCGAACGCCGCCCGTCGCATGACAGCGTACGCCGGAGTGGGACGACTGCGTAAGGGGCGCGTGTCACTAGTGTTGGAAGGCAGTTTGGAATGGCGCGAAGAGGAATTACCTCATCTGATCAATCAGACTCTCCACCGTATCCAGGAAGGCAGGATCATACTGTTCGTCTACGTGGTTACTGTTCCACAGGCCCGACCGCTTGACCTTCTCGCGGTTGCAGTAACAGCCCAGCCAGTCCTGCGACGGAGGGTCCACTGGTTCCTTGTCGTAGTTGCTGAGCAAGGCAATCGCGTTGCGTTCGATGTAGCCTCGTAGGCTGTCCGGCCCCGGCTCGTCGTCCACCGCAAGCCAGAGCAGGTACATGTTGCCTATCGTTGCGCTGGCAACGTCTTCCAAGTCCCTCTCGGCCTCCCTGACCTCTCTGGGCGCAGAATTACCTCGCCCCCAGGACGGGCAAACCCAGCCACCCCGCTTCATCAAGGCAGTCCCCACGATCTTCCTGAAGACAGACAGTCTATTTGTGCCGCTGCGGTGCTGACGAAGACGGTCCCACAGGGTGGCGCGAGAACCCTTCTTCAGGGCGTGTGTTCCCACTCGAACGATGCGGGGGCCTGTGCCTGTGTCGCTCCGGTTCTCGCCGGATTCCTGGAAGAAATAGACGCCTCGGGCTGGCCAGCCTGTGCGCACAGAGCAATCCGACAGCCTGCGAGGTCCGTTGGTCTTCTTTTTCGCTAGCATGGTCAGCAAGTTGTAGAAGCGCTTGAGGTCATGGGTGCGGTCGCTCATCGTGTTCAACCTCTCGTTCATGGTGCACTTCAAGACGGCACAGGTTAGTAGACGATGTTGGGGTCGTCGCTGTACTCGAACGGTGGATCGACGCCCAGCAGTTTGGCATCCATGTTTTCTATAGCGCCCGCCACGTAGTGCATTCCCGGGGGAAACGTCGGAACCCAGAGGAGATCCAGGCACGCGTCATCCAGAAGCACCGTGATGCTCTCCTCATCAACTTGCTTCGGATTGTCAACGACCCTCCAGTTACCCTCGTCGTCGACGGTTACAATAGCCCCCATGACCTCCAGCTTGTAGATGCGACTCTTCTCTTCAGTCATCAAGCACCTCCTGCTCGTAGTTCATAGCGGAAGACACAATTCCTCCCTATACCCGATCAGCCTCCCCTCCAGATGGAAGGGTCACGTTATCGACCCAGTGGGAGTTCCCCCGTGATGCGCCCCTTGAACTTGCCGTGGTCCCAGCCGAACTGGAAGATCGCCATCTCGATGTCGCGGAGGTACCAGCGACCGCCGCCTCGTGGCGCGGGCCGTTCCAGTTCTTTCGCAATGTGCTCGCAGAATCTGATGAACTGCTCGTAGCTCTTCACCTTCTTGCCACCAATCGTGAAGTCGCGCAAGCAAGCCTTGGCGATCTCGTCCCAGATAGGGGCACTCTCAGGAGAGCGCATCGCCAGCGCCTTAGTGCCGAATGAATCGCTACAGTACTTGAGGCGTTTCAACTCCTCCAACGCTCGTACCGGGTCTCCATCTGCGAGCACAGAGAAGGCGGCTTTCATCTGTTCTTGAATCTCATCACTAGAGTTGTTCTTCTTGATCTGAGCAAACAGATTGTGGCCGCGACCGCCTCCCCAGCGATAAACAATCTCAAGGTCATCCTCTGGATGGATAAACTCGTCTTTCCCTTTCAGTTGCTCGATGAGACTCTCAACCCTTCGGTGACTCTGCTCGCAAAGTGATTCCTCCAAGCACGGATTCTTCCAATCCCTTTGGATGAAGGCTTCCACCTTGAAGACACACATGTTGTTTTCCAAGTACTTGTCGCGCCATTCAGGCACTTTCTGGATGAAGGCTTTGATAGATGTTCCGCTAAGGTTGTCTGCCATGCTAATCTCCTCCAGTGGTGTCCTCCGTCGTCCTGTAAGAACACGCTCCCAGGTTGCTACGAGTGCTTGCCTCCTCAGCTCCTTGATGTCTGTACCCACAGTCTGCGTTGATCTCCTCGTCTGGATTGGTCCAATGCCAGCCTTTCGGAGTGTCCCAGCGCATGACGTGCAGTACCGGTATTCTTCCGATCTTTCTATGCCTGATTCAAACTTCTCTTCGCAGCCCATGCAGGTGTAGGTGACCTTACGACTCGTCATGCTTACTGCTCCTCCTCTCCGAACAGGCGCTTGAGCAACGTTTGAGCGTCCTGAATGATTTCGCAGGCTATGCGAAGAACCCAGGCCCCGAACGCAGCCATAACAAGCCAGTAGACCCACGTCGTCGGCTTCAACGTCTCCAGATCCATCGTCATGAATGCACAGATCCACAACACGCCGAAGACCGCTATGTTCCTGAGACAGTGCATCGCTTACGCACCTCCTGTTCACCGTATCGAGGCTTGTCCTGCGCCGACGCTTCGAGGCACTCGCGAAGCGCGTCTGATCTCGCCGTATCGACCTACTCTGCTTCCTCCGCACCCCCCTCGCGCTGCTCCCGTTCCAGCCGTTGCCTTCTAACCTCGTGCAGCCAGTTGTGACTCTCGTCGTCTGTCAGGTCGATCACCGGCGGCTCTTTCCGCAATGGGCCGTCCACCGCTCCACACAGGTCGCAGTAGTAGTCGGCTGGCAGCGAGCCTCCGTCCACCGATGCCCGGCGGGCCTGCCTCCCTTCCTGGCCCTCGCAGCGCGGGCATGGGGCAGACGTGCGCCAAGACGTGGATGCCAGCAGCCGCTTCGCCTCGGTCAGGGCCGCGATGACCTCGTCCAGTTCACTCGGATGGACCACTACCCCCCTCTCGGTCGGGTAGGAGAGCTCCCTCAGCGGAGGCAGCCACCACTCGCGGATGTGTATCCCCCGGACGAAATGACTGCCGCGAGCAACGATGGCTCACTCGGAGTTCAACATTGGCGACGAGTCCTTCCCGGGGGATGCGTGCAATGATGGTCTCTTGTTGTGGCATGTGGCGCTCCTTCCCTTCGGGCAAATCAAGACAAAAAGAATGAAACATTATATCAGAATTGGAGGTGGATTTGTCAACCTCCTTGAGGCAACACACGGAGTTGGGGCAGGCGTAAGCAGTCGACCGTAGAAGCAGGGCAACCCGCCCTTGGCCCCCACTGACATCCGCCCCTATCGCGGTCGGCACTCGATTGCGTACGCTGGTTGCGTGACCGTCGTTCGGACAGCACCCATAGACTGCGTCTATATCTCGGGGCCCAGCCATAGATATGGTCTATGGGTCCGCCGCCCAACTTTTGAATTCATTGCACACCTTGTTCACTTGTTGCGGGAAGCAGGCCGTGGCCTTGCGCAGAGCGGCGCAAGGTGCTCAAGATGCTCAAATCGAGCCCCCGGTTTACTCGTAACGCCGGCAACAAGGTGCTCAGAATTCGAGGGCGGTTGCACACCTTGTTCAGGCTGCGAGGTTCCTGCCTCCGCAGGAACGACGAAAACGCGTGGTTCGCTATTGGCGCCGCCCCTCTCCACCGTATCCACTGAGCCGCTCCTCGAGGCGGCGGAGCGTCTCCTGCGTCGTGCGCAGCTCGCGCAACAGCTCCTCGCGCGAAGGCGGCTCCTCCAACGTGCGGAGTTGGTCGACCTTCGCGCGGTCCAGGTTGTTTATGACCACAGCGATGAAGAGGTTCGCCACCACGAATGTGCCACCCACCACGAAGCTGAGGAAGTAGAGCCACGCGAGCCCGTGGTGCTCCATCGCCGCGTACATGATGTCCGTCCAGTCCTCCAGCGTGATGACCCGGAAGAGCGACAGCAGCGAGATGCCCAGGGTGCGCCAGTGGGTGGGGTCGGCCTCGTGGAAGAGGTGGTAGCCGATGATGGCGTAGATGTACACCACGATGCTCATGAGCATCATGATGTTGGCCACGCTGGGGATGGAGCGCACGAGCGCCCCGACGATGAGCCGCAGCTCCTTGATCGCCGAGATCAGGCGCAGGACCCGCAGCAGCCGTCCGAGCCGCGCGACCATCGCGAACGAGCCGGTGGCAGGCACGAGCGCGAAGACGATGATGGCGAAGTCGAAGACGTTCCAGCCGTCACGGAAGTAGCGCTGCGGGGTCGGGGCGAGCGCCAGCATCTTGAGCGCCGCCTCCACGATGAATACACCGAGGATGACCCGGTTCCCCATCTCGATGGCGTCGCCGTATTCGTCGACGATATCGGGGGAGGTGGCGAGTCCGAGCAGCGCGCCGCTCGCGAGGATGAGCGCGATGATGGCGTACTCGAATATGCGCGCGCCAACGATGCGCTGCGCGATGTGGGCTGTGCGGTCCATCGGTCTCGTGCCTCCGTGAGGGGTGTCGGTCGCGGGGAAATCATAGCAATTGTCATTCCGAGCGGAGCCGTCGGCGGAAGCCGATGGCGGAGTCGAGGAATCTCTCGGTGACGCGCCGGGATCGGTGACACGCGGCGGTCGTTGGGGCGGAGGCCCGTTGCTATAATCGCCGCGCACGGAGGAGAGTCGATGAGTTCACCGGACCGCATGGAGATGCACGCCAGGGCAATAGCCAACCTCGTCCAGGCGATGGACCGGATGGAGGCGGGGCAGCAGGCACAGGACGAACGTCTACAGGCACTCGAAGACCGTTCGCGGGCGCTCGAGGAGTGGCGGCAGTTGCACGAAGATTGGCGGCGGGCGCATGAAGAGTGGGTACGAGTGCACGAAGATCGGATGCGAGGAAGCGAAGAATGGATGGACGCGCATAACCAGTGGGCGCGGGGCGCCCAGGCGGACAGCAGGGAGAACCGGGCCCGCATCAGGGAGATCATCACCGAGCTCACAAATATCCAGGCCGATATCGCCCGGTTGGACGCGGCATCGTGAAGTTCGGACTCTCCCTCTCAGGCCTCCTCCAGCACTCCGGTGACGGCGACATGGTGCAGCGGTTCGCGGACGTCCTCCATCTCGTGCGCGTCGGACGCGAGCTCGGATTCGACTACGTCTACGCGGGGCAACACTACCTCTCGCACCCGTTCCAGATGCTGCAGCCGCTCATCGCGCTCGCCCGCATCAGCGCCGAGACCGAGGGCATGGACATGCTCTCGACGGTCCTCATCCCGCTGCAGAACCCGGTGCAGATGGCCGAAGACGTTGCAACGCTCGACGTGCTCACGAACGGCCACGTCATCATCAACGCGGCGCTCGGCTACCGCGACGAGGAGTACGAGGCGTTCGGCGTCACGCACGAGGACCGCATCGCGCGGATGTTCGAGAACCTGCGCCTCGCACGGGAGCTCTGGGCCGGAGGCGAAGTGACGTTCGAGGGACGCTTCACGAAGGTCACCGGCGTGCACATCGGCATACGCCCCATCCAGCAGCCGCATCCGCGCATCTGGATCGCCGCCAACGGCGACGGCATGGTGCGGCGCATCGCCCGCAACGGCGAGACGTGGTACCTCAACCCGCACGCGCCGTTCGACACGCTGGCGCGACAGGTGGAGCTGTACAAGGCAGTGCGCGCGGAGCACGGCCACCCGCCCGTAGACACACTCCCGATGTCGCGCGAGACGTTCGTCGCGCCGACGCGGGAGCAGGCCATCGCCACCGCGCGCCCCTTCCTCGAGGGCAAGTATCAGGCCTACGCCGCGTGGGGACAGGACAAGGCGCTGCCCGGCGAGGAGGACTTCACTGCGCCGTTCGAAGAGCTGGCCGCGGGCCGCTTCATCGTCGGCAGCCCGGACGACGTCACCGCCGACCTGCAGCGTTTCGCCGACATCGGCGTCACGCACGCGTCGCTGCGCTTCGGGTGGCCCGGCACGCCGCGCGAGGTCGTCGAGGGCGCGATACGCCTCGCGGCGGCAGAGGTGCTGCCCGCGCTGCGGTAGACGTCAGATTCCGACATGGAGATCAGTACGCAGGACCGGCAACACCTGCAACGACTCGAAGAAGGTCTCTGGCGGACCGAGACTCGCTTTGACCGGGCGTGGATGGAACGTGTACTCGCGCCGGGCTTCTTCGAGTTCGGCAGGTCGGGCCGCGCCTACAGCCGGGAGGAGACGCTGGCCATCCCGGCGCGGCCCATCGATGCGAGGTTCCCACTCACGAACTTCGACACCCGCCTGCTGGGCCCGGACGTCGTGCAGGCGACCTACACCAGCATCGAGACGTACGACGGCGAGGAGCAGGTCGCGAACCGCAGCTCGATCTGGCTGCGGACCGGGGACGGCTGGCGGCTGCTGTTCCACCAGGCGACGCCCATCCCCGACTAGCTCCACTCTCCACGCGGTAGGCAGCCATCCCACCGAACCGCGCCCACTCCCGCTCATGGTGAACCAGAGGCTACCGTATTGCGAACTTTCGAGTGGGAGGTGGCGTTGTAAAAGATGCTCAAAGGGCCACAAGGCAACTGGCTACCGGTGGGGATACGCTCAACTTCCTTGCCACCGGGCAACGTTCAATCCGCAAACGCTCCGTCGTAGTCTTCTTCGCTCCTTGCGTAGCCTCCGTCACGGGCTCTTCTTTATGGTGCTGCGTACCTCTCGACGCAACGGTGTGTTCCTGCGCTGCTCTTTCAGACAGCGATAGCGGACTTCCGTAAGAACATCTTGACGTGCTGTCGAGGCTGTTCCCGCAGGCTTTGGCACCGTGTGCAGCGACGGGTCTGGTGAAGCTGGGTCCGCTGATCGGATTCGACGGTCTCAGTACCAACCTAGCGGCTTGGAGAAAAGTCCTTGTGCGTCAGTGAGCTGGTCGGGGAACTGACACCTCCGCAGCAGAGAGGTGTTGATCCTGTCAATCATCCGTGTGGAGGCGCGCCTCATCTCCCAGACTCCTTGCCTGGCCCTACGCTGCGGGTTGATGACGATGACCGGTTTCCTAAACTCGTCCCGGACAATTCTGACAGGCAACGCAAGATCAGAGTCGTTCGAAACGACCACTGCCTGTTCGTAGTCTCCCCTGAAGCAATCGAGTAGGAGGTAAGCGGCAATGTTGACGTCCGTGCCCTTCTCCTCGTCCTTGATGATTTCCTCCATAAGCGGCAGAGCACCCGGTCCAGCCCCTTGAGCATACCGATACGGGTAGATGGGGTACTTGCCCCGCCGGGCTTTGAATTGCCCCTCGATAATCTCCAGCACCGGCAGCGTACGGAGCGCGCGCAAATAAAATTCTTGGCGGTCTGGCGCATCCGGGTCATGGGGACGCGCCTTAACACGCGCTGTGAAGTACCGTATCCGATTGATCGACGCTGTGGGGAGCAGCGCTTGTACAAGCGCTTGGGGGTTCAGCCACTTGTTGTTGGTCCCCTTGACGGCGCCGTTGTACAGGTTGAGGCCGTCTATGTAGACGTTGGTCTTCATTGAGAGCCGTTAACATGCGACGACCGCTCCGTAGAGCGGTCTCGCTACCCGGTAGCCACAGGCATCCGGGGGGGTCAAGCAATATACTAGTGCAACGTCAGCCGGGCGTCAAGCGCAATCCCTCAGGTAGTGTCTCAGTTTGAGGTGAACACCAGCGCGAGGCCAATGATGGCGACCCACGCCGCCAGGACAACCAAGGCTCCTCTCATCACGCTCCCTCCGTCAAGCGGAATCCGAACATTCGTGCTAGGATACCACTACCCACCTTCCAGCGGCCCTATCCGCTCCAGCAGTCCCCTAAGCCTCGGCCGCGTTTGAGGCGTTCGAAGAAGACAACTAACGCTGCCGCTGGAAGGAATCCTTGGCGTTGCCACCTCACGGCAGCTCTACTGCCGGCATCGTGTGGGCCTAGCGGGTCCGGCCCATGGCGATGGCTCGTAGTAGGCGGCGAAATCTGCGGTATCGACTCTTCCCGCCTCACCCCGCAGGCGTGGTATCGTTCCCACAACGCATCGGTTGTTCCGAGGCACCCGGACGACCACCATGCTGATACCCGGAGAAGAGCTACATGGCCGACGAGTCCAACGCCACGAACGACAACATCATGAAGTTCCAAGACCTGCTCCGCGAGCTCTTCCAGTTCGACTGCGCCGACCTCGACTTCGGCATCTACCGCATAATGAACCACAAACGGGACGCCATCGAGCGGTTCATCACCGAGCAACTCCCTGCCTCTGTCGCCGCGGAGTTGGACAGCGGACCGTTGGCCCAACAAGCCCAGGCCGCCACTAAGCTCGCCGAAGCAGCACAGAGCATCAGGTCTGTCGCTCCTAACGCCATTGGCGATGATGGCGTGCTGGCTGAGCAGTTCCATGACTCCGATGCAGGTCAACAGTACTTGCAGGCTCAGGCTAGGGTGGCCGGCAGCAGTCGCAGCCGAGGCGCTGCCGAAACCGCAATCTACAACCACCTGTACACCTTCTTCAGCCGTTACTACGACGAGGGAGATTTCATATCCAAGCGCCGCTACTCGCGCAACCAGCGTTACGCCATCCCTTACAACGGCGAGGAGGTCTACCTGCATTGGGCCAACAGCGACCAGTACTACGTGAAGACAGAAGAGCACTTCCGCAACTACGACTGGACGGCCCCGAACGGCGTATCTATACGCTTCCGCCTCCAGATCGTCGACGTCGAGCAGAACAACGTCAAGGGCGACAAGCGCTTCTTCCTTCCTCTGGTTGACGAAGCCGAGTGGGATGCGGAAGTCGCTATCCTGACAGTCCCCTTCGAATATCGGCCCCTAAGCAGTTTCGAGAAGACTCGTTACGGCAGTCAGGCTCAGGACAGAATCATTGCTAACGCAGTTGAGACTCTACCAAGTTTGCTAGGCCATGCGCCCAACGCGCTTGCGGCACTCATCAGCGAACATCGCCGGGGCGCCAATGGCGAATCTGTCTCCAATCTACAGCACCACCTGGTGCGCTACACGCGCCGCAACAACTCCGACTTCTTCATTCACAAGGATCTCGCCGGGTTCCTCAACCGTGAGCTGGACTTCTACCTGAAGAACGAGGTGCTCAGCCTCGACGAGGTCGCCAACGCCGGAGAGAACATGGCGGACGGCTGGTTCCAGCAGTTGCGTCTCATCAAGGCTGTCGGCGGCAAGGTCATCGACTTCCTCGCCCAGATCGAGGACTTCCAGAAGATGCTCTGGGAGAAGCGCAAGTTCGTCACGGAGACGCAGTACTGCATCACTTTGGGGAACATCGACGCTGCCTTCTACCCGGAGGTTCTCACCAACGACATGCAATGGGAGGAGTGGCAGGAGCTGTTCAGCATCGACGGCAACGACCGGAGTGTGGCGTTCCTGCAGACCAACCCCACCCTCGTGCTGGACACCAAGCACTACAGTGCCGATTTCGCCGAGCGTTTGCTTGCGTCTTTTGCTTATTTGGACGGGATGACCGATGGAGTATTGATACACAGTGAGAACTGGCAAGCTTTAGGACTAACTGCTGAGAAATATGCTAACAGTGTCCAGTGTGTTTATCTCGACCCTCCATACAATTCGAAGACCTCGGAAATCCTCTACAAGAATGACTACCGGCATTCCTCATGGCTTTCACTCATCGACAACCGCATAACCATCAGCAGTCATTATACAACTGCTACCGGCTCACATATTGTGGCAATCGACGAAAACGAACAAATCTTCTTAGGTCAGTTGCTCGCCTACCGATTTCCAGGCAATAACAACGTTTGTGTTAGCATTATCCATAACAAGAAAGGAATTCAAGGGGATCATTTATCCTACAATCATGATTTTGCGTACTTTAGCATTCCAAAGGCACTCAAATCAACGCATGGACGGCCAATCATGGAAGATGATTGGGAGTACATCCAACTCAGAAAATGGGGGCGTGAATCAGAACGATTTACCGCCAAGAACTGTTTCTTTCCAATCTTTGTACAAGACGGAGAATTAGTGGGCTTTGGAGACGTGTGCTAAGACACCTTCCACCCCGATATGTCTAATATCAGTCGCACAGACGGAAGTATTGCAGTTTATCCGGTGGATCCTGCGGGCATAGAGCGCAAATGGCGATATGCGAGAAACTCCATAGAGAGGATAACTCATTTGCTGAAGGCTCACACTACAAGGCATGGAGAAGTGCAGATTCTGAAGGCAAATGAAGAGAAACAGGCGAAGACTGTTTGGGATGATTCGAGATAGATTGCAGGCGATTATGGAACACGATGGCTTTCTAACCTTGGATTGAAAATACAGGACAATCTCTACCCCAAATCCGTCTACACGGTACAAGACTCCATACGTTTGGTTTCGGAGAACGATTCTCTGACGATGGACTACTTCGCAGGATCCGGTACTACAGGCCACGCCGTGATCAACCTGAACCGTGAAGACGGAGGCGAACGCAAATTTATCCTTGTGGAAATGGGCGAATACTTCGATACGGTGCTGTTGCCCCGCATCAAGAAAGTGACTTTTTCCCCAGAATGGAAAGATGGGAAGCCTCAACGCGAAGCCACGCAAGAGGAGGCCGAACGATCGCCCCGTATCGTGAAATACATCCGCTTGGAGTCCTACGAAGATGCATTGGACAGCATAGAGTTTGACTCCGCCGCGGGGCAGATGCGGCTGGCAGAGGAGTCGGACGAATACCTGATTAAATACATGCTGCGGTGGGAGACGAAAGCGAGCGAAACACTGCTGAACACAGCCAAACTGACCAGGCCCTTTGCCTACCGGCTTCGGGTTCACGCCAACGGAGAGAAGCGGGAGCGGACGGTCGACGTGCCGGAGACGTTCAACTACCTCCTGGGGCTGCATGTCCGCAGGCGCCAGACGTACGACGACAATGGGCGACGCTACTTGGTATACCGTGGCGAAACTCGCGCCGAACCGGGGCGGGAGGTCGCGGTCGTGTGGCGGGAGACCGAAGGATGGTCGGAGGGCGACTTCGACCGGGACCGCCGGTTCGTTGCGGCAAGGGGAATGACTTGGGACGCGGACACCGTGTACATGAACGGAGGCTCCTCGATCCCGAACACCAAGGCGATCGAACCGCTGTTCGAGGCGCGCATGTTCGCGGCTGTGAGTGCGGTGTAGCCGGGAGAGAGTCGCGGATGCCGCCACGCAAGCCACCTACTTCCGGCCTCGGTTACGCTCGCTTGGAGCAACAATTGGTGCTCCTTGGCTGGCTACACCGGCAGCTGGGCTATTCCAGTACTCCTGAATTGCTGGCCGAACTCAAGTCTACGAACGAGGGGTTCGATGCGGACGGACGTAGTGACCTCCACGTCCGGTTGACCACGCGATCAGAACGCCTACAAGGCGTGACTACTGACGACTTGGAGCGTTACAACGACAACATCCGTGGGTACTTGGGAGCGATGAACGCAGGCCGGTCTGAACCGATCACGCTGCGCTACTTCCAGTACCTCGCCGCGCTGTACGCCGAAATATACCTCGACCGCTACTACAGCGACCGCGACGCGCTCCTGCGCTCGCTGAACGAATTCGTTGACCGATCCGCCGGATGGTACGAACCGTTCCAAGGGGGAGACCTCTCCAAGCTGGCGTTCTGGATGGCCACGGGCAGCGGCAAGACGCTGCTGCTGCACCTGAACTACCGACAGTTTCTCCACTACAACCGGAGATACGGTGGAGCACCCTTGGACAACATTCTGTTAATCACGCCCAACGAGGGGCTGAGCCAGCAGCACATCGGCGAACTAGAGGCGTCTAACATCTCAGCCTCGCGGTTCAACCTCAACGAACCCGGAGGGCTGCTCGGTGGAGACGGAACGGTCAAAGTCACTGAGGTCACCAAACTCGTGATGAACAAGCGGGGCGAGGGCGAGAGCGTTCCAGTGGAAGCCTTCGAGGGGAACAACCTGATCTTCGTGGACGAGGGACACAAGGGAGCCAGTTCCGAAGCAAAGGCATGGCGGAAGGTGCGTGACGCGCTAGGCGAAACCGGGTTCACGTTCGAGTACAGCGCCACGTTCGGACAGGCGCTCGCTGCGGCGAAAGACGAGGCATTGCTAAAGGAGTACGGCAAGGCCATCGCCTTCGACTACTCCTACCGCCACTTCCACGCCGACGGCTACGGTAAGGACTTCCGTATTCTGAATCTCCAACAGGAAACAACGTCGGACCAAACGGACACGCTATTGCTGGCCAACATGCTCGCGTTCTACGAACAGCAACTGGTTTTTGCGGAATTAGGTGAACTACGCAGCGGTTACAAGCTTGATCGACCACTATGGCTGTTCGTTGGCAACACTGTCCAGAAGAAGGAGAATAGCGTTTACCAGAGCGACCTGTTCACGGTAATCAGATTCTTGCACAGGGTGCTCTCCGAACCGGCGTGGGCGAGAGAGCGCATAGGAGCATTTCTGCGAGGGGACTCGGGCTTGCCTGATGCTTCTGACGGAAGGGATATCTTCGCCGATGAGTTTGCGTACCTTCGAAGCAGCGGCAAGGATGCAACCACACTGTATAGCGACATGTTGGCCGGAGTGTTGCATGTGACAGGAGTAGGCGGATTGCACGTAGTTGAAATGAAAGGCTGCGAGGGGGAATTGGGGCTTAGATCTGCTGGTAGCGACGAATACTTCGGTGTTCTCTACATAGGCGACACTGCTTCATTCAAAGAGATGGTAAGGCAGAATGATGGCGGCATAGTGGTCGAAGATGACGCCTTGCACGGTTCTCTGTTCAATCGCATCAACGACCATGGCTCCACTGTAGAAGTGCTGGCGGGATCCCGAAAGTTCATGGAGGGCTGGAACTCGTGGCGGGTATCCAACATGGGGCTGCTGAACATCGGCCACGGCGAAGGATCCCAGATCATCCAGCTGTTCGGGCGCGGCGTCCGCTTGCGAGGGCGGAACATGACGCTGAAGCGCAGCGCTGCGTTGCCGGGCGAGGCGCACCCCAAGGGTATCGGGCTCTTGGAAACCCTGAACATCTTCGCTCTTCGCGCCGACTACATGGGCCGCTTCCGGGATTATCTGGAGAACGAGGGCATAGAAGAGACGATAACACTCCCGCTGCCCATACAGACCAATGAAGACTTCCTGAAGCAGGGCCTGGTTATTCCCCGCCTAGAGCAGGGCGCCCGCTTCGATGAGTCCGTCCTTCTGAGATACGACAGCGGCGTTCGGCCGGTGTCGGTAGATCTGTCGGCGCGGGTGCAGGTGATATCCAGTGGAGAGTCCGGCGTCGCCGTTGCCAGCGCACAGTCCGGCGGTGCGGTGCAGGTGCCGAGCGAGAGCCTGGACCTCGTTGACTGGGAGCGTGTGTATCTGGACCTGCTGGCGCACAAGGAAACGAGAGGCTACGGAAACCTCATCATACAACCTATCCGGTTGCGGGAGATACTGGAAGCCGGAGAGCAGGTGTACGAACTGACCGCCGACGAATCCCTGAGGAAACCGAGCAGCCGTGCCGACCAAGAGCGGTTGCAGGACGCGGTAGCGAGCATTCTGCGGAAGTACGCCGACCGGCTCTACGCACGCCGCCAATCGGCTTGGGAGTCGCGGAACCTCATCTACAAGGAGTTGGACGACACCGACGAGAACTTCTTGGTAGTCATGGACGATGAGGGCAAGGCGTATACGATTGAGGCACCGCGCAGTGAGCCGACCCTGCTCAGGGATATCCGGCGCCTGATCAACGATGTCAGCAGACTCTACGACGCAGGGGGAGAACCATTGCCGCGCATACACTTCGACCGGCATCTCTACCAGCCGTTGCTCGTCGAGCCTCAGCGGAAGGGGGTAAAGGTCTTGCCGCCTGCACTGCAGGAGAGCGAGCGGAAGTTCGTTGATGACCTACGGGAGTTCTGTGGCGACGAACCGCGTAAGCTGCCGGACGGGGTCGAGCTATTCCTGCTGCGCAACCTAACCCGAGGAAGGGGCGTGGGCTTCTTCGAAATGAACTGGTTCTACCCTGACTTCATCCTCTGGGTAAAGAGAGCCGATGGGCAGCGCATCGTGTTCGTGGAGCCCCACGGCATGGTGCATGCGTATGCTTATGAGCAGGACGAAAAGGCACAGCTGCACGAACGGTTGCCTGCACTGGCGAATGCGATAGCGCAACGCTCGCCCGGAAGGAACGTGCAGCTCGACTCGTTCATCGTTTCAGCTACAAAATACGACGTGTTGCGCCCGCTGTACGGCGACGGGGATTGGACGAGAGACGACTTCGCGGCGAAGCACATCCTGTTTCCGGACCGCAACGCCGACTACGACTACATCGCGAATATACTTGAGCCGCTTCCTCCAGACCCGGCTGAGTAGAACTCACCAGCCAGCGGCGAGTCTCCTCATACATCATCGCAGGAGGTCTCACGAGTGAATGTATGGTTCGCGTCGAGGCTGCACCTACCGAGTTGCCGGGGGAACCGGCTTGTGGTCAGTGGGGAAGATGGGGAAGGTCAGCCGCGCACCCGGACGGACACCCGCCGGACGTGCGACGACGGCGCTGGTACGGCACCCAGCTGTCGCCCGGCGCGCCGGATCGCTTAGAAAGACCCTGTGCTCCCGGCATGTCGGTGGCAATCTAGTAACCGCGCTGCTTCGCCGCGACAACGCGGGGAGACCCGCTGGGGAGTATCCTGACAACCGGTGGTGGAGTGTTGGCCCCGGAGCGGAGGGCCGGCACTCCATCGCCATCCTGGGGAAGGAAGCCGAGGGAGGCTTACAGGTTGAGGAAGCAACTGGTCGAGCTCCGGGCAGTGGCCTAGTTTGAAGTCGACCCCGCTTACATTCTTCCTATCGTGGCCGCTGCCTCCGGCCAACGTGTAGCGGTGATTCGGATGAGCCCCCCACTGATCCCAATGGCTGCTGTAGCACCCTTCCAGCGCGGCCTCCGCATGGAGTTGCGCCGCCTGATTCGAGCCGAGACGCATGGGAGGCACACCAGCAGTCTACCGGGCCAACGACGGCGCTCTCGCCGGGTATGGCTCGCGCCGCTCCCGCGTGGAGTTTCACCGTCACGGGCGGTTCGACGCCATCATCACGCTGCACAGCGGACGAGTTTCGGCATGGTGCGCCAAGGCCAAGCGGTACAGTACTGCGAACCTTGAGTGGAGTTTCGCTTGGAGTGGGCCTCCCCTAGGAGCCAAATGCTACCATGAGCGAGGAGATAAGACCGCTATGCCTTCGCAAGACATGTGGGGACCCGGGGGACCGCCGGAGGAAGCCTACAGCCGCGTAACCAACCCAGAACGCTTCCTGCCCCTGCACGACGCTGCGTTAGAGATGCTCGCCGCGTTGGTGCAGCAGTATGACGTCGAACATGTCGAAGGCTACGGCCTAGACGGGGAGTTGGAGCGCCGCGGGGTGGTCCGGCCATGCATCGCGCTGAGGCCGACCGGCGCGGAGGCCGCTCCCCTCACAGTGGCCTTCACGGACTTCCCAGGTCTGTGTGTCCGCTTTGGGAAGTGGTATACCGAACCATTCCCTAGCTGTGGTTGTGACGCGTGCGCTGAGGATGCGGATGGCGAGATCGAGCGCTTGGTCGAGATGGTCGACATCCTCACAGTGGGCGGTTTCCGGGAGGCCGTCGTCCACTCCCCAGAACGGTGGAGGTCAGGGGGGTGGTTTGGAAGGGGCCTGGGACACCAGGGGGCCGCGGTAGCGGGCTACGCTCCCCTCAACGAGGAACCTCGGAGGGAAGTCAGGCTTCCATGGAGGCCGAGCATCCACCGGATACGGGGCAGCCGGTTGGAGAGAGCATTCGATGGGCCTACGCGCCGATCAAGGGGCAGTTCCTTGATTGATGACACCCGCGCACTCGAATTGTCCGGTGGGCGGCGCCGACTGGACCTCAACTGGAAACCGTGGGCGCAGAGAGTTGTCAGTCACTCCGTCGAATAGCAAGGGATACCCACGCTCTACATTCCAGCTTGCGACTATCTACACAATGACTGAGCCTTAGATTCGTTCTATTGAGGAAACAACGCGAACTATATCGCCATTATCGAGCACAATGACACTCCTTGAACTTGTAGGGTGGCACTATTCCACCAAACGCCTTGATGATAGACTCATTAAGGTTGTTTATCGTAGACAACGCGGCATCTTTAGATATTCGCGGCGTCCACAACGAAGGCTCCCTATAGTTACCTGACCATCTAGCTAGTAGCCTGCCGAGAAACGATGGGCGCGGCGGACGGCATGCCGTATCTGCACGGTGCAAGGTCACTGTGCGGGTGTAGTCATCCATCTCTATAACGTAAGAATAGCCGAAAGGGTACATGGCCACTCTCTCCTAGCCTGGATATCCGAATCCTACCACATGATAGGTTGACTTATCATACCCAGTGGTTAGCCTCCTGCGCGTCTTGGTGCTGGCAGCGGGAATCGAACCGCCTTTCCGGATTGATAGCCCGGCGTACTGGCCAATAGACGATGCTCATCGAACGACGGTTGCTTGGGCCTGCCATCGTCGCGCATAGGTGAAGTGCTAGTTCCTCCCCGTGCTATCGTGGGGGCATCGTATCACGGGCTAGGGAGGATCCGATGTTCCAACGACTGGCTGGAGCCTACCTCATCGCAGTATCGGTCGCGGTAGCCGCGTACTTCATCATCAACCCTCTGCACGCGGCCTCATACGACCCTGAGCGTGTCTGGTACGTCCTCGACATTCTGATGGTCGTCGCCGCTGTGCCCGCCCTGGTGTTCAACACCCGCCGCAAACTCAGTGCTGGCCGGGCCGCTAAAGTGGGGCCGTTGGCCTCCTCGTACTGGGAGGCCAATATCGCGTTCTACGCCACCGTCGGTGTGACCATTCTGCTGCTGCACAGCTGGTTCTCCATCCTTGCGCTGGGGCTTGATGCTGACGATCACCAGGGTTTCGTGAAGTGGGCCATCGTAGACACCCTGCTCCCTCTGGTCTACGGAGCAACCGGATGGGCCTTGTGGCGTGCTGGAGGGCGCCCGGTTGCCTGACGCGATACGTCGCGCCGCCACCGGGATACGGAACCCGCTGGCGAGAGGGGCCTGCGCTGTGGTGAACCCGAAGGCTGGCGTGGGCGAAGTGGCGTGGGCTGGCTGTGCGTGCGTCGCGCCAACGCCCCTATCGTGATGGCCTTAACGCAGAAACCCCCACACGTGCCGAGGGCCCACTCGAACATGGAGAAGGATGCGGGCCGAGGCTTGCGGCTGCGACCCTTGTGCTGAACTGGCCCATCGGCCATGAGAACAGTGTCTGCTACGACCAGCAGCAGGTCGGCCTTGCGACGCATGGCACTATGAGCTGGCGGGAAGCCGCCTTGAGTAGACGCCGAGGAGCAGGAGGAGTGTGGATGGTAGCAGTACGAGCATCCCCACCATTAGCCCTGGCTGCGTGAAGAACATCATGCCCATCGTGGCGAACCGGAGCGCGATACTGCCCCATGCGGTTATCCCGGCATTCCTCGCTGCGTAGAGTCCGAATGCCCATATGGCGGCAAATACTCCCACTAGCGTTGCCATCTCAAACGCGAACTCTCCCTGGGTTCGGTTGGCGAGGCCGCCGACCAGCGAGCCGATGAAGAAAGCGACGAGGATAGTCGTGAACGCTACTGCCTCTATGGTCAGAACAATCTTCATCAACCTCATCGCCCGCGTCCTCCTCCTACTATCCTATCGCAAGAAGGCGAGCCCGACTGTCATCCGGTCTGCGGTGGAACGTGCATGCGATGCCGATGCGTGAGAACCGATTGGCCTCATGGCTTGTATGTTCCTGGTGAAGGACACCGGCGCCCGGGAGAGCAGAGAGCGTGATCGACGAACAGGATGCCGTCCGGCGCTGCCAGATGGGTGATTGCGAAGCGTTTCGCCCGATCGTGGAGCGCTACAGGGACGTGCTCATGGGCACGATCTACCTGATGACGCGCGACAGGGCGGTCAGCGAAGAGCTGGTGCAGGAGACGTTCGTGCGTGCCTGGAACGGCATCGGAACGTTCCGCCTCGGCCAGCCTCTGAAGCCCTGGCTGGTCCGGATCGCCGTCAACCAGGCGCTCAACGCGAAGGCCCGGCGCCAGGTACCGGTCGAACCGCTGTCGGAGGCCGATGTCGGCGGCAGTACGGACCCCGGGTTCAGCCGGGCGGACGACCGGGATGAGGTCCGGCGGGCGCTCAGCCAGCTGTCCGCCGACTACCGACGGGTCGTCGTGCTCCGCTACTTCGCGGACCTCTCCACGAGGGAAGTGGCGAACGCCCTCGTCCTGATTCCCGCATCTGCGTTCGATGCGCTCTAGCTTCCCTTACGGGGAAGGAGTAGTGCTCCACCGCGAAGTGCAGAGCGATGGCCGCCTGCACCTAGATGAGCGTGACGATGACCTGCAAGCGCGGGTGACCGTGAATCTCCAGACCCCGGTGAGTCGTTCCCGTGGCGTTCGATCGGCGCGCTGGTTGCGGGTGGGTTGCTCATCGTGCTCAGCGTAGTCGGCACCCTGGTGCTCGTGTTCCGGGCGAGGCGGCGCAGGGCCTAGGGATCCTTGCGCCGCGCCGTCGGACACCCACAGCCCGCGAGCCCTTCGTCGGTTGGTGCGCGAAGCGCTCGTCCGGCTAGGCGAGTATGAGCGGAAGTGCCGGAACGCCCGATGTGCCGGAACGCCCGATGTCAGGAGAGAGCAAAAGCGAGCCTTCCCGTCCGGTCAGCGAGGAGCGTCGGTCCGCGGCAGAAACTATACTGCCGACATGGCGTCATCGACAGCGGGTGGCCTCTCTCTCCTCGTGTTGCTTCTCCCGGCATTGATCGCCTGCTCATCGCCGACTCCGACGCCAACGCCGTCTACGCCCACTCTCATGCCTAAGCCGACGCCACTGGCGACGCCTACACCCGCAGCAACGCCCACTTCCGCGCCCATCCCAACTGCTGCCATGCTGCCGCACGGTGAAGCTAGGCCCACTGACCTATGGGACCTTGAACTCACCGCTGATACTACGGTACAGGAGGTGATCGAGGTGCTTCCTCCATCGGATGCCGAGTGCCTGCGCACGTCCGTGGGCCCGGATGTGTCCGACAAGGCCTTCGCGCGGCTGTTGAGCCCTTGGCTCGACTGTCTGTCGCCTGCGGCAAATGCCGGGATCGATTTCGCGGGGACTGCCGCGATGCTCAGGCCAAGCGGGCTTTCTGCCGATAGCAGGGGATGCCTCCGTGACGTGTTCGCCAAACACGGAGAGCTGTTCACGCCAGGGAACAACATATCCAACCGCTTGACGGAAGCGTACACGCGCGCGGCGTTGTGCCTGAGCGATGAGGAGTCGGAAGTGATTCCGTTCTGGGACGAGTACTTCCCGCCGCCGTCGGTGCTCAGGTGCCTGGCTACCGAGTTCGGTGGGGTCGAGCAGTTCATTGAAGCCTACATCAATGAAGGGATGAACTCCGAGAAAGACCGCGCGATGTTCGAGGCCTATCGGACATGCGGGTTCGACGTGGGGGTTGATGCCGGTCAGGCCGATCCGCCCACGCCGATTTCTCCCCCGCTGCCCACGGCGACCCTTGTCCCGTCCCCGTACCGGCCCCTGTAACCCGTTCCCTGGTGCCTCGTGACGGCCCTCCCCTTTCATCGCCGACGCGAGGCGTCCGGCACCATCACCGCCCCACAGGACGCTCCTTATCACCCGCAATCGGCTGCGAGGCTCGATACGGTCCGGGAATGATAGCCGCCGCAGCGTCAATGGTAGAATCACGTGATCAATCTGGCCGTGGGCACACTCACTCGGTAGGGCAAGGGGCCTCGATATGCCACTCGATGCGGTTATCACAGGCGTGAAGTTGCTCACGTCGCTATTGCTTGTGTGTGCAACCTATCTGGTCTTCCTACCCTATTTCGCCAAGCCTGAAGAGTTCTTCATCAGACGGCTTAGACCAAGGGATGATCGTAGGTTCACCCATGCGCAACTGCTGATCAGAGCCTTTGGGGGAGCTGGGCTTGTCTCAGCCGGCATGTACTCGCTTGCCTTCTGTCTCGTATTCAGCCTGGTCTTGGATGTAGTTTGGATGTGGGCGTGGCCCGCGATGACATTAGGAGGAGGGGTAATGCTAGGTGTCGGCCACTACGCCAGATTCAGGCTGTCAAGATATCGTAAGTTAACTCCCGGTGAGCAGCGGGCCATGACTGACGGAGACCCGGGTGTTTTCGTACGAAGACAAGTGAGCGTGCAATAACGATTCTGGCAGGCAAGGATGAACCGTCGATCGAACTTACTACGCCGCTAGAACGGTAGGTCATTTGGCGTGGACGCAGACCTTGAGAACCGCTCCTCTATCTCTCGCTGCCGCGCACGTTCTTTCTCCACCCAGTCCGGGCCCGCGAGGTCGTCCGCTGTCTGCCGGAGAAGGTCGGGTATGGAGTTCCGTCAGACTTCAAGAAGTCCTACTATCTCAGCGCCGACTCTAGTTAGCCTTCACCGGGCAACTCCGCTGAGCGGCCCGCTTGTCAGGAATGAACTCCGGGGGTGCTGTCATGATCAGAGGTTTCTTGCATTTGGTGACGTCCCAACCCAGATACCTCAACTCGCGATACCAGCGAATTGGCATCGTCAACCACTTGGGTGAATGGCATTGGCATTGGAAACGCATCATACTCCTGGCAATACTCTTGTTTGGAGAAGCAGGGGGTCTGTATATTTCGTACTTGGAACGTAATTGGTCTGGAGCGGTGGTAGCATCCGCTCTTGTACTCTATGTTCTAATGTCCATGATACTGAAAGAGATGCCGCTGTTTACAGAGACCGATATTCGACAGAGGCGGAGAGCAATCTCCCTGTTTTGGAGAGATATACCGTTACCGTGTTACTGCGAACTCCGAGTGCGTGAGAATGTGGTGTTCACTGGCGGAATAAACACATGTAGCGATGATATAGACTACGTGGCTAGGCAGGTGGTTGCTATGTATTACCTTGCAACTCCTCCCAGTGTCATCACTTACCGCTACGGATACGGGGAATTCCTCGATGAGCAGATAGACGTGATATTCGATGAGAGGTCGGAAGATTATAGGGACCAGTTGAAGCGGGCAGCCGAGAGGCACTACGCACAACTGGCCTACGCGTTGGATGGTGCACCAGCGCGTTATCGACGCGAGCACTAGCACACCGAGTCGTCTCCACGGCTAGGGGCGACGTTATCCGGTTTGCCGCCAGCCCACGGTCATCGCCAGCGCCGGAGAGCCCATCCTCGCCGGGGATGTTCCCGCCAGTTCGCGGTCCTGCCGACGCTCCCGACATCGGCCCGCAGAACGCGCTGGACGGCGTCGTTCCTAGCGATTCCGGCCCTACCCAGCGTTTGCCCACCCAATACCGCCGTGACACATCACCTCCCCCATTGTCGTCCGAGCCAAGTTAGCCCTCACCCTCCACCGACGATTGCAGTATCGTCCTTCCACTCGTGGGGGTTGTCCGATCCACCGGTCATCGGCGATTGCACTTCTACAACTCCCGCGAGTGCCACGGACAACAACCGGTCCCGCCTTCCCGCCACCGGCGCTAACCAGAACTGCTCGCTGCGCTGCTCCCGCATGGTGCGGAGCGCCGCAGCAGCCTTGACTACGACCCGGTCACCCCGTCGCCAACAACCTAGTTCTCCTTCTACCCCCGCACACTACGCACCCCGTTCGCCGAACGGGCTTACAGGGGGAGGTCGCGCGCGAACCCCCTTTCAGGGCATATCCGCCACCGCCGGAGACCGCGGATGCTGACACGAGCCCCTTGCGCCGTGCTAAGCCCGGCGGCGAGCCTGACGGAAAACCCATCATTGCGACGAAGACAGGGGAGATGAGTCCACAGGCACAAGAGCGGGAGATGCAGGTACTGCGCGCCCTGGCGTCGACGCCGTTCGCCGACACTCTGGAGCTTGCGGTCATCCTCGGCGAGGCGTACGCGACGGTACACCGCGCGCTGACCGGTCTGCTCGCCGACGGCATCGCCGGACGGGTCAACCACGGGACCGTCCACCTGCCGACGAGCGGG